>DATJLU010000246.1:0-17143 GCA_035509275.1 Allostellaceae bacterium | reverse complement strand
TCGCTGCGGATGAGGCGCAGCCAGTCGAGCTTCTCGGCGGGGTTGAGCGGGCGCGGCGCGCTCGACATGGAAGGTGCTTTCTGAACGCCTGGCGCCCGTGCGGCCGGCGGATCACGCCAGCATACAGCCTTCGCGTGGGGTGAAGAAGGCCGTCACTGTCGCTGCCGAGACCGCCGGGGTAAGCTCGGGACAAAGGCATGCGAGGAGGATCATCATGGCCAGCACGACAACGCTGACGCCGGCACAGGCGATCGATTTCGACCTCGAAGGCACCGATGGGCGGCGCTATCGGCTGGCCGATATCCGCGGCGCCAAAGCGACGCTCGTCATGGTCATCTGCAATCACTGCCCCTATGTGAAGGCGGTGCTCGACGACATCATCGCCGATGTCAAAGAGCTGCAGCCGCTCGGCGTCGGCGCCGTCGCCATCATGCCGAACGACACCGACGCTTATCCCGCGGATTCCTTCGACAACATGCGGCGCCTCGCGCAAGCGAAGGCGTTTCCGTTTCCCTATCTGATCGATCGGACGCAAGAGGTCGCGCGCGCCTATGGCGCCGTCTGCACGCCCGAGTTCTTCGGCTTCGATGCCGCGCTCGCGCTCAAATATCGCGGCCGGATCTATGCCGTCCGCAACCTCGAGCGGGTTGCCGGCGCCAAGCGCGATCTGTTCGAGGCGATGGCGGAGATCGCGCGCAGCGGCAAGGCGCCCGCCGAGCAGTTCCCGGCGATGGGCTGCTCGATCAAATGGCGGGGCTGACGCGCTATTTGCCGAGGCGGATCTTGCTCTCCTCGCCGCGCAGCAGCCGGCGGATATTGGCGTGGTGGCGCAGGATGATGAGCACGGCGAGGAACGCCACCACCTCGGTCGGCTGGAACTCGCGCGTAAACAGCCAAGCATAGAGCGGCGCGAGCAGCGCGGCGATCAGCGCCGCGAGCGAGGAATAGCGCGTCAGCACGGCGACGACGAGCCAGGTGGCGGCGGCGGCGACGCCCACCGGCCAGGCATAGGCCAGCAGAATGCCGCCCGCGGTGGCGACGCCCTTGCCGCCCTTGAAGCCGAGCCAGACCGGAAAGAGATGGCCGAGGAAGGCGAAAGCCGCGGCATAGGCGGTCATGTCCGGGCCGAATTGCTCGGCGATCAGCACCGCGACGGCGCCCTTGCCGGCATCGAGCAGTACGGTCAGCAGCGCCAGCCCCTTGTTGCCGGTGCGCAGCACGTTGGTGGCGCCGATATTGCCGGAGCCGATCGTGCGGATGTCGCCATAGCCGGCGAGCTTGGTCAGCACCAGGCCGAACGGGATCGAACCCAGCAGATAGGCAAGCGCCGCGCCGAGGACGAACGGCCACTGATAGCTCCAGCCGCCCATCGGTTCCGGCATCGAGCGTTTCCCCGCGGTTTCTTGCAGGGCGGACCGGGAGCAACCTACGCCCCCGGTGTACACCCCCGACACAAAATTTTCGCCGGCACCCCGGCATCTGCGCAGCCGGGACGCGGCACGCGGATGATAGCACTGCGCACCTTGACCGCCGAGGCTTCGCGCCCGCTCAGCGCGCCGCCGGCGCCAGCGCCGGCTGCGGCGCCAGCAGGGCGAGAACGAGATCGCGCAGCAGATAGGCGGTGCGCAGCCGGTCGTCGAATTCCGGGATGTATTCGACGATCTCGAGCGCGCGCAGCGCCTTGTGGCCGGCGAGGCGGGCCAGCGCCGCCGCCGTCGGTGCCGCGCGCAGCCCGTCCGGCTCTTTGAGGCCGATGGCCGGGGCGTCGGCCGGGTCGAAGCCGTCGAGGTCGATGGTGACGCCGAAGCCGGCCGTGCCGCGCGTCGCAATGGCGAGCGCTTCGGCGAGCGCGTCATCGATGCCGCGCCGCTTCACCTCTTCCATCAGGATGATGCGCACGCCGAGCCGCTGCAGCAGCGCCATCTCGCCCGCTTCGTAGGAGCGGACGCCGACATAGCAGAGGTGCTCCGGCCGCAGCAATCCGCCGCAGAGATCGAGAAAAGGCTGGTAGCCATGGCCGAGCAGCGCCGCCGCGCTCATGCCGTGCGCGTTCATCGACGGCGTCGTCGCGAGCGTGTGGCCGTCGAGATGGGCATCGACCCAGATGAGGCCGAGCGGCGCATAGCCATGGCCGCGCGCCACGCCCGCCCAGCTGCCCATGGCGATGGCGTGGTCGCCGCCGATCACCACGGGGAAATGCCGGGCGGCGATCGCCCGCGATACTTCGTCGGCGAGCGCCGCCGCGTGGCGGGCGACGAGGCCGAAGGTCTCGGGCCGGCGCACGCGCGGATGCTCGCGCCAGCTCTTCTCGGTGCGGACCATGGCGCGCCAGCCGGCTTCGAGTCCGCCCGCGGCCAGCCACTCGGCGAGGCCGAGCTGCTTCAGCGCGAGCGGACCTTCCTCGGTGTGGCGGAACCCGGCGCCCCAACCCGATGCGGCGCCGATCAAGGCGATCTCTGCCATCTCGCTCAATCCCGGTGCATGAAGACGCTGCGCCCGGCGATGACGGTGCGCAGCACCTGGCCTTGCACGGGGCGGCCGTCGAACGGCGAGTTCCTGGATTTAGAACGGAACGCGTCGACGTCAATGCGCCGCGGCCGCTCGAGATCGAAGATGACCAGATCGGCCGCGGCGCCGATTTCCAGACGTCCCGCCGGCAGCCGCAGAATCGCCGCCGGGCGCTCGGTCAGGGGGCGCAGCGCCTCGAGCAGCGAGAGATGGCCGTTGTGATAGAGTTCCAGCGCCAGCGGCAGCAAGGTTTCGAGCCCGACGATGCCGCTCGCCGCCGACGCGAAGGGCAGGCGCTTCGAATCCTGGTCATGCGGCGAGTGGTCGCTGGCGATGGCATCGATGGTGCCGTCCTTGAGGCCGGCGACGACGGCGCGGCGGTCGCTCTCACCGCGCAGCGGCGGCGATACCTTGGCGAAGGTGCGATAATCGCCGACCGCGGTCTCGTTGAGCGCGAAGTAGTGCGGCGCCGTATCGGTGGTGACGGGAAGCCCGCGCCGCTTCGCCTGGCGGATCGCTTCGATGGCGGCGGCGGTCGAGACATGGGCGATGTGCAGCCGGCCGCCCGTGATCTCGCAGAGGCGCAGATCGCGCTCCACCATGATGACTTCGGCCGCGGGCGTGATCCCGCCGAGGCCGAGACGCGTCGCCACTTCGCCCTCGTTCATCGCGCCGACCGCGGCGAGGTTCGGCTCCTCGGGATGCTGCATCACCAGAAGATCGAAGGTGCGGGCGTAAGCGAGCGCGCGGCGCATGACCACGGCATCGGCGATCGCCTGTCCACCATCGGTGAAGGCGAGCGCGCCGGCGCCGGCGAGGAGGCCGAACTCGGTGAGCTCGCGACCTTTCAATCCCTTGGTGGCGGCGGCATAGGTGCGGATGCGCGCCAGCGAGACATCGCGCGAGCGCCGCGCCACGAACTCGACCAGCGCCATGTCGTCGATCACCGGCTCGGTGTTGGGCAGCGCCACCATCGTGGTGACGCCGCCCGCGACCGCGGCGAGCGCGCCCGACTGCATCGATTCCTGATGCTCGAAGCCGGGCTCGCGCAGCTCGACGCGCATATCGATGAGGCCGGGCGCCAGACAAGCGCCGGTGCAATCGATCGTCTCGCCCTCGCCGGCGAGCGTCAGCCTGCCGCCCAGCGCGGCGATGCGGCCATCCTCGACGACGAGGTCGCCCGGCCGATCGAGCCCGGTCGCGGGGTCGAGGAGCCGCGCGTTGCGAAAGAGGCTGCGTGCCGTCATTTCGCCGGCGCGCGGTTGGAGAGCTCGCGGCTCAGCACCTCGAGGCAGGCCATGCGCACCGCGACGCCCATCTCGACCTGTTGGCGTATGGCGGAGCGGTCGATGTCGTCGGCGACCGCGGTGTCGATCTCGACCCCGCGGTTCATCGGCCCGGGATGCATGATGAGCGCGTCCGGCTTCGCCGCCGCAAGCTTGGCGTAGTCGAGGCCGAAGAAGTGGAAATACTCGCGGATCGACGGCACGAAGCTGCCATGAAAGCGCTCGGTCTGGAGGCGCAGCATCATGACGATGTCGACGCCCGCCAAACCCGCTGCCATGTCGTGGAAGACCTCGACGCCGAGCCGCTCGATCTCGGCGGGCAGCAAGGTGCGCGGCGCCACCACGCGCACGCGCGCGCCCATGATGTTGAGCAGCGCGATGTTCGAGCGGGCGACGCGGCTGTGCAGGATGTCGCCGCAGATGGCGACGCTGAGGCCCTGGAGCCGTCCCTTGCGGCGGCGGATGGTGAGGGCGTCGAGCAGCGCCTGGGTCGGATGCTCATGGCTGCCATCGCCGGCATTGATGACGGCGCAGTCGACCTTCTCGGCGAGAAGCTGCACCGCGCCCGATTCGGGGTGGCGCACCACCAGGACGTCGGGGTGCATGGCGGTGAGCGTCATCGCCGTGTCGATCAGCGTCTCGCCTTTCTTGATCGAGCTCGCCTGGACCGACATGTTGATGACGTCGCCGCCGAGGCGCTTGCCGGCGAGCTCGAAAGAGGTGCGCGTCCGCGTCGAATTCTCGAAGAAGAGATTGATTACCGTGCGGCCGCGCAGCAGCGACTGCTTCTTGTCGATCTGGCGACTCTGCTCGACATAGCTTTCCGACCGGTCGAGCAGGAGGGTGATCTCGTCCGGCGAAAGCCCCTCTATCCCCAAGAGGTGGCGATGGGGGAAGGCGAGGGAGGACGTACCGGCACTCATTAAAGCCGGCACTATAAGTGGTAGGCCGGACCCCGGCAAGACGACATCATATAAGAAAGCAGGAAGAATCGGCTGGTTTGGCCGCGGCCCCGGTCGCTCGCGCGGGGTAGTTTACGGTCTCGCCGATTCGGTGCAGACTTGGCTTCGCCTAAGGCACATTTCCGTTGCAGATCGCTTTCCGCCCTGACGGGCGGCGCAGCGACCTGACTCTAGAAGTGCGCGGGCCCCGCTCGTCCCTCGAAGCGAGCGGCCGATGCCGGGCAGCGCCAGGGAGGAAGTCCATGGGTATCCTGCTCAGCGATGTCGAGTTGTCTCAGACCGAGCCGGCCGAGCGCGCGGCGTTCCGCTCGCCGGTGCCGACGCAAGTCGTATCGAATGGCGAGTACAATCCGCTGCCCCAGACGGCAGATCAGCGGCGGGTCGAAGCGCGGATCAAAGAGCTCGCTGGCGCGCAGGCGCGGCGGCTCGGCATGCACCGTCGGCACTTTCTGCGCACCGCCGCCGGCATGGCGACGGCGTTCGTGGCGATGAACGAAGTCTTCGGACCGCTGTTCCAGGTGTCGCGCGCCGAAGCGGCCGAGCCCGAGGCGGCGACCGAGCGGGCGCGGCAGCTCGCAAAGCAGTTCATCCTCGACGATCAGCTCCACTTCGTCCGCGACGACTACAAGGAGGACGGGCTCCTGAGCCTCGCCCAATACGCGGCCGAGCACTGGAATCCCGATATCGCCAAGGACGCGCCGATGACCTTGGCGCGCTACAAGTTCAATAATTTCGTCAAGGAGGTCTATCTCGACAGCGACACCAAGATCGGCCTCCTCAGCGGTGCGCCGTTCGACGACAAGGCATGGTGGTTCCTCAGCAACGACCAGATCAATAATGCGCGCAAGATGGTGAACGGCATCGCCGGCACCACGCGGCTGATGTCCCATGCCGTGGTCACGCCGAAGCAGGAGGGTTGGGAGGAGGAGGTCGATCGCTGCATCGACGTGGTGAAGCCGAACAGCTGGAAGGGCTACACCATTGGCGATCCGTTGAAGCCCGCCACGACCAAATTCCCGTGGCGGCTCGACGACGAGAAGGTGATGTATCCCTTCTACGAAAAGATCGTGAAGGCCGGCAGCCCGATCTTCTGCATCCACAAGGGGCTGCTGCCGGCGGATTACGAGAAGTCGGTCGCCGGCGCCTGGCAATACGCCACCGTCGACGATCTGCCCAAGGCGGCGAAGGATTGGCCGCAGATCACCTTCGTGATCTATCACTCGGCGCTGCAGCCCTTCCAGGAGTCGCCCGATGCGGCGCTCGCGCGTTTCGAGAGCACGGGCCGGATCAACTGGGTGACCGACCTCGCCGAGATCCCGCAGAAGCATGGCGTGGGCAACGTCTATGCGGATATCGGCACTTCGTTCGCTACGGCCTGCGTGACCAATCCGCGCTTCGCCGCGGCGATGATGGGGACGCTGGTGAAAGGGCTGGGCTTCAACCACGTCCTGTGGGGCACCGATTCCGTCTGGTACGGCTCGCCGCAATGGCAGATCGAGGCGTTCCGGCGGATCGAGATCCCCGAGGACCTGCAGCAGAAGCACGGCTTTGCCGCCCTCGGCCCCACCGACGGCGTGGTGAAGAGCGCGATCTTCGGCTACAACGCGGCGCAGCTCTACAAGCTCGATCTGCACGCGGAGCTGCCGGGCATCGAGAATGACCGCTTCGCGGCGATCCGCTATGCCGAGTTCGATCAGCCGCGGCGCAGCAATGCGGCTTATGGGTATGTGGCGCGGCGCGGGTAACGCAGACTAGCGCGATGCCGTGACTCCCCCGCCTCACCCCAACCCTCTTCGCCCCAGTGGGGCGGAGAGGGGGATCCGAGCAGCGGATGGGTGAGGTGGAGAGTCACGGAGCCGATGGGGGCTCGTCGCGGCCGATGCGGTCGAGCAGACCTTGCAGGATATAGGCGGCGGCGACCTTGTCGATGATCTCGGCGCGGCGCTTCCTCGAGAGGTCGGCGGCGATCATCTCGCGCTCGACGGCGGCGGTCGAGAGCCGCTCGTCCCAGAAGGCGAGCGGCAGATCGATTTCGGCGAGCAGGTTGCGGGCGAACTGGCGCACGCTCTGGGCGCGGGGGCCCTCGCTGCCGTCGAGGCTCACCGGCAGGCCGACGACGATGCCGCCGACGCGGTGGCGCTCGATCTCTGCCTTGAGCCGCGCCGCGTCGTCGCGAAAACGTGTCCGCCGGATCGTGTCGAAGGGCGTCGCCACCAGCAAGGTCGTGTCGCTGAGCGCCATGCCGATGGTTTTCGTCCCGACATCGAGCCCGAGAAGCCGCTCGCCCCGCCGGATCAAGCGCTTCAGGTCGCTGGGGTTGCAGATCGGCATGGGCGATGTTATGTGAGGCCAGAGCGCAGTACGATCAGGTCGAATCGCTCGCTTGCTTTATCCGTCATTCCCGCGAAAGCGGGAATCCACGACCATGGACCCCCGCTTTCGCGGGGGTGACGAATGAGAGCGGTTCCACTTGAGCGAATACCGCTCCAGGAGACATCTACAGCATGGCATTGGACAAAGCCACCGTGGCGCGGATCGCCACCCTGGCGCGCATCAAACTGCCCCCATCCGAGCAGGAGCATCTCGCGGGCGAGCTGTCGGCGATCCTCACCTGGATCGAGCAGCTGGGCGAGGTCGATACCGCCGGCGTCGAGCCGATGTCGAGCGTGGTGGCGATGGAGCTGCCGACGCGCGCGGACGACGTCACCGATGGCGGCTGCCGCGAGAAGATACTCGCCAACGCCCCCGATTCCGCCGGCGGCTTCTTCACCGTGCCCAAGGTGGTGGAATAGATGAGCGCGCTGACGGGGCTCACCATCGCCGAGGCGCGTGCCGGGTTGCGCGCCCGCCAGTTCTCGGCGCGGGAGCTGGCGGCGGAGCATATCGCGGCCGTGGCGGCGGCGCGCCCGCTCAACGCGTTTCTCGCCGAGACGCCGGAGCGCGCGCTCGCCATGGCCGACGCCGCGGACCAGAGGCTGCAGCGCGGCGCGGCGCGGGCGCTGGAAGGCATGCCGCTCGCGATCAAGGATCTCTTCTGCACCGAGGGCGTGCTCACCACGGCGGGCTCGCGTATCCTCGACGGCTTCAAGCCGCCCTATGAAGCGACGGTTACCGCCAAGCTCTGGGCGGCCGGCGCGGTGATGCTGGGCAAGGCCAACATGGACGAGTTCGCCATGGGCTCGTCCAACGTCACCTGCGCGCATGGCGCGGTCGAAAACCCGTGGCGGCGGCGCGGCGACAACCGGCCGCTGGTGCCCGGCGGCTCCTCGGGCGGCTCGGCCGCGGCGGTCGCGGCGCGTGCCGCGCTGGCCGCCACCGGCACCGACACGGGCGGCTCGATCCGTCAGCCGGCGAGCTTCTGCGGGATCGTCGGCATGAAGCCGACCTATGGGCGCTGCTCGCGCTGGGGCATCGTCGCCTTCGCCTCCTCGCTCGATCAGGCGGGGCCGATGACGCGGAGCGTGCGCGATGCCGCGATCATGCTGGGGGCGATGGCGGGGCACGATCCCAAGGATTCGACCTCGGCGCCGGTGGCGGTGCCCGATTTCGAAGCGGCGCTCAGCGGCGATATTCGCGGCCTCAAGATCGGCATACCGCGCGAGTACCGGCTCGATGGCATGCCGGCGGAGATCGAGGCGCTGTGGCAGCGCGGGATCGACTGGGTCAAGGCGGCCGGCGCCGAGCCGGTCGAGATCAGCCTGCCGATGACGAAATATGCGCTGCCCGCCTATTACATCATCGCGCCGGCGGAAGCCTCGTCGAACCTCGCGCGCTATGACGGCGTGCGCTTTGGCCTGCGCGTTCCCGGCGGCTCGCTCGACGAGATGTACGAGAACACCCGCGCCGCCGGCTTCGGCCCCGAGGTGCGCCGGCGCGTCCTCATCGGGACCTATGTGCTGTCGGCCGGCTACTACGACGCCTATTACTTGAAGGCGCAGCAAGTGCGGACATTGATCGCGCGCGATTTCGAGGCGGCGTTTCAGCGCTGCGACGCGCTGCTGACGCCGACCGCGCCATCGGCGGCTTTCGCCATCGGCGAGAAGCAGGACGATCCGATCGCCATGTATTTGAACGACGTCTTCACCGTGCCGGTGAACCTGGCGGGGCTTCCCGGCATCTCGGTGCCGGCGGGCCTTTCGGCGGACGGGCTGCCGCTCGGGCTGCAGGTGATCGGCCGCGCCTTCGACGAAGCAACGGTGCTGCGCGTCGCCGAGATCATCGAGACGGCGGCCGGCTTCACGGCGAAACCCGCCTTTCTCGCCGGAGGCGGATGATGGCGCAGCCCATCCGCGGCAGCAGCGGCGACTGGGAAATGGTGATCGGCCTCGAGGTCCACGCCCAGGTGGTTTCGCAAGCGAAACTCTTTTCCGGCGCGGCGACCGATTTCGGCGCCGAACCGAACACGCAGGTATCGCCGATCGATGCGGCCTTTCCCGGCATGCTGCCGGTGATCAACCGTCATTGCGTCGAGCAGGCGGTAAAGACCGGTCTCGGCATCAATGCCGAGATCAACCTCGTCTCCGTCTTCGACCGCAAAAATTATTTCTATGCGGATTTGCCGGCGGGCTACCAGATCTCGCAATACACGCGGCCCATCGTCGGCAAAGGCAAGATCACGCTCGACCTCGCCGACGGCTCGACGCGCGAGGTCGGCATCACCCGCCTCCATCTCGAGCAGGATGCCGGCAAGAGCCTGCATGACCAGCACCCGACCTTGACCTATGTCGATCTCAATCGCGCCGGCGTCGCGCTGATGGAGATCGTCTCGGAACCGGATCTGCGCAGCGCGGAGGAGGCGGGTGCCTATCTGCGCAAGCTGCGCTCGATCCTGCGCTATCTCGGCACCTGCGATGGCAACATGGAAGAGGGCAGCTTGCGCTGCGACTGCAATGTCTCGGTCCGCCGGCCGGGCGCGCCGCTGGGCACGCGCTGCGAGATCAAGAACGTCAATTCGATCCGCTACGTCATGCAGGCGATCGAACACGAGGCGCGGCGCCAGGTCGAGCTCCTCGAAGAGGGCGGCGTCGTCGAGCAGGAGACGCGGCTGTTCGATGCCGGCAAGGGGGTCACGCGGGCGATGCGCTCCAAGGAGCATGCCCATGACTACCGCTATTTCCCCGATCCCGATCTCTTGCCGTTGCGGCTCGACGCGAACTGGGTCGAAGCGCTGAGGCGGTCGCTGCCGGAGCTGCCCGACGCCAAGAAGGCGCGCTTCATCGAGCACTACAGGCTCTCGCCGGACGATGCCGGCGTGCTCGTCGCCGAGCAGGCGAGCGCCGATTACTTCGAGGCGGTCGCGCGCGGGCGCGATGCGAAGCTTGCCGCCAACTGGGTCATGGTCGAGCTCTACGGCGCTTTGAACCGGCTCGGCCTCGGTATCGAGCGCTCGCCGGTGTCGGCGGCGGGGCTGGGCGAGCTGGTCGACCTCGTCATCGACGGCACGCTGTCCGGGCGCCTCGCCAAAGAGGTGTTCGCGGCGATGATCGAGACCGGGAAAGGCGCCGCTGTCCTGGTCGAGGAGCGCGGGCTGAAGCAGGTCACCGATAGCGGTGCGATCGAGAGCGCCATCGATGCCGTGCTTGCGGCGCAGGGCGAAAAGGTGGCTGAATACCGCGCTGGAAAAGAGAAGCTTTTCGGCTTCTTCGTGGGCCAGGTGATGAAGGCGACCCAGGGCAAGGCGAACCCGGCGCTGCTCAACGAGCTGTTGCGAAAGCGCCTGGCGGGCTGAGCCCTATCGCCATAAAGGGTGATACCGCCAAGGTCCGAGGTTGCGTAAGGTCTATGCAGTGGCCGAAAATGGCGGGGTTGGGGAAGGCGCGGTCGGAGCCGCGGTCGTGACGACGGGAGCGGGAGGCGGTCGTGCAGAACGCACGCAGGCTCGAGAGAGCACCGCACGGGGAAACACCAGTCCTCGAGGTCGAAGGCGGGACCAGCGAGCGGGCATGGTCGCGCCGCCTGCGGCTCTTCGTTATCCTGGGTGCCGCGACGATGTGCTGGGCGGTGCCGGGGCTTCTCCTCTATTGGCTGGCGCGCTGACGGGGGTTCCGAGACGGCCGTTGTGGTAATTGGGTAACATCGGCCGAGGATCGACCGCGAAGTTGTTGTAAACACTTGCCGCTTTGCTCGGCTGCGGGTAGCAAAGCCGATAGGGCCCTTAAAATGTGAGTGGTGTCATGCATAGGGGGATGCATCTATTTGTAGTGGCGGGCGCGACGGCGCTGGGGTTGGCGCTGGCGTCAGGTTCGGCGGAGGCCCAGCTTGACGTCTTCAGCGAGCCGATCGTGCCGGTGCCGCCTTTGCCGCAGGGGCCATCGGTGCCGGCTGCGCCACAAGGCGGCTTCCTGGCGCAAACCATGTCGGTGACCCAGCGGACGAGACCCGAGGTCGACCCGGAGGGGGTGCGCTTCGGCGATTTCTTCTTCTTTCCGCGCGGCGAGCTGGATGAAGCCTATAACGACAACATCTTCGCGACCAACACGAATACGAAGGGCGCCTTCATCACGGTGCTGGCGCCGAGCTTCGACCTGAAGTCGAACCTGCCGCAGAACGCCATCAATCTGAGCGCCGGCGGCTCGTTCTTCCGTTACAGCCGCGACACCAGTCTGAACAGCGACAACGGCTATGGCGACCTCAACGGCCGGCTCGATGTCGACAACACCCACTATTTCAGCGGCGATGTCCGGGCCGAGCGCTCGCATATCGACATCGGTGCGCCCCAGGTGCCGGGCAACGCGGCGACACCGCTCTTCTACAATGCCGAAACCGCGACCGCCGGCTTCTCCCAGTACCGCCTGCGCATCGGCTATGATCTCACCGCAACGGCGCGCCGCGAAGACTATGAGGCGGTCCCGACGGTGGGGGGCGGCTTCCTGGGGGAGAGCCAACTCAACAACTGGAGCTATGAAGGCGCGGTGCGGCCTTATTACGAGTTCCAGCCGGGGTATCAGGCCTACTTCCGCGGCGCGTTCAACCGGCGCGATTACGACCACGCCGAAGGGAACGGGATACCGTCGCTGAGCTCCAGCGGCTACCGCGTCGATGTCGGCAGCCGGATCGATCTCACCGGCATCACCTATATCGACGCCTATATCGGCTACATCAACCAAAACTATGATGCGAGCAGCTTCGGCTCGGTCGGCGGGTTCGATTTCGGCGCCAACGTCGTGTGGAACGCAACGCAGCTCACCTCGGTCAGCTTCAAGACCGCCCGCAGCGTCGAGGACGTCAACACCGCCTTGTTCACCGGCACCGAGGTCACCAATTCGCCCGGCTATCTCGAAACCTCGGCCGCGATCAACGTCGACCACGAGTTGCTGCGCAACCTGCTGCTCAACGGCAATATCGGCTACGTCAACGACGATTATCAGAACATCACCCGCACGGACAACTACTACAGCGCCGGCGCGGGCGTGAAGTACCTGCTGATTCGCAACCTCTATCTCGGCGGGAGCTACACCTGGCAGCGTCTGCGGTCGAACGGCCAAGCGGAAGCGGTTCCCTACGATCGCAACATCTTCTTGCTGCGGATCAGCACGCAGCTGTAATTCGATAGAAGCTGTTCGATAGAAGCTAGTCGGCACGGTGCGGGCTCTCGCGGTTGCTGATGGGCACCGCGGCTAGAGCCGAATCCGGTCAAATGGAACCGCCCTCATGCGTCACCCCCGCGGAAGCGTCGCGGAAGCGGGGGTCCATGGTCGTGGATTCCCGCTTTCGAGTGTGTGAAGAAATCGAAGTGGACGAAGGTGGCGCGTTGAGACCGTATGGATTCCCGCTTTCGCGGGAATGACGGATAAAGGAAGCAAGCGATTCGACCTGGACGGGCCACGCTCTAGTCCGGACGGTGCGGGCTCTCGCGGTTGCCGGCGCAACCGCTGACGCCCGCCCGCGACGATGCGTTGCATCGCGCGGGGCTGACGCCCGCTCGCGATGACGCCTTTAGGGCGTCGCGCGGCCGTAGGTGTCCTCGAAGCGGACGATGTCGTCTTCGCCGAGATAGCTGCCGGACTGCACTTCGATGACGTGCAGCGGGATCTTGCCGGGATTCTCCAGGCGATGCGGCGTGCCGAGCGGGATGTAGGTGGACTGATCCTCGTACAGGACGATCTCTTCATTGCCGCGGACGACCTTGGCGGTACCGTGCACGACGACCCAATGCTCGGCGCGATGATGGTGCATCTGCAGCGACAGTTTGGCGCCGGGCTTCACCATGATGTGCTTCACCTGGACGCGGTCGCCGCTGTGAATCGAGCGGAAGCTGCCCCAGGGCCGGTGGACCAGGGGATGCGACTTGGATTCGCTGCGGCCCTCGCGCTCGAGCCGCGCCACGATCTGCTTTACATCCTGCGTGCGGTCGCGCCGCGCCACCATGACCGCATCGGCGGTGGCGACGACGACGAGATCCTCGATGCCGAGCGCGGTGACAAGGCCGTGCTCGGCGCGCAGATAGGAGTTGCGCACATCCTCGGCGAGCACGTCGCCATGGCAGACATTGCCGGCCGCGTCCTTGCCGCTGGCCTGCCAGAGCGCATCCCAGGTGCCGACATCGCTCCACCCCATATCGACCGGAATCACCGCGGCCTTGTCGGTGTGCTCCATGACGCCGTAATCGATCGAGGTATTCTCGGCAGCGGCAAAGCTCGCGGCGTCGAGGCGGAGGAAGTCGAGATCGCGCCGCGCGTGATCGAGCGCCTTCCGGCATGCCGCGACCGTCGCGGGATGCCGGCGCTCGAGCTCGGCGATGAAGAGCCCGGCGGGAAACAGGAAAATGCCGCTGTTCCAGAAATAGTCGCCGGCGGCGAGATAGGCCTCGGCGCGCGCCTGATCCGGCTTTTCGACGAAGGCGGCGACCTCGAAGGCGCCGTCGCAGCCGGCGATCGGCGCGCCGCTGCGGATATAGCCATAGCCGGTCTCGGGGCGGTCGGCGGTGATGCCGAAGGTGACGAGCCGGCCGCGCCGCGCCGCGGCGGCGGCGCGATCGATCGCGGTGCGGAACGCCGGCACTTCGGCGATGGCATGGTCGGAGGGCAGCACCAGCATCAGCGCATCGCTCGCCGCGGCGGAGAGGAGGAGCGCCGCGACGGCAATCGCGGGTGCGGTGTTGCGACCCATGGGCTCGAGCACGATCGCCTCGGGATGGACGCCGGCGCGGCGCAGATGCTCGGCGACGATGAAGCGGTGCTCGTCATTGGCGATGACGAGAGGCGGGGCGAAGTGGGCGCCGTCGGTGACGCGCAGCGCGGCTTCCTGCAGCAGCGAGCGCTCGGAGACGAGCGGCAGCAGCTGCTTGGGGTAGAGTGCGCGCGACAGCGGCCAGAGCCGCGTGCCCGAGCCGCCCGACAAGATCACCGGATGAATTCGCTCCGGCTGCTCG
Organism: Allostellaceae bacterium; assembly: GCA_035509275.1. Classification (GTDB taxonomy): domain Bacteria; phylum Pseudomonadota; class Alphaproteobacteria; order ATCC43930; family CGMCC-115725; genus DAHUYF01. The sequence goes on along the minus strand of DATJLU010000246.1, from coordinate 3,017 downwards.
TTGCCTGACGCCATCTCCTGCTCTCCTTACCGACTAAAATTCCGTGCCGTTCGCCGCGCAGTATCTCACAGCCTAGCCAGGGCGGGAATCGCGGGCAAACGCGCGAGCCACATGCCGCGGCTCAGGCCGGGAGACTCTCGGCATCGGCGCGCCAGGCCGGCCAGGCCGCATCGCGCGGCGAGATCGAGGCGACCGGCAGCGGCCAGGGGATGGCGAAGGCCGGATCGTCATAGCGCAGCCCGGCGGCGGCCTCGGGCGCATGGAAGGCCGAGATCATGTACAGGATTTCAGTATCGGGGGCGAGCGTCTGGAAGCCATGCGCAAACCCCTCGGGAATATAGAGGGCGCGCTCGTTCTCGGCGGAGAGCTCGAAGGCCTGCCATTCCCCGCGCGTCGGCGAGCCCGGGCGCAGATCGACCGCCACGTCCCAGAGCGCGCCGCGAATGCAACGCACGAGCTTGGCCTCGGCATGGGGCGGGCGCTGATAGTGAAGCCCGCGCAGCGTGCCGCGGCGGCGATTGAAGGACAGGCTCACCTGGGCGAGCCGCGGGTCGAGCCCTTGCGCTGCGAATTCGCGGGCGCACCAGCCGCGCGCGAACCAGCCGCGGTCGTCCTCGTGCCGGTCGAGATCGATCAGAACGAGCCCGGCCAGACGGGCGGGGGTGAAGATCATGCTTCGGCCGCGCGCCCCGTCGGCTCGCGGAACAGGAACTGCTCGTCGATCTGCCGCGTGGCGACGAGATATTTGAGCTGCTGCAGCCGGGTGAAGGCGCGGTAGTTGAACACTTCCTTCGACATGGCGATACTCTGGAAGATCTCGTGCAGTTGACCGGCGCCGCGCTCGGCGGTCCAGCGGCAGCGGAAACCCGGGAGGTGGCGGCGGATCTTGGCGAAGGAGACGCGATAGCTGCGGTTGTCGGCGCTGGGCGGCCCGTAGGTGACGACGCAGCCGGGGAAGGCCTCGGCGACGATCTCGGCGATCTCGCGAATGCGATAGTTCTGCTCGTCGCTGCCGACGTTGAAGACCTGGTTGTGCACCGCCTCGCGCGGCGCCTCCAGCGCCAGCAGGATCGCCTCGCAGATGTCCTCGACATGAACCAGCGGCCGCCACGGCGTGCCGTCGCTCGTCATCTTGATCTCGCCGCTCGTCCAGGCGTGGCCGGCGAGGTTGTTGAGCACGATGTCGAAGCGCATGCGCGGGCTCGCGCCATAGGCGGTGGCATTGCGCAGGAAAACCGGGGTGAAGCGCTCATCGGCCAGCGCCTGGACGTCGCGCTCGACCAGCACCTTGCAGCGGGCGTAGGCGGTCTGCGGCAGCACCTCGGACGCTTCCGTCCGCGCGCCGTCGCTGCCGGCGCCGTAGACGCTGCACGAGGAGGTGTAGATGAAGCGCGACACGCCGGCGGCCTGGCAGGCGCGGGCGAGCTCGAGCGAGCCGCGATGATTGATCGCATAGGTGAGCTGCGGGTCGTGCTCGCCGAGCGGGTCGTTCGACAGCTCGGCGAGGTGCACCACGGCGTCGAAATCGACGACGTCGGCGGCATCGACCTGACGGATGTCCATCGTCGCCACCGGCGGCCGCCGGCGGCCATCCTCGTAGAGCCAGCCATTGCGATAGAAGCCGCAATCCAATCCGCTCACGTGATGGCCGCGCTCGGCGAGGTAGGGTCCCAGCACCGCGCCGATATAGCCCTCGGCCCCCGTGATCAGCACCTTCATGCCGCAGCTCCACTGTCGGTGAGCTCGCCGCCGCACCGCCTTTGAGACGCGATTCCGGCGCCGAAATAAGCTGCGGGTTGAACGTCTGCCGGCGGGCTTGGGTTCCGGCCTGCGCGCCCCGGCCGCACCCGTGCCTGGGCCGAAAATAGGGGCTATCCTCGTGCCGGCTCTGGCAAAACGGGGAGGATTGGCGATGATCGAGTTGTACACCTGGACGACGCCCAACGGCCGCAAGGTCTCGATCATGCTCGAGGAAATCGGCCTCCCTTACAATGTGCACGCCGTCGATATCGGCAAGGGCGAGCAGTTCCGTCCCGATTACGTCGCCATCAATCCCAACAGCAAGATTCCGGCGATCATCGACAGCGACGGGCCCGGCGGCGCGCCGCTGGCGGTGTTCGAATCCGGCGCCATCCTGATCTATCTCGCCGAGAAGACCGGCAAGCTCCTGCCGCGCGAGCCGGTGGCGCGCCTGGCGGCGCTGCAATGGTTAATGTTCCAGATGGGCGGCGTCGGGCCGATGTTCGGCCAGGCGCACCACTTCCTGCGCGCCGCGCCGGAGCCGGTGCCCTATGGCATCGAGCGCTATACCAAAGAGACGCGCCGGCTCTATGGCGTGCTGGATCGGCGGCTGGGCGAAGCGGAGTATCTCGCCGGCGCGTATTCGATCGCCGACATCGCCACCTTCCCCTGGGTGGCGCGGCATGAATGGCACAAGGTCGAGCTCGCCGAGTTTCCCCATGTGGCGCGCTGGTATGCGGCGATCGCCGCGCGCCCGGCGGTGGCGCGCGGCATGCGCGTGCCGGGCTGAGCCCGGCGCCGGGCGGTTCGGCTCACATCGCGGCGCGGCGGCGGCCGGGCCGCCGGGCAGCGCCGGCGCTGGCGAAAGCGACGAGCTCCGCCGGCGCGTCGCGGTCGAGCGCGCGCAGCTCGGCGCGGCAGCGCTCCAGGGCCTGCAGATCGCGCGCATCCTCGCGATCGGCGATATCCATGTAGCTGATCTTGATTTCGACGAGATCAAGCAGCATCTCGATCGTCCGCTTCGAGAGAGACATCTCCCACCTCCCACCATGTCTCCGGCGAGCATGATCGGGCAGTTTTTCTTAAAATGCCGTGAATCGACGAGGGGTTAGGGGGCAGGGCGGCGACTCTTTCCGCGGCCGAAATCATCGTCCGCCGCGTTGACAGAAGCGGCGCCGGGCGGCTAGAACGACCACCGGCATACGCCGTGCACGAGCTCACTCTTTGGTGGAGGGGTGGCCGAGTGGCTGAAGGCGGCGGTTTGCTAAACCGTTATA
>DATJLU010000245.1:0-8341 GCA_035509275.1 Allostellaceae bacterium | reverse complement strand
TTCTGCCGGCGCTTCGGCTTGCGCGTTCCGATCCTGCTGGCGCCGATGGCCGGTGCTTGTCCCGCGCCGCTGTCGATTGCCGTCGCCAATGCCGGCGGCCTCGGCGCTTGCGGCGCGCTGTTGCTTCAGCCGCAGGCCATTCGGCGCTGGGCGGCGGAGTTCCGCGGCGGCAGCAATGGCGGCTTTCAGCTGAATTTGTGGGTGCCGGATCCGCCGCCGCAGCGCGATCGCGCGCAGGAATCGGAGCTCCGCGCCTTCCTCGCGCAATGGGGCCACGCGGTGCCGGAAGCGGCCGGCGATGTGACGCCGCTGGACTTCGCCGCGCAATGCGAAGCGCTGCTCGACGCGGCGCCGCCGACCGTCTCCTCGATCATGGGCCTCTATCCACCGGACTTCGTCGCGCGCCTCAAGGCGCGCAACCTCGCCTGGTTCGCCACAGTGTCGACGGTCGCCGAAGCGCGCGCGGCGGCAGCCGCCGGCGCCGATGTGATCGTCGCGCAAGGCATGGAGGCCGGCGGTCACCGTGCCGCCTTCGATGCGGCGAGCGCCGAGCACGGGATGGTCGGGCTCTTCGCGCTGCTGCCGGCGATTGTCGATGCCGTGCGCGTGCCGGTGGTCGCAACCGGCGGCATCGCCGATGGGCGCGGCGTCGCCGCCGCGCTGCTTCTCGGTGCCAGCGCGGCGCAGATCGGCACCGGCTTCCTGCGCTGTCCCGAGGCACAGATCCATCCCGCCTGGGCCGACGCGCTGGGGCGGACCATGCCCGAGGGCACGCGGGTGAGCCGCGTCTTCAGCGGCCGGCCCGGACGCAGCATCGCCACGGCCTATGTCCGCGCGGCGACCAGCGACACGGCGCCCGCGCCCGCGCCTTACCCGGTGCAGCGCGGCCTCACCGCGGCGCTGCGCGAGGCCGGCGGCAAAGCAGGCGACATCGAGCGCATGCAGGTCTGGGCCGGGCAATCGGCGGCGATGGCGCGCGCGGAGCCGGCCGGCGATTTGGTGCAACGCCTCTGGGCGGAGGCGACGGCGCTCCTCGCCTAGCTTCGGCCGCGCGACAGCGCCAGTGCCATCAGCTCTTCGACGCGATCGAAGAGCGGCAGCGCTTCGGCGCGCAGCTCATCCGGCGTGACCCAGCGCAGTGCCGTGGCGTCCTCGATCGGCTCGCCCTCGCCTTCCCGCCAGTCGAGCAGCACGGCGACCAGCGCAAAATGCGCCTTGACGCGGCCGTCATCGTCGCGCCGGATCGCATCGAAGACGCTGAGCGCGGCGATGGGCTCGGCGACGATGCCGGTCTCTTCACGGAGCTCGCGCTGCGCGCAGGCAAGCACGGTCTCGCCGACCTCCTGCATGCCGCCGGGAAAGCCCCAGCGCCCGATGCCCGGCGGCACCGAGCGCTGCGCCAGCAGGATCCGGTCGCCGCGTCTTACCAGAGCGAGGCACCCGAGGATCGGCCGGGTCGGATAGAGCCGGTCGCCGCCCTTGCTCACGGCTCGACTTGTGCCGCCTGTCCTTCCAGCACCTTGTAGAGCTCGCCGCCCTGCTCGCGGAATTCCTGCGATTTCTCGGCCATGCCGGATTGGGCGTAGTCGCGCACCTCCTGCGAGATCTTCATCGAGCAGAATTTCGGCCCGCACATCGAGCAGAAATGCGCGAGCTTTGCGCCTTCGGCGGGCAAGGTCTGGTCGTGGAACTTCTCCGCCGTCTCGGGATCGAGCGACAGGTTGAACTGGTCGCGCCAGCGGAACTCGAAGCGCGCGCGCGACAGCGCATCGTCGCGGAGCCGCGCCGCCGGATGGCCTTTGGCGAGATCTGCCGCATGCGCCGCGATCTTGTAGGTGACGACGCCGGTCTTGACGTCGTCCCGATCGGGGAGCCCCAGATGCTCCTTGGGCGTGACGTAGCACAGCATCGCCGTGCCGAACCAGCCGATCATCGCGGCGCCAATGCCGCTGGTGATGTGGTCGTAGCCCGGCGCGATGTCGGTGGCGAGCGGACCCAAGGTATAGAACGGCGCCTCATGGCAATGCTGGAGCTGCAGGTCCATGTTCTCCTTGATCTTGTGCATCGGCACGTGGCCCGGCCCTTCGATCATCACCTGCACATCGTGCTTCCAGGCGATCTTGGTGAGCTCGCCCAAGGTCTTCAGCTCGGCGAATTGCGCTTCGTCATTGGCATCGGCGATCGAGCCCGGACGAAGCCCGTCGCCCAGCGAGAAGCTCACATCATAGGCGCGCATGATCTCGCAGATCTCTTCGAAGCGGGTGTAGAGGAAGCTCTCCTGGTGATGGGCAAGGCACCATTTCGCCATGATCGAGCCGCCGCGCGAGACGATGCCGGTGACGCGCTTGGCAGTCAGCGGAATATAGGGAAGCCGCACGCCGGCATGGATGGTGAAATAGTCGACGCCCTGCTCGGCCTGCTCGATCAGCGTGTCGCGGAAGATCTCCCAGGTCAGCTCCTCGGCCCGACCGCCGACTTTCTCCAGCGCCTGATAGATCGGCACCGTGCCGATCGGCACCGGCGCATTGCGGATGATCCATTCGCGAATGGTGTGGATGTTCTTGCCGGTGGAGAGATCCATCACCGTGTCGGCGCCCCAGCGGATCGCCCAGACCAGCTTGTCGACTTCCTCGGCGACGGAGGAGGTCACGATCGAGTTGCCGATATTGGCGTTGATCTTCACCAGGAAGTTCCGGCCAATGATCATCGGCTCGCTTTCCGGGTGGTTGACATTGGCCGGGATGATGGCGCGGCCGCGCGCGACCTCGTCGCGGACGAATTCGGGCGTGACGTGATCGGGAATCGCGGCGCCGAAGGACTCGCCGTCGCGCGCGCCCGCCAGCGCCTGCTCGCGGCCGAGATTCTCGCGGATGGCGATGTATTCCATCTCCGGCGTGATCATGCCGGCGCGGGCATAGGCGAGCTGCGTCGGCGCCCGGCCGGGCTTGGCCTTGAGCGGCCGCCGCCCCGCGCGGTCGAAGACCGGCACATCGCTCGCCTCGCCGGGGCGCAGACCATTGTCTTCCGGCCGAATCGCGCGCGCCGCGCTGTCCTCGACATCGCCGCGCGCCCGGATCCAGCCATCGCGCACGGGCGCAAGGCCAAGGCGGATATCGATCGCCACCGCAGGATCGGTATAGGGGCCCGACGGGTCGTAGACGCGCACCGGCGGCTCCTTCGCCGCCGGCGACAGATCGATCTCGCGCATCTGGACGCGCAGCTCGGGATGGCGCCGGCCCGCAATCGAGACCTTGCGCGAGGCCGGCAACGGGCCGGTCGAGACGCCGAAATTCTGCTTCATGGTACCTTCGGGCATAGCGATCTCCTTCTCCCGACGGAGCGGTGCAACAGGAGATCCGGTGCCTGCGGAGTTGAGGGGCGGCTCTAGCGCCAGAATGCTTCGAGCTGCGCCGTTCCTGTCCCTACGCCGGTACGATCCGGATCAGGTTCAAAGGGTTCCCACGTCGCCAGAGGCCGGTGTGGTGTCTCAGCCCCTTACCGGGGCTCCCCTTGGAATCACCGTAGTATCCCGAGCAAACACCGGCGCCGTCAAGCCGTCGCGTGCGGCACCGGCTAGTGCCCGGCGGCGCCTTGGCTCAACCGCTCGAGCAGCGGCCGGAGCGCGTCCAGCTCCGCGCCGAAGCCGCTCCAATCCCCCGCTTTCAGCCGGGCGATCGCACGGTCGTAATGCTCGAGCGCGGCTTGCGCCGTTCCGGCCGATGCGCCCGCCGGCGCCGGAGAGATCGCGGCCACCGGCGCGGCAGGCGGCGCGGTTCCCTTGAACAGCGCCGCGAGCGCTTCGGGCAAGGTGTCGGCCATGACGACGCTGTCGCCATAGGCGGCAATGACGCGCTTCATCTCCGGAAGCTGCCCGCTTTCGGCGCGGAGATAAAGGGGAGATACGTACAGGATCGAGTTGCGGATCGGTATGACCAGCACATTGCCGCGGATGACGCGCGAGCCCATCTGATTCCACAGCGAGATCTGCTGCGAAATCTCGGTATTCTGGTTGATCCGCGCTTCGATCTGCAGCGGCCCGTAGACCTGCTTCTCCTTGGGGAATTCATAGACGATGAGCTTGCCGTAATCGGCGGGATCGCAGCCGGCGGCGAGCCACGCGATCATGTTCTCGCGCCGGTTCGGCACCATCGGTTCCATGAGGAAGAACCGGGCGCGCGACTCCGTCGGCAGCCGCATGATCATGTAGTATGGCGCCATCTTGGCGCCATCGGCGGATTCGATGTTGCCGATGCTGCTGGTCGCGCCGGGAAACTGCCAAAGATCCTCGCGGTTATAGAACACCTCGGGCGCATTCATGTGATAGGCCCGGTACATCTCGGCCTGAACCAGGAACAGATCCTCGGGGTAGCGTAGATGCCGCTGCAGATCGGCCGGCATCGCGCTGAGCGGCTTGAACAGACCGGGAAAGATGCGCCGATATGTCGCCAGCACCGGATCGTGCGGATCGACGTCGTAGAAATCGACGGTGCCATTATAAGCGTCGATGATGATCTTGACCGAATTGCGGATGTAATCGGCGCCGCCCTCCGGCATCGGCTGGGAATAGGGAAACCAGTCGCTGGTGGTATAGGCGTCTTGTATCCAGAAGAGCCGCCCACCGCTGATCACGATGTAGGGATCGTGGTCGAGCTGCAGGAAAGGCGCGATCGCTCGGACGCGCTCCACGATGTTGCGCCGGAAGAGGATGCGGCTGTTGTCGATGATGTAGCTGCTGATCAGGATGTTGGGATCGTCAAAATACCAGGCGAACAGCGTCCGACGCGCGATGCCGCCGATCGGGACGCCAGCAGTGCCGTCATAGCTCGCATAGACATTGTCGCTGCCCTTGGGATAGTCGAATTCCGGCGTGCTGGTTTTGACGATCACGTAGGATTGCGGACCTTCGCCGAAATAAAGCCGGGGCTGATCGATCTCGGGGCCGCCGGCCGCAACCGGCGGAATGTCGTGTTCGTAGAAGATCGGCAGTCCTTCGCGGGTCTTCTCGGTGACCGGCGACATCACCACGCCATTGCCATGGGTGAACAGCAGATGCAGGTTCACCCAGGTCTGAGCGCTCTGCGGCAGCAGCGTCGGATCGAGCTCGCGCGCCGAGAGCATCACTTGCTGATAGGTGTCGCCGAGCTGGTAGCGATCGACATCGACGTCGAGGAACTTGTAATAGGTGCGGATCTCCTGAAGCTGCGAATACGTCGCCATGAGCGGTCGCCAATCCCAGAGCCGGATGTTGTCGACCGTCGCGCGATCCGCGTCGAGCGACTGAGCCGTGAGATCCTGCGTCGCCGGGAAAGGCTTGATCGCAACCTGCCGGAGATCATAGGCCTCCTGGGTAAGGGCGATGTTGTTGCGCAGATAGGGCGTCTCGAGCTGCAGCTCGCTCGGCTTCACATAGAGCCGTTCGAAGACCGCGGGAATTCCGGCGGTCAGCACGACGAGGGCGACGTACCCCGCGGCGGGCGCGGCCAGCAGCCAATAGGCCCGCCGCCAGATATTGGCCCAGGAGACGAGAGCGGCGCCGCCGGTGAGGCCGATCAGCATCCACAGGATCGGCAGCCGGACATGGACATCGGTATAGGCCGCGCCGACGACGACGCCGTTATCGCCATAGAGGAGCAGATAGCGGTCGAGCGCATAGGTGCAGGCTTTCAGCGCGAAGAAGAGACCGAGCAGGACGGAGCCGTGGACGATGGCAGCGGATGAGATGCGCCAGGGGCGAGCGGCAAGAGAAATCTCGCCGTTCAGCGCGTAGACGGCGAAGGCGAGGAGCGCGCTGAGGAACAGCAGCACCATCGCCCAATGGATCAGCGCGACATAGGCGGGCAATGCGAAGAGATAGAAGCCGATATCCTTGCCGAAGACCGGGTCGACTTCGCCATAAGGCACCCGATCGAGGAAGCGCAGCGCCACCGTCCAGTTGCCGCTCTCGCTCATCGCCGTCAGCAGCGCCAGAAGACCGGCCCCCCCCAGGATGATGAAGCGCCACGCGCGACTCGGCGCCATGACTCCGAAGAGGTCCGGCAGTTGCGGGAAATTCGACGAGAGCCAGGGCCCCGGGCGCCGGCCGGAGCGCAGCGCCAGCATGCCGGAGGCCCAGAGGCAGACGCCGGAGATGACGAAGACAGCGAGGAAAAGCAGTACCTGGGCGAGGAGCATCGTGCGGAAGACGGAAAAATATCCGACCGATGAGAACCACAGCCAGTCGACCAGGAAGTCGGAGGCGATGCCGAGAACGACAAGAACAGCGATGATGACGGCGATCGCCGTAATCACGCTCCGAGACCGCATGGCACGCCCTCCCGTCTTCGGTCCTCGCCGGCCGTGGCAGAGACGCCGCGGCCGATACGCCGCTACACGCCGGCAGCGCGCAACTTAAATTCGCGTCATCTTCGTGCCACCAAGCAGCGCCTGCATTGTAGGGCTTGGAGCGGCCCGGGTCTCGTCAATCCGGGCTCCCCCGCCGCAGCACCTCGAGCCGGAGCGGCAGCGGCGTGCCCAGCCACAGGGCAAAGCGCGAATGATCGTCATAGTCGTTGCCGGTCAGGGGGTGAACGAGAACGCTGAGTTCGCCACGATTCAGCAGCAGCCAGGGCAACAGCTTCGGCAGCTCGCCCACGGCAAAAGCCACCTGATACATCGAGCACGGATGCGGACCCACGGGCTCGTCATGCCAGCGTCCGAGACGGACGTCAAAGCGCTCGCCGAGCCCGGCTCGGAGCTGCTCTGCCGCCGGGCGACTCGCCGCGTCGTAATAGACATGCGCGTGATAGCCTTCGATGGTGCCGGCGTCGTTGAAGCGCTCGACCATGGCGGAACCTCCTTTGCGCGGGCGGCGGGGCAACCGAGCATAGAGGGGGGTCGACGGCGAGCGCCATGGCTGCTGTTATGGGGCGGGGGAAATGCCGGAGACGCCGAACATGTCCGAACTCTTCCGCTTGTCTGCGCGCGAGGCCGCCGCGCGCATCGCCGCCGGCCGGCTCTCCGCCGTCGCTCTCGCCGAATCCTGCCTCGAGCGGATCGCCCGGCGCGAATCGGAGCTCGGCGCTTGGGCCTATATCGACGCCGATCAGGTGCTCGCCGAAGCGCGGGCGCGTGACCAATCGGGACCCCGGGGAGCGCTGCACGGCATCCCGATCGGGGTCAAGGACATCATGAATACCGCCGACATGCCGACGGCCTACGGCTCGCGCGTCTATCGCGGCTTCCGTCCCGCCGCCGACGCCGCCTGTGTCGCGCTCGCGCGCGCCGCCGGCGCGGTCATTCTCGGCAAGACCGTGACCACCGAGTTCGCCGCACTGAGCCCCGGCAAGACCCGCAACCCGCATGATCCCGCACATACGCCCGGCGGCTCGTCGAGCGGCTCGGCGGCCGCGGTCGGCGCCGGCATGGCGCCGCTCGCCTTTGGCACGCAAACCGCCGGTTCGATTCTGCGGCCGGCGTCCTATTGCGGGGTTGTCGGCTACAAGCCGAGCTTTGGCCTCGTATCGCGCGTGGGGGTCAAGGCGCTGGCCGACAGTCTCGATACGGTCGGGGTCATGGCTCGCAATGTCGAGGACGCGGCATTCTTCATCGGCATCTTAACTGACCGCCGGGCGCTGCGCGACGTCGATGCGCCGCTGCCGCCGCGGATCGGTTTCTGCCGGACGCCGATGTGGGACGAGGCCGAGCCGGCGACGATCGCTGCGCTCGACCGAGTGCGCGCCGTGCTGCTCGACGCCGGCGCTCGCGTCGATGATATCCCGGTGCCGGATGAGCATCACGGCCTGGTCGACGCGCAGAACACGATCATGAGCTACGAGATGACCCGCGCGCTGGCCGACGAACGGATTCGCCACGGCGCGGAGATTTCGCCGCGCCTGGCGCAACTCTTCGATCAGGGCATGGCGATCGGCGCCGACAAATATGATGCGGCGCTGGCCGAGACCGCCGTGGCGCGGCGGGCCCTTGCCGACTTCTTCGGCGAGTGCGCGGCGGTTCTCGTTGCGGCAGCGCCGGGTGAGGCCCCCGTCGGTCATGAATATACCGGGAACCCGGTGTTCAATCGCATGTGGACCTTGCTCGGGACGCCGGCGGTAACGATCCCGGCGGGGAAGGGGCCCAACGGATTGCCGGTCGGTGTTCAGCTCGTCGGGCGAATCGGCGACGATGCCCGGCTGATGTCATGCGCGCTTTTTGCCGAGCACGCTCTCGCGGCAGCAGCATGATTCGCTGGTGCTACCTGCCGTTGCTTGTTGCCGCAATGGCAGGGTGCAGCGGTTTTACACCATTTCCGGTGGCACCACGCGGCATCGGACCTGGCGAGAAGAACCCGGGTACGCGCGTCGCG
>DATJLU010000244.1:0-7829 GCA_035509275.1 Allostellaceae bacterium | reverse complement strand
TGGTCACGCCTTACCTGCTGGCTTTGCGATGGTTCAGCCGGGAGGAGGGGTCGCGCAGGCCGAATTTCTGGGTCAGGGTCGTGCCGCGCCGGGCGGCCCGGCGCCGGCGTCGCCACTCGCGGTATTCCGCCCAACCCACATCCGCCGCCAAGGCCAAGCCGACCAGCAAAATCGCCCATCCCAAGCTCGACATCATCGCGCGCCTCCGGCCCCCTCCCGAAGGTGCTAACGTCTCGCGGCTGGGTTTTGTCCCGCTTGGTTCTGCTCGCGGCTGGCGCGCCCTCGTCAGGCCTGCGGGAAGTTGATCTCGATCATCACCTGGTTGGGGTCGCGGACGAAGAGCTGGCGGAGACGGATGCCAGGCACTTCGTTCTCGCGGAAAGCGAGGCCCATCCGCTGCAGGCGGTCGCGCATCGCCTCGTAATCCTCGCCGACGAAAGCGACATGGTCGAAATTGCCGGTGGCATCGCCGGGGCCGGCGCCGATCTGGCCGCTGTGCGGAACGAGATGCACCACCGCTTGCTCGCCGCAATAGAGCCAGTAGCCGGGGAAGGCGAGGGGCGGGCGGAAGCCGTCCCGGAGGCCCAGCGCTTCGGCGTAGAAATCGCGTGTGCCTTCGAGATCGTCGGTGCGCACGGTGACGTGGTTGAGCTGGGTCAGCGGCATGATGTCCTCCCGGGTCGCCTCGGAAAGCATAGCCTCGGCCGCGTGCGCCCGCCAAGTCAGTAGGATTTGGGCAGGCCCAGCACCCGCTCGGCAATGAAGGAGAGCATGAGCTGCGGGCTCACCGGCGCGATGCGGGCAATCTGTGCCTCGCGCAGATAGCGCTCGACGTGATACTCCTGGGCATAGCCCATGCCGCCATGGGTGAGGATCGCGGTCTCGCAGGCGCGCCAGCACGCTTCGGCGGCAAGATATTTGGCCGCATTGGCTTCGGCGCCGCAGGGCTGGTCCGCGTCGTAGAGGGCGGCGGCATGGCGCACCATCAGCTCCGCCGCTTTGAGCTCCGCCCAGCATTGCGCCAGCGGATGCTGGATACCCTGGTTCTGGCCGATCGGCCGGCCAAAGACGACACGCTCGCGCGCATATTCGGCGGCGCGGTTGAGCGCGGCGAAGCCGAGGCCGACCGCTTCGGCGGCGATGAGGACGCGCTCGGGATTCATGCCGTGGAGGATCTGCTGGAAGCCTTTGCCCTCGGCACCGACGAGATCGGCCGCGGGCACTTCGAGGCCGTCGATGAACAGCAGGTTCGAATCGACCGCCTTGCGTCCCATCTTGGCGATCTCGCGCACTTCGACCTTGCTGCGATCAAGCGTCGTATAGAAGAGGCTGATCCCGTCGCTCGGCTTTGCTGCCTCTTCCAACGGCGTGGTGCGCGCCAGCAGCAGCATCTTATGCGCGACCTGCGCGGTCGAGATCCAGATCTTGCGGCCCGAGACGACGTAGTGATCGCCGTGGCGCACCGCCCGCGTCTTGAGATGCGTGGTGTCGAGCCCGACATCGGGCTCGGTGACGGCGAAGCAAGCTTTTTCCTCGCCGCGGATCAGCGGCGGCAGGAAGCGGCGCTTCTGCTCCTCGCTGCCGAAGCGGACGACGGGGTTGAGGCCGAAGATGTTCATGTGCAGCGCCGAGGCGCCGCTGAAGCCGGCACCCGATTCGGCAACCGCCTGCATCATCACCGCCGCTTCGGCGATCCCGAGACCGGCGCCGCCATAGGCTTCCGGCATGGCGATGCCGAGCCAGCCGTCACGCGCTACCGCGCCGTAGAACGCCTCAGGGAAGCCGCCCTTGCGGTCGCGCTCGAGCCAGTAATCCTCGCCGAAGCCTTGGCACAGACGCGCAATGGCGTCGCGAATGCGCTGCTGCTCGACGGAAACTCCGATCATGCCATCCTCCCGAAGCCGATCCATGACGGCTCCGGGCCCGGGATGCAAGATAGGTCGGATTTAGATCTGCTGGATCGCGGACAGCAGCCAGTGGCCGCCGCGGCTGCGCGCGAAGGTCCAGAGCTCCTGCGCCGCGCTCGGGTGCTGTGCGTCGCCCTCGACGAGCCAGCCGGGCTCACCGGGTTTGCGGTCGCTGCGGACGGTGTAGTCGAGAGCGCGCCACTGCAGCAGGCAGGTGGCGTATTGCAGATTGCCCTCGTCCCAGGCCTCGCGCACATCGCCGCGCATGAGCTCGATGCGCTCGACATGGTTCTCGACGCCTTGGCTGGTATTGCCGGCGAGCTCCTCGCTGAAATAGGAGAGCATCTCCGGCGTCACATAATGCGACAGCGAGCGCAGATCACGCTGGCTCCACGCGCCTTGTACCGCTCTCAGGATCGCCTCGAACGCGGTGTAGTCGGTGGCGCTCACCGTAATCGGGTGGCTGGCGATGGCCGGCCCATAGCCGGCGCCCGAACCATAGCCGACTGTCGGGCCGCCATAACCCATGCCGCCGAGCGGCGGCATGGTCAGCGGGCCGTGGCTGCGCCGGAACAAGCGGAACAGCATGGACAGCGCAAAGATGATGAAGATCCACGAGAAGAGCGAGCCGAAGACATGGCCAAAGCCCCAGCCATAGCCCCAATGCGGGAACAGCATCGAGCCGAGCCACGAGCCGAACAGAGCGCCGCCGAGTCCGGTCAGGAAGGGATGGTTCTGGCCATAACCGTAACCGTAAGACGACGAACCCGGATTGCTGTAAGGCGTCATGCTGCGGCCGACGGATTGGCCGCCATTGTCGCCATAGGTGCGCGAGCCCAAGCTTCCTTCGCTGCCATAGCTCATGCCGCCGCCGCGGAAGCTGCCGCCGGCGCGCGCCGCGGCAAGGCTGGGGGTGAGCAGCGTCAGCGCGCAAAGCAGCGCCAGCGCCAGGTTCCGCCATTTCGCCATGGAAGAAGCCCCATCGGAAGGATCGAGCAATTCGCCTTAAATGTCGGGTGCCGGAAGCGGCGATGCAAGGCTCCGGAGGTCAGCTCTTCGGCCGAAGGTCGATGACGCGCCGCGCCTTGCCGATCGAGCGCTCGATCTTGCCGACGGCAACGATCTCGATCCGCGCGGTGACGCCGATCAGCGACTTGACGTCATGCTGCAGCGCGGCGGCGATGCGCTCCTCGGCGGCGGCGCTGTTGGGGGTCGCTTCGGGCCGGAGCTCGACGATGACCTTGAGCTCGTCGAGCTGGCGCGGGCGGCTCACTTCGAGCAGATAATGGCCGGAGAGCGCCTGCTGCTTCAGGATCAGCTCCTCGATCTGGCTGGGAAAGAGATTGACGCCGCGGATGATCAGCATGTCGTCGCTGCGGCCGGTGATCTTCTCCATCCGCCGCATGCTGCGTGCGGTCCCCGGCAAGAGCCGCGTCAGGTCGCGCGTGCGATAGCGCACCATCGGCAGCGCTTCCTTGGTGAGTGTCGTCAGCACGAGCTCGCCCACCGCGCCATCGGGCAGCACCGCGCCGGTCGCGGGATCGATCACTTCGGGATAGAAATGGTCCTCCCAGAGATGGAGTCCATCCTTGCTCTCGACGCACTCATTGGCGACGCCGGGGCCAAGCACCTCGGAGAGGCCATAGATGTCGACGGCATGCATCGCCATGCGCCGCTCGATCTCGCCGCGCAGCGCATTGGTCCAGGGTTCGGCGCCGTGGATGCCGATCTTGAGCGAGGAGGCGCGGGGATCGAGCCCCTGCCGCTCGAACTCGTCGGCGATCGCCAGCATGTAGGACGGCGTCACCATGATGATGCTCGGCTTGAAATCCTGAATGATCTGCACTTGCCGCTCGGTCATGCCGCCGGAGACCGGGATCACGGTGCAGCCGAGCCGCTCGGCGCCATAATGCGCGCCGAGGCCGCCGGTGAAGAGGCCGTAGCCGTAAGCGATATGGATGAGATCGCCCGGCCTGCCGCCCGAGGCGCGGATCGAGCGCGCAACGAGATCGGCCCAGATGTCGAGATCATGCTTGGTATAGCCGACCACCGTCGGCTTGCCGGTGGTGCCGCTCGAGGCGTGCAGCCGCAACAGCTTCTCGCGCGGCACGGCGAACATGCCGAAGGGATAAGTCTGGCGCAGATCGTCCTTGGTGGTGAACGGAAACCGGGCGAGATCGGCAAGCTGCTTGAGATCGTCCGGATGAGTGCCTACCGCCTCGCAGCGGCCGCGGAAATGCGCGACATTGTCGTAGGCATGGCCCAGCGTCCATCGGAGTCGTGCCAGCTGCAGCGCCGCGATCTCGTCGCGGCTCGCCAGCTCGATCGGTTCGAGCTCGCCGCGGCTCGGCGGGGCGAGGGGCGGCAAGCCGTCGTTCATGCCGGGTCCTCTGCCACGATGCGGCCGTCGATGCGGTGGGCGCGGCCGCGGAAGAGGGCGACGAGACGGCCCGAGGCACGGTCGGTGACTTCGACGTCGTAGATGCCGCTGCGCCCCATGCTCGCCCGCTCGCGCGCCACGGCGACAAGCGTCTCGCCTTTGCGGGCGGGGCTGACGAACTGGATCTCGGCGGCGGCGGCGACGGTCACCTGGTTGCGCGCGTTGCAGGCAAAGGCCAAGGCGCTGTCGGCGAGCGTGAAAATGAGCCCGCCATGGCAGAGATCATGGCCGTTGATCATGTCGCCGCGCACGCTCATCGAGAGCCGCGCCTCCCCGGGCGCGATCTCTTCCACCATCATGCCGAGCGCGCGCGAGGCCTCGTCCTGCGCCAGCATCGCGCGCGCGACCGCTTCGGCAAGGCGCTGCTCGGGCCGATCGCCGTCCATCATCGCCCGGTGAACCGCGCCGGCCGCTTCTCGAGGAAGGCGGCGACGCCTTCGCGGAAATCGGCCGATGTCGCGGCGATGCGCTGCAGATCGCGCTCGCTGTCGAGCTGCGCATCGAGCGTGCTCGCAAGCGAGCGGTTGAGCGCGTCCTTGATGAGGCCGAGCCCGACGGTGGGGCCTCGCGCTAGCTTCGTCGCGAGCGCTCGTGCTTCGCTCATCAGCTTGTCGTCATCGACCACTTCCCAGATCAGCCCCCACTCCGCCGCGGTCGCCGCCGGCAGCGGCTCGCCCAGCAGCATCAGCCCCAGGGCGCGTGCCGAGCCGGCGAGCCGCGGCAGGAACCAGGTGCCGCCGGTATCGGGGACGAGCCCGATGCGGCAGAAAGCTTGCAGGAAGCTCGCCGAGCGCGCGGCGAGGACGATGTCGCAGGCGAAGGCAAGATTGGCGCCGGCGCCGGCCGCCGGGCCGTTGACCGCCGCGATCACCGGTTTGCGCAGCGCCCGCAAGCGCCGCACCAGCGGGTTGTAGTAGCGGTCGATCGCCGCGCCGGCATCAAACTCGCCGCCGGCGCTGGCCTCGCGCAGATTGAGGTCCTGTCCGGCACAGAAGCCGCGGCCGGCGCCGGTGAGCAGCAGCGCGCGGATGTCAGCGTCGCTTTCGACCGTGCCGAGCGCCGCCGCCACCTCTTCGTGCATTTCGGTCGTGAAGCTGTTGAGCCGGTCGGGCCGGTTGAGCGTCAAGGTCGCCACGCCCTCGTCGCGCTCGAAGCGAATCGTCGCGAAGCTCATGCCCCGTCTCCTTGTTTGGCGCGAGCCTCCTATACTCGATCCGACGCGTCAAGCAAGGCGGCACGGAACGGGGCAGACAAAGCGTCGGCGACACTGGACACGGTTGTGTCGGGACGATCAGATGCAGTTTTTCGGCGTAAGTTCGTGCCCGGGCGCCACGGCAAATCGGCGATCTCGCTGATTTTCCGTTTTGCTGAGCATTAAGTGTGGCGCGACTCATCATCGCAACCTCGTAAAGCGATGGAAAATCGAGCACACTGCAACAAAATCGACCCGAACGGGTTATCGTCAGGGGCAGCGCACCGCTCCATATTCCCAGGGGGAGGAGCGTCCGGGGCTGAACTCCGGGGCACAAAGGGAACGCCGGAATGAGTTTCAGCATCTTGGTGGTTGAAGACGAAGAAGATGTGAGAGAACTGGTCTCTACATCGTTGCGGAACCGGGGATATTCGGTCCTGTCAGTGCCGAATGCTGAAGTTGCGCTGCAGATTCTCATGGAGCAGGTGAAGTTCGACCTGCTGTTTACCGACATTGTTATGCCTGGTGTGATGGACGGGTTCGAGCTCGCCGATCAGGCGAAGCGGCTGCAGCCGGAGCTCAAGGTGCTCTATGCCACGGGGTTCTCGCACGTATCGCGGCGGCCCGCCGATCAGCTCCACGGCAAGCTGATTCACAAGCCCTATCGTCCCGACGAAATCGCCTCCGAGGTACGCACCGCGCTCGAGCGCCGAGCCTAGCTTCGGCGTCGAGCGCAGCGTCGGCGGCTGCCCGGGCTTGCCAGCGGTCCGGGCGCTTCCCATTTGTCTGCCTCCAGGGCGGCGACTTTCGCCAGGAAGCTGCGATAGCTAACCTGACGGCGAAACGGTGCCCGCCGGCAACTTCGGATCAGCCGGGTTGTTCAAGGCATAACGGCGTCGCGCGGGAGAGGGGAGGCATGAGGCCGAATACGCGGAAGAGCGCTCCGGCCGCTGAGGAGCGCCCGTCGCTCGCGCATCGCTATATCGCCGTGCGGGACGCCACCGAAGCGCTGGCGGGCCCGCTCTCGGCCGAAGATCAGACGGTGCAGTCGATGCCGGACGTCAGCCCGACGAAATGGCATCGCGCGCATACGACGTGGTTCTTCGAGAACTTCCTGCTCTTGCCGCATCTGCCGGGTTACCGGCCGTTCCATCCCGCTTACGGCTATCTCTTCAACTCCTATTACGAGGCGGTGGGACCTCGTCACCCGCGGCCCGATCGTGGCTTGCTGTCGCGGCCCGGCATCGCCGAGATCGCCAGCTACCGCGCGCATGTCGACAGGGCGATGGGCGAGCTCCTCGCGGCGCTGGATCGATCCGAAGGCGCCATCGCGGCGCTGGTCGAGCTCGGTCTTCATCACGAGCAGCAGCATCAGGAGCTGCTGTTGATGGACATCAAGCATGTGCTGTCGCTCAATCCGTTGCAGCCCGCTTATCATGCCGCCCTGGCGCCGGCGCCGCGCGACGCGCCGCCGCTGTCCTGGTGCGAGGTTGCCGGCGGCTTGCGGCAGATCGGGCATAGCGGCGCCGGTTTCGCCTTCGACAACGAGACGCCCCGCCACAAGGTCTGGCTTGAGCCCTTCCGCCTCGCGTCGCGTCTGGTTTCGTGCGGCGAGTATGCCGAGTTCATCGCCACCGGCGGCTATCGCCGGCCAGAGTTCTGGCTTTCCGAAGGCTGGGCCGCGGTGCAGCAACAGGGCTGGACCGCGCCGCTTTATTGGCAGCTGGAGGAGGGCGGCTGGACGGTTTTCACGCTCGCCGGAAGGCGCGCCGTCCATCCCGCCGAGCCGGTGGTCCATGTCAGCTTCTACGAGGCCGATGCTTTCGCCCGCTGGGCCGGAAAGCGGTTGCCGACCGAGGCCGAATGGGAGGTCGCCGCGGTCGAGGCCGCGATCGCTCTCGACGGCAATCTCTGCCGGCCGGGCGCGATGCTTCATCCCGAGCCGGCAGCGGGCGGCGCGCTTGCGCAGATGGTCGGCGATGTCTGGGAATGGACGGCCAGTCCTTATACCGCCTATCCCGGCTTCCGCGCCGTCGCCGGCGCGGTCGGCGAATACAACGGCAAGTTCATGTCGAACCAGATGGTATTGCGCGGAGGTGCGGCGGTGACCCCGGCCGACCACATCCGCGCCACCTATCGCAATTTCTTCCCGCCCTCGGCGCGCTGGGCCTTTTCCGGTTTGCGCCTCGCAGAGGATGCCTAATGCCGGATGGAAGCCCCTTCATCTTTCACGACCTGGCGCCGGGTGAAGACAGTTTTCGCGACGCGGTGCTGGCCGGCTTGTCGGCGG
>DATJLU010000243.1:0-18110 GCA_035509275.1 Allostellaceae bacterium | reverse complement strand
CCGACGAGCAGCTACCAACTGCCCGCCGGGTCTGACGTCAACCAGGGAATGCACCCCCGGAAGCCGCTTCGACGATGATACCATCTCCCGATACGCCAGGCAGCGCCGGCGGTGCTCTCCCCTCTGAGGAGATGCACCTTGCTCAGATACATAGCCGACCGTCTTCCCCACCTCGCAGCAGGGCTTGTCCTGCTGGCGATCCTGCTCATCGCCGCTAACTAGGAGAGCCCGCACATGACGACCAAAACCAACGTCGCCTTCGAACTCGCATTGACCGTCTTCGCCTGGGCCAGCGCCGAAGACGGCAGCGAGAAGGGAGCCGCAGCCTGGGATAAGCTTCGGGGCATGATCGCCGATCTCGAGCCGCAGGAGCGGCGGGTCATCGCTTCTAGATACGCTATGCTGGTGGAGATGCTGAGGCGGTAGACCGCGGTGGCTTAGGGAAGGCCCCGGCTCATCGGCCGGGGCTATTTCTTTGGGTCGTCCGGAAGCCAAGCCTCATCGGCACCCCGAATAAAGATGCGGCCATCGACCACGTAAAGCTCGCCGGGCGTCGTGGCGGGTCGAGCCACATACTCAACCCCATCTAATACGGTGTTCGGGACGGTGGCGTTGAACGCGACGTAAGGGCCGACCCCACTGGCGCTCGTCGTTCCGAGCATAACGGCGAGGTCGTGCTCCTCAGGCGCTTTGCACGGCGGCAGCTCCGGCGGGTAGGGGACTTTGCTCGTGATGTTGCAGCCCTGCGGCGCCCCCGCTACGAAATTGTGGAGTGTCGCCGAGTTCGCAGCTGCTTGGCCGACAATGACGGCGGAGAAACTGAGCGCAAGTACGCTGGCACTGATCCGCGGGGTTGTCCATTTCCTTAGGCCCATGGTGCTCACCTTTCAACGCGCCCCTCGACGCCGAAAGACATAAGGATGGGCACCTCGATTCGGCAAGCCCGGCGGCAAACAAAATGTGAACATGCGGGCCGTCCCGTGTTCCCCGCGTGTTGCACGGAACAATCGGGAAGGCTTGGTAACGCCAGGAAATCCGCCGTTTTCTCGCGGAACGCGTTGGAACACGAAAAACGAACGGTTCACGTTCGCAGGGAGCGTGAACCGTTTGAATATCAAGGATATCTCGATGGAGGCCGGAAGCGGAATCGAACCGCTGTACGAGGATTTGCAGTCCTCTGCATAGCCACTCTGCCATCCGGCCGGGAAGCCTCACATATAGGCTGGGGCGGGAAGGGGGGTCAAGGCGCCGGGCGAGGCAGCCAAGGATTGTGTTCGACGGAGCCCGCCTTTATAAGTCGGCTCGATCGGTGGGCAGCATCCGGCGGAGCTTCATGATCGATTACGCAGCGGCGCGTCTCACCATGGTCGAAAGCCAGCTTCGCACCAACAAGGTGACCGATGAGGGGGTGCTCGATGCCTTCCTGGCGGTCCCGCGCGAGCGTTTCGTGCCGCCCGCGCTCAGCGGCACGGCCTATGTCGACGACGATCTGCCGCTCGGCCATGGGCGCTACCTGATGGAGCCGATGGTGCTCGCGCGGCTGCTGCAGATCGCCGAGATCGGCCGCGAGGATCGCGTGCTCGAGATCGGCTGCGCCAGCGGTTATGGCACGGCGCTGCTCGCGCGCGTCGCGCGCAGCGTCGTTGCGATCGAGAGCGATGTCGAGCTGCTGCGGCAGGCGATGACGCGGCTGCGCGAGCTCGGCATCGGCAATGCCGCCGTGCTCGAAGCGGCGCTCACCGGCGGATATCCCGGCCGCGCGCCCTATGATGTTATCCTCTTCGAGGGCGCGGTCGCGGGCATTCCGACGGCCATCGCGCATCAGCTTGCCGATCGCGGAAGGCTGGTGGCGGTGGTGCAGGAGGAGGGTGCCATGGGGCGAGCCGTGCTGATGACCTCGGCCGGCGGTACCTTGTCGCGCCGCGCGGCGTTCGATGCCACGGTGCCCCTGCTGCCGGGCTTCCAGTCGGAGCCGAGCTTCGTATTCTAAGCAGGGACGAGAACGGATATCGGAACATGCGCCGCCATCTCTTCGCCTCTTGCGCCATGGGAGCGCTGCTGCTGGCCGCGGCCGGGGGCGCGCGCGGCGAGACCCTGACCGACGCGCTGATCGACGCCTACAACAACAACCCCGAGATCCTCGCCGAGCGCGCCAATCTCCGCGCCACCGATGAAGGCGTACCGCAAGCGCTCTCCGGCTGGCGGCCGACGGTGACCTTCACCGGCTCGGTCGGTGCACAGCACCTCGACAACTCACCGACGTCGCCGCAAGCGCCCAACAGCAGGACGGTGCCGAAAATCGTCGACCTCAACATCAACCAGCCGCTCTACAGTGGCGGCCGCACCGTCGCCTTGACGGCCGAGGCGGAGAAGAACATCGAAGCCGAGCGGGCGCGCAATATCGCCACCGAGGAGTCGGTGTTCCTGAGCGTGACACAGGCCTATCTCGATGTCGTCCGCGACCAGGCGACGCTCGATCTCAGCATCAACAACGAGCAGGTGCTGCGCCGTCAGCTCGAAGCGACCAACGACCAGTTCCAGGTCGGCGCCGTGACGCGCACCGACGTGGCGCAAGCCGAGGCGCGGCTTGCCGGCGCCACTGCCTCGCGCCAGCAGGCCGAAGGCAATCTGCAAGTGAGCCGAGCCAACTACGCCCGCGCGGTCGGCCATGTGCCGCCGGGACGGCTGGCCCAGCCGACCCTCACCCCGGTGCTGCCCGCCAACCGCGACGACGCGCTGAACCTCGCCACCTTCAAGAACCCGACGGTGATCGCCGGCATCTTCGCCGAGGATGCGGCGCGCGACGCGGTCGACGCGACGCGCGACCAGCTGCTGCCGCAGATTGCACTCGTCGGCGATCTGAACCAAAGCAACGAGACCTTGCTCGTCGGCCACGACGTCACCACCAGCTCGGTCGTCGCGCGCATGACCATGCCGCTCTATGAAGGTGGCAACATCTACTCGCAAACCCGGCAAGCGATCCAGACCGTGGGGGTGCGCCAAGGCCAGACCGACGATGCGCGCCGCGCCTCGATCCAAGGCGCGACGCAAGCCTGGGAACAGATCGTTTCCGGACGGGCGCAGATCGTCTCGCTGGAATCGACGATCAAGGCGGCCGATATCGCGCTTGACGGCGTCCGGCAGGAAGCGACGGTCGGCTCGCGCACCGTTCTCGACGTGCTCAACGCCGAGCAGGAGCTGTTCACCGACCGCGTCACGCTGGTCACCGCCCAGCACGATCTCGCCGTCGCGGAGTTCACCCTCGCGAGTCAGATCGGACGTCTCACCGCCGCCGATCTGCGTCTCCCGGTCAAACTCTACGACGTCGACCGGCATTACGAGTCGGTCCGCGACAAATGGATCGGTTTCGGCGCAAAAGACTAGAATCGTTGCGGCGGAAACCCGCGAATCGGGCGGTCCGGCTGGTGTTTTGCCCTCGCTTCTTCTACTCTAGCTCAGGGTTACGCGAGTTGGGTTGAGCATCATGTCGGACCCGAAGGGGCAGCACGAGCCGTCGATGGAGGAAATCCTCGCCTCCATCCGGCGCATCATCGCCGAGGATGGAGACACGGCGGCCGCACCGGCTGCGGTAGCGGAAAAGCCGCAACGCGGCGAGGAAGTCCTCGAGCTGACCGAGGTGGTGGAAGAGGACGGCACCGTCGTCAGCATCTCGGCGGGGAACAAGAAGCCCGCTGTCGAGCCGCCGCCACCGCCGCCCCGGGCGATGTTCGATGTCGAAGCCGCGGCGCCGCCGCGCGCCGAGCCCGAACCGCCGCCGCCGCCGCCACCCCCTCCACCCGCGCCGCCGCCGCCGAGCCTCGAGAGCGATGAAGATCGGCTGGTCTCGGAACGGACAGCGGCCGCTTCGGTATCGGCGTTGTCGCAGCTGAGCGCGCTCGGCGCACGCGACCAGCTCGGCAGCCTGCCGCTCGGCGATGCCGGGCGCACGCTCGAGGATCTCGTGCGCGAATTGCTGCGCCCGATGCTGCGCGACTGGCTCGATGCCAACCTGCCGCAGCTTGTCGAGCGGCTGGTGCAGGAAGAGATCCGGCGCATGTCGCGCGAGGCGCAAAGCCGCTGAACGGCCCTACGCCCGGACGCGGCGGCGCAACGCCGCCCCTCAGCACCGCGGAGCAGATACCGAGAGCCATGCTCGACAAGACCTATCGTCCGGCCGAGGTCGAGACGGCGATATATCGGGATTGGGAGAGGTCGGGCGCTTTCGCCTCGAACCCCGATTCCGCCGCTCCGCCCTATTGCATCATGATGCCGCCGCCCAACGTGACGGGCAGCCTGCATATGGGCCATGCGCTCACCTTCACCATCCAGGACATCCTCATCCGCTATCACCGCATGCTGGGTCGCGACGCGCTGTGGCAGCCGGGCACCGATCATGCCGGCATCGCGACGCAGATGGTGGTGGAGCGGCAGCTCGCGCTCGAACAATCGAGCCGCGCGAAGCTGGGCCGCGCCGCTTTCGTCGAGCGCGTCTGGCAGTGGAAAGCGGAATCGGGCGGCACCATCACCCGCCAGCTCCGCGCGCTCGGCGCTTCGGCCGATTGGCGCCGCGAGCGCTTCACCATGGACGAGGGATTGTCGGCCGCGGTGCGCAAGGTCTTCGTTACGCTCTACAAGGAAGGCCTCATCTATCGCGACAAGCGCCTCGTCAATTGGGATCCGAAGCTCCACACCGGCATCTCCGATCTCGAGGTCGAGAACCAGGAGACCAAGGGCTCGCTGTGGTATTTCAATTATCCCATCGAGGGCGAGCCCGGCTGCTTCATCACGGTTGCGACGACGCGGCCGGAGACCATGCTTGGCGATACCGGCGTCGCCGTTCATCCCGAGGATGAGCGCTACCGCGACCTCGTCGGCCGGCACGCCATCCTGCCGCTGGTCGGGCGCCGGATCCCGATCATCGCCGATCCCTATGCCGACCCCGCCACCGGCAGCGGCGCGGTCAAAATCACCCCGGCGCACGACTTCAACGATTTCGAGGTCGGGCGCCGCCACGGCCTTCCCCTCATCAACGTCTTCGACCGCGACGCGCGGCTCAACGAGAATGCGCCCACGGCCTATCGCGGGCTGGACCGCTTCGAGGCGCGCAAGCGCGTCGTCGCCGATCTCGAGCAAGCCGGCCTCGTCGCCAAGATCGAGCCGCATACCCTGACGGTGCCGCATGGCGACCGCTCCGGCGCCGTGCTCGAGCCCTGGCTCACCGACCAATGGTATGTCGACGCCAAGACGCTGGCCGCGGCGCCGATCGCGGCGGTCGAGACCGGCCGCACCCAGTTCGTGCCGAAGAACTGGGAGAACACCTTCTTCGAATGGATGCGCAACATCCAGCCCTGGTGCATCTCGCGCCAGCTCTGGTGGGGCCATCAGATACCCGCCTGGTACGGGCCCGACGGCGCCGTCTTCGTCGAGGAGACCGGGGCGGCGGCTCAGGCCGCGGCGGCGCGACATTATGGCAAGCCGGTCGATCTCGCGCGCGATGCCGATGTTCTCGACACCTGGTTCTCCTCGGGCCTCTGGCCGTTCTCGACGCTGGGCTGGCCCGACGCGACCCAGGAGCTGAAGCGCTATTACCCGACCGACGTTCTGGTCACCGGCTTCGACATCATCTTCTTCTGGGTCGCGCGGATGATGATGCTCGGCTGCAAGTTCATGGGCGAGGTGCCGTTCCGCACCGTCTATATCCACGCGCTGGTGCGCGACGAGCGCGGCCAGAAGATGTCGAAGTCGAAGGGCAACATCATCGACCCGCTCGACCTCATCGAGCGTTACGGCACGGACGCGCTGCGCTTCACCTTGGCGGCGCTGGCGGCGCAAGGCCGCGACATCAAGCTCGCGGAAGCGCGCGTCGAAGGCTATCGCAACTTCGCGACCAAGCTCTGGAACGCGGCGCGCTATGCCGAGATGAATGGCTGTGCGCTGCAGGAGGGGTTCGATCCCGCTGCCGCGCGGCTCACGGTCAATCGCTGGATCCTCGGCGCGCTCGCCGAGACCGGAGCGCGCGTTGCCGCCGCCATCGATGACTACAAATTCAACGAGGCGGCGGGCGCGCTCTATCACTTCACCTGGGGCACGTTCTGCGACTGGTATCTCGAATTCACCAAGCCGATCCTCACCGGGGAGGACGAAACCGCCAAGGCCGAGACGCGCGCCACGACCGCCTGGGTGCTGGGCCAGCTCGTCCATCTTCTGCACCCCCTCATGCCCTTCATCACCGAGGCGCTGTGGCGGCATTTCACCGGGGGTAAAGCCGGCTTGCTGATCTCGGCGCGCTGGCCGAGCTTTGCGTCTGGGCTCGTCGATCGCGCGGCGATGACCGAGATGGATTGGGTGGTCGAGGTGATCTCGGCCATGCGCACGGCGCGCTCGGAGATGAACGTGCCGGCGGCGACCGAGATCGCCGCCTATGTGGTCGACTGCGGCGAGGCGGGGCGCGGCTGGATCGAGCGGCATGCCGAAGCGATTCGGCGGCTGGCTCGGCTTTCGGCGATCGAGCCGGCAGATCGCGCGCGGCGCGACCAATTGCTCCAGGCGAAAAGCGCCATCCAGGTGGTGGCGGGCGGCGCGACCTTGTCGCTCGATCTCGCCGGCGCCGTCGATCTCGCCAAAGAGCGCGCCCGGCTCGCCAAGGAGGCGGACGGGATCACCGGCGAGATCGAGAAGATCGGTCGCAAGCTCGGCAATGAGCAGTTCCTGGCCAAGGCCAAGCCCGAAGTGGTGGAGGAGCAGCGCGAGCGCCTCGCCGCGGAAGAGGCGGCGCTGGCCCGCGTGCGCGCCGCGCTGGAGCGTATCGCCGGCTGAATTCACGCCGCGTGAAAGTGCGCCCAGGTTGACACAAGGATAACACGGAGCTTCCTCCGCGGCCGGCGTTCCCCCGTGAGCGAGCGTTCTGAGGGAGCCGGGGTATGGACGTTGACATGGCCGTGCGGCCGCTGCGGGAAAACGAGTTTTTGCGGCGGCTCAAAGCCCTTTTGCTATCGCCCAGACGGGTGTGGGGTGCCCTTGCGGTCGAGGACTCCACCCCGATCGGGCTCTATCTGCGCCATGTTGCGCCGCTGGCGGCGATACCGCCCGTGGCGAAGCTGCTGAGCTGGTCCTTGCTCTTCGGCTTTATCAGCTTCGGCACCGGCGCAGCGGCGGCGGTGCTGGCTTGGGCGCTGAGCCTTGCGGGCGTCGCGGTGTTGGCGCTGATCGCGGCGCGGCTCGCCCGGTATTTCGGCGGCGAGGAGCGGTTCGATCGAGCCCTGAAGCTCATCGCCTATGCCGCGACGGCGAGCTGGCTCGGCGGCGTCTTCCGCCTGGTGCCGGTCCTCGGCATCCTGAGCCTTCTCGCCAGCCTCTACAGCGTCTATCTCCTCTATTCCGGCGCGCCGCAACTGCTCGCGATTCCGGCGGAGCGCGCGCTGCCCTGCACCGCCGCCATCATCGCAGCGGCGCTCGCGCTCTATGTCGCTTGCGCCGCGTTGCTCACCGCGGTGCTCGGCGTCGGCGCGCTGGGGATGACATAAGTTTTGGGTATTGGATCCCCCTCCCGAACCCCCCGACGGCGGGCAGGGGTTCACCACCCAGGGGTTCACCACAGAGACGGTGAGGCAGTGAGAAATTAGTACCGGCGCGCTTCGCGCGTCCTGCCCTTGGTCTTCTCACCGCCTCATTACCTCTGTGGTCCATCTTCAATGGTGCTGTCCGCTCTCTGCATCCATATGCGATCGCCCTGCCTTCAAGGGGGGAGGGAGGGGTAGGGGGTGAGGCAGTGCGCGGCCGCTAGGCGTATTTCCTCAGCTCGATCTGGCCGATCTGATTGCGGTGCACCTCGTCGGGACCGTCGACGATGCGCAGCGCGCGCGCACTGGCCCAGGCACGGGCAAGCGGGAAATCCTCGGTGACACCGGCGGCGCCGTGCGCCTGGATCGCCATGTCGACGACGCGGGAGAGCATGTTGGGCACCGCGACCTTGATCATCGCGATCTCCGCGCGCGCCGCCTTGTTGCCGAGCCGGTCCATCTTGTCGGCAGCGTCGAGGACGAGCAGGCGGGCCCCGTCGATCAGGATGCGCGCCTCGGCGATGCGCTCCAAGGTTACCGTCTGCTCGGCGATCGGCTTGCCGAAGGCGACGCGCGAGCGGACGCGGCGGCACATCGCCTCGAGCGTGCGCTCGGCGAGGCCGATGGCGCGCATGCAGTGATGGATCCGGCCCGGCCCGAGCCGGCCCTGGGCGATCTCGAAGCCGCGCCCTTCGCCCAGCAGCAGGTTGCTCGCGGGGACGCGCACCGTCTCGAACACCACCTCGCCATGGCCATGCGGCGCATGGTCATAGCCGAACACCGGCAGCGCGCGCAGCACCGTCACCCCCGGCGTGTCCTTGGGCACCAGAATCATCGATTGCCGCCGGTGTGGGTTGGGGTTGGCGGGATCGGTCTGACCCATGACGATGAGGATCTTGCAGCGCCGGTCGGGCGCGCCGGTCGCCCACCATTTGCGGCCGTTGATGACGTAGTCGCCGCCCTCGCGGCGGATCGTCGCCCGGATGTTGGTGGCATCGGAGGACGCAACCTCGGGCTCGGTCATCGCGAAGGCCGAGCGGATCTTGCCGTCGAGCAGCGGCTCCAGCCATTGCCGCTTCTGCTCCTCGGTGCCGTAGCGCTCCAGCACCTCCATATTGCCGGTGTCGGGCGCCGAACAGTTGAAGGCCTCGGGCGCGAGCTCGGAGTGGCCCATGATCTCCGCGAGCGGCGCATAGTCGAGATTGGAGAGCGCGGCGCCGCGCGCCGAGTCCGGCAGGAACAGGTTCCAGAGCCCGGCCTTGCGCGCCGTCGCCTTGAGCTCCTCCATGAGCGCCGAGGGCTGCCAGCGATCGCCGGCGGCGATCTCCCGCTCATAGCGCGCCTCGTTGGGATAGATGTGCTGGTCCATGAAGGCGAAGAGCCGCTGCCGCAACACTTCGGCCTTGTCCGAATAGCGGAAGTCCATCCTGCACCTGCCGGTCTGTCGTGCGATCGATCGTCAGGCTAGGGGAGGGCGTGCCATGACAAAAATGAATATTCGGCATATATATCCATCAATATGCCGAATATCGCGAAGCTCGATCTCAACCTGCTCGTCGTCCTCGAGGCGATCTACAGCGAGGGCGGCGTCAGCCGCGCCGGCGAGAAGCTCAACCTGACGCAGCCGGCGATCAGCCACGCGCTGGCGCGGCTTCGCCTGCTGTTCGACGATCCGCTCTTCCGCCGCGAGGGCCGCGCGCTGGTGCCGACGCCGCTGACGCGCGGCCTGATCGCGCCGCTGCGCCGGTCGCTGCGCGGGCTTGGCCTGTTGCTGAGCGAGGCCGGGCGCTTCGATCCGCGGCGCAGCGAAGCGCGTTTCACCGTGGCGATGCGCGATCCGGTCGAGCTGCTGGTGCTGCCGGCGGCCATGGCGCGGATCGCGCGTGCGGCGCCGCATGTGGACCTCCGCAGCGTGCAGGTGGCGCGGCGCAATATCGAGACGGGGCTCGCTTCGGGCATGCTCGACCTTGCCATGGATGTACCGCTGCCGCTGCCGGAGCGGATCCATCGCGAGCGCGTCGCCGCCGACCGGCTGATGGTCGTGGCGCGGCAGGGTCATCCGGCGCTGCGCCACGGGCTCGATCTCGAGGCCTATCTGGCGCAGGAGCACGTGATGGTGACCTCGCGGCGCAAAGGTCCGGGCTTCGAGGATCTGGCATTGGCGGAGCGCGGGCTGCAGCGCCGCGTCCGACTCCGCTGCCGCAACTATGTCGCCGCCTTTCGCCTTGTCAGCGAGACCGATCTCGTGCTCACCATGCCGGAGCGCTATGCCGGCGTGCTCAATCGTGCCTTCGGCAACCGTGTCTTGCCGCTGCCGGTGGAGACGCCAACGCTCGATCTCTATTTCTATTGGCACGAGGCGATGGAGAGCGATCCGGCCAATCTGTGGCTGCGCGCCGTGCTGCGCGAAGCGTTCCAAGCGAGCAAGCGGGACGCCGTGTCAGACCAGGCTCCGCGGTCGCCGACTCGGCGCGACGGGCGGCGCCCGGCGAGTCGATCTCGCCGACCGGCGCAGGCCGGCCCGCAAAGCCGACGGCGCGAAAAGCTTTGAGGGCCGCCTTCGCGTATTGCGTTCACAGCCTCGGCCGCAATTCGCTGCTGCGTCATTTTGTCCCGGGACGGAGCCCCCCGGGGCGGCCGCGCCCGATGCCCGTCGCATCGAGCCTAGATCGCGGAATTTCATCGGAAATTCCGATCGGAGCGCGGCCGCAGGCGGAGATCGCCGCAATGTCGCGCGACGATCTGGGCCGGGATCAGAACCGGCGGTTCTGCGAACATGGATAATCTCGAATTCGGTGGAGGCGAATGTGAAGATTATTCCGGAGCGCGTGACCGTGATCCCCGATGCGCAGCGCAACGAGCTGACGGTGATCATGGAGGGATTTCGACTGAACCTGAGCGGCGAAGAAGCGCGAGCGCTGAGCTATGCCCTGGCGCAGGGCGTGAAGCAGCTCTCGCCCGCCGAGCCTACCGCACGCGCTTTCCCGTCGAGCACCTCCCCGGCGTTCGCGCAGAAGCCGGCGACGCAGCCGGCCTCGCCGGATGCGGCAACCAAATCCGGTAGCACCCCGGCGGACGTCATCCGGTCGATCTCGGCCTGAAAGCGTCCCGTGTCGACGGGAACGTCCAAGCGTTCCCGCGACCTCCGAAGTCGTGCTTGCCGCAAGAAGGAGCAGCCGATCCGGCTCCTGCCGTGGCTTGCGCC
Organism: Allostellaceae bacterium; assembly: GCA_035509275.1. Taxonomy (GTDB): domain Bacteria; phylum Pseudomonadota; class Alphaproteobacteria; order ATCC43930; family CGMCC-115725; genus DAHUYF01. The sequence goes on along the minus strand of DATJLU010000243.1, from coordinate 7,346 downwards.
TGCAACGCCGCGCCGTGAGCTGCCATGATCAGTCAACTTGCCAGCAGCATTGCGAGCTATGCGATCGTCGCGATCGCCTATGCGAGCTTTGCCGGCATGATCAGGCGGGCGGCGCCGCGCCAGCGCCAGGTTGCGGTCGGCGCCATCCTGGGCGCGGCGACACTGCTCTCGGCGCTGGCGCAGCGTTACCTCGGCGCGCCGCTGGCGGTCAGCGACAATATGGTGGTGGTCGGTCTCGCTGCCGCTTTCGGCGGCGGCGTCGCCAGCATTGTCGCCGGCGCCATCGCGGCCGGCACCTTCTTTGCGCTGGGCGGCGGCTCGATCTACCCGACCCTGGCGGAAATCCCGGTCAGCGGTGTCATCGGCTTCGCCATGACGGAAGCCATGCGGCGCGAAGGCGGCAGCTTCGGGCTGAAAGAGCTTGCGGCGCTGGCGCTCTGCCTCACCTTCGGCGCTTCGGCCCTGGTGTCACCGGCGCTGGCGCAATTCCCGGCCGAGACCGGCATCGCGCTGATCGGCCGGGTCCTCGTCGGCACCCTCATTTTCGGCGTCCTGCTGCAGCGCTTGGGTGAGGCCGAGGGACGCAGCAGCGAGAGCGAGCGGCGCTGGCGGGCTTTGGTCGCCAATGTTCCGGGCGCCGTGCTGCAGATCATTGTCAGCATTGCCGGCGAGATGCGCTTTGCCTTCGACAACGCGGATGCGGCGCGGATCTTCGGCGAGGGCGCGCTCGGTCCATCGCCCGACCCGGCGAGGGTGATGCAATCGATCCACCCCGACGACCGCGCCACCTTCCGCCGCTCTCTCGTCGATGCCGGGCATTCGCTCACCCCGTGGTCGCATGAGTTCCGCGTCGTGCTCGCCGGCGGCCGGCAGCGCTGGCTCTCCGGACGAGCGATGCCGTTTCGCAAAGCCAGCGGCGAGATCGTCTGGGATGCGATCGTCATCAACGTGACCAGCCGCAAGGACGCGGAGCAGGCGCTCAAGGGAAGCGAGGCGCTCTACCGGCTGCTGGCCGAGAACACGACGGAGATTCTCGCCCGGATCGGCGCGGACCAGGCCTGGAGCTATGTCTCGCCCTCGGTCCACGACATCCTCGGCTATGAGCCGCGCGAGCTGGTCGGCCGGCCGTGGCTTGCGATCGTCGATGATGCGGATGTCGCCCGCGCCCGCGAGGTGACGGCGAGCCTCATCGCCGGCGGCGCGGCGGTGACCTTCACCTATCGTGCACAGCGCAAGGACGGCCCGTCGCTCTGGGTCGAAGAGACGCGGCGGCTCACCGGCCGGGCGGGCGAGGAGCGCGGCGAGAGCATCTCGGTCGTGCGCCCGCTCGACAGCCGGCGCTCGGCCCTCCTGGTCGGCACCGGCGAGGAGGCGGCGCAGGATCGCGGCCAGTTCGCGCGTCTCCTCGAAGCCGCCACGGCGGGGGTGATCGTGATCGACCCGCATCGCGCGGGCTATCCCGTGGTCTTTGCCAATGAAGCGGCTGCGGCGATCACCGGCTACAGCCGGGAAGAACTGATCGGCCGGCGTTGGGATGTGCTGACGGGGGCGGGGGCCGACGCCGAAATCACCGCCGAGATCGCGGAAGCGGTGCGCCACCAGCGGCCGCTTTCCACCGCCTTCCTCAGCCGCCGCAAGGACGGAACCTCGTATTGGGCGAAGCTCGATTTCAGCCCGGTGCGCGACACCCAAGGACGGGTCGACGCCTGCGTCAGCATCTTCGTCGACATTACCGAGCAGAAGCGGATCGAGAGCGAGCTGCGCCGCGCGCGCGATGCGGCGGAAGAAGCGAACCAGGCGAAATCGGAGTTCATCGCCAATATCAGCCATGAGCTGCGCACGCCGCTCAACGGCGTCATCGGCTTCACCAACCTTCTGCTGAACGAGAACCTGCCGGCCGAGCAACGCCGTTACGCCAGCTTCGCCCGCGACGCCGGCAGCTCGCTGCTGGCCATCATCAACAACATCCTCGATCTCGCCAAATTCGAGGCGGGCAAGCTCAAGCTGGTCGAGACCGATTTCAGCGTGATCGACCTCGCGGTGAGCTGCAACACGGTGGTCTGGCATGCCGCCCGCGAACGCGGCCTCGATCTCAATTTCGTGCTCAAGCCCGATGTGCTGAGCCTGGTGCGCGGCGATCCCGACCGGATCCGCCAGGTCCTGCTGAACCTCTTGAGCAACGCGATCAAGTTCACGGATCAGGGCAGCGTCGTTCTCACCATCTCCAAGATCGAGGACCAGCCGACGGGCACGGTGCTCAAATTCTCGGTCACCGATACCGGCATCGGCATCGCCAAAGAGCAGCAATCGCGCCTCTTCCAGAAATTCTCGCAGATCGAGGACAGGGCGGGCGCTTATCTGCGCGGCACCGGCCTCGGCCTCGCGATCTGCAAGAACCTGGTGGAGAACATGGGCGGCACCATCGGCGTCACCAGCACGCCGGGCATGGGCAGCAATTTCTGGTTCACGGTACCGCTCAAGCCGGCGGAGGGCGGCGAGAAGTCGGAGGCGCGGGGCGCCGCGGTGCGCGGCGCCCGCATCCTGCTGGTCGAGGATACGCCGATGAATCAGGAGCTGATGCTCACCCTGCTGCGCCGCGCCGGTCACGCGGTCGAGGTCGTGGGCGATGGCGAGGCGGCGGTGGAGGCGGTGCGGCGCCGTTCGTTCGATCTCGTTCTCATGGATGTGCAGCTGCCGCGGATGGACGGGCTGGCGGCGACGCGGGCGATCCGCGAGCTCGGCACCGCGGCGGCGCAGACGCCGATCATCGCCATGACGGCGCGCGCGCTGCCCGGCGATGCCGAGAAGTGCTTTGCCGCCGGCATGAGCGACCACCTGTCGAAGCCGGTCGATGCGGCAGCGCTGCTGGCGACCATCGACCGCTGGGTGAGGGGCGGCCGGAGCGCGGCCGAGACGCCCGAGGCCGGCGGCGCCATCCCTAAAGTTCGCGATCGCGCGGCGTTGCGCGACCTCGAGGTGCATCTCGGCCGTGCCAAGCTCAACGAGCTCATCATTCGCACGCGTACCGAGCTGCCGCGCTTCCTCAGCCGGATGCGCGAGCATCGCTCGGACGCCAAGGTCCTCGAGCGTACGGCGCATGAGCTGGTATCGGTTGCCGGGACCGCCGGATTGCAGGAGCTTATCGAATGCGCGCGCGCGCTGATGGAAGCGTGCCAGGCAGGGGACGATGCGGAAGTCGCGAAAAAGCTGGCCGCCACGGATGATGCGGCAGTGCGGGCGCTGGCGGCGCTCGAAGCCGAAAGTCCCGCCGCATGAAAACGCTTATGGCCGCCGGGTCGCGTCCGCGATCTTCGCCCAGCTGATCATCTGCTCCTTGACCTTGGCAACGATGATCGCGCGATCGGCCTGTTCGGCAGGCTCCGCCTCACCCGGAGCCTCGGCCAGCGCGCTGCGCAGGCCGTGCAGCAGGCTGCGCGCCTCCTCCAGGGTCAAGCCGACGCGATACCCGCCCATGAGCAGGGTCAGCCCGGGGTTGTCGCTGTCGCGGAGAATGGTGATGGCTTCTTCGATGACCTTCATCGCTGATCCCGGCGGCTCGATCGGTCGTTCCAGCCTGAGAAAATCCCACAATTTCGCGGCGGCAAGCGATGCGACATTTCGCGCCCGCCCGAACGTTTTTGTGACAACCCAAGCCTTGCCGCTGCGCCCGGGCCGGACGGCGCGCGGGTGGGCACGGGCATAGCGCCATGGCGTCCTTCAACACCCTCCCGCCGATGCAGCCGCAACTCGTCTCGCTGCTCGAATTCTGGGATCGCAAGCGGGGCGGCAGGCGGATTCCGGCGCGCAAGGAGTTCGACGTCTTCGAGCTGCGGCCATGGCTGGGCTATCTCCATCTCGTCGAAGTCATCGATGCCGGGCGCGACTATCGCTATGTGATCTACGGCACCGACATCGCCATGGCGTTCGGCGTCGATCTCACGGGGAAGACGCTCGATGCCGTTCCCCCCTCCGCACGCGATGCGGTACGCAGCGCCTATGTGGCGGTGCGCGCCTCGGGCGAGCCGCTCCTCATCGAGGATGATCCCGTCCTGCAAAGCAGTCTGGAGCGCGTCGAGAGCCTGATCCTGCCTCTCTCCATGGGCGCCGACAGCGTTGACCGCCTGCTTATCGGCACGGCGCGCATCGATCGCAGCGCCAGCGCGCTGCAGGAACGCCGCCGCGCCAAACGCGTTCCCGTGCTCTGGTCCGGTCAGATCGAGCGCGGCGAGGCCTGGGACCGTTGCGTGGTGCTCGATTACTCCGCGCTTGGCGCGCGGCTCAGCATCGAGCAGCCCGGCCTCGCCGGCGGCAATGTGATCATCGTTTTCGGTGATTTCGGGCCGCTGCGCGCCAGAGTGGCGTGGCGGCGCGGCGAGCAAGCGGGCCTCGAATTCGAGGAGAAGCTGACGCCGCGCCTCGTCGGTTGACGCCTCCGGCGCCTAGCTCAGCGCGTCGGCCCAGGCGACGGTCCAGGCATCGTCGCCGCCCTCGCGCTTGCCGACGAGCGACAGCGGCAGTCCGTCGCTGCCGAGCGGGCGCGTCTGCGCCTCGCGCGCTTCCGCCAGCAATCGCCCCGTCAGCACCGCCAGAATGACGACCGGGAACCAGGTCGCCAAGCCGAGGACATAGGCAAGCCACGCCGCCACGCGCTTCCTCCCTACAACCAGCGCGCTCAAAGTAACCGAAGCCGCGGACAGGATCAAAACTTCAAAGCCGTGGCGCGATGAAATCCGGCCAGATGCCGCATTCGGCGGCAAGCGCCGCCCCATCCTGGCCGCGGCAGAAGCCGTTCTCGATCAGCAGCGTGCGCCAGCCCGCGGCGCGCCCGCCGAGGATGTCGGTATGGAGGGTGTCGCCGACGCCCAGCACCCGCCCCGGCGCGATCGCGGGAAAGCGCGCGGTGATGCGCGCATAGATCGGGGCGAAGGGCTTGCCGCAGAAGACCGGACGGAGCCCGGTCGCCTCGGCGATGCGATGGCCGAAGAGCCCGGGCTCTGCGGCCATGCCGTCGGGCTCGGGCGAGACGATATCGGGATTGCCGATGACGAGCGGGCGCGGGCGGCGCGCGAGGCTCTGTTGCAACAGCGCCTGACGCGCCTCGCTCCAGCTGTCGCTCGACAGGAAGACGAAGCCGGAAACGGCATCATAGGCGGCAGGATCGTCGTCGAGCGGCGACATGGCGCCGGTGAGCGCGGGGTAGGGGGCGGGCGGATCGGCGATGAGGCCGAGCGGCGCTGCTGAGCCGAGCCCGGCCAGCACGTCGGGCAGCAGGGCGATGCCTGGCAGGATATCTTCCGCCCGGAAATCGAAGCCGCGGCGGCGGTGGCGCTCGGCCGCGGCCTCGGACTCGCGCGTGCCATCGTTGCTAAGGACGAGAAGGCGCTTTCCCGCGGCGCGCAGCCGAGCGACCGCAGCGGCGGCGCCGGCGATCGGCGTGTCGCCGAGATTGAGCACGCCCCAGGCATCGAGCACGAAGAGATCGAAGCCGTCCGCGATCTCGCCGAGATCGGCAACGCGGCGCGGCGCGACGGGCGGGGGCTTCGGCGGCAGCCGCGGCTCGGTGCGGCGATAGGCGCGCCAGGCTTCGGCGAAGGTGAGGGGCGGCACGGGCGGCGTTCTAGCCGCGGTCTCGCGCGCCCACAAGGCGGCCGTGGTTGAGCCCCGGCGGGGCACTTTGTATGGTGCGGCAAAATCAAGTGCGAACATCGAGGAGAGCGCCATGCCCGACGATGTCAGGAAACCCAAGGTCGACAAAGCGACGCTGCCGAGCCGCCATGTCACGGTCGGGCCGGAGCGGGCGCCGCACCGCTCCTACCTCTACGCCATGGGGCTCACCGACGCGCAGATCGCGCAGCCCCTGGTCGGCGTCGTCACCACCTGGAACGAAGCCGCGCCCTGCAACATCGCGTTGGCGCGCCAGGCGCAGGCGGCGAAGAAGGGCGTCGCATCCGCCGGCGGCACGCCGCGCGAGTTCACCACCATCACCGTCACCGACGGCATCGCCATGGGCCATGACGGGATGAAATCCTCGCTGGTCTCGCGCGAGGCGATTGCGGATTCGGTCGAGCTCACCATGCGCGGCCATTCCTATGACGCGCTGGTTGGTCTCGCTGGGTGCGATAAATCGCTGCCCGGGCTGATGATGGCGATGCTGCGTCTCAACGTGCCCTCGGTCTTCATGTATGGCGGCACCATCCTGCCGGGCCGCTTCCAGGGCCGCGACGTCACCATCGTCGATGTGTTCGAGGCGGTCGGCCAGCACAGCGTCGGCAATCTCTCCGATGCCGAGCTGCACGAATTGGAATGCGCTGCCTGTCCCTCGGCCGGCTCCTGCGCCGGGCAATACACGGCGAACACCATGGCCTGCGTCTCCGAGGCGATCGGCCTCGCTTTGCCCGGCTCGGCCGGCACGCCGGCGCCGTTCGAGAGCCGCGATCAATATGCCGAAGCCTCGGGCGCGACGGTGATGAACCTCTTACGCGCGAATTTGCGGCCGCGCGATATCGCAACCCGCAAGGCGTTCGAGAATGCGGCGACGGTGGTCGCGGCGACCGGCGGCTCGACCAATGCCGGCTTGCATCTGCCGGCGATGGCGAACGAGGCGGGCATCGATTTCGATCTCCACGCCGTCGGCGAAATCTTCAAGCGCACGCCCTATATCGGCGACTTCAAGCCGGGCGGCAAATATCTGATGAAGGATCTGCATGCGATCGGCGGCGTGCCGGTGGTGATGAAGGCGCTGCTCGACGGTGGCTATCTCCACGGCGATTGCATCACCGTGACCGGCAAGACCATCGCCGAGAATCTCAAAGACGTGAAATTCCCGAGCGGCCAGGACGTGGTCTACACCACGGCAAAGCCGATCGCGCCGACCGGCGGCGTGGTGGTGCTGAAAGGCAATCTCGCGCCGAAGGGGGCGATCGTGAAGGTCGCGGGTATGCAGAAAGGCTCGCTCAAATTCCGCGGGCCGGCGCGCTGCTTCGACGGCGAGCCGGGGGCTTTCGCTGCGGTGGAAAAGCGCGACTACAAGCCGGGCGACGTCATCGTCATCCGCTATGAAGGGCCGCGCGGTGGGCCGGGCATGCCGGAAATGCTGGCGACGACGGCGGCGCTCTACGGCCAAGGCATCTCGGACAAGGTGGCGCTGATCACCGACGGCCGCTTTTCCGGCGGCACGCGCGGCTTCTGCATCGGCCATGTCGGGCCCGAGGCCGCCGATGGCGGGCCGATCGGCCTCATCAAGGACGGCGACATCATCGTCATCGACGCGGTCGCCGGAACTATTGAGGTTGAGCTCAGCGACGCCGAGCTCGCGGAGCGCCGAAAGGCATGGAAGCCGCGCCAGA
>DATJLU010000242.1:0-30446 GCA_035509275.1 Allostellaceae bacterium | reverse complement strand
AGCCCAACGCGCCCACGCCGCGCGGGATGATCGAGATCTTGTGAACGGGATCGGCGCTGGGAAGCGTCATGGCCGCCAGCGCGTGACCCATCTCATGATACGCGACGACCTTGCGCTCCCTGGGACTGAGAACGCGCGTGCGCTTCTCCAACCCGGCGACGATCCGCTCAACGGCCTCGGTAAAATCAGCCATTTCGACCGCTCGCGCATTGCGGCGCGTCGCCACCAGCGCCGCTTCGTTGACGAGATTGGCAAGGTCGGCACCGGTGAAACCGGGCGTCAGCGCGGCAATCTTCTCCGCGGAAACGTCTGCGGCGATCCGGCGCCTTTTCAGATAGAGCGCAACGATGTCAATGCGCCCGAGCTTGTCCGGCCGGTCGACCAGCACCTGCCGATCGAAGCGACCGGCGCGCAGCAAGGCTGGATCGAGTATCTCCGGGCGGTTGCTCGCGGCCAGCAGCACCAGTCCGCTGCGCGAATCGAAGCCGTCGAGCTCCACCAGCAACTGGTTGAGCGTTTGCTCCTTCTCGTCGTGGCCGCCAAAGGGGTAGGCGCCTCGCGCGCGTCCCATCGCGTCGAGTTCGTCGATGAAAATGATCGCCGGCGCCTTTTCGCGCGCTTGCACGAACAGATCCCGCACCCGCGCGGCGCCGACGCCGACGAACATCTCGACGAATTCCGAGCCGTTGATCGAGAAGAACGGCACGCCCGCTTCGCCCGCCACCGCCCGCGCCAGCAGCGTCTTGCCGGTGCCCGGCGGCCCCACCAGCAGGATGCCTTTCGGCACGCGCGCGCCGAGCCGGCTGTATTCCTGCGGGCTCTTGAGGAAATCGACGACCTCCTTCAATTCCGCTTTGGCCTCGTCGACGCCGGCGACATCGGCGAACGTCACTTTCGTGTCGGTCTCGACATAAACCTTGGCGCGGCTGCGGCCGAGCGCCATGAAGCCGCCGGCTCCGCTCTGCCCCGCCATGCGGCGGATCACGAACCACCAGACGCCGAAAAAGAGCAGGGTCGGCAGCACCCAGGAGAGCAGGTTGCTGAGAAAATTGTTCTCGACCACGCCCGAGAATTTGACGCCGTATTTCTGCAACTGATCGGCGATGTCCGGCGGAACGCGCGTGGTGACGAATTGGCGCTTGCCGTTTTGCGGCTCTTTGAAGGTGCCTTCGACATAATCGCCGGAAACCCGCACGTCGGCGACCTTGCCCGAGTGGAGATCGTCGAGGAATTCGCTATAGGGGAGAACGGTAAGCTGCGTCTCCTGCATCCAGAGTTGTTGCAGGATGATGATACCGATGATGGCGGCGACGACGTACCAGATGTGAAACTGGACGCGCTTGTCCATCCGCTCCTCCTATCGAACGCCTGTCGATCATATAGGAGCCGGGTGGCCGCTGCGACCGCCCCCCGCCGGGAAACGAAAAATTAACCAAGCCTGCCGCATCCTCGGGGCTGAGCGTGACGAGGAAGCGGATGACGGTTGTCGGCAGCGGCCTGATCACCTTGACCAGCGGAGCGGCGTCCTGCCAGGTTGCTCCCGGCGCTGGCGGCGCTATTGCGGGTTTCTGGTGGGAGAGCAACGGCCGCCGCATCGATTGGCTGCGGCCGGCATCGCCAGCCGCTCTGGCGCGCAGCGATGCGCAGGGGATGGGGTGCTTTCCCCTGGTGCCTTACGGCAACCGCATCCGCGATGCGCGCTTTTTGTTTTGCGGCCGTGAAATCGTCGAGAGCCCGGCGGATGTCGTGCAGCGCCATGCGATCCATGGGCACGGCTGGCGCCAAAGCTGGATCGTGACGGAACGCCGCGAGGACCGGCTCGTCCTCGAATACGAGCACCCCGCCAATGCCTGGCCGTGGTCCTATCGTGCGCGCCAGAGCTTCGCGCTCAGCCCCGACGCGCTCGAGATCAGCCTGGAGCTCGAGAATTTGTCCGAAGGGCTGATGCCGGCCGGGCTCGGCTTTCACCCTTATTTCCCGCGCACTCCGGAGGCGCGGATCGCGGCGCGGACCGCCGAGGTCTGGCTCACCGATGCCGAGGTGATGCCGACCGAGCGGCGGGCGGTGCCGTCGGGCTGGGAGCTAGCCCAGGGACGACGCGTCGCCGATCTCGCCCTCGACAACGTCTTCACCGGTTGGGACGGCGAAGCGGTGGTCACCTGGCCGGAGCGTGCCGCGCGGCTGTGCCTGGCAGCAACGCAGCCGCTGCTCTCTTTCCTCGTCGTCTATACGCCGCCCGGGCGCGACTTCTTCTGCGTCGAGCCCGCAAGCCATGTCACCGACGCCGTCAATCTCGCTCGCGAGGGCGTCCCCGATACCGGGTTGCGCGTGCTGGCGCCGCAGGCCCGCCGCGCCGCCTGCGTCAGCCTGCGCCCGGAGCTCTGCGCGCGCGCCTGACGCGGCCGGCGTCATTCCTCGTATCGTGCAGCACCTCTGCCGATTGCTCGACTGGGCAGTGATGCGCGCACCGCTGAGCGCGCCGCCGATCACGCGCACAACCCCGTGGTTCGATTCCTCCTTCGAAGTCGCATCCTCGCCGCCAGCCGCGCGCGCAGGGATTGCGCCAGCATCCGGTTCTCGGACGCGCCATGGAATCTACGCAACCCTGAATTCCGTTTAGGCGAGGAACCACCGGCGCTCTCCGGCCGATTGTAGCGCGGGGGTAGGTCCATGGCGCGAGGATGCGGCGGTGGCGTATCTGGATCTTGGCCGGGCGGTGCGCGGCGTTGACTCCCTGTTGCGGCAGCACCAGGGCATCGAAGAATTCACCAATGACGAGCAATGCATCTTCCGTGTCTCACGCGGCGTCGCGAGCCGAAGCGTGCGGCTGTCCGACGGCACCGAGATCGTCGAGGGCGAGCCGGTGTTGCTGCTCCATTTCTGGAACGAGCATCTGCCGCTGATGCCGAGCGCGGGGCCGAGCGCCGGCTGGGCCATCCGCTTGAAGCAGCGCATGCGCTCCTCGCTTATGGCGGTTGCCGCCTATGTCGAGCGCGAGCGCAGTCTCGATGCCATCCGCGCGCTGCATGGCGCGCCGCCCTTCGGCAGCCGGCTCGGCGCGGTGCAGATGGTGCGGACCGCCTGCCGCTTCGGCTTCGACGTCATCGATCCCGATGAGGCGCCGCATGAATGGCGCGAGCGCATCCATTTGGTCTTCGACAGCATGCTGCTCTGGGGGCTGGCCTATGCGTTCAATCCGGCCGGGCTCCGGACCAAGGGGCTGCTCCGTCATCGCCACCAGCTCTGGATCTCCCGGCGCAAGCTGCTGCTCTATTACAGCGCCGGGGCGGCGGCGCTGGCGCCGGCCGGGCGGGCGATCCTGGATGCCGATGCTGCCGGCTGATTCACCCGCGGTCCCGATCGGATTGATCCGGCGGCGGACGCGGCCATGATCGCTGCCGCCGTTTCGCTGCTCTGGGCGCTGGTGGTCGCAACGCTGATCGCGCGCGCGGCGCGCCAGTATCGGGCCTATGAGGTGCTTCAACCGGTGCCGCTGCTCGGTGCCGCGCCGATGATCGACATCGTCGTACCGGCGCGCAACGAGGCCGATGCGATCGGGGACTGCCTCGCCGGCCTCGTCGCACAGGATTACCCCGCGAGCCACGTCGCGATCACCGTCGTCGATGACGGCTCGACCGACGGCACCGCGGCCGTCGCCCGCGGCTTGGGCGATGGCGCGGTGCCGCTTGCCCTGATCGAGGCGGGACCGCTCCCCGCGGGCTGGACGGGCAAGACGCATGCCTGTTGGCGCGGCGCGGCGCAGGGCAGGGGCGAGTGGCTCTGCTTCATCGATGCCGACACGATCCCGGCAGCCGCCTTGCTGCGCTCGGCGATCACGGCGGCGCGGCAACGCGGCCTCGATCTCCTGTCCTTGGAGCCGCGCCAGGTGCTGGTGACGGTCGGGGAGCGGCTGATCATTCCCGCCGGGCTCTGTGCCCTCGGCTTCGCCGGCGATCTGCGGCGGACGGGAAACCCTGACAATCCCTCGGCAGCGGCGAATGGCCAATTCCTGCTGATCCGCCGCGCCGCCTATGAGCGCGCCGGCGGCCATCGCGCCGTGCGCGGCGCCTTCTCCGAAGACAGTGCCCTCGCCGCGCGCGTCAAGCTCACCGGCGGCCGCATCGCGGTGATGGGCGCCGCCCCGCTCATCGGTGTCCGCATGTATCGGAGCCTGCCGCAGCTTTGTGAGGGGGTGGTCAGGAGCGTCACCGACACCTTCGGCGGGCTCGGCGCCACCGCCTTCATCGCCCTCGCCGGGCTCGTCATCGCCTGGTCGGCGGTCGCCATCCCGGCGATGCTCACGACCCACGTCGCGGCGGCGCCCACGCCGCTCGCCGGCGCCGCCTTGGCCTTGGCGGTCGCGGCATCGCTGGCGCTGCTCGGCATGCATGTCGCGGCAGCACGTTATTTCGCCATTCCGCTCGGCTATGGTCTGCTCTTTCCCGTCGCCTATACGCTGGCGGCGTTCCTGGCCCTGGCCGGGATCAGAGCCAGGTGGCAGGGTCGCGTCGCCTGGAAAGGACGCAGCTACCGCAGCGCCGCCGATAGCGGCGGTTGAAAGGGCGGGCCGATGGCGCAGGATCGCCGCGCGCCGGTGAACAAATGGGCGGTCGCGCTCGCCGTCGCCGTGGCGCTCGCTTTTCTCTACGTCGTGCGGCTCGCGGTGCTGCCTTTCCTCATCGCCGCCGCGATCGCCTATGTCGCCGAGCCGCCCAATGTCTGGCTGCGCCGGCATCTCGGCCTGTCGCGCGAAGCAGCGGCGCTCGTCACTTACGCCATTGTGATGGCGTTTCTCGGCGGCCTCGGCTATTGGGTCGCCGTGACGCTGTCGGCCGATCTCGGCAACGCCTTTCACGACGCGCCGCGGCTGCTTCACAAATTCTTCGCCGAGCTTTTCGGCGCCGAGCAGGTCGATCTTTTCGGGCGGCGCATCGATGCCGGCCAGCTGTCACAGCAGATTCTGGACGCGCTCACCGCCGATATCGGCTCGCCGCAGCAAATCCTGACGACGGCGATCTACGGCTTCGCCACGATCACCGGCGCGGTGCTGGTCATCGTTCTCATTTTCTACTTCCTTCACGCCGGGCCGCAGCTCGCTGCTGGCGCCCTGTGGCTGGTGCCGCCGGAATATCGCGAGGAGGTGGCCGAGATCGCCCGCGAGATCGATCCGTTGCTGCGGCGCTACCTGGTCGGGCTGTTCGTCATCTTCGTTTTCGCCACGATCGCATCGTGGATCGCCATTCGCTTCGCGCTCGGCTTGCCTTTCGCCGTGCTGCTGGCGCTCCTCACCGGCCTCCTCGAACTGATCCCGGTGATCGGGCCGATGACCTCGGCGGCGCTGGTCGGCCTGCTCGCGCTCGAGCGGCATGGTTTCTGGGCGGTGGTCGCTTTCGCGGTTTATGTCACCGTCTTCCGCTTGCTGATCGATCGGGTGGTGGGCCCGGTCGTGCTCGGCCGCGCCGCTCAGCTCCATCCGACCGTGGTGATGTTCGCTTTCCTCGCCGGCGGCCTCTTCCTCGGCGTCGCCGGCGTCATCCTCGCCGTGCCGGTCGCCGCCTCGGTGAAGGTCGTGCTCGAGCATTACTATTCGCAGCCGACGCGACGCGCACCGTGACGTCGCACTGGACCCGCCGTGTCGGCTGCGCTATGCGCATCACACCAGCAGGAAATCACCGATATGACCAGCGCCAGCGAGTTTGTCGCCTTTCGCATCACCGTCTGCGGCATCGCCGAGCTTGCCGGCCATGGCGCCGCGGGTGTAACGCACGTCCTGTCGATTCTCGACCCCGGCTTTCCCGATCCCGACGCCTTCGGCGCCTTCGGCGAGCACGAGCGGCTCGATTTGCGTTTTCATGACATCACCGAGGCGCAGCCGGAGATGAAGCTGGCGCAGCGCGAGGACGTCGCGGCGCTGCTGCGCTTCGGCCGCGACCTCGCGAAGCTCCCCGATGCGCATCTCCTCGTCCATTGCCATATGGGCATCTCGCGCTCGACGGCGGCGATGGCGCTGATCCTGGCGCAGGCGCGGCCCGACCGTCCGGCGCTCGAAGCTTTCGCCGAGGTGCGGCGTATCCGGGCGCGCCTCTGGCCCAATCTCCACTTGATCGAGCTCGGCGACGGCCTGCTCGGCCGCAACGGCGAGCTCGTCGCCGCCGCGATCGCGCGCTATCGCCACGTGATCGAGCGGCGGCCCGATGTCGGCGAGATGATGACGGCGATGGGGCGCGGGCGCGAGGTGGAGGCGGCGCAGGTGCAGCCCGGGTAGGCCATCGGCTCGCCAGGGCAAAGTCGCATCGACGGCGATTTGAGCCCAGACGAGGTCACAGCGATGCTGTTTGACGTTTTCCGTCGAGGAGAACGCGCGCGACGCGAACGTCCGGGCTGTCGAGCCCCTCGCTGAACTGGGCAATGATCGGCGCAAGCGTTCGCTGCGCCTCCGCCAGGACGCCGCGCCTGATCAAGATATCAGCCAAACTCCTGGCGGCGCGAAGCTCCAGCATGAGCGCGCCGCTGCGGCGAGCCTCGGCGATGGCGCGAAGGAAGCAATTCTGCGCCTCCACCAGGTCCGGGCTCGAAGACGCGACGAGCGCATCCCCGAGAGTGCGGTAGATCTCCGGCAACCACCAACGCTCACCACTGGCTGTCGTCGTCGCCAGCGCCGTCTCCGCCTCTTTTGCGGCGTCTGCCGGCTTCCCGGCCGCGAGCAGGAGCTGAGCCAACATGGCATGGAACAGGCCGAGCTGAAGCCCGCATTTCATCTCTTCATAGGTTGCAAGGCCGCGCCGGAACTCGTCGATAAAATCGACCGAGTTGGAATGTCGTGACTGAGCCCAGATCTCGTAGAGCCGGCAGATCGCGCCGAAGTAGCGAATTCCGATGCGCTCGCACTTATCGCCACCTTCTTTGCTCAGCTGCAACATGGTTTCGTAATCTTGGGACATGTAATAGAGTTGAGCGGCGAGCGTCAGTACTTGGCCAAGCGTCAGAGCATGTTCCAACTGGCGGGCGCCGGCGATAGCGCTTTGCGCCGTCCGCACAGCACTTTCCGGCCGGCCTCTGAGCCATTCCGTCATCGCCAGGAAAATCTGTGCGGCCAGTCCGGTATCGGGGCCAAAGTGGGTGGCGAGTTGCCGCCGCTTCGCGGGATCGTAGAGGGCGACGGCGTTCTCGAGCTCTTGCTGCGCCTGAGGCAGATCGCCGCGAAAGAAGGCAAGACTGCCGACCAACCGATGGGCCAGGCACAGGTACGCGTCCTCTCCGCCTCGTTGTGCGAGTTCGTACATCCGGCCGACGGTCTCGGCGGCGACATCGATGCGACCGCCGATGAGATGGCCGACAAAGATTCCATAGAGGGCGGAATAGCGTTGCGAGGCGTCGCCAATCTTCTCAACCAGCTGTTCCGCACGCGTGAAGGCAAGGGTTGTCTCGACGGCTGTGTACCCTCGCACGGCGATCGACGCTTGACCCAGGGCGAGCTGCAGCTCCAATTCCAAACGCGTGCGATCACGAACCGAGGGCACGGCGGGGAGCCGTTCGAGGCCGTTGCGCAAGTGGTTGATCGCCTCGAAATTGGCCGATCGGCTCAGCGCGCGAGCGCCTGCCTTGAGCCAATAAGCGACGGCCTTCTCGCCGAGCTCCGCCCGCCAGCAATGATGGGCGAGAAGTTCGGGTTCGGTCTCTGCAATTTCGGCGAATTGGCTTTCGATCGCCGAGACGATACGCGCATGCAATGCAAATCGCTGGCGGCGCAGCAAGCTTTCGTAAGCCGCCTCTTGCACCAGCGCATGCTTGAACGTGTAGATCGCATCCGGCGATTCGCCACGCTGATAGATCAGCTTCGACTCGACCAGCCGGGCGAGCGCGGAGCGCAGGAGCTCGTCGTCCTGGTTCATGACCGCCGCAACGATGGCATAGGAGAAGCTCCGGCCGATCGCGGCGCCGACCTGCGCCACGTCCTTGAGCGAAGACAGGCGGTCGAGCCGTGACCTGAGGGTGTCCTCCAGAGTGGACGGGATCGAGAGGGGTGGGGGCGTGCCGTCTAACCGATAGGCCTCTTCACTCGCCTGCAGCAGCTCCGACTCCAGTATCGTCTTGGTCAGCTCTTCGATGAAGAGAGGCACGCCGTCGGTCTTGATCAGGATTCGCTCGACCATGTCCTTCGACAGCGTCCGGCCGCCACTCACTTCCGAAATCATCTGCTTCGTGGCCTCTGGGCCGAGGCGCCCGAGCGTGAGCGTGATGGCGCGCGGATGATCGAACAGGGGAGATGCATAGTCCGGCCGCGTGGTCAGCACCATCAGGATCCGATGCTTGTGCAGCCGGTCCAGGAGACGGATCAACGTCTCTTCGGAGGTGGGATCGAGCCAATGCGCGTCCTCGACGATCAGCAGAATTGTTTGCTGCGCTGCCAACCCAAGCAGCTGGTCGATCAGCACCTCCAGCGTCTGCGCCCTTTGCCGCGCCGGCGACATGGCCAGAGGAGGATAGCGATCCCCAGCTGGCACCGACAGCAGCGCCGCGACCAGCGCCGCACCCTCAACGCTGCCCGCGATCGCCATCATGTGCTCGATCTTCGCGAGCTTGGCCGTCGGCGTGTCGTCCGCCTCGAAGCCGGCGGCTCGCTGGAGGTGGACGATGATCGGATAAAGCGGACTGTTGCGGTACTGCGGCGCGCATTGCAGCCGAATATTGATGTAGGTGTGGGCGGGCAGCCGCTCACGCAGCAGCGCGGCGAGCCGCGATTTGCCGATCCCCGCCTCGCCGGATACGACGATCGCCTCACCGGTACCGCCCGCCGCCAGTTTCCAGCGGTCGAGCAACAATCCCAATTCCCGATCTCGCCCGACGCAGGAGGGTTGCGACGTTTGTTTGGCTTCGAAGCGCTCCGCGTCGCTCAGTTCGCGAAGGACGTGCCACAGGTCTACGGTTTCGGCGATGCCCTTGAGGTGTTGCGCGCCCAAAGGCTTGCATTCGAATTCCCCCATCACCAGTCGCTGTGTGCCGTCGGCGATCACCAGGGTGCCTGGATCGGCGAAGGCTTGGATGCGCGCTGCGAGATTGGGTGTCTTGCCGGTAATCGAGACCCGCGCCGCGGCGCCGCGGCCGATCACGTCGCCGACCACGGCCCGACCGGTGGCGATCCCGATCCGGACACGAAGCTCGATCGTCGCCTTGATGCTGATTTCGGCGACCGAGGAAAGCATCGCCAAGCCGCAACGCACCGCGCGCTCGGCCTCTCGCTCATGGGCGTGCGGATATCCGAAATAGGCAAGAATGCCGTCACCCTGATATTGCGCGATAAAGCCGTCAAAGGAGCCGATCACCTCGGCGCAGACCCGCTGGTAGGCGTGCAGTATGTCGCGCAGGTCTTCCGGGTCGAGCTGCGTCGACATCTCGGTCGAGCCGACGAGATCGCAGAACATCACCGTCATTTGCCGCCATTCGGCTTGCGCTTCGTGAGGCCGTATTGCGGACGCGGCGGGCGTGGCCACGAACGACCGCAATTGCGCGGCGTCTCCGGTTTGCAATGCAACGATGGCCTGACGCAGCCGCTTGCGCTGGCCAAGCGAGAGGCCCAACCCCCCCAATTCCGCGTCGGTGAGATCGGGAAGCACGTCGAAGTCGATATGGTTCGCAGCGAAAGACTGAGCAAATTCGCCCAGGTTCAGGTCCTGCAGCCAGTCCTTCATATCCACCATTCATCTCCCAGGCCGCCGGAAGCAACGGCTCGGCCGGAATATCTTAGGTGGCGCGCTCTTTCGCTTATGCTAGTATTTAAGCTTCAACATAAGCAATGGTAAGAACCGGCGAACGCTCGATCGCGCGCCGGTTGAGTTGGTCGTTGGCTTGGCGGGCCGCAGTTGAACGGGCGACGCGTGACGTCGGCAACGAGGCCACGCGAATTGGTGGTCGTTTCATGACGATTTTGTTGCCAATGCTCCTTTGATGCGAGGCCTCACGGGGGGAGATCGAGCGATGTCCGCAGCGAGCGATCCGAACATCAAAGTCGAGCGACACGCCGCGAGCCTCGAGACCCAAGACCGCGTCGCCAAGAAGCGCGCGCTTACCATTGCTGGCGGCGGACCGGCCGCGGGTATCGGGCTCGGCGTGCTCAAGGCGCTCGGGGAGTTTCCCGAAATCAGCTTCGACGTGTGGAGCCTGAGCTGCGTTGGCGCGTGGCTCGGCTGTCTCTACCACGTCAGCCCGGATCGGACGAATAAACTCGAATACGCCACCAAGCTCATGGAGGGCTTCTTTCGGGCGGACGACGTCTATGACAAATTTCCGTGTCCGACGGTGTTTTTGCCCGACATTCCTGAGATGATTTCTGCCTATTTCCGCTTCATGATTGATCCGCGTTCCTACGCCAACCTGATCGTGCCCGGCGAAATCATCAAGGGGTACCGCCAGCTGTGCGATTATTATCTAAGCCCAAGCAAGTGGAGTTACGGCGATTTCTGCCACTTGATGCTGAACGCGATGATGGCGCCCAACCCGGCGGCTCGGTTCCTGATGAGCATGATCTATAAGAGCGACATCCCGGGCATGAACAAGCTGTGGTTCGGGTCCGACTACAACTTGCTGAAATCGTTCGATATGACGTTACTGGAGAGGGACGATGTCCCGACCCTTTACCACAACGCCTACAATATCGATCTGCAGCAGCTGCAACTGTTTTCCAATCGAGACGTCAAATACCCGAAGATCACGACGCAAAGCTTATGCGCCTGCAGCGGATTGCCGTACATCCTGTCGCCCGTCCAGATAAATGGCTCGACCTACGTCGAGGGTGCGACGGTTGACACGGTCGGATTCTGGCATCTGATGCAGAACCACCCCGACCTCGACGAGATCTGGGTTTGTCGAATTCTCGATACGCATCAGATCCGTCCGCACCACAATCTCGTCGAAGCGCTTAACAATCTGGTGATGCTGTTTGCCAGCACGACCTCGGAGGATGACGTAAAGCTATTCAAGTTCCACCTCAAGGAGCTGAATGCCGGCAGGGCGCAGCCGATAGAGCTGGTAGAGTTTCCCGTGGACCATCACACCAGTTTCGATTGGAACCTTACCAATCTCAGAGCCAGCGCGAGAGCGTCGCACGCTGCCGCAACGAAGAGGATTCGCGAATATCTCGGGCGCCATGGCGGAGGTGGCGAAGGCGGTCGTGCTGTCGGCGAGCCGACTCCCGTGGCCCCATCCCCATCGACCGCGGTGAGCACGCCAGCGGCAGCGCGGTCCAGCTGAAGCGGCCGGCGTCGAGGTGCCTGCAGAGCCGTTGCGGACGCCGCGTCGACGGCGTCAGGGAAGATGCCGCGCGATCTCCATGCCCTTGGCGGTCGGTCTTGCGCCCGATCGGTTGACGGCGATGAACACCGCGAGGTCCTTGCTCGGATTGAGGGCGATGACCGAGCTGAAGCCCACGGTTCCGCCATTCTTGACGATGACGGGATGCAGGTTCGGGTTGTCCTTCCCCAGGTTGGCCACCCACGCCATGGCCTGTTGGTTGAAGCCGTTCGGCAAGATGTAGATCGGCTTCTGCGCCAGCTGCAGGGCGGCGGTCAGCTCGGCCGGGACCGGTCTGCCGTTGACCTCGGTGTGGCCCAGATTGGCTTCGGCGAAGCTCACCATGTCGCGCGCCGTCGAGCGCAGCCCGCCGGCGGCATACCAGGCGAAGATCGGCCAGGGCGGGGCGTCCCCGCCGTTCCGCCGATGCCCGGTGGCCAGGCGCTGCCGTTGCTGCGGCGTCGGGCGCAACGCCGTATCCCGCATCGTCAGCGGGCGCAGAATCTCGGCGTCGAGTTGCTCTGCCCAGGACTTGCCGGTCGCCGTCATCACGAGATAGCTCAGCAGCCCGATGCCGGCATTGGAATAGAGATAGGGCGCCGGCAATGAGGTGGCCGGCGTCCACTGCGCGACCCAGTTGAGGAAATCCGCGCTCGTGTAGTGCCGGATCCCCCGCCGCTCGAGCCGGCGCGGCAGGTTGGTGGGATCGTCGGGCAGACCCGAGGTGAAGTCGGCGAGCTCGAGCGGCGTTATCGGCTGCGCCGCCGGCGTCAGTGAATAGCCGCTCGGCATGTAGGTCTGCGCCGGCGCGGTAGCTGCTATCTGACGGCGATCGATGGCCAGCGCGAACAGCGTCGTCGTGAAGGTCTTGGTGCATGACCCGATCTCGACGAGGGTATCCGGCGAAAACGGCGTACCCGCATCGTCGGCGCTGCCATAAGCGAAGAAATAGCGCCGCCCGCGCATCGACACGCCGACGATGGCACCGGGCACCCCGGTCTCCGCAAGATAGCGCTGCATGACTCCATCGACGACCTGCTTGACGACGGCATCCGGTGTCTGCTGCGCCGCGGCGCAATGGCAGGCGAGGAAAAGTGCCGCGGCGACGAGGGCGAGGCGCGCGGCGGAGCGATGCATCGCCCGTGCCCCCCGTTCCCCCGGCCGCCGCGCCGCTACCGGCCGGTGACCAGAACCATGCGGAATTGGGCCTTGCCCGACATCATGCGATCATAGGCCTCGGCGGCCCGCTCCAGCGGCAGGGTCTCGATCATCGGCCGCACCTGCGCCTGGCTCGAAAAGCGCATCGTATCTTCGGAGTCCTGTGAGGTTCCGGAGGCGTGCCCGCTGATCGTGCGGCTGGCGCCGATGAGCTGCAGCGGCGTCACTTCGATCGGCTCGGCGGAGATGCCGACGACGATCAACCTGCCGCGCACGGCCAGCCCGTCGATGACCTTGCTCATCACCGGGCCGCTGGGGATCGTGGCGAGCACCACGCGGGCGCCGCCCAGCGCCTGCAGCGCTTCGGCCATGTTCTGCGTTTCGCTGTCGATATAGGCATGAGCGCCGAGCTCGCGCGCCATGCCGGCGGTGCCGCGTCCGCGCCCGATTGCGGCGACGCGGAAGCCCATGCGCGCGGCGAACTGCACGCCGAGATGCCCGAGGCCGCCGACGCCGAGGATGGCGACCAGATCACCGGGCTTGGCCTCGCTGTGGCGCAGCGCGTTGTAGGTGGTAACGCCGGCGCAGAGCAGCGGGGCTGCGTTTTCGGCGTTGAGCTCGTCGGGGATGGAAGCCAGCGCGTCGTAGGGCGCGATCATCGCCTCGGCATAGCCGCCGTCATAGGAGAGACCCGGAATTTTCAGATTGCGGCAATCCATCATGTCGTCGCGGCGGCAAGGCTCGCAATAGCCGCAATGACCGCCGAACCAGCCCACCCCGACGCGCCGTCCGATCGCCCATTGCTGCGGGACGTTGGGCCCGACCGCGTCGATGACGCCGGCGATCTCGTGTCCGGGGACAATCGGGTAGCGGAGGCCGGGGTAGAGGCCTTCCTTGGCGAGGGAGTCGCTGTGGCAGACCCCGCATGCTTGCACCCGCACACGCACTTCGCCGGCGCGCGGCTCGGGCATGTCGCGCTCGACCAGCTCGAAAGCGCCTTTTGCCCGTGGGATCTGAACTGCGCGCATCTTGGTCATGAGGATCACCTTTCGCCCGAGGTTTGTGTGCACCACTCTCGCCGCGGCGCCGCCGCGTCCGCGTCAGGTCAGGTCGAGCCGCGAAATCGATGTCGACGCGCTCAAGCTGTAGGCCCATGCTGTTGGCGGTAGAGGCATGACGTGAAAAACCGCAACGCGATGACGTCAGGCTGTTCGGCAAATTTAAGTTGCCATCGCTCTTCTCGTCATCGTGAAAGGTGCGCAAAAGGCAGACACTCGAGTGTGGTCGAGACTGACCGACTTCTCGTGAAGTCGCCAGCGAATTTTTCTAATGAGGTAGCGTGCGCTCGTGATCATCGTCCGGCGCGGCGGAACGAGAGGAGGATGACGATGGGACTCTCATGGCAACAAGGCCCGTTGGGCGGCGCGACGGTCGGCCGCTTCCTCACGCCCGAGCCGCTCCCGCAACGATTGCTGTTCGCCGAGCCGCTGCGCAGACGGATGCGAGTCAAATTCGCGGGCGAGTGGATCGCCGACAGCGAGGATGTGGTGCTTCTCCACGAACCCGCCCGCTACCCGGTCGCGTATTTCCCGCTCGCCGATGTCAGGCAGGGTGTCCTCCTCAGTGAGAGTCGGAAGACGCAGCACCGCGACCTCGGCGATACCGCGTGGTTCAGCGTCAGCGTCGGAGACAGGAGCGCCGAGCACGCTGCATGGCAGCACATCGCCTTGGCCAGCCATGCCGGCATGCTGCAAACCCGGGTCGCGTTTGCCTGGCGAGCGATGGACGCCTTCTACGAGGAGGACGAGCGCATTGTCGGCCACGCCGCGGACGCGTATCACCGCATCGATATCCGCCAGAGCTCGCGCCACCTGATCGTCAGGCTCGGCGATCGGGTGATCGCCGACACGAAGCGCCCGGTGGTGTTGTTCGAATCCGGTTTCGCGCCGCGCTGGTATGTGCCACGCGCCGACATCGACGAGACCGCGCTGACGCCGGCAGAGCGACAAACCTTCTGCCCCTATAAGGGCTTGGCCAGCTATTACGACATCGGCGGCCGGAAGCATGCGGCGTGGTCCTATCCGAAGGCCTGGCCCGAAGTCGCTCGGGTCGCCAATCTCGTCTCTTTCGAGCCTGACGAGGTCGAGGTCTTCCTGGACGGCAAGAAACTGGTCGCGCCGCCGGGTCAGAGCGTCGTGCCACACGGCATCGATCGCGGCCTCGATCCCGACGAAATGCTGGAGCGGGGCGGGGCGGCGAAGATTTGATCCACGCCAGCAAGGGGAGTGCCGCGGCTGCACCCGACGAGCGAGCGGCACACAGCACCGCTCAATCGGGCAAATTTGCCGCAATATTTCGCAATAGAGCCCAAGATCGGCAAGTTTCTGGTCACCAATCAACGATAGAAGGGCGCTGCTTCTACGCTTCTTTGGAGCAAGCCCCATGGACTCACAATCGCCACAGCCGCTGTACAAGCACTCCGCTCGCGCACTGCTGTTTTCGGCAGCGCTGTTGCTGCTGTCCTGTTCGCCGTCGCAGGCGGACTTGACCATCGTCACGCCGTCTGATTCGGATCGCAACGCCACCAATCTTCATCTCACCTACCGTGCCGATCGCCTTGTCGCGCGCGATCTCGCTCACATCGAGCTTCGCGTCGAAGTCGCCGGGAATGATCCGCGCGCGATCGAAGCGGAGTTGAACCGCCGAATGACGGCCGCGCTGGAGCATGCGAGGACGTCGGCGGGGACGACCGTCCAAGTCGGCGCCTTCGCGGTGGTGCGGCAGACGCCGGTGCCCTATCCACGCGCTGTGCCGGGCCTCGGCTTTCAAGCGGGGGCTGATGCCAACACCGCCATGCCTCCGGCGGCAGGCGAATGGAAGGCCGCTCAACTCATTACGCTGGACGGCCGCGATATGCGCGGGCTCATGAAACTGGTGACGCAATTACAGCAGGACGGCGCCATCATCTCGGACGCGCGCTTCGAGGTGTCGCCCGAGACGCTCGCCGCCGTTCGCCAGGAACTTACCACCGAGGGTCTGGCCAAGTTGCGCGCCGAAGCGCAACAAGTGGCGAGCGATATGGGCATGCAGATCGAGCGCTACCGCAACCTCGACGTCACCGCGCCATATCCGGAAGTGACGCCGGCACGCTTCATCGGCGTTCAACCAGCCCCCTTCGCCGGCCTCAACACGCTGCAAGTTGGCGAGATGAATGTCAGCGTCATCGTCAACGCAAACGTCGCGCTTATGCCCAAGGTCAATTCCTAGCGACGCCTGTCATACGCTGCGAACTGCCGATATCGAGCGCCGAGGCGACACCGATGAAAATTGTGTTGAGAACAGTTCTGTTATTTCTCTTCGCAAGCGCCTCATTGTGTGGGGGCGGTTATCTGCTTTTCCTGTGCTTGAATCACCCTAGCATCTACGGGGTGCTGCGCGGCGGAGGCATGGCCACAATCTTTATCGGTTTGGGCGGATATCTGCTGTGGGATGATTTCATAAGCCCCCGTGTCTCGTAGGCGAGACGGCAATGCGGGGACGTTGCTGTGCCCGCAAGCTCCTTGCCGTCACGGCGCTGTGTTGGCTGCCTTGTGAGTATCGCGAGAACTTCGATGACATATGAGAAGGGCCCGCTACCTTCTCTTGAAGAGGTGCTTCGTCAAATCAATTCGCTGGCAGACTTCGCCTCCAAACCTGCAAAAAGCGCTTCCGACAGGGGCGCATTTGAAGACTACCCACTTCACAAGGTCGCGATCTGGGGCGATGTCGTTGCCGCCAAGGTGCTTCTCTCACATGGGGCGGACGTCAACGCGCTTGGGGAAGACGACGATACGCCTCTGCACCGCGCATTCATGGCGAAGGTCAATATGGCGGAAATGGTGAAACTCCTCTTGTCATGCGGAGCTAATCCGGATATCCGCAACCGCTATCGGGACTCGCCGCGAGACGAGGCGTTGCGCCTGAACGACCCCGAGATTATTCGCGCGATGGAGCTCGGCCGACCAAAGCATTGACGCCTGCGCGCGGTGCATCAGCACGCTTTATCGGGTTTCGACGCGAGCCCTCCTGTGGCTGCTGAACTCGGCGTGATGAAATGCACGGTGAGGTCGAGCGCATCGCCAAACCCCAGCGCCGCCTGCGCCAGGCGTTCCCAGCGGCGCACATGACCACCGGCGCGCGGCCCCAGCGGCAGATCCACCAGGACGCCGACTTTGAGCGCGCGTTGCGCAGAGGGTTGGGCTCGTCCGTCGACGAAAGCCTGGGGGCGCGACTCCATTTCGGGGGACCATGGGTTGCGGGCGCAACGGGGCTGCTCGAAAAGGCTTGTTGGTCCGCGCGCTTCCTGCGACGTTGGCAGGAGAAAGGCGGCTCTCGTTCGAACTTTCGTTGGATACGCAACGGCAGGCGGCGGCAGAATGGCTCAAACGGCGGAACCAGAGCAAGAGGGCGTCCTGCGGCCGACGCATGCCCGCCTTGCAATCGGCTCGGAGCAGCACAAGCAGCTCTTCTGCGCGGTCTTGCTCGATACCTTCGATCCCTATCGCCCTGCGGTGATCGACTGGCCCAAGCTCGCGCCCGAAGCGGAAGCACGATTGAAGAGCCTGCCGTTTTGGGGCGTCGCGGTGGAGACCGAAGAGAATGCCGGGATCCGCATGCAGGCCTTGGCCGATCGGACGAGCGATCCTCTGATCCGCCGGGCGCTTGCGCTCAATGCTTTCGAGGAGCGCCGGCACCGCGAGGTGCTGGGTCACATGATGCGCTTTTACGGCATCGAGCTTGCCGGCGACATCACGGTCGCGCCGCCGCGCCGCGCGCGCTGGGCCTTTCTGCGCACCGGTTACGGCGAATGCTTCGATTCCTTTTTCGCCTTCGGCCTCTTCGACATGGCGCGGCGCGCCAACTTCTTCCCGCCGGAGCTCGTCGCCGTGTTCGAGCCGGTGATCCAGGAGGAGGCGCGCCACAACCTTTTCTTTGTCAACTGGGCCGCCTATACCCGCGCCGCTCTCGGCTGGTGGCGCCGGCCGGGCTTCAGCGTGCAATGCCTGGCGGCGCTCGTGGTGCAGGCGGCCAACCGCCTCTCCTCGGCGAAAGCGGTCGATGGCAACAACTTCACCCGCACCGGCGGCACGGCGCTCGGTCTCGACCTCGACCCGCGCCGCTTTCTCGCGCTCTGCCTCGCCGAGAATGAGCGCCGGCTCGCAGCTTACGACGCGCGCCTGCTGCGGCCCCGTCTCATGCCGGCGGCGGCGCGCGTTGCCATTCGCCTGTTGCCGCGAGGCGGCGCGCCGCGGTGATATAGCCGGTGAGCAGCAGCGGCGCGCCGAGCGCCAGCTCGCGGCAGCGCTTGGCGAGCGACAGAGCGAGCCCGGCTTCGGCGCCGAGCCCGAGCTGCATCGCCAGCAGCAGCGCCCCGTCCTGGACGCCGAGCCCGCCGGAAATGGCGAAAGCGGCGGTGCGCGCCGCCTGGCTCAGGCTCTCCAGCATCACGGCTGCGGCGATGCCGACGGGCTTGCCGAGGGCATAGAGGATGAGCCAGGTCTCGCCTGCGCCGGTGAGCCAGCCGATGAAGCGCCATACCGCTGCGGCGAGGAGGCGCGTTCGCCGGCCAGACTTTGCGGATGCGGTAGAGCCTGCTCGCGCGGCGGTTCGTCACCACGCCTGGGCTTGCTAGTCTTCCAGGCAATGTGCGAGGAGCGCAATATGCGCATGGTCCAGCATCGCTTCGAGATCGCCACCCCCGGCCAGGGGCTGCACGAGATCACCCGCGACGTCGCGCGCTGGGTCGCGGAGGCCGGCATCAAAGCCGGGTTGCTCACGCTCTATCTGCCGCATACTTCCGCCTCGTTGCTGATCCAGGAGAATGCCGCGCCCGAGGTGCGCGCCGATCTCGCCGATTTCTTCGCCGCGCTCGCGCCCGAGGATGTGCGCCGCTATCGCCACAATGACGAAGGGCCCGACGACATGCCGGCCCATATCCGCGCCGCGCTGCTGCCGACCCAGCTCGCGATCCCCGTCGAGAAGGGCTGCCTCGCGCTTGGCACCTGGCAGGGCATCTACCTCGTCGAACACCGCCGCGCGCCCCACCGCCGCCAGATCGTGCTGCACCTTCAGGGGGATTGAGGCGCCCCGATGCCTCAGCTCGGCGGCGGATTGGTCCAGACGCGCATCGCCAACAGCTCGCGCATCGAGGAGAGCTCGCGCGCAATCGTGATGATCGCGGCGATGAAGCCCGCGAAGATGCCGGCGAGCACCAGACCGACGACGAAGCCGGCGACGGCCCACAGCACCTGTTGCGTCGGATTTGCCGGCATCATGTCGAAGCGGGCGGCGAGGTCGCCGCGGTAACCCTCGATCGTCGACGAGACGATGAGGAAGAGCGCCAACAGCTTGTTGACGATGTCGAGGATGCCGATGAGCAGCCGGTTCATGGGCGATGTCCCCCTGTGAGCGCCGCCGCGGCGCGACGCCGCGTCCGCGGCTCAGCGCCGCGCATGCAGCAGATAGGCGATGGCGTAGCCGATGGCGCCGGCGATGAGAAGCGCTGCGAGCGGCCGCTCCTCGACCTGCCCGGCGATCTCCCGCACCGTGCGCTCGCCGCGGCGATAGGCATCGGCGCCGGCCTTTTGCGCCACGTCCCACGCCGCATCACGCGCGTCGCCCAGCCGGTCTGCCGCCCGCTGGGCCGCATCGGCGGCGTGCTGCCCCGCGTGCTGCGCGGTCTCCTTGAGCTGTGCGGCGCCTTCCGCCGCGCGCTGTCCCAGCTGTTCCGCCTCATCCCCGATGCCGCCCGCCATGACCGCCTCTTCCGACTATCGCCATCGGAATGAAAACAACCGGGCGGCGCAATCCTCCCGGTCTCGGTCGCGAAGATGGGTTAGACCCGCCTGCAAAAAGGATTCACCACAGAGACAATGAGGCGGTGAGAAGACCAAAGCCTGGCACGCGAAGCGCGCCGATACTTCCTTCCTCACTGCCTCATTGCGTCTGTGGTGAGCACTCCGGCGCGCAATTCGGAAACAAGCGGCGACACCGTTCAACCCAGGCGCACGAGCCTGATCCTGGGCGGTTGCTCTTGTGCCGGGTGGACGTCCTCGGTGGCGGGGATTTCGCGAAAATTGGCGGCGCCGAGCATGCCGTCGATATGCTCGCCATCCTCGGCAAGCGGCAGCAGGATGCTGCGATAGACGACGGGCGCGCCCTGATGCACGCCGACGCCGCCGGTGCTGATCGGGGCGCGCTTGGCAAGGACGCGTGAGGCGTAGGAGGTCGCGGCGTAGAGCAGCGTGCTCTCCTGGCATTCCGCCAGGCTTTGCCGGTCGATGGTCGGCCAGTTCGGATCGCGCAGATGCTCGCCGATATAGGAAAAGCGCGAGCACTCGATCTTCGGATCGACGTCGATCAGCAGGCAATTCGCCCAATCTTGCGCAAAAAGCCGCGGATCGACCTGGGAGCGTCGCGGCAGCGCGTCATTGCGGCAAAGGCCCCGCCATTCAGTCAGGACGCGCAGCACCAGGCGCTGCTCGCGGCTCTCGCTTCCCATGCGCGAAGCAGGCTAGTCCTGCGGGCTTAACGAAGGATTAGAGCGCGGGTCAGCGGCCATGGCCGCCCACATTGGGAACGATCACCGGCACCGCCTGCGGCGGCGTGAAATAGGTCACTTGCGGCGGCAGCGGCTGTATCGGCAGCGGCGCGCCTGCCGCCGCCGGATAGCTCGGCACGGGCTGCGGGATATAGCCGGTCGGCGGGGCGGTTACCGGCTGCGGCGGTGTTAGCACGATCACCGTTCTCGCACCGCCGGCCAGCGCCGCCGGGGCAGCGAGCGCGAGGAGGGCAGCGGTGACAGCGAGCCTCGCGAGGGGGCGCTGAAAGCGAATGCGGTGGTTTGTCATGCTCCTCTATGTGGGTCGGTGCTGCGCCATGACGAGGGGCCGGTGCCGCGTTCGTGATCTCCGCAACATCCCGATCGTGCAAATACTCTATTTGAAGAATGAACCAAAGTGCTGCGGTGATCGCCATGTCCTGCTTGTGTGAGAGGCCAGGTGCTGCGTCAGGCTCTGCCGGCCGAGGGGCGTGCCGTACCGCCGCGACGCTGATCGCGATCGCCCTGCCGCTGTTGCTCGGCGGTTGCAACGACGCGCATCCCTTGTACGGGCCGAACGCGCCACGCAACGGGGACGGCATGCCGGTCGATCCGATCTACGGCACGCAGCTCCCCGGCACGGCGAAAATCTCCGACTGAGATCAGCAGATCTTTAACCAGTTTGGGTAGACTCGCGGGGTCTCCGGGGGGATCCGCGATGGATACGCTCGACAACACCAATCACCTCGATCAGGCGCTGCTTGCGGCGCCGCACGATCAGACCAATCGCCATTTCATCGCCGCCTGGCTCGGCTGGCGTCGCCCGGGGCAGCTTCTGCCCAAGCGCTCGGCGCTCAAGCTCGAGGACATCAAGCCGCTCTTGGGCCGCGTCGTTCTCTTCGAGCTGGTGAGCCCGGACGATATCCGCGTCAAAGTGGCCGGCAGCCAGCTCCGCGACCATATCAATTTCGAAGCCACCGGCTGCAGCTTCGCCGAGCTCACGCCGCCGGGACAGTGGCCGTTGCGCCGCTTTCGCTTCAACGAGATGGCGGCACGGCCCTGCGGCGCCTGGATGATCAACCGCGAAACCGAGACCCATAGCGGCGAGACCGTGTCCTTCGAGACCGTGACGCTCCCGATCGACCCCGAGGGGCCGGGCAAGCCGCGGCTGCTGATCAGCAATGTGGCGGTTCTGGGCGCCATCTACGAGCCGCCGGCAAAGGACCGGCCGCCGCTCATTTACCTTGCCGCCGAATTCCGCTTCCTCGACCTCGGCGCCGGCATTCCCGCCCGGACGGAGCCCTGACCGCCGGGACGGGGAGGGTGACCCTACTTCAGGGGGAGGTCCCGTCCGGACACCATCAAGACTTGGGTAAGACTCCCATGGTCGAATCTCCCTGACCGGGGAGGAACCCATGGATCAAAACCTCGACTCCCAACGGATCGCCTATCTGATGGACCGTGCCGCGCGCTGCCGGCAAGAGGCGCGGCTCTGCCGCGACCCCGACACGGCCGAAGCCTTGGACCGCCTGGCTCTCGACATCGAGGCCGAAGCCGGTGTGCCGCCGCCTGACGATGCGCCTCGGTCGCAGGGCAGAGTGCACTAAAGCTGGTCGTCACGCCCGCAAACGCGCAGAGGTGCGACGAAGGCGACGCTTTAACATCGCGTGGATTCCCGCTTTCGCGGGAATGACAGAATACTTTGATTTCGCTTTAGAATTCGTCGCCCCCGCGAAAGCGGGGGGCCATTTTTGAGCCGTGCGATGTGGGCGAAAACAGCTTTGCGTGCGATGCCTTCACACCCTCCATCCCCGGAACGGCGACAAGAGCAAGCGAAGCGATTGGACGTAAAAGCGCGCCGCGCTATCAGCCGGGGGCGATGTGGGTCGCGCGCATCAGGCGCAGCGATTCCGGATCGTTCATCACCGAAAGCTGCGCGTTCTGCAGGAAATCCTCATATTCCTGCGCCATGGCGGGCGAGACGACTTCGATCATCAGCCGGTTTTCGACCCAGAATTCGACCACGTGAAAGAACGGCTTCTGTCCTTGCATGCCGCGCCCGAAGGTTTTCGCGCGCCAGCCCTCGCGCGCGCCGATGCGCTCGATCTCCTCGCGCTCGCGCGGCACCGATAGCAGCAAGTGGAACGGCCAGTGCCGCGGCGGCGCCGCGTTCTCGCCGAACACCACCTGATCGTCGCCGGGCGGGATATCGAGCGTCGCGCGCTCGGGATAGACCTCGATCATCGAGCCGTGCGCGTCGCCACTGGCCGCCATGAAGGCGCCGTCCAGCGGCCCGAAGGGATGGCACTGGCCCCGCATCAGCTCGGCCAAGACTTCGGCGACACGACGCGGATCGCGCGCCGGGATCGACACGTGATGGATCATCGACATCTCCTGATTTCTGCAAATTGAACCGGGCGATATTCTAGGCACCGCATACCTTTAGCCGTCACTCTTCGTGCGCTTTCGAAGGGCGGATCTAGTACGTCGGGCTGGTAACCAGGTCGCTGTCCCGGAAATCCAGCATCTGATCCATGTTCCGCGGGTAAGCGCCGCCGAATTGCGAGGCGTCGATATCCTCGGAGATGGCCTGGGACGGGACGGAATATTCCGGGACGCCACAGGCGCTTAGGAGGAGAAGCACGGGCAAGACGCGAAGGGCGGTCCACATCGGCATCACCATGGGCTGATGAGCAACCCTAACCGCAGCCGAGCTTCGTCGTTTGTGATGTAACGCACAGTGCGATAGATCAGGGAGAGCGAAGGGATCGAAACGGCGCAGAGAATGAGCGCCGGCCTCGGCAATGGCTTAGGTATCGATCCTAATGCTGCTTGGAAGCAGCGACGATGGCGGCGCCGGCGGCCCGCGCCGCCGGACCCGGAAGCCCCGCATAGAACCGGCTGGCCGCATCGATCTCCGTCGCCGTCATGCCGCGCGCGACGTTGCGCATCTGCTCGTCGATATCGTTGCGTCGCGTGCCGGACGCGAAGTCTTGGAGCTGCGTGCGCAGATAGTCCAAGGGCTGACCCTCGAGCCACGCCGCGCCGGGCTTGCTGGCGAGGTCGCCGTGGCACGCGCCGCAAGGTGCGATGCCGCGCAAGGGCGCGCCGCTCGCGACGATTTGCGGCGCCGCCGCGGGCAGGCTGACGGGCACCCGCGGCAAGTAGGCGTAGTAGGCGGCCAGGTCGCGCATATCCTGATCGCTGAGGTCGCTGACCAGCGGTGCCATCACCGCGCTGACCCGCGCGCCGGTCTTGAAATCCATCAATTGCTTGTAGATGACCACGGCGTATTGTCCGGCGAGGTTGGGCGTGTCCGCCTTGCTGAGGCCGCGGGCGCCGTGGCACATGGTGCAGCGCAAGGCCAAGGTCGCGCCGCGCCCGATCGCTTCCGCGCTCGCGCCGCGCAGCATCTGCGGCGTGAGTTCGACCCGCGTCGTCGGATAAGTGGCCTCGACGACGGGCTCGCGCGCCGGGTTTTGAATGAGCCCCGCCGCGCTGCAGATCGCATCCCAGACACTATGGAACTGCTCGTTCCGGTCGGCCAAAGGCAGCCAGACGAAGCCGACGAGAATGCCGGCAACCGCGACCCCCGCGGTAAGTCCGACGCTGGCGGGGAACCACTTGCTGCGGAGGATTGCGCTCCACTCCGGAGTCATCGTCGGGCTCCCATGGTGACGATCGGAACCGCGGTTCCCGGCGTGGTCAAAAGATGCGCAATCGGGAAGCCGTAGTTCACCAGGGTCAGCGCGATCATGAGGCTGAGCCAGAGCCCGAAGCCGTTGAGCGCCGCCGGCAGCGTGCGCGGCGGACGCACGGCGATGCTGAAGCGATAGGCCGGCGGCTCGGTTCGCGGCGCGGCGTGTCCGCGCGCGAGCACAATGAAGAACAGCGCGCCCGATACCAGCAGGATGGCGGCGCCGATGACCGACATCGTCACTGACGCGGCCTGCGCCGCGATCACCGGATCGCTGTAGTCATAGAACGCCATGCGCCGCGGCATGCCGAGAATGCCGACATAGTGCCAGGGGAAGGTCAGCATGATCATGCCCACGAACCAGGTCCAGAGCTGTGCGCGCATCAGGCCGACGCTGTCGAGCGCGCGTCCGGTCAGGTGCGGCCAGAGCTCATAGGCGATGACGAAATACATGATCACGATCGCGCCGCCGAAGATCAGATGGAAATGGCCCGTGACCCATTGCGTGTTGTGAATGGTGCTGTCGAGCTGGTAGCTCATGTTGATGAGACCGCCGGCGCCGCCGAAGCCGAGCATGACGAAGGAGAGGGCGGCCCCGAGCATGACCGGGTTGCGCCAGGGCAGCGCCGCGAGCCAGCCCAGCACGCCTTTGCCGCCGCGCAGACGCCCGGCGATCTCGACCGACGCGCAGATCGTGAAGACCGTCAGCAAGGTCGGCAAGGCGACGAGCGCGGTGAACACCGAGTGCAGAAACTTGAAGCCCGAGCCGACCTCGGGATCCGCGAACAAGTGGTGCACGCCGATCGGCATCGCGACGACGAGGAACAGGATGAAGGAGAGCCGCCCCATCGCATCGCTATAGAGCCGGCCGCCGATCGCCCGCGGCAGGATCGTGTAATAGGCGATGTAGGTCGGCATCAGCCAGAAATAGACGATCGCGTGCAGCGTCCAGGAGAAGAAGACCCGGGCGAGCCCGGCATCGATCGTGCGGCTGAGGCCAAGAGCGGCGGGGATGATCTGGAACAACAGCTCGAGCGCGGCACCCACCGCGGTCCAGCCCCAGAGATAAGCGCCGGCAACCGTCGCGAACATCGGGAAGGGCACCGGCGTGCCGGGGTTGTCGCGCTTCCAGCGCCGCATATTGATCCCCATGAGGGCGACCCAGATCCACGAGCCGACGACGACGAGGACGACGCCGATATAGTAGAAAGCGCTGCCGATCATGGGCGGGTAGAAGGTGTAGAGCACCGAGGCGAGGCCCAGCGCGACCGGGACGATCGCCGTCACCGTGCCGACCACCACCAGCCAAAATCCAAGCCACGCCCAGCGCAGGCCGATCAGCGGACGCTGCAAGGCGGCTTCGGCGACGAAGTAACCGAACCCCATGGCGATGAGCGTCGGAAACACATACGCCATGGTGGTGCCATGGGCGGTGACCGAGCGGTAGTACCAATCGGGATCGCTGATCCAGCCATGGAGCGGGCTGCGGATATACATCTGCCAGGCGCCGAGCGGCAGCGCCGCGCCAAAGCCGGCGAAGGCGAGCCAGAAATGCGCGAGGATCATGCGCCGGCTACTTGACACAGCTTACCCGCTTTGCGCCGGCCGCCATCTGCGCGAACGCGGCTTTGTCGACCACCTTGATCCTGCCCCACATCCCCTCATGGCCGATGCCGCAGAACTCGTGGCACGGCATCAGGCGCTCGCCCGGCGTGTCGAAGCGTGCCCTGAGGCTGGAGATGTAACCCGGCACCAGCATCAGGTTGATGGTCGTCCCGTCGATCAGGAACCCGTGCACCACATCGGCGCTGGTGGCGCGGAAGGTGATCGGCGTGTCTTGCGGCACCAGGATGCAGGACGGCGTGAAGGAGTATTCCTGGCCGATGGCGCGCACCGTGACGGAGCCGTCGGGCTCGACCGCGCTGCCGAGATTGCTCTCGATGAATTCGCCGCTGAGATGGAGGCGGCGCGGGTCGACGATTTCGACGCGGCTCTGCGGCATGGCGGCCTGATGAACACCCGCGAAGGCCGCCACGACGACGAGCACCGCCAGCACGCCGATCCCCACCGTCGCCCAGCGGCGCTCGATGTGTTCGATGCGCTCGGCGCCTTCGTCATGCGCGGGCGGAGGCGAGGGCTCCGTCATGGCGCCCCGGCGCGCGGCACGAAGACGAGAAAGTAGAAGGCGAACCAGATGGCGATGACGATGGCCGTCGCGAGCCCGGCAAGGGCGAGGCCGCCTTTGGCGCCCGATTGCACGATCGCGTCGACAGCCTTGTCGTCCGGCTGGGGCGGGCCGGCAGTGGTCGGGGCGGGGTCGGCGTTCAGCATGGTCGCGTCAATCCAGCGGCGCCGTGCGCAGCTCATTGGCCTGGCGCGCCGAGATCGGCGTGCCGCGATTGCCCCAGGCGGAGCGAATATAGGTCACCACGGCAGCCACCTCGTCGTCGGACAGCGTTTGTGCAAAGGGCGGCATGCCGTAGGGCTCCGGGTTGCCTTCCGTCCCGGGCGGGAACCCGCCATTCAGGACCATGCGGATCGGGTTCACCGCCGATTCCATCTGGATCGACGGATTGCCCGCCAGCGGCGGGTAATCCGGCGGCATGCCGCTGCCATCTTTCATGTGGCAGCTCGCGCAGTGCTTGTCATAGACGTCCTCGCCGAAATGGAGGAGCAGGCTGCTTTCGGGCGGTGGCAGCGCCGAGACCTCGGCGGCGGGCGGACTGCCCGCGGCGAGGCTCTTGAGGTAGACCGCCATGGCGCGCACATCGGCATCGTTCAGATATTGCGAGCTGTCGAAGACCACCTCCGCCATGGGCCCGTAGACCGCGCCGCGATGCGACACGCCGTTGCGCAGGAGATCGACGATCTCCGGAATGCTCCATTCGCCAAGGCCGGCCTCCTTGTTCGAGGTCAGCGAGGGAGCGTACCAGTTCTGCATCGGAATGAGTCCGCCTTCGAACGCCTGCGATTCGGAACTGCCGCCGAGCGCGTTGATCGGCGAATGGCACATCGAGCAGTGGCCGAGGCCTTCGACGAGATAGGCGCCCCGGTTCCACTCCGCCGACATCGCCGGGTTGGGCTGATATCCGCCTTCGCTGAAGAACAGCGTCCGCCAGCCCAGGATCAGTTGGCGGTTGTTGTAGGGAAAGCGGAGATCGTTGGCGCGGTTCGGCTGGTGCACCGGCGGCACCGAACGCAGATAGGCGAAGATCGCGTCGGCATCCGCTCGCGTGACTTTGGTGTAGGAGCCGAACGGCATGGCTGGGTACATCAGGCCGCCATCGGGAAAGCGGCCGGTATGCAGGGCGGCATAGAACTGGTCGGCGTTCCAGGTGCCGATGCCGGTGTCACGGTCGGGCGTGATGTTGGTCGAATAAAGCGTACCGAACGGCGTCGGCATCGCCAGCCCGCCGGCGAAGAGAGCATCGCCGGGGTTGGTGTGGCAGGCGATGCAGTCACCGGCGCGAGCGAGGTACTGGCCTTTGGCGATGAGGCTCTGGTCATCGGCGCGCGCCGCCGGGGGGTGGCCGGCCACGAGCCAGGAGGCGAGCAGGATGGGCAGCCAAAGCGCCCGACGACTCTGCACCGCGCCCCTCACTGTGGTTCGCTGCCGCAGGGCAGCGGCGTCGACAACGTGCCGCGCGGCACCGGCGACGGGTCGGCTGGTACCGGTTGTGAGGCGAGCCACTGAGCGACGGCGGTCACGTCGCTCTCGGTGAGGCTCGCCGCAACCAGCTGCATGCAGTCCGGTTCCTTGGCCGTCCGGGTACCGTAGCGAAAGGCGCCGAGCTGCGCGCTGATATAGCTGGCGCGCAGACCCACCAGGCCCGGTATGGCCGGCTCCATGCCGGTCAAGCGGGGCCCGTGACAGCGCGAGCAGGCGGGAACGCCGTGACCGGCATCGCCTTCCATCACCAGCGCGCGCCCGCGCGCCAGGACAGCTTCACTCGCGTCAGCGACCGCTTGCGGCAGGGGCGGCGGACGCAGGGCGGCAAAGTAGTCGGCGATCTGCTGGAGATAGGCGTCGGGAAGATATTGGAGGAGATAGTTCATCGGCGGGTAGCGGCGCCGGCCGTCGCGAAACGCCACCAGCTGGTTCATCAGATAACCCGCCGGCTTGCCGGCGAGGCGCGGGAAATAGTCGTTCCTGGTCCCCTGGCCTTGCGGACCGTGGCACGGGGTGCAGGCCTGCAGGCGAGTGGCGATCGTATCCGGCGCGTGCGCGGGCGGCTGCGCCTCAGCCAAGCCAGCCATCAGGAGGATCAGAGCGAAGGCATAGCTCACCCGCGCTGCGGCCGCCGCCACGTCACGTCCCGGCGTCATCGGGCTGCGACCCCAACCAGCTCTCGCGTTTTGATCGTCATCTGGTTGCTGTCCCCCGACAGACCCCCTGAAGACGCCCCGGCCAAAAGGGCTTTGAGCTTTGTCAGCCTAAATCGGGCGGAAGCCTAGCCTGATACGGTGACAGTTTGCCATCTTCGATCGCGCTCTGCACCTGCCGGTTCGATTCACGGCATCCGCGATGTCGAGGCGGTATGGAGCAGCTCGCTTCCGAGGTGCAACGACCTCGGCCGTTCGCTGGACACGCCACCCATCCCTGTGAGTAGAGTATGATTGGGCTTGGTCGACCAAGCGGTTTGGACATCGAGTTGGCGGATGGCTCCGGTGGACAATTGGACGTGGGGTCTGTCGCTGATCGCGCTGACCATCGCCATTCACGCGTTCGGCGTTGTCGCCATGGGCCTCGTCCTGCACCGTATCTGGCTTCGGGTGTCAAGTCGGCGCTTGGGGCTGCGCCATGTCTTCGCGATTTTGATCGGCCTGATCGGTACGGTCGGCCTCATTCTCGCGGTGCTGCACGGCATCGAGGCAGGGTTGTGGGCGCTGGCGTATTGGTGGCTTGGCGCAATCGTCTCGCCCGAAGCGGCGATGCTCTACTCGATCGACTCGATCACCACGCGCGGTGCCTCGGGGCTGGCGCTGCCGGCACACTGGCGGACAATGGGTGCGCTGGAGGCCGTCGACGGCATGCTGCTCTTCGGCATCAGCACCGCCTTCATCTTCGCGGTGATGCAGACCTACTGGCCGATATTGACGACCCGCCGCTCGTGAGGCGGTGACGAATGAGAGCGGTGCCATTTGGGCGGATAGGGCTTTAGGTATCGTCAAATGATGCGCATCGTTCTCGCCCTCGCCCTCATGCTCGCCTTGGCCGCCTGTGGCTTCAATTCCGCGAGCCAGCCCTATTCGCCCGGCCCCGATATGTCGGCCGGAGCCTGATTATCGGCCGTTGCGCGCCATCGAGGCGCGCGCCTCGCCGACCTGCTGCGCGGCGACCGGCGGCGCCGATGAACCCCAAGCGTTGCGGATGTAGGTCAAGACCGGCCGGGTGTGCGCTCACGCCGCCGTCAGCGAAGCTGGCAGTAGGGCGTGATGCGGACGGCAGCCGCCCTTCTTGGCAAATCGCGGCGCTCGTCGTCGTCAGCGCCTGCGATCAAAATGTTCCCAATGCGCGGGGACAAAGCGCCAGCCTCCGGGGGTATTGACCCACCTCGCGGCGACATAGTGTTGACCGGGCCGCTCAGCTTCCCAGTGGCCTTGGTACCAGATGTGCCGGTGGCCATCCCAACGCCAGTAACCTGGCGCCCAGACATAGCCGACGCGTGGCGCCGGGACCGCCTCGACATGGACAGGCGGCGGCGGCGTTCGAACGACGACATCCAGAGAGACCTGTGCCTCGGCGGCCGGCGGCGCCGCCGTGCCGACCAAGAGGGCCAACAGGGCCGGTATCAGAATCAGAGGCGCGCGTGATCTTGCGCGAAGCCTGCCGCCGCTGCTCATCGGAAGATTCTCCTGAAGGGTCGTCGCGAGTCCTACGCCGCTAGGCAAGCAAAGCTTAAGCGCGCATTGCGGCGGCGGCAAACCTGATCGCAAACAATTCGAGGCGACTCTGTCAAAGTGCCGCCATCGTCGCTGGCGGGTTTACCAGTATTGGCTCGAATGCCGTCAACCAGGGCCCAGCGCGGCGAATGAAGCGTTCGCCGCGTTGCACTTCCGCCAGGAGAGTGACGGCACAGGAGATACGATGCTCGCAGGTCCGCTTGCCTTGTTCGCCGCGTCGCTGTTCACCGGCGCCGCCCTTTATGTCAGCCTTGCCGAGCAGCCGGCCCGGCTCCAACTCGAGGACGCGGCGCTGCTCGCGGAATGGAAGCTCTCCTACGCCCGCGCGTCGATCCTGCAGGCGACGCTTTCGCTCATCGGTTTTGCCGTCGCCATTGTGGCGGGGCAGCAGGATGGCTGGCGCTGGTTCCTCGGCGGCATCGTGCTGTTTGCCAATTGGCCCTACACCTTCCTCTGCGTCGCACCTCTCAGCCGCAAGATTTCGGCGTTTGTGCCGGGCACGACGACCGACGTGCCGCTGCATGCGCTGGTGGCGGAATGGGGCCATCGCCACGCGGTGCGCACCGCGCTCGGCGGCGTCGCCTCGCTCATCTTTGTCTGGGCAATCGCTTGACGCATGTTCAAGGATCGGGACAGGCCGTGCGCCGTTCTAACCTCCGGACGTCATGGTCCCTTGGCCAGGGAGGAGGTGACGATGGGCATGCCGATTGCCGCCGAGCGTCGTCTTCTGAGCGAGGACGAATTAGGACCCGTGGCGCGCAGCCACTATCCCGAGCTGGAGAGCCTGTCGCGCGATCAATTGATCGAGCTCGCGCGCTGGCT
>DATJLU010000241.1:0-8990 GCA_035509275.1 Allostellaceae bacterium | reverse complement strand
CGCCGCGCCGCATCCTCGAGGCAATCATGAAGGCGGAGGCCGCAGCGGCGCCGGGAGCAGCCGGGTGAAGCCCGCAGCCTTCGACTATCTCGCGGCGGCGAGCCTCGAGGAGGCGGTGGCCGCGCTTGCGGCGGGCAGGGGCGAGGCGCGGCTTCTCGCCGGCGGCCAGACGCTCGGCCCCATGCTCAACCTGCGCCTCGCCTCGCCCAAGCGCCTCGTCGACGTGGGCCGCATCGCGTCCTTGAGGCGCATCGCCGACAATGGCGCGCGCCTCGTGATCGGCTCCGGCGTCACCCATGCCATGCTCGAGGACCGCAGCGATCCCTCGCCCACCGTGCGCCTCATGTGCCAGGTCGCCGCCTCGATCGCCTACCGCGCCGTCCGCAACCGCGGCACGCTCGGCGGCAGCCTCGCCCATGCCGATCCGGCGGCGGAGCTGCCGCTGCTGGCGCTGCTGCTCGAGGCGCGGATCACGGCGGTCTCGACCCAGGGGCGCCGCGTCATCGCCGCGGCCGATTTCTTCACCGCGGCGCTGACGACCGCGCTCGCGCCCGACGAGATCCTGACCGAGATCGAGCTGCCCGGTCTGCCGGCCGAGAGCGGCTGGGGCTTTGCCGAGCTGGCGCGGCGCGCCGGCGATTTCGCGCTGGCGGCGGTGGGCGCCATCATCGCGGAAGAGAGCGGCGTCTGCCGTACCGCGCGCATCGCCATGGCCGGCGTCGGCCCGACACCGCTGCGCGCGCCCGCGGCCGAAGCGCTGCTGCGGGGCGGGACGCTCGATACGAGTGCCATTGCCGCCGCTGCGCGCGCGGCCGCCGCGGCCGCGCAACCCGCCGACGACCTGCATGCTTCGGCCGCCTATCGCCGCCATCTCGTCGAGGTGTTGACCCGGCGGGCGCTGAGCGCGGCCGTGGCGCGGGCGCGCAAGGCGGCGCCGTGAGCGGGAAGCGCCGCATCGCCGTCACCGTCAACGGCACGCGCCATGAGCGCGAGGTCGAGCCGCGCCTGCTGCTCGGCGATTTCCTGCGCACAGAGCTCGATCTCACCGGCACGCATTTCGGCTGCGAGCACGGCATCTGCGGCGCCTGCACGGTGATCTTGAACGGCGACAGTGTCCGCGCCTGCCTCGTCTTCGCCGTGCAGGCCGATGGCGGCGAGGTGCTGACGGTCGAAGGGCTCGGCAGCGTCGAGGCGCTGCACCCGCTGCAGCAGGCCTTTCACCAGCATCACGGGCTGCAATGCGGCTATTGCACGCCCGGCATGCTGATGACCGCGCTCGACCTCATCCGTAAGCAGGGGCGGCTGACCGAAGCGGCGGTACGCGCCGGCATCTCGGGCAATCTCTGCCGCTGCACCGGCTATCAGAACATCGTCGCCGCGATCTGCGCCGCCGCTGCGGCGATGCAGAGCGAGGAGCCCGCCGGCGATGCGTGAGGAGCTGAGGCCGAAGCTGGTCGGCGCACGGGTGAAGCGGGTCGAGGATCCCCGGCTGCTCACCGGGCAGGGCTCCTTCGCCGATGATTACCGACCGGCCGGCATGGTGCATGTGGCGCTGCTGCGGAGCGCCTATCCCCACGCCCGGCTGCTTCGCATCGACACGGCGGCGGCGCGAGGTATGGCCGGCGTGGTCGCGGTCTTCACCGGCGACGAGCTCGTCGAGGCGGCGCGGCCGATGGTGGCGACGTCGAAGATGAAGGATTATCGCGCCACGGCGATGCCGATGCTGGCCCGGGGCAAGGTGCGCTATGTCGGCGAGCCCGTGGCCGCGGTGGTGGCGGCGAGCCGCTATCTCGCCGAGGACGCGGCGCGGCGCATCACCGTCGACTATGCGCCGCTGCCGGCGGAGAGCGATCCGCTGCGCGCGGCCGAGGCAGCGGCGCCGCTGCTGCACGAGGAAGCGCGCAGCAACATCGTTCTGTCGCGCGAATTCGCACGCGGCGATGCGGCGGCGGCAATGGCGGCGGCGCCGCTGCGCGTCGGCGCACGCTTTCGCTTCCGCCGCAAAGCGGTGCTGGCGCTGGAGAATCGCTGCTACCTCGGCGACTATCACCGCGGGCGCCGCGAGCTGACCCTCTACAGCGCGACGCAAGTGCCGGGCATCGTGCGCGACGCGCTGGCCGAGCTCATGGACATGCCGGAGCATCTGATCCGCGTTGTCGCGGCGGATGTCGGCGGCGGCTTCGGCGGCAAGGCCTCGGTCTATCCCGAGGAGCTGCTGGTCGCCGTTCTCGCCCGGCGCCTCGGCCGGCCGGTCAAGTATGCGAGCGACCGTCTCGAGGATCTGCTGTCGACGAGCCAGGCCTTCGACGAGATCGTCGATGCCGAGCTCGGCGTCGCCACTGACGGCACGATCACCGCGCTCACCGCCGAGGTCGTCGGCGATGTCGGCGCCTATTCGATCTATCCCTGGACCGCCGCGCTCGAGCCGGTGCAGGTGGTGAGCTTCCTGCCCGGCCCCTATCGCATGCCGAACTATCGCGGGAGGGTGCGCGGCATCGCCACGCCGAAGGCGCCGCTGGGACCTTACCGCGGCGTCGGCCGGCCGGTCGCCGCCTTCGTCATGGAGCGGCTCATCGACATGGCGGCGCGCCGGCTCGGCATCGATCCGGTGGCGATGCGGCGCCAGAACTTCGTCGCCGCCGAGGAATTTCCCTACCGCACCGGCTCCGGCATCATCTGGGATCGCGCCGGCTTCGTCGAATGCCTCACCGCGGTGCGCGACGCGCTCGACTACGCCGCGCTGCGCCGCTGGCAGGAGGAAGCACGCGCGGCCGGACGCTGGATCGGCATCGGCTTTGCCGCTTATGCCGAGCTGACCGGCATCGGCTCCAAAATCCCGGCGGCGCCGGGTATGCCGGTCAATACCGGCACCGAGACCGCGACCTTGCGCATCGATCCCTCGGGCAGCGTCACCGCCATCTTCGGCATCGCCTCGCACGGCCAGGGCCTGGAGACGACGTTGGCCCAGGTGGTGGCCGACGAGCTCGGCGTCCGGCTCGAGGATGTGCGCATCGTGCAAGGCGACACGGCGGGCCGCGCCTACATGACCGGCACCTATGCGAGCCGCAGCGCAGTGCTCGCCGGCGGCGCCGGCAAGCTCGCGGCGGCGGCGCTGCGCGAGAAGGTGCTGCGCGCCGCCGCGCATCTGCTCGAGGTGCATGTCGACGATCTCGTCGCCGAGGGGAGCCGCGTCGCCATTCGCGGCACCGATCGCAGCCTCTCCTTCCGCGAGATCGCCCGCAGCGTCTATCTCCAGTTCGGCCGGATGCCGCCCGAGCTGCAGGAAGAGCTCGAGGCAACCAAGCTCTACGACCCGCAATTCGGCACCACCTCGAGCGCGACCCACGCTGCCGTGGTCGAGATCGATCCCGAGACCTTCGATGTGCGCGTGCTGCGCTATGTCGTCGCCGAGGATTGCGGCCGGGTGATCAACCCGATGATCGTCGATGGCCAGGTGCATGGCGGCGTGGCGCAAGGCATCGGCGCGGCCCTCCTCGAGGAAGTGGTCTATGACGGCGAGGGGCAGCTTCTCAGCGGCAGTCTCATGGACTATCTCGTGCCCTCCGCCGCCGAGATCCCGCCGATGGAGGTCATCCATATCGAGGCGGAATCGCCGACGACGCTCGGCGGCTTTCGCGGCATGGGCGAAGGCGGCACGATCGGCGCGCCGGCGGCGATCGCCAATGCGGTGACGGATGCGCTGGCGCCGCTCGGGATCGAGGTGACGGAGCTGCCGGTGACGCCCGAGCGGCTCTATCGTCTGGTCGAAGCGGCGCGCCGAACGGAGTGAGGAGAAGGCCGATGGATCTGGGATTGCAAGGCAAGGTCGCGCTGGTCACCGGCGGCGGCCGCGATGTCGGCGGCGCCGTCGCGCGGGCGCTCGCCGGCGAAGGCGCGACGGTCGCCGTCAACTATCTCCACTCCGAAGCGAGCGCCGATAGGGTCGTGGCGGAGATCGCCGCGCGCGGCGGCAG
Source organism: Allostellaceae bacterium (assembly GCA_035509275.1). Taxonomy (GTDB): domain Bacteria; phylum Pseudomonadota; class Alphaproteobacteria; order ATCC43930; family CGMCC-115725; genus DAHUYF01. The sequence goes on along the minus strand of DATJLU010000241.1, from coordinate 5,016 downwards.
CGCCGCCGCTTACCGCGCCGATGTCACCGACCGCGGCGACGCCGCCGCCATGGTCGAGCGCATCGTCGGCGCGCATGGGCGGCTCGACATCCTGGTCAACAATGCGGGCTATGTGCAGCGCCAGCGCTTCGCCGAGACGACGCCGGAGGATTGGCAGAAGCAGATCGATATCGGCCTCTACGGCGTCATCCATTGCTGCCATGCGGCGGTGCCGCAGATGATGAAGCAGAATGGCGGGCGCATCATCAATCTGATGGGCGATTCCGCCCGCGTCGGCGAGAGCGGGCTTGCCATCACCGCCGCCTCGCGCGGCGGCGTCCTGGCGCTCACCAAGTCGCTGGCGAAGGAGCTCGGCCGGCATTGGATCACGGTGAACGCGCTGGCGCTGGGCCTGATCGAGACCAGCCACACCGACCCCGCCTGGTTCGAGGCCAATCGCGAAAAGATCCTGCGCAACTATCCGCTGCGCCGCCTCGGCAAGCCCGAAGACGTGGCGCCCGCCGTGACCTTCCTCGCCTCGGAAGGCGCGTCCTGGATCACCGGCCAGATATTCAGCATCAGCGGCGGTTTCAGCACCAGCGGGTGAGAGCAAGCTCATGCGCGTCGAGCTGCGCGGCGGAGACGAGAGCTGGGCGATTGCCGAGCCCCTGGTGGCGCTGGTCTACCCGCCCGAAATCATGGCGACGATTGTCTGGCGCGACGTCACCTGGGCGCACGCGGATGAACGCGTTCTCGTCTATGACGAGGAGCGGCTGGTGTCGCACGCGGGTCTCTACCTGCGGCAGGGGTTGCGCGACGGCTCGGCCGTACGCATCGGCGGGATCGGCGGCGTGATGACGCATCCCGCCTGCCGCGCGCGCGGTTTTGCCAGCACCGCGCTGCGCCGCGCCGACGACTCATTCCGCGCCCATGGCGTCGATTTCACGCTGCTGTTCTGCGAGCCGAAGAATTTCGCCTTCTATGGCGGTCTCGGCTGGCGGGTCTTCCCGGGTACGGTCATCGTCGAGCAGCCGAACGGGCGGGGCCCGTTCGCGGTCATGACCGCAATGGTGCACGACGCCAGCAAGCCAGCGCCATCCGGCGGGACGATCGACCTTTGCGGTCTGCCGTGGTAGCCGGCGTAGCAGACGCGCTGAGACTCCCGAATGTGTATTCGGCGTCTGGGCCGGATTCACCACAGAGACGGTGAGGCGGTGAGAAGAAGTTGCGCGCATGCAATGCGAGCAGACATGATCCCTCACTGCCTCATTGTCTCTGTGGTCGCGTTTCGAAACGCTAAAGCAAATTTCGATCGGATGGGCTCGGCTTACTTCGTCACTCTCGCGAAAGCGGGAGTCCAGAGCGATGGATTCCCGCTTTCGAGCGTGTGAAGGAATCGCACGCAAAGGTGCTTTCGCTGACATCGTGCGGCTCAGAGATGGACCCCCGCTTTCGCGGGGGCGACGAATTCTAAAGCAAAATCAAACTATTCCGTCATTCCCGCGAAAGCGGGAATCCATACGATCTCAAAGCGCCACCTTCGTCCGCTTCGATTTCCTCACACGCTCTTTCGCGGGAATGACGATAGGGGTAGTGGCTGAATCTTTCCGACCGAATAGGGCGCTAAATCGCGAATTCCGGGTCCGCGGCGGCGCCTTTCACGGCGAGGTCGAGGTCTTCGAGGATGCGCTCCTTCCAGGCCTGCAGCCGTGCCTCGGTGCGGCGGCGCGGGCGCGGCAGGTCGATGCGGTACTGCGCGTGAATGCGGCCGGGCTTGGCGCGCATGACGACGACGCGGTCGCTCAGCACCAGCGCCTCCTCGATGTCATGCGTGACGAAGAGCATGGTCGGCCGCTCGGCGCGCCAGATCTCGAGCAGATGGTCCTGCAGGCTGAAGCGGGTGAAGGCGTCGAGCGCGCTGAAGGGCTCGTCGAGCAGCAGCACCTGCGGGCGCGCCACCAGGGCGCGGGCGATGGCGGCGCGCTGCGCCATGCCGCCGGAGAGCTGCTGCGGCAGCGCCGCGGCGAAGGCGCCGAGGCCGACGCGCGCCAGTGCCGCCTCCGCCAGCGCCCGCCGCTGATCGCGCGGACGCCGGGCGAGCGCGAATTCGACATTCTCGCGCACGCTGAGCCAGGGCATGAGACGCGGCTCCTGGAAGACGAGCCCGACCTCGGGCCGCGGACCCGTCACCGCCACGCCGTCGAGCACGACGCTGCCGGAAGAAGACGGCTCGAGCCCGCCGACAATGCGCAACAGCGTGCTCTTGCCGCAGCCGCTGGTGCCGACGATGCCGACGATCTCGCCGCGGTCGACGGCGAGATCGATCTCGGCGAGCGCCGCCACCGCCTCAAACTTCTTGGAGACGCGCCTGATCTGCAGCATGGCCCTTCTTCTCTTCCGCGTGCTGGAAATTGTCCTGCCAGGCGGTGAAGCGGCGGCCGAGGAGCGCCAGCGCCAGGTCGGTCGCCTTGCCGAAAACGGCGAACAGCAGGATGGCCGCGAGAATGTTGGCGGGCCGTCCCGTCTGCTGGCCATCGAGCAGCAGGAAGCCGAGCCCTTCGCTCGCGCCCATGAGCTCGGCGGCGACGACGAACATCCAGGCGAGCCCGAGCCCGCCGCGCAGCCCGATGATATAGGCCGGCAAGGTCGCCGGCAGCAGCACGCGGCGGACCAGCGCCGCGCCGCCATAGCCGTGCATGCGCGCGACCTCGACCAGCTTGCGGTCGACCTGCTGGATGCCGGCCATGGTCTGGAGATAGACCGGGAAGAACGCGCCGACGGCGATCAGCGTCACCTTCGATGCCTCGAAAATGCCGAGCCAGAGGATGAAGATCGGAACCCAGGCGATGGAGGGAATGCTGCGCAGCGCCTGCAGCGTCGGATCGAGGAGGCGGCGCCACAGCGGCGAATAGCCGGTGAACGCGCCGAGCACGGTGGCGACGGCGGTGCCGAGCAGGAAGCCGAGCAGCACGCGCAGCAGCGTGATCTCGACATGGCCCCAGAGCTCGCCCTGGAGCCAGAGATCGCGCAGCGCCCGCAGCACCGAAGAGGGCGCCGGCAGGAGATTGGGCGGCGCCACGCCGAAACGCGACAGCGCCTCCCACAGCGCCAGCAGCAGCGCCGGCAGCACCAAGCCGAGCGCGCCGCCCGAAACCGCGCCGCGACCGATGCGGGCGAGAGCCCGTCTCACCGCGCCGCCTCGAGCCGCTTCTCGACGCGCAGGATGTATTGCGGATCGATCAGCGCGTCGGCGGTCTTGGCGATATCGGTATCGGCCGGGATGATGCCGCTCTGTTTCAGGACGCCGCCGGCGGCGACGATGGTGTCGCACTGCTTCTGGCCGATGAGCCCGCTGGAGAGATCGTTGCGCTCGAGATCCTTGGCGGCGACGGCGTCGCTGAGTCGGGCGGCTTTGGCAACGATCGCCTTGAGCTCGGCGGGATGGGCGAGCGACCAGAGGCGCGCCGTCTCATAAACCGTGAGCACGCGCTCGACGATGTCGGGATGGGCGGCGGCGAAGTCCTGGCGCGTGTTCAGGAAGCCATAGGTGTTGAGATCGGGATCGCGGAAGAAGAGGCGCGAGCCTTTTTCGAGCTCGGTTTCGGCCATATAGGGATCGAGACCCGCCCAGGCGTCGACATCGCCGCGCTCGAGCGCGACCCGCCCGTCGGGATGCTGCAGCAGCACCATCTTCACATCCTGCGGCTTCATGCCGTGGAGGGCGAGCGCGCGCAGCAGGAAGATATGCGGATCGGTGCCGCGCGTCACCGCGATGCGCTTGCCGCGGAGATCCTCGACCTTGTGGATCGGCGAATCCTTCAGCGTTACCAGCGCCGTCCATTCCGGCTTGTCGTAGACATAGACCGCCTTGATCGGCACGCCGTTCGCCTTGGCCATCAGCGCCGCCGCGCCGGCCGTGGAGCCGAAATCGATGCTGTTGCCGTTGAGGAATTCGAGCGCCTTGTTGCTGCCGAGGCTCAGCACCCATTCGACCTTGATGCCGTCCTTGGCGAATTCCTGCTCCATCCAGCCCTTGTCGCGGAGCACGAGGCTGACCGGGCTGTAATAGGCCCAGTCGAGGCGCAAGGTCGTGAGCTTGTCGGCCGCCGTCGCCGGCAGCGCCGCGAGCGCGAGCAGCAGCAGGGCGAGGAGCGGGCGCACCAGGCGCGCTGCGAGGATCGGCATGGGTCTGATCTCCTCCCCTATCGGGCCCGGGCGGGATCAGGCCGAAAAAAAACCCGCCGCAGCTTTCGCCGGGCGGTTCAATGCCCTCGCTTTAGCCGCATTTCTAAAGCGCCCGCAAGCTGAAGCTCAAATCGGCGCTGGCAGAGAACCTAATCTACCGAACTACGATCGTCAATAGGCACGTATCAACAGTTCTCATATGTTATTTAACTGTATGCCGTTTTGCAGCCGCTCGGACCGGTTGCGCTTTGGCGGCAAAGCACTACAACACGCGCCGTCGAGGGCACGGAGCGGGCATGGCAGAAGACGGCGACGAAAATCAATTCCGCACTGCGCGACTGCAGAAGCTTGCGGCGCTGAGGACGCTCGGCATCGATCCCTATCCCTATGAGTGGCGGCGCAGCGCCGAGGCGAAGGAGCTCGAAGCGCGCTATGCCGCGCTGCCGGCCGACGCCGTCACCGAAGATCGCGTCAGCGTCGCCGGCCGCATCCGCGCCATCCGCAACAGCGGCATGTTCATCGACCTCCATGACGCAACCGGCAAGATCCAGGTCTTCAGCCACAAGGACCATTTGCCGCCGGATCAGATGGCGCTGGTGAAGCTCTTGGATCTCGGCGATCTGATCGGCGTCGAAGGCGTCATGCGCCGCACCCCGCGCGGCGAGCTCACGGTCAACAGCCGCAAGGTCACGGTCCTCGCCAAGGCGCTCCTGCCGCTGCCGGAGAAATTCCACGGCCGCCGATATCGAGCTGCGCTATCGCCAGCGCTATCTCGATCTCATCATGAGCGAGGAGAGCCGCGAGACCTTGCGCCGGCGCAGCCGTATCGTCGCGACCATCCGGCGCGTGCTG
>DATJLU010000240.1:0-13557 GCA_035509275.1 Allostellaceae bacterium | reverse complement strand
CGCCGCGTGCTGATGCCGATGGGGCCGATGGACGGACTCGAATTCCTCATCAGCAAGCTCAAGGAATCGAAGAACAACAGCGATTTCTTTGAGGCGATGAACACCTAGCGAATGCGCGAAGCGCATTCGTCAGAGGCGGCGCCAGCGGTTGCGCAGCAACCGCGAGAGCCGCACAGAGCGGACTAGCCAAGGCTGCGCAGCTTTATGCGAGCCTGAACCGCGCCGCTCTCGCCGTTGCTACGCAACGGCTGACGCGGCCGCCGACGAACTTCCTTCGGCAGTTCGCGGCAGGTCCAGCGTCGTGGTGCGGCGCAGCTCGCGGCGCTCGCTGAAATCGTAGCGGCGGCCGCGGTGGAGCGTGCAGCGATTGTCCCAGATGACGAGATCGCCGACGCGCCAGCGGTGGCGGTAGACGAAGCGGCGCTCGGTCGCATGCTCCAGCAGATCCGACAGCATCAAGCGGCCTTCGGGCAGCGTCCAGCCGAGGATGGCGCGCGCATGGACGCCGACGAAAAGCAGCTTCCGCCCCGAGCCCGGATGGGTGCGGATGAGCGGCCAGCGCACCGGCGGCAGCACCGCCTTCTCTTCCTCGGTCCAGTCGGTGGTGCCGAGCAGCATGCGCGAGTGGAGCGCATAGTGCTCGGTCTCGAGCCCCGCCAGCTCGTGCTTGAGCGTCTCCGGCAGCGCGTCATACGCGGCGCGGAGATCGGCATATTCGGTCTCGCCGCCCCAGGACGGCAGCGCCACGGCCGATAGCATCGAATAGCGCGCAGAGGGCTGCTGGAACGAGCTGTCGCTGTGCCAGAGCTGATTGGCCACCATGCTGGCGACGCGCCGGCTGTCGCGGGCGGCGATCGCGCCATCGGCGGCGACGTTGGAAATGTCGATCAGCTCGTCATATTTCAAGCGGTGCGGGCCTTTGATGGCGCGGCGCAAGCCGATATCGAGCGTGCCGAACGCGCGCGCGAAAGCGACCTGTTGATCCTGGTCGAGCGGCTGGTCGGGGAAGACCAGCACGGCAAAGCGGTCCATCGCCGCTTGGATCTCGTCCCGTTCCGCTGCCGCGAGCGGCTGGCGCAGATCGATGCCGCGGGCCTCGGCGGCGAACAGCGGATGCAACGGCGTCAGCGCAAGCGCCATGGCGAGCCCTCCCGGTTTTTCCCAGTGGAAGACCTGCAGCCCAGCTTGTCAATCGCGCCGCAGCCCGGAAAGCGTCGAGAACACCCCTGGGCCACCACTTATCGCTTTGCCCGCGAAAGCGGGCATCCAGAGCTTCAGGCGCGATAGCCGGGGCGCGTGAGCTGGGTCCCCGCTTTCGCGGGGACGGCGAAAATTGGGAGCTTCCGCATTACAGAGAAGTGCTCTAACCGCTCTAGCGCCGTCGCAGCGGCGGAATCCTTGGGGCCACCAGCAGATGGGGCAGCTGCGCCGGATCGAGCCGAAAGGCCGCGGGATATTTGTCGGGGTTTCGGTTCTCCTCGGGCTCCGTCGACCGCCAGGCATAGAGACAGGTGGCGCAGCCGAAGACGGTCCAGACCCCCGCAACCGGGGAGGTGCTGCGCACCTCGATCCTGGTCGACCGGCAGCGCGGGCATGTGGCGGGAAGATCGGTCATTTCTGCAGCTCCTTCACCAGCGCCGCCAACTTCTCGCGCCAGGCATCCGTGCGCTGCGGCATGTCGAGCTCCTCGCCGTAATCGCCGCGGATGTCGGGCGCGATCGGCGTCGTCGCATCGATGATCATTTTGTGCACGATGCCGCTCGGCTCCCCGGCGGGATCGAGGAGATTGACGGAAAGATTGGGCAAGATGACAACGTCGCCGGCGGGATTCACCTTGACGGAGACGGCCCACATGACTTGTTTCAAGTCGAACGGGTCGACATCGGCATCGACAACGATGACGATCTTGGCGTAGCCAAGGCCGTGCGGGGTGGTCAGCAGACGCATGCCGATCGCCTTGGCGAAGCCGCCGTAGCGGGTCTTGGTGGACACGATCACCACCAGCCCATGGGTGTAGAGCGCGTTGACGGCAACCACCTCGGGAAAAGCGCTGTTGAGCTGCACGAAGATCGGCGCGCTCGTCGTCATCGCCTGCAAGAAGTCGAGCTCGGTCCACGGCCGGCCGACATAACAGGAATCGTAGATCGGATTCCGGCGGTGCGAGACCCGGTCGATCTCGATCACCGGATATTGGTGACAACCCGAGTAATAGCCGGGGAACTCGCCGAACGGCCCTTCGGGCTCGCGCTGCCGGGCCAGGATCCGCCCTTCCAGCACATATTCCGAGCCCCACGGCATGTCCAACCCCTTCGCCGTCTTGACGATCCGGTAGGGCGCCCCCTGCATCACCGCCGCCATCTTGTATTCGAGCTGGTTGTAGAGCATCGGCGTCGCCGCCATCAGCGTGATGACGGGCTCGTTGCCGACGGCGATCGCCACGGGCAAATCCTCGCCGCGCTCCTCGGCATGGGCAAGGTGGATGGCAATATCGTGCTGCGGCACCGTCTGGATGCCGATGCGGTTGCGGCCCTTCACCTGCAGGCGATAGACCCCGACATTCTCGACATCGTCATTGTCCCAATCATCGGGATCGCGGCTGATGACGCAGGCCTTGTCGATGAAGTAGCCGCCATCGCCGCGGTTGACGCGAAACAGCGGCATCAGGTCGTAAAGGTTGACGTCCTTGTCGATCACCACCTCCTGCCACGGCGCGCTGGCGACGCGTTCCAGCTTCCCCGGATATTGCTGGTAGCGCTGGACAAAGGCGAAGAACTGGTCGCGCAACGGCGCGTCCTTATCCAGGCCGAGTGCCAGCGCGTGATTGGGCCATGAGCCGTGCACGTTCATCACCAGGCGAGCGCTGGCATAGCCGGCAATATTGCTGAACTGGATCGCGGGGCTGCTTTCGCCGAGCTGCGTCAGGGCGCAGGCCGCAGCCCCCACATCCGGCTCGAGGGCGACGGATTCGGTGATGCGCAAGAGCTGCCGCTCCTGCTCGAGCACGGCGAGGAATTCGCGCAAATCCTGATAGGCTCGCATGAGGTCGCTCCGCCCTTCCGTCTCAACGCGCCGCGCGCAAGGCGGCAATCTGCCGTTGCCAGCGCCGCAGCACCGCTTGCGGGTCGCGCAGTGCAAAGGTGATGCCGCTGGTCACGCTGGCGTAAGGGGCGGCGTGGACGCGCACCTTCTCCACCTCGGCCTCGAAGAAGGCGAGCGGCACCTCGGGCGCAGCATGTGCGAGGCGGCGGGCGCGCATCAGCAACTCGCACATCCCGCCATCGACCGAGAGGGTGAGCGCCAATCGTCCGTCCCGCGCCAGGTTTGCCGTCGTCTCCGACTGAGGAAAGATGGCGAAGCGGATCCTGCCGGGCGCAACGACGAGCATGTCGCCGGCGCTGAGCAAGGCGGCATGCGGCCAGCCGGCTTGGCTCACCGTGGAGAGACGCAGCGCCTCTGTCTTCGTCAACAGCTCCGTCCCGTCGAGGTAGCGCGCGACTTGCGCCGGCACCGTGTTCGCGGCCATGGTTTGCGGCGGCGTATAGGCGTGCTCGACCTCGTCCATCATCAGCTCCCGGTGGTGACGATCGCCGCTCCTCCGTCGGGTCGGCAGCGTCCGCAATCCCTGCGCACGCCGTCCCGGCGTCACGTCAAACCAAATTCGAGCGGAAATCAAAGCGCTTGCGAGCGGAGCCGCAATCGGCATCGTACCGATGGATCAACGCCCCATCGGTCAGCCGCCGCAACTGCAGCGGGCCTTCTCTGCTACCGATCTAGCGAGAGGCAGTAGACACCAATCCCCGGAGGGCGTCGAGCCTTTTGGATGTCTGACATCGCCGCGACACAACGGTGGCGTTGGCCGTCACTCGGCGCCGTGGCGGCTCTCGACCATGGCCGGCTCCGTCTCGTCCAACATCGCCTCCAGCCGCGAGCGCCGCGTCGCGCCACCGAGCCGCCGCGATAGTCGCTCGAGATAGAGATAGATGACGGGCGTGGTGTAGAGCGTCAACCATTGCGACACGAGCAGCCCGCCGACGATGGCGACGCCGAGCGGCTGGCGCAGCTCCGAGCCGGCGCCTTGGCCGAACGCGATCGGCAGGCTGCCGAACAAAGCGGCGAAGGTCGTCATCATGATCGGCCGGAAGCGCAGGAGGCAGGCCTCGTGCACGGCATCTTGCGGGCTCTTGCCTTCGACGCGCTGCGCGTGGAGCGCGAAGTCGATCATCATGATCGCGTTCTTCTTGACGATACCGATCAGCAGGATGATGCCGACGATGGCGATCACCGACAGGTCGTAATGGAGCAGCATCAGCAGGATGAGAGCACCGACGCCGGCCGCGGGCAGCGCGGAGAGGATGGTGATCGGGTGGATGTAGCTCTCATAGAGGATGCCGAGCACGATGTAGACGACGAGGATGGCGGCGGCGACAAGCAGCGGCATCGAGGAGAGCGAGGCCTGGAAAGCCTGCGCGGTTCCCTGGAACGAGCCATGCAGTCCCGGCGGCGCGCCGAGCCTCTGGGAGGCCCGCTGAATCGCGTCGACCGCCTCCCCGAGCGCGGCACCCGGCGTCAAGTTGAACGAGAGGGTGACCGCTGGGAAGACCCCCTGATGGCTCACCGTCAACGGTTCGACGGTGGAGGTGTAATGCGCGACGACGCTGAGCGGCACCTGGGCCCCGGTTGGCGTCGACAGATAGATCTTGGAGAGCGCCGCCGGGTCGTCCTGGAATTGCGGCTGAACCTCGAGGACGACTTTGTACTGGTTCGTCGCGGTGTAGATCGTCGCGATCTGGCGCTGACCGAACGCGTCGTAGAGCGTCTGGTCGATCAGCGAAGCCGACAGCCCCAGCCGATAGGCCGCGTTACGGTCGATGGTGATCGCGACGTGCGGCGACGAGGATTGCTGATCCGAGGCGACGTCCTGGAGCTGCGGCAGCTTCTTCATCGCGCCCTCGAGTATGGGCGCCCAGTGATTGAGCTCGTCCTGATCGTTGTCGGTGAGCGTGTACTGGTACTGCGTGCGCGACAGCCTGCCGCCGACCGTGATGTTCTGCGGCACCTGCATGAAGAATTGCGCGCCTTTGACCGCGGCGACTTTCTTGCGCAGGCGCTGGATGACCTGCTCTGCGGTGGCGGTCCGCTCGCTGAACGGCTTCAACTGGAAGAAGACGCGGGCCGTGTTCTCGCCGGGATTGTAGGAGTAGGCGCCGCCGAGCGCGAACACCGCGTAGACATCCGGGTCTTGCTGGATGATGTTGACGACTTCATGAGTGACCGCGGCGGTCGAAGGGAAGGATGCATCCTGCCGGGTATCGACCTCGCCGAAGACGAAGCCCGTGTCCTGCTGTGGAAAGAAGCCCTTCGGGATCGCGACGTAGAGATAGCCCGTCGCGGCGATGAGCCCGAGGGTCGCCATCAGCGCCCCGAATTGATGGCGGAAGACGAATTTGAGGCCCCGGTCATAGGCGTGCAGCATCGCATCGAAGCCGCGCTCGGCCCATTGACTGAAACGGCCTTGCGGGTGCAGCCCCTGCTCTTTCAGAAAGAGCGAGCACAGCACCGGCGTCAACGTCAGCGAGATCATCGCCGAGGCCAGCACCGCGACCGAGACGACAATCGCGAACTCGCGGAACAGCCGGCCGATGATTCCGCCCATGAAGAACAGCGGAATGAACACCGCGATCAGCGAGAAGGTGATCGAGACGATCGTGAAGCCGATCTGCCCCGCCCCCTTGAGCGCAGCATCGAAAGGCCGCATCCCTTCCTCGATATAGCGGACGATGTTCTCGATCATGACGATGGCGTCGTCGACCACGAAGCCGACCGAGATGGTGAGGCCCATCAGCGAAATGTTGTCGAGGCTGAGACCGCCGACATACATCACCGCAAAGGTGATCAGCAGGGACAGCGGCACCGCAAGGCTCGGAATCAGCGTCGCCCAGAGCGTCCGCAGGAAGAGGAAGATGACAATGACGACGAGGGCGATGGTCAGCAGCATCGTCATCTGGACATCGTGGACCGCAGCGCGCGTCGTTTGCGAGCGGTCGGAGACAAGGTCGACATGGACCGAGGGCGGAATCGACTGCTCCAGCTCCGGCATCATCGCCTTGATGCGGTCGACGAGCGCGATCGTGTTGGCGCCCGGCGCCTTGTTGATCGCAATGCCCTCGGCCAGCTGATTGTCGTACCAGGATCCGACGCGCGTGTTCTGGATCGAATCGAGGACATCGCCGACATCCCTGACCCGCACCGGCGCGCCGTTGCGATAGGCGATGATGATGTTGCCGTAGGCAGAGGCGTCATAAAGCTGGTCGTTGGTGTCGAGCGAGACCACCCGGTTCTGGCCCTCGATCTCGCCCTTCGCCTGGTTGATCGTCGCCGCGGCGACGGCGTTGCGCACATCCTCGAGGCCGATGCCATGCGCGGCCAGCGCCGCAGGATTGACCTGGATGCGCGCCGCATAGGGCTTCTGGCCGAAGATAAAGACCTGCCCGACCCCCTTCACCATCGACAGCTGCTCGGCGATCGACAGGTTGGCGTAATCGTCGACCTTGTAGACGGGCATGGCGTCGGAATGGATGGCGTAGATCAACACCGGGAAGTCCGCGGGATTGACCTTGCGATAGGTCGGCGGCGACGGCAGATCCTTGGGCAGGAGACCGCTCGCGGCGTTGATCGCGGTCTGAACGTCCTCCGCCGCGCCGTCGATGTTGCGCGAGAGGTCGAATTGCAGCGTGATCGTCGTCGTGCCGACGCCGCTCAGCGACGTCATCTGGTCGAGATCGGGGATGGCGGTGAATTGCTGCTCGAGCGGCGTCGCCACCGCCGACGCCATGGTCTGCGGGCTCGCGCCGGGATAGGTCGCGGTCACCGTGATCGTCGGGAAATCGACGTTGGGGAGCGGAGCGACGGGCAGCAGGGTGTAGGTGACGAGACCAAACACCAGTATCCCCAGCATCAGCAGCGAGGTCGCGATCGGCCGGTGGATGAACGGGGCGGAAATGCTCACCGGGTTTGCCCGCCCTCAGGCGCCGCGGCGGATTGATCCGGCGCGGAGGGAGCGATGCGACTGCCATTGGTGAGGCGGTACTGACCGCTGACGACGACGCGCTCGCCCGGCTGCAGTCCCTTCGTCACCGCGGCAAAGCCGTTCTCGATCGCGGCGACCTGGACGTCGCGCCGCTCGACGGTATTGCCGGGTTTCACGACATAGACGATGTAGCCGTCCGGACCCTGCTGCACCGTCTCCGCCGGCACCGTCGGCACCCCGGGGCGCACGCCGAGCCCGACGCGGACATTGACGAACTCGCCGGGCCACAGGCGCTCGTCCTCGTTAGCGAACTGCGCCTTCAAATGGATCGTGCCGGTCGTCGTATCGATGTCATTGTCGATCAAGGTCAGCTTTCCCTGGGCGAGCTGCTGATCGTTCTCGCTCGACATCGCGTCGACCACCAGCGGCGCTTTCGCCTGCTGCCGCCTGATGTCGTCGAAGCTCTGTTGCGGCAGCGTGAAGCTGACGAAAATCGGCCGCACCTGGGCGATGGTCACGAGCGCCGTGTTGTCGGTCGCGTGCACGAGGTTGCCGATATCGATCCTGCGCGCGCCGAGGCGACCGGAGATCGGCGCGCGGATCTCGGTATAGCCGAGATTGATCTTTGCCGTGTCGATCTGCGCCTCGTCGCCGGCGATGGATGCCTTGAGCTGGCCGACAAGGGCCTTTTGCTGGTCATAGCTCTGCGGCGTCTGATAGCCCTGGGCCAACAATTTGGAATAGCGGCCGAGATCGGCTTGCGCGCTCGCCAGCTGCGCCTCGTCCTTCGCCTTGGTCGCCTGCGCCAGCGCCAGCGCCGCCGCATAGGGACGCGGATCGATCTGGAAGAGCAGCGCGCCGGCTTCGACTTCCTGGCCTTCGGTGAAGTCGACGCCGACGATCTGCCCGTCGACGCGGCTCTTGATGATGACGCTGTTATAGGCCTGGACGGTGCCGATCCCGCTCAGCGTCAGCGGCAGATCCTTCGCCGTCACCATGCCCACGGTGACGGGAACGGGCGGCGGGCCCGCTGGCGCCTGCGCGACGGCGCCCGGCGCAGGGCCGCCGTCGCTCAGCCACAGACCCACCCCGCCCGCAACAAACGCGGCACCGGCCGCTATGGCGACCAGACTCTTTCTCACACCCCGCCTCTCCTAAACCAGCCCCCCGCGCTGAGGCCGGCATGCCAGTTTTCCGCACTGTAGCAGCTGCACGCGCGGCCGTTAATATCATCCGCGAAAGAGCTTTGCCATGAGACCGGGGGATGAGCGGCGACCGGGGGCGGAGCAGGCACGGAGCGCGAGGGGCCATGAGCAGCATTCGACCCTGTCGGGACGATGAGCAGGGAGCGATCCTGGCGATCGTCAATGCCGCCGCCGAGGCCTATCGCGGCGTCATCCCCGATGATTGCTGGCACGAGCCTTATATGACGGCAAGCGAGCTGCGGCACGAGATCGCCGCCGGGATCGCCTTCTGGGGCTACCAGACGGACGGCGCCTTGGTCGCCGTGATGGGGCTTCAGCCGGTGCGCGACGTTGAACTGATCCGCCATGCCTATGTCCTTCCCGGCCGCCAGCGCCACGGCGTCGGCGGCGCCCTCCTCGCCCATCTCCGCGGCTTGAGCACGCGGCGCATGCTGGTCGGCACGTGGGCGGCGGCCGATTGGGCGATCCGCTTTTACCGCCGCCATGGTTTCGAACTGGTTGCGCCGGAGCAGAAAACCGCGCTGCTCAAAACCTACTGGACCGTTCCCGACCGCCAGATCGAGACCTCGGTCGTGCTGGCTAATCCGCCGCTCCGCCCGATTTGAGACGCCGCGCCGACGGCTTTTGCGGCGGAAGCTCGGCCGGCTTGGCGGAAAGATAGAGCAACAGCCGATCGCCCTGCGGATCGAGCGCCGCGCTCACCACACGCCGCGGCTTGGCGCTGGCGATCTGCGGCACCGCCACCAGCGCCTGGCTCGCAACCAGCCGCTCGATCAGCGCGATCTCGGCGGGCGAGAGACGCATGCGCCGCTCGGGGATTTTTGCGGCTTTCTGCTTGGCCATGGCTGACAAACGCGGCAGCGGGCGGTTCCTCTCGAAGACCGCCGGTTGGGTCTCGCCGTGCGGCGAGGTCGCTCGGCCAGATTAAGGTCCGGCGGCGCTCCTCACGACCCGCTGAACCAGTTGTAGCCCTGCCGCACCCAGTAGCCGCCCGGGAAGTCGTTGGTGACGCCCAGCGCCACGAGCGACTTCGGGTTCTTGAAGCCGAGCTTGGTTGGAATGCGCAGGCGCAGCGGGAAGCCGAAAGGCGGCGTCAGCGGCTCGCCGAGGAAATCGAGCGCCAGGATCGTCTGCGGGTGCAGCGCCGATGGCATGTCGATGCTTTCGTAGTAGCCGTCGGCGCAGTGGAAGGAAACGTAGCGCGCGCGCAAATCGGCGCCGATGCGATGCAGGAACCAGCTGAGCGAGACGCCACCCCATTGGCCGATGACGCGCCAACCCTCGACGCAGATGAGGCGCGTGATCTGGCTCTGCTGCGGCGCCGCGCGCAGGTCGGCCAAGGTCCAGGGCTGCTTCTCCGCAATCCGGCCCGAGAGCTCCAGCTTCCAGCGCGCGCCGTCGATCACCGGTGCCTGGCTCTCGCTGTAGAAGGCGTTGAAGCGCGGTGGGCGGGTGATGGCGCTCGCCGGATAGGTCGGCGCGAGCAGGCGCGGGTTGAATAGCGCCGCCTGCACCTTGTCGTTCCAGCGCGAGATCGCTGTCAGCACACGGTCGGCAAGGTCCGGGTGCTTCAGATCGTCGTAATTGCAGCCCGACAGCGGACCCAAGAGGCCAAAGGCGGCGGCGCGGGCGAGCAGGCGGCGACGGTCGATCGCGTTGCTCATGGCACGTCCTCCGAGAGCCGCCCGCCGGTGATCATCGGCAGCAGCACGCGCGGCACCAGCACGACCAGCACGAGATGCACGGCGAGGAAGGTCACGATCCCCGCCATGGCGAAGAAATGCACGTAGCGCGAGATGCGGAAGCCGCCGAACAGGTCCGACAGCCACCACAACTGCACCGGCTTCCACACCGCGAGCCCGGAGGCGACGGCGAGCACGCCGAGCCCGATCACGGCGAGATAGAGCGCGCGCTGCACCGCGTTGTAGCTGCCCTCCCGGTGCTCAAGCCGGAAGGTCAGCGCCGCCACGGCGTCGCGCCAGAACGCGCGCGGGCCGGGCGGTTGCAGCTTGCCGCGGAAGCGCCCGGTCAGCACGCTCCAGCTGAGGTAGCAAAGCCCGTTCAGCCCCAGCAGCCACATGCCGGCGAAGTGCCAGGCGATCGCCCCACCCAGCCATTCGCCGATGGTGATGCTGCCGGGGAAGGTGAAGGCAAACAGCGGCGAAGCGTCGTAGATCTGCCAGCCGCTGCCGATCATGATCACGATCGCGAGCGCGTTCAGCCAATGCATCAGCCGAAGCGGCCAGGGATGGATCGGGCGCCGCTGGGCGCCGGGGGGGCGAGCAGACATCGGGGACCTCCAGATAGCGGCTGGCGGTCTATGTGAGCCCGCGCGACGGCCCGAGGTCCACGCATCGAAACGATAACCACGCGGCATTGGCCGCCGCGGCGCCAGCGGTCGATGTTGAGGCAAGCCGGGCGAGGACGCCCGGTTCCCTCACGAGGAGGTACACCATGAAGCGTTTCGTTTTCGCCTGCGCCCTGGCCGGCGGCCTGGCGCTGGCCGGCGGCGTCGCCGCCTATGCGCAATCCAACACCACGAGCAGCCCGATGGGCCATGACACCATGGGTCACGACACCAAGGGCAAGGACAGCACGAGCAAGGACACGATGGGCCACAGCGCCATGAGCCATGACACTATGGGCCATCCCACCTCCGGCTCGTCGGCGATGAGTCACGACAAGATGGGGCACGACACCACGAGCCACGAGAACATGGGCCACGCCACGACGACGGACCAGAAGTAACCACGGAGCACGCCTCCGGCGGGCGGCGCAGCGCTCGCGTCGCCCGCCGAGGTCACGTCGCTTGCCCGGCTCCCGGGGCCGAGGCAGATTGGGGCAGGGAGATGCATATCGATGCCGCGCCTTAGGGATGAGCTCGAAAGCCAACGGGGAATGATGCCCGAAGCGGTCCGCCTCGCTTACGAAGCGATGGTCGGCGAGCTGCAACGCACCGGCTTCATCGCCCAGGCACTCCAGATCGGCGACCGCTTCCCTGACCTCGTGCTGCCCAATGCGGAAGGCGATCTCGTCTCGATCGGCGGGCTGCTGCAGAGCGGCCCGCTGGTTGTGACCTTTTTCCGTGGCGAGTGGTGTCCCTATTGCAGCGTGACACTGGATGCGCTCGCGGCCGCGCTGCCGGAGTTCCAAGCGGCGGGCGCGGCGCTGGTCGCGATCACGCCGGAGACCGGGGGCCGCGCGCTGCTCGCCAAGCAGAACCACCAGGCCGGGTTCGAGGTGCTCTCCGACGTCGATTGCGGCGTCGGCCTCAGCTGCGGCGTGGTGTTCCGCACGCCGGAGCCTTACCGGCTGCTGCTGGAGAAATTCGGCACCGACCTTGCCGAGCGGCACGGCAATACGGCCTGGTTCCTGCCGGTGCCGGCGACTTTCGTCATCGATCGGACCGGCGTCGTGCGCTGGCGCTTCGTCACCGTCGATTTCACCGAGCGTGCGGAACCGGCGGCGATCCTGGCGGCGTTGCACGCGCTGGCGGCATCCGACGACTGAGGCGCGGACGATGGAGCTGCACCAGGTCCGCTATTTCGTCGCGCTCTGCCGGACGCTGAACTTCACCCGCGCCGCGGCCGAGTGCGACGTGACCCAGCCCGCACTGACGCGCGCGATCCAGCGGCTGGAGGAGGAGGTCGGCGGCCCCCTCCTGTTCCGCGAGAGGAACATGACCCAGTTGACGCCGCTCGGCCGCGCGATGGTGCCGCATCTGCAGGCGATGCTGACCGCCGCGGCGACGGCGCGGCGGATTGCCGACGAGGAGCTCGGTCGCCAGCAGACGGTACTCCGCGTCGGCCTCGGCCCGGCCATCGCGGCGGCGCGGGTGGCCGACGTCGTGGGCCGGCTGGTGCGGTTCTGCCCAGAGTTGTCGGTGCGGTTCGAGGAAGCCGGCGCGCCCGCGCTCGTCGAGGAGATGCTGTCGGACATGCTGGACTGCGCGCTGCTGCCGGACGGTCCCGACCTGCCGGACCGGCTGCATCGCTGGAAGCTGTGGGAGGAGGGCTGCGTCGTCGTGCTGCCTGGTGGCCATCCTCTCGCCTTGCGCGGCAGCCTCACCGCGGACGAACTGGCGGGCGAGACGCTGCTCGTCGGCGAGCGCTGCGGCGGCTTCGCGCTGAAGCTGACCGAGGCGAACCCACGCGCCCTCACGGTGCGCCGCTGCGGCGGGTCCTGGGTGCAGATGCAGGACCTAGTGGCGGCCGGGCTCGGCTTGGCGCTGCTGCCGGATGCGCTGGGGATCGGTGCCGGGCTGGTGTCGCGTCCGCTGACCCAGCCGCGATTGCGCCGCTCGGTGCTGCTGACTCTGGTCGCCGGCCGGCCGCAGGGATTGGCTGTGGCGAATTTCGTCAAACTCTGCCGGGCGCGCGCCTTCGCTTGAAGGCTATCTCATCGCCCGTGCCGGACTCGGCCGTGACAGCACTCCTGGACGACGGATTTGAAGCAACCGGAAAGCTCGTGGAGCACCCGGCCAATTCCCGACCTCGGCCGCATGATCGGTCGTAGTCCCTATGGCACGGTCCAGCGCCGCTCGCCGCGCCAGTCCAGCACCGTCTCGACACGGATGCGGCCAGGGTCGAGCCAGACCGCATGGGCGCCCGCTTTCTGCGTCGCGAGGCTGTCGATGATCCGCGGCGCCTGGCAGAGCTCCCCGGCCGGCACCGGGCTCACCACGAGATCGGCGCCGGCGCAGGCCGTGGCGAGCGCCGCCGCCTCGCGGATCAGCGCCACGCTGTGGCCGCTGCGGCGGTAAACGCAGCTTGCGCGCGTGCAGGTGAGAAGGCCGTCGGCGCTGCTGCCGGAGGCCGGCCAGGCGCCCGCCGGTCCGGCTGCGCTGCGCTGTGCCCAGGTTTGCTGGGTGAAGCGCTCGGCACGCGCACGCGAGACGAGATAGCTGCCATCGGCGGCGCGCACCGCAACGAGCCTACCCTCGCTGGCCACCAGCAGATCGGGTGGCCGCGCCAGCAGCAGGCTGAGATAGCCCGCCGCCATCGGCGCCAGGCCGAGCCAGCGCCAGCGCCGCGTCCAGATGCAGAGCCAGAGGCCACCCAGCGCGATGAGAACGAGCCCCGCCGCGGGCATGCTCGGCAAGCTCACCACGGCGCCAGGCCAGGCGGTGACGCCGTTGGCAATCGCCTCGACGCCGTCGATGCCCCAGCCCATCGGCGCCAGCGCGAGCTTCTCGGCGCCGAACGGCATCAGGACGCAGGCGACGAGCGCCCAGGGAATGATCCAGAAGCCGGTGATCGGGACTGCCAGCGCATTCGCCACCACCGAATAGAGCGCGAAGCGGTTGAAGTTGTAGATGGTGAAAAG
>DATJLU010000239.1:0-10277 GCA_035509275.1 Allostellaceae bacterium | reverse complement strand
GTGCCCGACATCCCAGATCAGCTTGTCGCGCGGCGTCTCGAACACGTAATGCAGCGCCACCGTCAGCTCGACCACCCCCAGGCCCGCCCCGAGGTGACCCCCCGTCACCGATACCGCATCCACCAGCTCGCGCCGCAGCTCATCCGCCACCTGCGCCAGATCGCTCTCCGGCAGCCGGCGCAAATCCGCGGGGTACACGATCCCGTCCAGCAACGGCGTGTAGTTGCTTCGCTGAGCAGCACTATCCGTGGGGTCCACTTTCGACGTTCCCTTCAAGCGCGGCGGTCGATCACGAAGCGCGCCGCTTGTCGCAGAAGGTCAGCTCTGTCCTCAAACAAGTCAAGATGGGCAACGGCTTGCGACACCAGGAGTTCCGCCTGAGCGCGGGCGCGCTCGACGCCGAGAATGGTGACGAAGGTGGCCTTGCCGGCGGCCGCATCCTGGCCGACGGGCTTTCCCGTATCCGCGGCCGAGCCTTCGATATCGAGGAGATCGTCGGCGATCTGGAAGGCCAGGCCGAGATCATGCGCATAGGCGCGCAGCGCCAGGCGCAGCTCCACCGGCATCTTGCCCAAGATCGCGCCCGATTCGCAGGCGAAGGCGATGAGCGCGCCGGTCTTGAGGCGCTGCAGCCGGGTGATGGCGCCGATATCGAGATCGGGACGCTCCTCGGCGAGGAGATCGATCATCTGGCCGCCGACCATGCCGTGGCTCCCCGCCGCCTGCGCCAGCGCCGTGACCAGCTCCGCGCGCACCGTCGCATCGCCATGCGTGTCGGGATGCGCCAGGACTTCGAAGGCGAGCGTCAGCAAGCCGTCGCCGGCGAGGATGGCGGTGGCGTCGTCGAAGGCCTTGTGGCAGGTCGGCCGGCCGCGCCGGAGATCGCTGTCATCCATCGCCGGCAGATCGTCATGCACCAGCGAATAGGCGTGAACCAGCTCGATCGCCGCCGCCACCTGCAGCGCGCGCGCCCGGCCGACGGCGAAGAGCCGCGCGCTCGCCAGCACCAGAAACGGCCGGAAGCGCTTGCCCGGCGCCAGCGCCGCATAGCGCATCGCCTCGAAGACGCGCGCCTCGAGCCCCTCCGGCACGGCGATGAGCCGGTCGAGAACGCCGTCGGTGAGAGCGGCGGCCTCGCTCAACGCCGCGGCGAAGCTCGTGCCGGGCGCCCAGTATCGCTCAGTCAAGAGCGGCGGGCTCCGCCGCCGGAACCCCATCGGCGCCGATGACGATCTTGTCGACCCGCGCCTGCGCCTCGCGCAGCTTCGCCTCGCAATGCCGCTTCAGCAACGCGCCGCGCTCATAGGCGGTGATCGCGTCATTGAGCTTGGCGCTCCCCGCTTCCAGGCGCTTGACGATCTGCTCGAGCTCGCCCAGCGCCTCCTCGAAACTCATCGCGGCAATCTCGGGCGGCAACGTGCTCTCGGCCATGTCCCCTCACTCTACAATTGCGCCACTGTAGAAAAGGGTTGGAAGAAAGTGCAAGTCGCCGCGAGCGCGGAGCGCTCGTCGGCGGCGGCATCAGCGGTTGCGAAGCAACCGCGGGAGCCGCTCCGTGCGGGCTGGCTTCCTGCGGCTCCCGATAACAGCTAGCCGGAACCGTGCGGCTCCCGCGGTTGCTGGCGCAACCGCTGACGCCGCCAACGATGACCTGACCGCGCGATGCGCGGTCAGGTCACGTTGACATGAGCTCGCGGACATGCGCCGCCGCGCTGGCGGCCAAGGCGTCGAGGTCGTAGCCGCCTTCGAGCGAGGAGATGATGCGCCCCTCGCAATGCCGGGCGGCGCAGGCCATGAGCCGCTCGGTGACCCAGGCGTAATCGTCCTCGACCAGCATGAGCTGGGCCAGAGGGTCCTGGCGGTGGGCGTCGAAGCCGGCCGAGATCAGGATCACGTCCGGGCGGAAATCCTCGAGCGCCGGCAGGATGAATTCGTTGAAGGCGCGGCGGAACTCGACCGAGCCCGACATCGGCCGGAGCGGCACGTTGACGATGTTGCCGCAGCCGGTCTCGCTGCGCGCGCCGGTGCCGGGATAGAGCGGCGATTGATGCGTCGACGCATAGAAGACATGCGGGTTGTTCTCGAAGATCGCCTGCGTGCCATTGCCGTGATGGACGTCGAAATCGATCACCGCGGCGCGCTCCAGCCCATGCGTCTGCCGCGCGCGCTGCACGCCGATGGCGATGCTGTTGAAGAGGCAAAAGCCCATGGCGCGATCGGCCTCGGCGTGATGGCCGGGCGGGCGCACGGCGCAGAAGGCGTTGTCGGCCTCGCCGGCGACGATGGCGTCGACCGCGGCGCAGACCGCCCCGACCGCGCGCAGCGCCGCTTCGCCCGAGCCCGGCGACAGCACCGTGTCCGCATCGAGCGCGGCATGGCCGCGCTGCGGCACCGCGCCGAGCACGGTCGAGATGAAATCGCGGGGATGGACGCGTGCCACCTCGTCGAGCTCGGCGCGCGGCGCCTCGCGGCGCTCGAGCCGGGCGAACTCCGACCCGGCGAGGCCGGCGAGCACGGCGCGCAGCCGATCGGGCGACTCGGGATGGTAGCTGCCGGGATCATGCTCCAGGCAGGCCGGATGCGTGTAAAGCAGCGTCGTCATCGCCTTGGCGCCTCCCGCGCGAAGTGTCGCACATCCAAGCCGGCAATTGCCATGCGGATCGGCGGGCTTGAAGCGCATGGGAGCTGCCGCCAGTATAGCGCCGCCCCGCAAAGGCAAAACGAGAACCGGAGCGAGCGGCCAAGGAGGCGCGAGGGTGAGGCGGGCAGTTGCGGCGATTTCCTGCGCCCTCCTCATGTTGTCCGCGGCGCCCGGGCGCGCCGCCGACGCGCCGCCGGCGATCATCGTCCATGCCGGCAAGAATGACAGCCTCAGCCACAAGCTGGCGGTCCAGTTCGCCGAGGCGCTGGCGCAAGGCAACAACGCCCTCACCGTAGAGGTCGAGGAGAGCCAGGGGTCGGTCCAGAACATCATCGACACGCTGCGCCGCAGCAACCATTACGTCTTCACCGCGCCGCCCAACCTCATCGTCCTGGCCGAGCGGGGCCAGAAGCCGTTCACCCGCAATGCGCATTACCGCACCATCCGGGCGCTCTTCCCGGTCCCGCCCCTCACCATGCATTGGCTGGTGCGCGCCGACAGCGACATCCGGCATTTCGGCGATCTCGCCGGCAAGAGCCTCGCCCCCGGCGGCAAGGCGAGCTTCAGCGAAGGACAGACGGTCTCGGCGCTGCATGCGCTCGGCCTCGACAAGAGCGTGCAGCTCATCGATCTCGATCCCGCCGGCGCCGAGGCGGCGCTCGCCGCCAAGCAAGTGGCCGGCATCGCGCTTGCCGGCACCTTTCCGCTGCCGGCGGTGAACAAGCTGGCGAAGACGGTGCCGATCCGCCTCCTCAGCCTTTCGCGCGAGCAGCTCAAGAAGGTGTTGGCGGCCGATGACAGCCTCGTCGCCGAGACCATTCCCAAAGGGACATATCCCGGCCAGGATGCGGATGTGCAAACCGTGGCGCTGCCGACCGGCGTCTATACCACCACGGCGATGAGCGAGCACACCGCCTATGCCATCACCAAGGCGTTCTGGTCGCAGAAATGGGCGCTCGGACAGCGCAATCCGCCCTGGAACGCGGTGAGCCCGGCGTCTCTGGCAACGCTCGGCGTGCGCCTGCACCCCGGCGCGCTGCGCTATTACCGCGAAGCCGGCATCAAGGTGCCGCGCGCGCTGCGTTAGCGCGCCGGGCGCGGCGCCAACGCGGCAAAGACGAGCGCGAGCCAGCCGGCGATGAACGCGAGCCCACCCACCGGCGTCGCCCGAGCCAGAACCGGCGGCGCGCCGAGCGCCAGCAGATAAAGGCTGCCGCAGAACAGCACCAGCCCGGCGGTGAAGCACCAGCCGGAGACCACCAGCCAGCGGCGGCCGGACCCGACCGAGCCGTTCGCCGCCAGCGCCGCCGTTACCAGCAGCGCCACGGCATGAACGAGGCCGTAGCGGCCGCCGGTCGCGGCGAGGTCGAGGCGGTAGGGCTGCTGCGCCAGAAGATGCCGCGCCGCCGCCTCCGCGCCGACGGCGATGGCGCCGCTCAGCCCGGCGATGGCGATCCACAGGCGCTCGATCACGGCGTTGCTCCCTCGCTCCCCGCGGAAGCCTCCTACGCCCCCGGCATACGCCGGCAGAGTAATCGCTCGCGCGGCGCACGGCAGGAAAAGATTCACCACGGAGCCACGGAGAGCACGGAGAAGCGAAGAAAACCTTTAATCTCCGTGTCTTCCGTGCCGCCGTAATGAATCCGTGCGTGGTTGCCCCCGCTCCCCGCGGGAGTTTCCTGCGCCTCCGGTGTACGCCGGGAGCGTAATCGCGCGCGCCACATGGCAGGAAAAGCTTCACCACAGAGGCGGTGAGGATAACAAAAAGTATTGGCGCGCGATGCGCGCCGATCCGTCGTTCCTCACTGCCTCACCGCCTCGGTGGTGAACCTGCTCCCACCGGGAGCTTCCTACGCCGCCGGTGTACACCGAGAGCGTGGTCGCTCGCGCGGCACACGTGAAACATCGGTTCACGATGTCAAAGAGCACGGTGAGTTGCCTGGGGATGCTAGCACGGCACCCCTTGGAGCCTGTCTGGGACATAGCATCGGCCTGCGTTGCACGAGGACGGGGCGATGTTAGGAGCGAGGCCGCAGGCGATGCTGGAAGCATCGTCAAGGCCGAGCGACGCGGCAGCGCCCCGTCCTCGTGCAACCCGGAGGGACATCGTCATTTGTCGACGGGGCGTCGTCGCTCGTCGCTTACGATGCCTTGGCATCGCCGCGCTCCTCGCTCCTAGCCCGACGACAAAGGACGATGTCGCAGGCCCATGCTATGTCCCAGAGAGGCTCCTAGCCGCATGGCATGACAGCGGCGACCGCGCGGCGTTATAAGACGGCGGAACAGCGCGGAGCAGCCATGCCGAGTTTTGACATCGTCTCGCGGCTCGATCTTGCCGAGGTCGACAACGCCCTTGCCGGCATCGCGCGCGAGATCGGCACGCGCTACGACTTCAAGGACAGCAAATCCTCGATCACCCGCCAGGAGGGCGCGCTCGTCATCCTCGCCGATGACGACCTCAAGCTGAAGCAGCTGCACGAGCTGCTGAAGGTGCATATGACGCGGCGCAAGGTCGATGCCGGCGCGCTCGACTTCAAGCCGGCGGAGAAGGCGTCGGGCAACATGCTGCGCCAGACCGTGACCTTGCGCCAGGGCATCGACCGCGAGCTGGCCAAGCAGCTGGCGCGCGAGATCAAGGACAGCCGGCTCAAGGTGCAGGCCTCGATCCAGGGCGACGAGATGCGCGTCACCGGCAAGAAGCGCGACGACCTCCAGGCGGCGATCGCGCTCATCCGCGGCCTCAAGATCGAGCAGCCGCTGCAATACGTGAACTTCCGCGAGTGACCCGGCCGAGCCGGTCGGATACGGGAATCTCCTTATCACTCCTGTGACTTAGATCACCGGCCGCCGCGCCCGAATCCGCCATCTTTTGGCTAAGAAAGATGGAGGCTGCCATGACGGTGATCTGGACTCCCGGTCAAGCGTTCTTCCTCGCCGGCATCGGCATGGTCATCGGCTTCCTGCTCGGCAGCGAGATGCTCGAGGCGTGGCGGTCGCGCCAGCGGCGCCTGATGGTGCAGAAGATCGCCACCGCGCCACGCCAGGCGGTGCCACCCCTGCCCTTGACCAGCGAGCCCGAGACGGCCGTCGCGCTCCGCCGGATGGGTGTCGACTGAGCCCCCGCGCGGGTTTTGATGCTAAGCTCGGCGGCATGGCGAGCGAAGCGAAGCTGCTGACCATCGAATTCCTGAAATGGGTCGCAAGCCGGCCCCGAAGCGATGCCGAGGCGCGCGAGGCCTGGCGCAGCACCTGCCCCCTGACCTGCGCCTGGGAGGATGCCGTCAGCGACGGTCTCATCCAGTACGAGCGGGCGGCCGAAGCGGGTCCGGCGCGCCTGGTGCTGACGCCGCGCGGCCGGGCGCTGGTCGAGCGGGCAAATTTGGAATGACGGCAGTCAATCGCTCGCCCGAGGATTGATCTCTAAGCTTCTGACGATGTTGATTTTTCTTGAGCTTGGCGTCTCCTGCCGGATTCAAACCGATGTTGCCGCCGTTAGAGCTTTGCGTTCCGCGTCTTCGCGGATGAAGGCGGACAAACTAAGCGGTTGATCCTAAACGAAAGCATCCCTCCCGCGCGCGCCCCTAGGCCAGTGCAAAGAGCTCCGGGTTGTCGCGCAGCATCCGGCTCAGGCCGGTTCGCAGCTTCTCGGTCACTCGATCGAACGTCTGGATCGTCTGCGAGTGAACAGCAAAGTGAGCGGCCGCCGAGAGAAGGGCTTCGAGCACCTCCTCCTCGGGACAGCCGGTGTTGGCGCAATAGTCTTGTGCCAGCGTTTCGAGACGGCAGCTGATGTCGAGATAGACGTCAGCCGAAAGGTGTCGCCTGCCCGCTTTGATGCTTTCCCCCATGGCCACGCCCCTCGTTTGCTTGGTTGCTATAAAAGTTTCGTAAAGATATGGCCCAAAGCGAGGGTCGGCCCATCGGGCAATCGCCCTAGGAAAAACTCGGCACCTTAGGGTGAACTCCCTAGGAAAAACTGCAGCTCAATGACATCGTCAAGCGAATAGCGCCGGGTCAACTGGCTCGATCATTTGTGATGTCTCTCGATCGGGTTGCGGTTGGAGCGCCGCGATTGCCCTGCGGGCTGCCCAACTCTTTACGGATTTTGCATCCACCCTGAGCGGCGGCTGGCTACAAGATCGAACGCCGACATCTACTCAAGACAC
The DNA here is from genome assembly GCA_035509275.1 of Allostellaceae bacterium. GTDB lineage: Bacteria > Pseudomonadota > Alphaproteobacteria > ATCC43930 > CGMCC-115725 > DAHUYF01. Next base: position 3,470 of record DATJLU010000239.1, on the reverse strand, counting down.
CTGATATCGAGCGGCTGATCTGCGTCCCAAGATCAGCATCGACGGTTGAATCGCTTCGCCCGCCCTGGACGAAGCGCTCCGGCCCCGAGCAAGGAGCTCGGCTGGTGAACGCGACGCTGCTTCGAACGATGGCCTGCGTGCTGGCGATGACGGTGGCCAACCCGTCGCTGACGCTTGGCGAGACGCCGCCGCCACCGGAGGGCGCGCCATCGCCAGCGGCGGCCGCGGCGCAAGCTCCCGTCCAGCCGGTGTTCAGCGTCGAGCAGATCGATCAAATTACCGCGCCAATCGCGCTCTATCCGGACAACCTGATCGCCCAGATCCTGATCGCGTCCACCTACCCGCTCGAAATCGTTCAGGCGGAACGCTGGGCCGCGAAACCGGAGAACGCGAACCTCAAGGGCGACCAGCTGGCGACCGCGCTCGAGCCGCAGACCTGGGACCCCAGCGTCAAGTCGCTGGTCCCCTATCCCCAGGTCCTGAAAATGATGAGCGAGCAGGTCGATTGGACGCAGCGGCTCGGCGACGCGGTCCTGGCGCAGCAGGCGGACGTGATGGCGTCGATACAGCGCTTGCGCACGCGGGCCGAGGACGCCGGCACGCTGAAGACGACCGAACAGCAGACGGTCGTGGTGCAGCCGCCGGCGGCGGGCTCCTCGACGCAGACCATCGTGATCCAGCCGACGGACCCCCAGGTCGTCTACGTCCCGGCCTACAACCCCACCACCGCCTATGGCAGCTGGCCCTATCCGGCGTACCCGCCGCCCTACTATCCGCCGCCGCCAGCCTACTATCCCGGAACGGCGCTGATGACGGGCCTCGCCTTCGGCGTCGGCGTCGCCTCGATCGCGGCGCTGTCGGATTGCTGCCATAGCAATTGGGGCGGCGGCGACGTCAACATCAACACCAACCGCTACAACACCATCAACTCCTCCAACATCCGCGCCGGCCGCGCGACGGCCGCGACCTCCGGCACCTGGCAGCACAACCCCGCCCATCGCGGCGGCGTCGCTTATCGCGACCCGGCCTCTCGCCAGGCCTATCAACGGCAGGCCCGTCCGGCCGCGGCGACGCGCGACTTCCGCGGATACGGCGGCACTCAGCAGGCCGCGGCCACAGGCCGGAGGACCGCCGGACAGGGCGCGAGCCGCCCGCCCGGAACGGCTGCCAACCGCGCGCCGCGGCAAGGGTCCGCAGCCGCGAACCGTGCTCCGCGGCAAGCCGGCGGCACCGGAGCCCGTCAGCAATCGGCCCGCGGCGCCGGCGCCGGAGCGGCGCGCGCCCAGACTCCGCGACGGCAACCCGGCGCGTTCCAGGGCATGGGGAACGGCGCCCAGACGCGCGCGCAATCGGCGCGCGGGCGCTCGAGCATGCAGTCCTTCCAGTCTCGAGGCGGCGGCGCGCGCGCCGCTGGTGGGGGCGGCGCGCGCGCAGGCGGCGGGGCGCGGGCGGGCGGCGGCGGCCGAGGCGGACGGCGCTGAGGCAGAGGGAGGCGATGATGGGCAGGACGAAGCGGGGCCGCAGCTTCCTTCATCTGATGATCGGGGCTCTCGCCCTGGCGGTGGCCTGCTCGGCCGCTGGCCTCGCCGCCGGCGCGCAAAAGACGTTCGCCACTCCCGAACAGGCGGTGAAGGCGCTGGTGGACGCCGTGCGCAGCAGCGACGCCAAAGCGCTCCACGATATCCTTGGGCCGGGGAGCCAAAAGCTGCTGAGCTCCGGCGACAAGGTCGCCGACGCCCAGGCACGCCGGAAGTTCGTCGCCGAGTACGACGCCGCCAACAAGCTCGACAGCGACGGCGACGACCGGCGCATCCTGTCGGTGGGGACGGACGATTGGGAGTTCCCGTTCCCGATCGTCAAGCGGGGCAAGGTCTGGACGTTCGACGCCAGCGCCGGAGCCCAGGAAATTCTCGACCGCCGCATCGGCGCCAACGAGCTCAACGCCATCGAGGTCGTCCGCGCCTATGTCGACGCCCAACGCGAATACGCGGAAAAGGACCGCAACGGCGACGGCGTCCTCGAATACGCGCAGAAATTCCTGAGCAGCCCCGGCAAGCAGGACGGCCTCTATTGGCCGGCCGCGCCGGGCGAAGATGAAAGCCCGATCGGGCCGCTCATGGTGCGGGCGCGCGTTCAAGGCTACAGCACCACGGCGACACGGAACCGCCGGCCGTTTTACGGCTACTACTATAAGATTCTGAAGGGCCAGGGCGACGCGGCCAAGGGCGGGGCCTACGACTATGTCGTGAACGGACGCATGATCGGCGGCTTCGCGCTGGTGGCATTTCCCGCCCAATATGGCGTCTCGGGCGTCATGAGCTTCATCATCAATCAAGACGACGTCGTCTATCAGAAGGACCTGGGGCCGGACACGGCCGAGATCGCCGAGAAGATGACGCTGTTCAATCCAGATGCGAACTGGACGAAGACATAGCGGCGTTGGTTCGGCTCCGCCAGGTCCCGAGTTTGTGGGCGCAGCGGGGCATCCTTTAGGGGCTCTGCTGCGCGAGACACTCACCGCGCCGCCGATCGCGCTTACAGGCGCGGTGGCAACGGATCGTGCTGCAATCCTGGCTTGGCTCGACCGGCGTAGCGGGCGAGATCACGCGCCCGTGTGCAGCCTATAGCTGTGGGCCAGCTACGCTGATACGATCGCGCGGGAGGCTCGCGCGGCACTCATTCGGTTGGCTGCGGCGCACGAAATTCACACCTCGCGAGGCGTCGGCGGGAGGGAGCCGATGGCAGAAGCGAAAGACCGATTCAATCCTGAGCCGTGGGTTCGGAGCGCGCTATGGCTTGTTGCCGCGGTGATCCTGGCTATCTCTTTCGCGTTCAGAATGCCCTTGAAAATCTCTGGAGGGGAGTTCGGGGTAGAACTCGGCGGTAAATCGCTTGCGGTCTCTTCGGGAGATACTTCAATCGGGCGCGACGCCCGCGGCAGCATCTTCGTGTCGAGATGCCGCCGTGGGACGCGGGCGATCGGCGGAAGTTGCGTCATTAAATCTGGCCTCGGCGTGGGGCTGCAGAACTTCGGGCCGGAGCAGGACAGCACTGGCGTATGGCAATTTGCTTGCGTGTGGGACGGAATGCTCACGCGGCTGGGCCGGGCGCTGGTCGAGCGGGCCAGCGCGCCGGGCGCCATTTCCCTTGATCGCCCGGCCGCCAGCCGTTAGATAAGGACAACGCCTCTCACGTCCCCTTCGTCTAGAGGCCCAGGACACCGCCCTCTCACGGCGGCAACACCGGTTCGAATCCGGTAGGGGACGCCACTTCAAGCCCAATGAAATCAAGTGCTTGCGCCCGACGGCGGCAACCGGCCGAAGGCGAGTGTCCCAATAGTGTCCCAGCGAGCAGGCCAAGCTCTGCGCTGATCGCCAGCAAAGAAAAACCCGGCCATGTCGCCACGGCCGAGCTTGAATTACCTAACACGCCTAGTTTTCAGTCGTACCAGAAGTCGCGGAACCGACCTG
>DATJLU010000238.1:0-25497 GCA_035509275.1 Allostellaceae bacterium | reverse complement strand
GGCTCCATCGCCATGGCGCGCGCGATGGCGACGCGCTGCTTCATGCCGCCCGACAGCATGTGCGGATAGACGTCGCAGAACTTGTCGAGCCCGACCTTGGCGATATAGGCCAGCGCCCGCTCCGTCGCCTCGCGTGCGCTGCAGCGGCGGCTCGCCAGCATCGGGAACATGACGTTCTGCTTGACCGTCTTCCACGGCAGCAGCTGGTCGAACTCCTGGAACACCATCATGCGGTCGGGGCCGGGCCGCTCGATGGCGCGGCCGTTCAAGCGGATGCTGCCCTCGACCGGCATCATGAAGCCGCCGACCCCTTTGAGCAGGCTCGATTTGCCGCAGCCCGACGGGCCCAGCAGGATGAAGCGGTCGCCGCGATGGACCTCGAACCCGACGCGGTAGGTCGCGGTGACGAGATGCTGCTTGGTCTTGTACTGCAGGGTCACGCCCTCGACCTCGAGCAGCGGCGTCGAGGGGTCGGATGCAGCCACCCCGCGAACCTCCCTCTCCGAGCGGAGAGGGTCGGGCCGAGGTGGGGAAGCTTGGGTGTCAAAGCCGCGCGCCATCGGAATCCTCTGCCCTGCCATCATAGCCGCTGCTCCACCCACCTCATCCTAAATCCTTCTCCGCCCTGAAGGGCGGAGAAGGACTTTTTTCCCGCTGTGACAACATCATCTCAATTGCCCGCGATGCTCCGGAACTCCGGGAAGAAGAGCTCGCTCGAGGTTTTCGGCATGTTGTCGATGGCGCCGATGTTGTGCATGAACTCGGCGTATTTCATCACCTTCTGCGGCGTCGTGGTGAAGACGTTCTCGGGGTCGCGGATCATCTGCTCGACGAAGTCCGGCGCGAGCTTCGACTTCTCTTCTTCGATATAGATCGCCGCCGCCCGTTTCGGGTCGCTCTTGATCAGCACCATCGCCTCGTTGAGCGCGGTGAGGAAGGCGGCATAGACCTTGGGGTTGTCGTCGTGGAATTTTTGCGTCGTCCAGACGACGTTGAAGGTGTGCGGCCCGCCCAGCACGTCATAGGAGCTGAGCACGCGATGCGCGGCCTTGTCCTGGAGCTCCAGATACTGGAACGGGGCGCTGCCGAAATGCGCGGTGATCTCCGAATGGCCGGAGAGCAGCGCCGCCATCGCATCCGGGTGCTTCATCGACACGGTGAGCGCGTCGAGCTGATTGTAATGGTCGGCGCCGTAGGCCTCTGCCGCCGCCATTTCCAGGGTCACCGCCTGGATCGAGACCTTGACCGCCGGCAGCGCGATCTTGTCCTGATCGGTGAAATCCTTGATCGTCTTCACCTTCGGATCGGTGCTGACGAGATAGAGCGGCATGGAATTGAGCGCGGCGACGCCGCGCACCTGCTGATGGCCGCGCGTCTTGCTCCAGATCGTCAGCATCGGCCCGACGCCGCCCGAGGGAAAGTCGAGGCTGCCCGACAGCAGCGCGTCGTTCATCGTATTGCCGGCGCCGAACTGCGCCCAAGTGACCTTGAGATCGGGGATGCCGGCCTTCGCCGCCGCCTGCTCCAGCAGCTTCTCGTGATGCATCACGGTCAGCGGCAGATAGCTGATGCCGAATTCCTGGGCGATGCGAACCTCGCTCACCTCGGCGCGGGCCGGAGCGGCGAACAGCAGCGGCAGGATCAGAAGCGCGGCACTGCCCAATGCACGAACCGACATGATCACCTCCCCAGGCTCGATCGTCGCTCTCCGGCGCCTTCGCGGGCGTTCAGCAGAATAGGCGGTTCAGAACAGGTTCAACAAGAACACCAACCCCATCGCAAGGCTTGCACCTGCCGATAGCGCCACGGCCGTCTTCTGCCAGCGCCGCCAGGCCAGGAATTCGATCGCGAGCAGCCGGAGGCCGCCGGTGAGATGCGCCGCCAGGAGCACGACGAGGCCGATCTCGGCGAGCTTCACCAGCGGCGCCGAGGTCCAGCGCAGAAAGCCGTCGAGCCGCGCCGCGCCCTCGATCGCCGTGCCGAGCGCCCAGAAATGCAGCGGCAGGAAGACGGCGAGCAGCAGCCCGGACCCGCGATGCAGCAGAAAGGCCCAGTAATTCGGATGGTTGCGCGCGGGCCAGCTCATGCGAAAAGCCCGAACGCCGCGCGCCAGCCGGCGGCGGCAATGGCGACGGCGACAAGCAGCACGGCAAGATCGAGGCTTGGCCCGCGCCAGGGCGTCGCCTCGCGCAGCACCGTGCGCAGCCCGATCCCGGCATGGAGCGCCGCCGCGGTGGCGAACAAGAGATAGAAGCCGAGCCAGGCGAGGTTGCCCTCGGTTCGGGCCAGGATGGCGGCAGCGGAGAGGCCTTGGCGCACGGCGTAGACGAGCGTCGCCAGATGCACCAGCACGGCACCGGCGAGCACCGCCGCCGTTGCCCGCTGCAGGATCCAGAGCCAGGTCTCGCCGCGCGCGCCCATCTCAAAGCTTGCCCCAAAGCGCCGCTTTCGCCGTGGCCCGCTTCAGCCCCGCAATGGCGGCGGTGGGGTCGAGCTGCTTCGGGCAATAAAGCGCGCAGCTCTGCTGGCTGTGGCAGGCATGGCAGCCGGCATCGCCCGCCACGGCGCGCAGCCGCGCCGCGCCGTCACCGTCGCGGCAATCATTGACCAGGGTCCAGGCGCGGTTGAGCGCGGCGGGGCCGAGGAAGGCATCGTTCCAGCGCACCACGTCGCAGGCGGCGTAGCAGACGCCGCAGCCGATGCATTCGATCCCCGCGCTCGCCGCCTGTCGCTCCGGCGACTCCGGCGCGACGCGCGCGAACTCTTCACCGAGCCCCGCCGCCGGCGCGAAAGCGCCATGCGCGCGCGACCATTTGCCGAAGAAATCGCTCATATCGACGGCAAGGTCCTTGATCACCGGCAGATTCTCGAGCGGCCTCAGCTCGAGCCGCCCGCTGGAAGCGACGCGGCGCACATGCGTGCGGCAGGTCCAGCGCGGCACGCCGTTCACCGTCATGGCGCAGGAGCCGCACATGCCGACGCGGCAAGCGAAGCGATAGGACAGCGTCGGCTCGAGATGGCGCTGGATGTAGGTGACGACATCCAGCACCGTCTGGCTTTCCTGCGCCGGGACGTCATAGGCGGCGAGGCTGCCCGCCGCGCCGCCGCGCCAGACCGAGACGTGGAGGGTCGCGGTCATGGTGCGAGGATACCCTCACCCCTCACCCTCCCAGCGCGATGCGCTGGGCCGCTCCCTCTCCCCCTCTCCCGCGATGCGGGAGAGAGGCGAGGGGGTGGTGACGTCCGCTGCCTCACGCGCTCTGGTACAGCTTGGTGAGGACGAACTCGCGATGGCCGAGCGCTTCGGCGCAGGTGAGGCGGCCGTTGCAGGTGCGGATCATGATGTCGATGAGCCGGTCGCCGGCCTCGTCCAGCGTCATCTCGCGGCGCAGGATGCCGGAGACGTCGAGGTCGATATGCTCGCCCATGGTGCGCGCGGTCTTGGGATTGGCGGTGAGCTTGATCACCGGCTCGATCGGATTGCCGATGACATTGCCCTGCCCGGTCGGGAAGAGATGGACGACGAAGCCCGCCGCCGCCTGCAAGGTGACGCATTCCGCCGCGGCCGAGGAGCTGTCCATGAAATAGAGCCCGGCGCCCTTGCTCGGCGCTTCCGCCGGCAGCAGCACGTCGATGAACTTCGCCTTCTTGCCGATCTTCTGCAGATTGCCGTAGGCCTTCTCTTCGATGGTGGTGAGGCCGCCGGCGATGTTGCCCTTGGTCGGCTGCGATTCCGACAGGTCGTTGGTCTTGTGCCGGTCGATCACCTCCTGATAGGCGAGGAACGCCTTCATGAATTTGTCGGCCGCCTCCTTGGTGGCGGCGCGGCTGGCGCAGACCGCTTCGGCGCCGGTGATCTCCGAGGTCTCGCCGAAGCAGGTGGTGGCGCCCATCACATCGACCTTGTCGATGAGATTGCCGACCGTCGGGCAGGAGGCGAGGCCCGAGGTGGTGTCGCTCTCGCCGCATTTGGTCGAGATGAAGAGCTCCTCCATGCGGCAGCGCTCGCGCTGCTTCTCCGAGGCCTGCTGCAGGAATTCCTGCGCCTTGCGCGAGGCCGAGGCGATGGTGTTGATGTCGCCATTGCCCTCGATGGCGAAGCCGACCACCGGCTTGCCGGTCTTGGCGATGCCGTCGACGACGCGGCCGGTCCAACCCGGCTCGATGCCGATGACGACGCAGGCGGCGACGTTGGGATTGCTGCCGGTGCCGATGAGGGTGCGGAAATGCAGCTCGAGATCCTCGCCAAACTGCAAGCGCCCATAGGCGTGCGGCAAGGCCAAGGTGCCCTTGATGTTGTTGGCCACCGCTTCGGCGGCGGCGTTGGAGAGATCGTCCAGCGGCAGGATGACGACGTGGTTGCGGATGCCGACCCGGCCGTTCTCGCGCCGATAGCCCATGAATTCCGGACGCGCCATGGTCACCACCTCTTCGTCTTCATGTTGTGGACGTGAACATGCCGGCCCCTGCCGATATCGTTGACGGCGCGGCCGACATCATTGCCGTATTTGAGCACGGTATCGCCCGGATGGATCTCTTTGAGCGCGATCTTGTGACCGAGCGGCACGGCGTCGAGCGCCTTGAGCCCGATCGTCTCGTCGGTCTCCATCAGCCAGCCGGTCAGCTCCTGGCCGGGCTTCACGTCCTCCACGACGACGACGCCGACCGTGTCGGTCTTGTCGTGGACGATGAAATGGGTCTGCATCCCGAGTCCTCCAGCGATCTTCGTTATTACCCGCGACGGCGGGCTTTCCCTGCGACTGGTTTCTATCCTATATCTTATATAAGAGCTGTCTATCCCGAACTTTCGAGAAGCCGCCGGCGGGGGTCGCCACAAAAAAGGAAAATCGCGAGGATGGCCAAAGGGTTGCCGGATTTTCGCCCGCTCTATGCGCAGGTTGCAACCTTGCTCACCGAGCGGATCGGCTCAGGCGAATGGAAGCCCGGGGCGCCCCTGCCGAGCGAATTCGAGCTCGCCGAGGAGCTCAAGGTGAGCCAGGGCACGGTGCGCAAAGCGCTCGGCGAGATGGAGTCCAAGAATTTGCTGGTGCGCCGCCAGGGGCGCGGCACCTTCGTCGCCCAGCACAGCACCCAGACCTCGCTGTTCCGCTTCTTTCCGCTGGTCGACGGCAATGGCGAGAAGACGATGCCAACCAGCATCGTGCTGGCGCAGAAGACGCAGCGCGCCGAGCCCGGCGAGGCGGCGGCGCTCGGCCTCGCGCCGCGCAGCCCGGTCCATCGCATCCTCCGGCTGCGCCGTCTGCAAGGCCGCACCGTGGTGGTGGAGCGGATCACTCTTTCGGCCGCGCTCTTCGCCGGCCTCACGCTGCCGATCGGCAGCGAGTTGCATGAAGAGCTCTATGTCATCTACGAGCAGCAATTCGGCATCACCGTGATGCGCGCCGACGAGCAGCTCCGCGCCGTGCCGGCGCCGGCCGAGGATGCGCGCCATCTCGGCCTTGCCGCCGGAGCGCCGCTGCTGGAGGTGCGCCGCATCGCGCGCGACATTTACGCTGCGCCGCTCGAGCTGCGCATCGATCGCTGCGACACCAGCCATTACTGCTATGTCAACACGCTCGCCTGACCGCGGCGCCGGAAGAGCGGGGGTTGCGCCGAGGCGGCGCGTCCCATTATAGCCGTTCGAGAAGCCGGCCCCCGCAGCTCAACCGCGGCCGGCCGACCGGGGGGACCGATGCGTTTCAGAATTTTCGCCATGGCCGTTCTGCTCGCGGGCGTCCTCGCCGGCGCCACGACGGAAGCGCGCGCCGAAGCCAAGGAGATCCGCCTCGCCAAACAATTCTCGATGGGCTACGTGCAGTTCAACGTGCTCGAGCACCAGCACCTCATCGAGAAATACGCCAAAGCGGCCGGGCTCGGCGACGTCAAAGTGGTGTGGGACACGTTCAACGGTCCCGCCGTCATGAACGACGCGCTGCTCTCGGATTCCGTCGATGTCGTCGCCGGCGGCGTCCCCGGCCTGGTCACGCTCTGGGCCAAGACCAAGGGCACGGCCGCAGAGGTGCGCGGCATCTCGGCGCTGAGCTCGCAGCCCTTCCTGCTCAACACGCGCGATCCCCGCATCACCTCGATCCGCGATTTCCGCCCCGGCGACAAGATCGCGGTGCCGGCGGTCAAGGTCTCGGTCCAGGCGGTGACGCTGCAGATGGCGGCGGCGCAGGCCTTCGGGCGCAGCAATTATGCCAAGCTCGATCCCCTCACCTTCTCGCTGCCGCCGCCCGACGCGACGACGGGCCTCATCGCCGGCGGCGTCGAGTTCAGCAGCGTCTTCAGCGTGCCGCCCTTTCAGCAGCAACAGCTCGAGCATCCCGGCATCCACACCGTGCTCAACTCCTTCGACGTGCTGGGCGGGCCGCACAGCTTCACCGTCGCCTGGACGACGCGGCGCTTCCACGACGCCAATCCGAAGCTCTATGGCGCGCTCATCGCCGCGCTGAAGCAAGCGACGGACATCATCAACGCCGACAAGCGCGCGGCCGCGGCGCTGTGGATCGAGGATTCGAAATCGAAGCTGCCGCTCGACATGGTCACCCAGGTCCTCGCGGGTCCGCAGGTGACCTGGACGATGACGCCGCAGCAGACGATGAAGTTCGCGGCCTTCATGCAGGAGGTGGGCTCGATCAAAGCGGCGCCGGCGAGTTGGAAGGACATGTTCTTCCCCGAAATCGACGACCTTCCCGGCAGCTGAGATGCGGCTGGTGACCTTCGCGCCAAGGGATGATCTGCCGCGGCTCGGCGCCTGGGCGCAAGGCCAGATCGTCGATCTCGCCGCCGCTTCGCCTGGTTTTCCCGCCGACATGCTGACCCTGCTGCGCTTCGGCGAAGCCGGCATGAAGCGCGCGCGCAAGGCGCTCGCCAAGGGCCTTGAGATGCCCGCCTGCTGTCACGCGCCGGAGCGGGTCCGCCTGTTCGCGCCGCTGCCACGGCCCGGCAAGATTCTGGGCGTCGGCCGCAACTACGGCGCCCCTGCGGCCGAGGGCGGGTTCGCGGCGCAGGAAAAGCCACGCATCTTCCTCAAGCTTTCGAGCGCCGTGATCGGCACGGGCACGCCGATCCCGAAGCCCGCCGCGGTGACCAAGCTCGACTACGCGACCGAGCTCGCCATCATCATCGGCCGCAGCACGCGCGGCATCGCCGAAAGCGAAGCGCTGGCCGCCATCGCCGGCTACACCCTCGTCAACGATGTCAGCGCGCGCGAGCTGCAATTCGAGATGAGCCCGCCGCAGACCAGCTTTGCCAAGAGCATGGACGGGTTCTGCCCGATGGGGCCGGCGCTCGCGACGCCGGACGAGTTCCGGGATCCCGGCAATATCCGCCTCAAAGGCTGGGTCAATGGCGAGCTGGTGCAGGACAGCAGCACGCGCGACATGATCTTCCCCGTGGCGCGGCTCATCGCCCATCTCGCGACATATCTCACGCTCGAGCCCGGCGACATCATCGCCACCGGCACGCCGGCCGGCGTCGGCGCCTTCCGCAAGCCGCCGCGCTATCTCGTGCCGGGCGACATCGTGCGCATGGAGATCGCCGAGATCGGCGTGCTTGAGAACCAGGTCGTCGGCTCATCCTGAGGCCCGATCAGCGCGCGGTTTGCTATCGATCTGACGCCGACGCCGATGGCGGCTCGTAATAGATCACCTTGCCGTCGGGCGAGAGCTGGCGGATCAGGTCGAAGTCCTTTGCGTTCGCCGTCAGAACCGGATAGCCGATTCGGCGTGCGGTCAAGAAAACCAGCGCGTCGTGCAGGAGCTTGCGCCGCTCAGGCGTTGCAAGACCCTGGGTGCGCACGAGGGTCCCGGCAATGATCGCGGCTTCAATGTAGTCGTCGTTGTCGGGCGTCAGCATTCGGTAGGGGCGCACCCGGTCGAGGGCGTCCATGATGTAGCCGAGTGAGGCGGGGGTGTCCGGGTGTGCCGGATCGAGGCGTCCCAGTGCATAGCCGAGCTCGCCAACGCAGACGCTGCAGTGGAAGGTTTGCACGGTCGTCAAGAGCCGTTCTGCCCCCGCCGACAGACGCCCCTTGCCCGCGTCGAGGTAGACGCAGGTGTCGAGAAGGACCGGGCCGACCTTCGCCGGATCTATGTCCTCGGTCACGAAGTCGAATGGTTCGCGCGGGCGAAGCGGTGCGGTCCGCTTCTCCGGCTTGACCCGCCGAAGTGCGGCCTTGAGATCAAAGGTCGATCTCAAAGTCCGCCTTCAACCGTCCGCGCTGGCCGATCAGCCATTCGCCGAAATCGTCGCCGGCCGCCAGCGACGCCAGAGCGAGCTCAACGAGTTGAGTATCGGAAGAAATGCCCGTTCTTGCTTTCGCGGCAGCGACGAGCCGTTCGGTCAATCTCGCGCTTACCACATGCGTCCTCTCGCCTTCGAGCAGGCTGGCGGAACGCGCCGCTTCGAGCGCGAAGCGGGCGCGTGCTACCGTCAGCGGCTCCGGCCTTGACGCCGTCTTCATAGTCTTCCTTCCCGGAGACTTGCCCGGGGCTCTCGGTACGGATGCCATGTCGGTTTTCCCTGCCGCCTGTCATACATATTATCACTTTTTGTATGACGCGTCAACGGCGCGTCCTGAGGCCCGATCAGCTCGCGGCCTTGCTGTCGATCTGCCGGCGCGCCTCATCCGCCAGCGGATTGAGGGTCTGCGGCGACGCGTCGGCGACGAGGCTGTAGCCGAGGCCCCGATCCGCCCAGGCAAAGCCCGACACCGGACCTTGCGCATGGAGGGACATCGGTGTGTTGCGCTGGTCCGCCATCGGTCGGATCAGCATGGCGAGACGCGTGCCATGGTCGTCGTCATAAAGGAAGAGCGCGGCCGGCCCATGCGCCGTCGCCACCAGCCTTCCACCCATGAAGCGATAGCCGGATTGCGACAGGTCGGGGGCGGCGATGGGGCGATGCAGCCGTTGCGACACCCAGCGCAGCAGCTCGCCGCGATCGGCCGCTCTGAGCTCGACCGGATGCATGTAGTCGGGCGCATAGACCGCATAGTTCGCCGCCGCTTCCTGCGCCAGCGCGGCGATCCCGCTCGCGGGCTCGGCCGGTGGGTGCATGAACCAGCCGCCGGCAGCTCCCGCCGCGAACAGCACCACCGCCGCCGCCGCCGAACGCCAGATCGAACGCGCCGGCCGGCGCCGCGCCGCGATGATGCGCGCGAGGTCGAGCTCGGGCGGCACCGGCGCCTCGGCGAACGGCGCCAAGGCCGAACGCAGCGCCTGACGCTGCTCGGCGAAGGCGCTCACGCGGCTCGCCGCATCCGGATGCTGCGCGAGATAGGCCTCGACCTCGCTGCGCCGAAACGCATCGAGGTCGTCGTCGACATAGGCGTGCAAATCCTCCTCGGTGATCGGACGATCGCTCATTTCACCCTCCGCAAGCTGGGGCGCGGCGTCGGCCCCGCGGGGTTTACCTCCGTCTCCCGCAACAGCTTCTCGCGCGCGCGGGCGAGGCGCGACATGACCGTGCCGAGGGGAATGTCGAGCGCCGCCGCCGTCTCGGCATAGGAAAGATCCTCGACCGACACCAGCAGCAGGACGCTGCGCTGCTCTTCCGGCAAGCAGTCGAGCGCGCGCAGCAGCTCCTGGCGGCGCAGGCCATGGTCCTGGTCCGGCGGGAGCGCCATCGCCGCCTCTTCGACATCCTCGAGCGGAACCGGGAAGCCGCGGCGAGCGCTCTGCCGGAGGCGGCTCATGGCGAGATTGTGCAGGATGGTGAACACCCAGGCGCGGGCGGTGGCGGTGCTGCGCCGCTGATGCCAGTAGGTGACGACACGCTCGAGGCAGTCCTGCACCAGATCATCGGCATTGGCGCGATCGCGCAGCAAGGTCCGGGCGTAGCGCCGCAGCGCCGGGATCAGCGGCTCGACCAGACGCATCATGTCCTCGGTCGTCCGACCGCTCGCGTCAGCGGCGGCTGCGGGGGACGCCGCCATCGCTCACTCCGCTTGGACCTGAACCGGCATTCCCGGATGGTCGGCGGGGCCGGGCGCGATGACGAGATAGCGGCGCTGCGTCTGCGCTTCGCCTCGAACCACCTGGCGGATAGGCCCCAGCGCGTTGACGATGGCTGAGCCGGCGGGATTGGTGGTGAAGGCGGCGAGCGGCTCGAGCGCGCCGCCGCCATCCGGCTGCTGCGCCAAGGCCAGCACATAGGGCTGCTTCGGCTGCAGCCCGGTCACGGACGCCTGCAGCACTTGCGTCAGGCCCTGGTCGAAGAGCGACACGCTGGTCGGTGCCGTGCTCTTTGCGCCGGCAGCCGAACCGCGGGACGCCAAGGTCAGATGCGCCGCCTCGCCCGCGGTGCCGAGCGGCTGCAGCCCTTGCAAGCCATCGCCCTGCGGCACCGCGTCCGGCACATAGGTAATGGCTTGCGGCGCCTGTCCGATCGGCACCGTGGCGATGACCGTGTTGGTGAGCGTGTCGATCGCCGCCAGCCGGTCGTCATTCTCGAGGCCGACATAGACCCGCGTACCGTCACCCGACGGCCAGACCCCATGCGGCAGCTTGCCGACCGGAATCGTCGCCACTCTGGCGAAATCATCGGTGCGGTAGACCTGCACCTCGTTGAGGCCGCCGACCGTCACATAGGCGAACATGCCATGGGCGTTGCGCACGATGTTGACATGGTTGGTGATCGGCCCGGTGTCGAGCGTCTTCAGCAGCTTGAAAGGCGGCCGCCCGTCGAACACCTGGGTCTTGCCGATGTCCTTGAGCGTGAACCAGACCTGCGCGCCGTCCGGCGTCGCGGCGATGTTGGGGCAGAACGGACTCGCCTGCGGCACACGCCCGACGATGCGATGATCGGCGACGCTGATCACATCGACCTCGGGGTTGAAGGACGAGCAGACATAGCCGTATTTGCCGTCGGGCGAAAAGATCTGCATGCCGGGTCCGGCCGGAACGGTGATCCGGGTTTTCTCGGCATAGGTCTTGCCGTCGAGGACATCGACATAGTTCTCGCCGCGGACGGTGACCCAGACCTCTTTACCGTCCGGCGTGAAGAAAGCCTCGTGCGGCGAGCGGCCGACATAGGTGATGTGCTTCACCGCATTGGTTGCGGTGTCGATGAACGCGACCGAATTGGAGCCGATCGAGACCACGGCGAGGGTGCGGTGATCGGGCGAGAAGCCCATGCCATGCACCAGCAGCTGGCCGCGATAGAGCGGGCTGAAATTGGCCGGGCTGGGATCGCCGAGGCGGATGACGCCGAGCAGCTTGTTGTCGGCGGGATCGGTGACCGAGACGGTGTTCGAGAACTGCTCCGCCGCATAAACGCGGTCGCGATGGCTAACCGGCACGTCGGGGGCCGAGGCAGCGCCGGGCGCTTGCCCCGCCCAGGCAGCGGGAAGCGAGACGAGGGCGGTCGCGCTCAACAAAGCGGCGATGATCGTGCGTTTCACCTTAGAGGCTCCTCATGGCATATGCATGGCGGGATGGGAACTGGCTGGTGCGCCGCCGGGCGCCGCCGGTGAAACCTGATCGGGCGACGGCGTCGAAGGCGGCAGCCGCTCGCCGACCGCCAGGCGCATCGCGGCGATTTCCTGCTGTTGTGTGACGATGATTTCCTGAGCGAGGCGTTGCAGCGTCTCGTTATGGCCGTAACGCAGCTCCGCCTCCGCCATGTCGATCGCGCCCTGATGATGCGGCACCATCATCGCGACGAAATCCTTGTCCACATCGCCACTCGGCTTGATGTTCATCGCGGCCATCATCTTGTCCATCGCCGCGGCATTCTCGCTGAGAAAGGGAGCTTCCCCGGAGGTTGCCGCGAGGCAGGTCCCGGCACCGATGAGAGCGAGAGCAAGCGCGGCCGAGAGCGCGGATCGAGCGTGAGACATCCTTCCTCCTTCGCAGCAAGCAGCCGGCGCGACCGGTCATGGACGTTGACGCTCGACCGAGACGTCTATTCCGGTGCCCCGGTCACGATCGCGTGATCGCAAGCGGCTGAAATCGTTCTGTGATCGAGGTCACAGGCAAAGGGCGACCCAGGAATAAAGCGCCGTCGCGGCGTATCGACTCAGCAACGGCGACAAGCCGTCAGCCATTCACGGAAGGAGTCGACCATGACCGCCGCCTATGCGCAACATGCGCTGCGCTGCGCCGCGTTTTCTGCCGCGCTGCTGCTCGCCGCCGCACCTGTCGCGCTCGCCGATCCGCCCGGTTACGACTTCATGGACTTCAATCAGGCGCCGACGATGACCGCGAGCGCGCCGGCGCAGCCGCAGCCTCAGACCGCGCCAATGCAGGAGGCGACATGCGCCGCGCCGGCGGCGCCGAGCGCGACCCGCTAGGGATAGCCGATGGATTCCCGCTTTCGAGCGCGCGAAGAAGAGAAACGCCGCTGCATGTCAAACCGGGGTCCTTCGACAAGCTCGGGATGAAGGAAATTCTTGGTGGCACAAAGAAAATTTCCTCATCCTGAGCGCGAGCGCAGCGCGCCGTCGAAGGACGCACTTTGTTCATCCAGCGCTCCAGCCGCGAGCAAACGCTAGACCGCCGTCACCACCCGGCGCTGCGGCGCTGCGGCGAAGCGATGGATCTCGTCTGCCGGGCGCAGGAAGGCCATGCCGATGAGACCGCCGGCCAAGGTCACCGCGCCGCAGATCAAAAAGCCGCGGCCGTAGCCCTCGGCGGCAGTGGCGGCGTTCTGGACGACGCTGCCCATGCTGATCGGCGCGAGCGCGCCCGCCAAGGTGGCGACGGCGTTGTTGATGCCGAGCATGGCGCCGCGCTGCGGCAGCGGCGTGAACTCGCTGACGATGGCGTGGCCCATGACATAGATCACCGAAGGCAAGGACATGCCCAGCGTGATCAGCGCCACCTTCATCCAGGGTTCCGGAGCGAACGGGGTCGCGAGCAATGCCGCGCCGCCGAGTGCGACGGAGCCGCCGCCCAGCATGCCGCGCGCCACGCGCGTCGAAACGCCTTGCGCCAGCATCGCCTGCGACAGCCAACCGACGCCGAGGACGATGACGACGCCCATGGCCCAGGGGAGCGTCGTGATCCAGCTTGCCCAATATTGGCTGTAGCCCAGCCCCTTGACGAGAAACGGCGTGAACCAGGCGACGAGCAGCGACAGGCCCCAATAGGCGCCGAAACCGGAGGCGAAGGCCGCCCACACCGTGGGGCAAGTGAGCAACGCGCCATAGGGCACCCGCGCCACCGCGCGCCCCGAGCGGTCGGCGATAGTCACGGGGATGCTGCCCTCGCGGGCGAAAGCGAGCCACAACGCCACCCAGCCGAGACCGAGGAAGCCGAGCGTGCCGAACGCCCAGTGCCAGGACACATGCTCGATCACCCAATCGAGGCCAGGCACCACCAGAATGACGCCGATCGCCGCGCCCTGCGCGATCACCGCGGTCGGCAGCGTCCGCTGCTCGTTGGGAAACCATTTATAGGCGGCGTGGAGCGCCACCGGATAGGCCGGGCCTTCGCCGGCGCCGAGCACGATGCGGCAGGCGATGAGGCTCATCATGCCGACCGAGCCGAGCAGCGGGAATTGCGTCAGCGCCCAGATCAATCCCATCACCGCCAGTGCCCAGCGCGTCTCGATGCGGTTGACGATGAAGCCGGTGACGACGGCGGAAACCGAGAACAGCAGAAAGAAGCTCGATGCGACCAGGCCGAACTCTTTGGGCGACAGATTGAGGTCGCGCATGATCGGTACGCCGGCCAGGCCCAAGACCACCTTGTCGGCGAAATTGATGAACATGAACAGGAACAGCAGGGCGACGATGATCCAGGCGCCCCGCTGCGGCTCGCTCTTGGGCATGGCTCTCTTCCCTCGCGCGGGCTTCCCGCTCAACAAGGACGGTCGCCGATGATCGTCACCCGCTCCATCCGCCGCACCGCGGGCCAGTAGTCGGAGGCGGCGTAGTGCTGAGTCGCCCGGTTGTCC
This sequence comes from Allostellaceae bacterium, assembly GCA_035509275.1. Lineage (GTDB taxonomy): Bacteria > Pseudomonadota > Alphaproteobacteria > ATCC43930 > CGMCC-115725 > DAHUYF01. The sequence continues at coordinate 11,592 of DATJLU010000238.1, read as the reverse complement.
CAGAAGGCGATCGAATCGCGCTCCCAGCGGAAGCGGCACTGATATTCGGGAATCACCGCCTGGGCATAGAGCCGGGCCAGCAGCGCGTCCGAGCGCGCCCGCTCCATGCCGACGATGTAACGGGTAAAGGCGCGATTGACGTAAAGCGCCTTGCGGCCGGTCTCGGGATGGGTGCGCACGACCGGATGATCGGCCGGCGGATATTGCCGATCGAAGGCGGCGATCTCGGCTTCGCTCGCACCCTGCTTGCGCAAGCGGCGGCGGAAGGGCTCGAAATCGTGGATCGCGGTGCGGCCATCGATCTCGGCTTTGGTCTCGTCATCGAGCCCGTCATAGGCGGCATACATATCGGCAAAGAGCGTATCGCCGCCGACCGGCGGCACCTCGACCGCGCGCAGAATCGAGCCGAGCGACGGCGCGAGCCGCCAGGTGACGTCGCTGTGCCAGGTATTCTCGCGGCCGGGGCTGTCGCGATCATGGGTGATCGCCAGCACTTCGGGATAGCCGGGCTTGTGCGGCGAGAAGGGATGGATCTCGAGCGCACCAAACGCCCGGCCGAAGGCGAGATGCTGCTCGGTGGTGATCGCCTGGCCGCGGAAGAACACCACTTTCCAGTCGAGCAGCGCGCGGCGCAGCGCGGCGATGGCCGCATCGTCCAGCGCCTCGCGGAGATCGAGGCCGGCGATCTCGGCGCCGATCGTCGGCGTCATCGGCCGGATATCCAGGATCGCCGGCGCTTCGACGCGGGCTCTTTGCAACATAGGCTCTCCTCCCCTTTCCTGCTTTTTACCTAGGATAGAAAAATCAATGCAAACCGCCGATAAGAATCTTTATGAATTCCGTATTACGGAATAAGCTCTTCCCCGCGATGAAGCGTGCAAGACAGGCCGAGCGACCCGTGCAGCCGGTGCTGCGCGCGCTCGGACTCATCGAGGCGCTCAACCGCAAGCCGGTGAGCGCTCTCGAGGATCTGGCCGGCGCGACCGGCTTGCCGAAGCCGACCGTGGTGCGGCTGATGCAGACGCTCATTGCCGGCGGCTATGCCGAGCGGCTGCCGCGCCGGCGCGGCTACGCGCCGGCGGAGCGCGTGCGGCGGCTCGCCGAAGGTTTCCGCGATGCCGATGCCGTCGTCGCCGCGGCGCGTCCGCTGCTCTCGGCCTTCACCGCGGAGCATCAATGGCCGGTCATCCTCGCCACCTTCGACCATGGCGCGATGCGCGTTCGGCTGAGCACGCGGCAGGAGAGCCCCTTCGCCACCGACGACGATCAGATCAGCCGGCGCGTGCCGATGCTGATCGCCGCCGTCGGCCGCGCTTATCTCGCCTTTTGCCCGAGCGCCGAGCGGGAGACGATCCTGGCGCTGCTGCGCGCGTCGCCGCGCGCTGCCAACCGGCCGGCGCATGACCGCCGTCACGTCGCGGCGTTGCTGCGCTCGATCCGTCGCGCCGGCTACGCCTCGACCGGCCCGGTCGCGGGCGACCGCGCCACCGGCCTCGCCGTGCCGATCACGCAGGGATCACGCGTCCTCGGCGCGATATCGGTGCGCTATCTCGGCGCCGCCCTCAGCGAAGCGGAAGCGGTGCGGCGCTATCTCCGCCCGCTGCAACGCACCGCCCGCGCCATCGCCGAGGCGGCAGCGGTCGCGGGCACTTAAGACAGCGCGTCGAGGGAAGGGCCCGGCGCCCTACCCTGTTGCTCACTTGCCGCCCGTGACATCGAGGAAGGTGCCGGTGATGAAAGAAGCCTCGGCGCTTGCCAGCCACAGAATCGCCCGCGCAACCTCTTCAGGCTGACCGCCTCGTCCCATCGGGATCGAGTCCTTGACGCGATCCACCCGTCCCGGCTCGCCGCCGCTCGCATGCATGTCCGTGTAGATGTGCCCAGGGCGAATGCAGTTGACGCGTATCCCCTCCCGCGCGACTTCTTTGGCAAAACCGGTGGTGAATGTCTCGAGAGCGCCCTTCGATGCAGCGTAGTCGACATATTCGTTTGGACTGCCGAGCCGGGCCGATGCCGATGAGATGTTGATCACAACGCCGCCCCGCCCGTTGTGACGATAGGCCATCCGCTTCGCCGCTTGCTGTGCACAGAGGATCGGGCCGATCGCGTTGACCGCGAAGATGCGCCGCATCCGCTCGAATTCGAGATCCTCCAGCCGGGACTGCCGCGCAAGTACCGCGGCGTTGTTCACCAGTACATCGATCCGGCCGAACTCCCGGTCGATCGCGGCGAATAATTGAGCGACCTGCTCTGGATCCGCGCTGTCGGCGCGCACGGGCAAAGCCCGGCGCCCAATAGCTTCGACATCTGCCGCCACCGCAAGGGCGGCAGACTGGTTGGAGACGAAGCTGATCGCTACATCGTAACCCCGTGCGGCAGCAAGCCGCGCCGTCGCCGCGCCGACGCCACGACTGCCACCCGTTATCAGAATCAGCGGCGCCTGAGGGACGGTATCCATTGCACTACCCCGCCCGATCGTATTTCCGCACAAACGCCTCGGCACTTAACGCGCGGAAATCCGCGAGCGCGGCGGCGAGGCGGTCCTTCGGCCAATCCCACCAGGCGATGCGGATCAGCCCCGCTTCCACCGCTTCGCTGAAGCGGCGGCGCAGCGGCTTTGCGGGGACGCCGACGGCGATGGTGTAGGCCGGGACGTCATGCGTCACCACCGCGCCGGCGCCGATCACCGCGCCGGTACCGACATTGACGCCCGGCATCAGGATGGCGCCGTGGCCGATCCAGACATCGGGGCCGATGGTGACGCGATGGGCGCGGCGCCAGGCGAAGACGGCCGCATCATCCTCGGCGCCGAGATGGTGCGAGCGGCTGCGATAGGTGAAATGGTGCTGGCTCGCCCGCTCCATCGGGTGGTTGGTGGGGTTGATCCGCACCGCCGCCGCGATGTTGCAGAACTTGCCGACATCGGCGTTGAAGATGTCACAATCCTGCACGGCATAGGCGTAGTCGCGGAAATCGCACTCGAGCAGGCGCGAGCGCGGGCCGAGCACGGTCCATGGGCCCATGCGGCTCGCCTTCACCAGCGCCGTCGGATGGATCATCGGCGCTTCCGTCATCCCCGCGCGGTCATGCCAGGGATGATCGACCTCGCCGAAATCGAACGGGATCATCGCGCGCCTCAGGCGATGCGCTCGCCCAGGCGCCAGGTGGTGCGCGCGAAGGGCAGCTTGTCGATGACGGCGACGCGGATGAGATCGGCGCGCAGGCCGGTTTCGATCCGCCCGCGATCGGCAAGGCCGACCGAAGCGGCGGGATTGGCGCTCACCGTCGCCACCGCATCGGGCAGGGTGAAGCCGGCCTCGTCGGCGAGCTTGAAGGCGGCGTGCAGCAGGCTCACCGGCACATAATCCGAAGAGAGAATGTCGAGAATGCCGGCGCGGGCGAAATCGAGCGCCGAGGCATTGCCGGAATGGGAGCCGCCGCGCACGACATTGGGCGCGCCGCCAAGCACGCTCATCCCCGCTCGATGCGCCGCCGTCGCCGCTTCCGCCGTGGTCGGGAACTCGGCGATCACCACCCCGGCCTCACGCGCCTCCTCGACATGCGCCAGGGTGGCGTCGTCATGGCTCGCGAGCCGGATGCCACGCTGCCGCGCCAGAGCGATCACCATGGCGCGGTTGTCGGCGGAATAGCGCTCCTGATCCGCCTGGCGGCTGCGGATGAAATCGGCGAGCGCCGCATCGCTGAGATTGTACTTCCCCTGATAATAGGTCTTGAACTGATCGAGGCTGACGAATTGCCGCTGCCCCGGCGTATGGTCCATGAGCGACATCAGCCCGACCATGGGATGGCCGGCCAGCGGCGTCAGCAGCGCCGGCAGATCGGGAAAGGAAAGCTCGCAGCGGAAATGCAGGCGATGGTCGGCGCGCAGCATGCCGGCCTGTTGCGCCGCGGTGACCGCATCCACCATGCCGCCCAGCGCGTCGATGCGATCGCCGCCGCGCTGGATGTCGCCGATGGCGAGCGCGTCATAGATCGTGGTGATGCCCGACGCCGCCATTTGCGCGTCATGGGTGATGACGGCGGAGATCGCCGGCCAGCGCACGCGCGGCCGCGGCGTCGCATGGCGCTCGAGATTGTCGGTGTGCAGCTCGACCAGGCCCGGCAGCAGGAAATCGCCGCCGAGATCGATCGCGCCCGGTGCCGCGCTCGGCCGCGCGGTCGGCTCGATGCGGGCGATATGGCCGTCGCGGACGAGGAGATCGCCGAGGACGCAATCCTCGCGCGTGACGATGCGCGCATTGATGAAAAGAGTCTCGTTCATGCCGCCAGGGTTCTCTCGGGCAAGGGGAAGAGACGCGTCGCGATGCTACGCCGCGCCTCGGGATCGTGGAAGATGCCGACCATCGCCGTGCCGGCATCGCGCCGCTCGGCGAGCAGCGCCAAGACGCGCCCGGCATTCTCGGTGTCGAGCGAGGCGGTGGGCTCGTCGAGCAGCAGCAGCGGGTGCGCGGCGATGAGAGCGCGGGCGATGTTGACGCGCTGCTGCTCGCCGCCGGAGAACGTCGCCGGCGCGAGGCGCCAGAGCCGCTCGGGCAGCGCCAGCGCGCTGAGCAGCTCGGCGGCGCGCCGGCGCGCCTCGACGGGTGCGACGCCGCGGCTCGTCAGCGGCTCGGCGACGATGTCGAGCGTCGGCACGCGCGGGATGACGCGCAGGAACTGACTGACATAGCCGATGGTCTCGCGCCGGATCTCGAGCAGCAGGCGCGGCGAGGCCGAAGCCATATCGACCATGTCGCCGCGATGGCGGATCAGGATGCGTCCGCGGTCGCTGCGGTAATTGCCGTAGAGCGCGCGCAGCAGAGTCGACTTGCCGCGGCCGGAGGGCGCGTCGAGCACGACGCATTCGCCCGGCCGCAGCGCCAGATCGACGCCCTCGAGCACGGCGAGCCGCACGCCCTGGGCGTGGAGCGTGAAGCTCTTGGCGAGGCCTTCGACCTCGAGGATCGGCAGGGTGTCGTTCATGCCGCCAGCACCGAGGAGACGAGGAGCTGGGTATAGGGGTGATGGGGATCGTCCAGCACCTGGTCGGTGACGCCGCTTTCCACCACCTGCCCCTGCTGCATCACCATGAGGCGATGCGCGAGCAGCCGGGCGACGCCGAGATCATGCGTCACCAGCACGACGGAGATGCCGAGATCCGCCACGAGGCGCCGCAGCAGGTCGAGAAGCCGCGCCTGCACCGAGACATCGAGGCCGCCGGTCGGCTCGTCCATCAGGACGAGGCGCGGCTCGGTCACCAGGGCGCGCGCGATCTGCAGGCGCTGCTGCATGCCGCCGGAGAAGGTGGCGGGGAGATCGTCGAGCCGCGCCGCATCGATCTCGACGCGCTCGAGCCAGGCCGCGGCGGCGCGCCGGATGCTGCCGTAGTGGCGCGCGCCCGCCGCCATGATCGGCTCGCCGATATTGGCGCCGGCGCTGACCGAAAGCCGCAAGCCGTCGCGCGGGTTCTGATGGACGAAGCCGATTTCGCGCCGCACCAGCCGGCGCAGATCGGCCTCGGGCAGCGCCGCGAGATCGGCGACCGGCCCCGCCGCGGTGCGAAATCGCACCGCGCCGGCATCGGGCGCGACGCGGCCCGCGATCATGTTGAGCAGCGTGGTCTTGCCGGAACCGGATTCGCCGACGATCGCCAGCACCTCGCCCGGCCAGAGCGCGAAGCTCACGCCGCGCACCGCCGGGCGCTCGCCATAGCGCTTGGCCAGCCGGTCGATGTCGAGCAGCGGCGCCTCGCTCATGACGCGCTCCGCCGTTCGAGCCGTGCGTCGCAGTGATCGGTGTCGGAGCAGACGAAGCGCCGCGTGCCGCGATCGTCGATGACGATCTCGTCGAGGAAGCTGTCGCCCGCGCCGCAGCGCTGGCAATGCTGTGTCCAGCGCTCGATGGTGAAGGGGTGATCCTCGAAATCGAGGCTTTTCACCGGCGTGTGCGGCGGCAGCGCATAGATGCGCTTCTCGCGTCCGGCGCCGAACAGCATCAGCGCCGGCGAACGGTCGAGCTTCGGATTGTCGAAGCGCGGGATCGGCGACGGACGCATGAGATAGCGGCCATTGACCATTACGGGATAGTCATAAGCGGTGGTGATGCGGCCCATGCGCGCGATGTCCTCGTAAAGCTTCACATACATGCTGCCGTAATCGGCTTCGGCATGCATGCGCCGGCTGCGCGTCTCGCGCGGCTCGAGCCAGCGCAGCGGCTCCGGGATCGGCACCTGGAAGACCATGATCTGCCCCGCTTGCAGCGGCGTCTCGGGCACGCGGTGGCGGGTCTGGATGATTGTCGCCTCGGTCGTCCGCGTCGTCGTCGCAACCCCCGCGGTCTTGGCGAAGAAGCGCCGGATCGAGACGGCGTTGGTGGTGTCATCGGCGCCCTGGTCGATGACCTTGAGGCGATCGTCGGCGCCGATGATCGACGCCGTCACCTGGATGCCGCCGGTGCCCCAGCCATAGGGCAACGGCATCTCGCGGCCGGCGAACGGCACCTGGTAGCCCGGCACCGCCACCGCCTTGAGGATGGCGCGGCGGATCATCCGCTTGGTCTGCTCGTCGAGATAGGCGAAGTTGTAGCCGGGATGCGCCGCGCTCATTCCGCCGCCTCCCGCCGCGTCTCCCATTCCTTGCGCAGCCGCCGCAACAGGTCGAGCTCGGACTGGAAATCGACGTAATGCGGCAGCTTCAGATGCTGCACGAAGCCGGAGGCCTCGACATTGTCGGCATGGCTCAGCATGAATTCCTGATCCTGCGCCGGCGCCGAAATTTCCTCGCCGAGTTCGGTCGCGCGCAGCGCGCGGTCGGCCAGCGCCATCGCCATCGCCTTGCGCTCGGCGCCGCCGAAGGTGAGGCCATAGCCGCCGGTGAATTGCGGCGGCGCCGCCTCGTTGCCTTTGAACTGGTTCACCATCTGGCATTCGGTGACCGCGATCTCGCCGATCTCGATGGCGAAGCCCAGCTCCGGCGGCACCACCTCGACGGCGACCCGGCCGTGCCGGATCTCGGCGGCGAAGGGATGGGTATGGCCATAGCCGCGCTGCGTCGAATAGCTCATGGCGAGCAGAAAGCCTTCATCGCCGCGCGCCAGCGCCTGCAGCCGCAAATCGCGCGACGCAGGATAGGACAAGGGCGTGCGCGTGATGTCGCCGGGCGCACCGGCCGCATCCGCCGGCGCATCTTCGATCAGGCCTTCACCGCCGAGGATCTCGGCAACGCGCGGCATCGGCTCGGCCGGCACCGCCGGAAGGCTCTGCCGCGCCGGGCGCGCCGCTTCGCTTTCCGCTGCCAGCGCGAAATCGAGCAGGCGATGGGTGTAGTCGAAAGTGGGGCCGAGGATCTGCCCGCCCGGCAGATCCTTGAAGGTGGCGGAGATGCGCCGCTCGATGCGCATATGGCCGGTATCGACCGGCTCGCTCGCCACCAGCCGCGGCAAGGTCGTGCGATAGGCGCGCAGCAGGAAGATCGCCTCGATGAGATCGCCGCGCGCCTGCTTGATGGCGAGCGCGGCGAGATCGGGATCGTAGAGCGCGCCCTCGGCCATGACGCGGTCGACGGCGAGCGACAGCTGCTCGCGGATCTGGGCGAGGCTCAGCTCGGGCAGCGCGGGATCGCCGCGGCGCCGCTCGGCCAGCAGCGCATGCGCCGCATCGATCGCTCGCTCGCCGCCTTTCACCGCGACATACATGGCCTCAACCCTCCAGCTGCGTGCTGCGCGGCAGCGCCGCGAGCCGGTCGCGCGCGGCGAAGATGACGTCGACGCCGAGCGGGAAGCGCACATGGTTCGCCTGCCACTCGCCGGCGAAGCGCGCGTCGAGGCCGCGCACCAGAAGCCGCCGCGTGCCATCGATGCCGGGCCCGGCGAGCTGCCAGCCCTCGCCTTCGGCCAGCCCCGCCACCGCGAGAATGAGCGTCGCCGACCGGTCGGGATAATCGGGCGTCCCCGCCTGCAGCCGCGCCAGCGGCGGGCGATGGCGCGCCTCAGCGAGGAGAAAGAGCGCCTGTTCCGGCGCGGCGACGATCGGCGCGCCGGTATGGAAGCGGATGAACGAGGCGGCGGCCGCCGCCGAAGCATCGAGCCAGAGCGGCGTGTCGCCATCTGAGAGCGCCAGCACCGCCGCCATCGCCGCGGGATCGAGCCCCGCCGGCGGGACGCAGCAGGCCGGCAGCGCCAGCACCCGCCCCGGCTCGGACAAGGCCGTGAGCAGCGTGCGGAAGACGCGCTGCGCCGCTTCGACCGGAGCTGCAAAGCCCTGCTCAACCATCGCCACGCACCAAAGTGGAGAAATCGACGCGCGTTGCCGCAATGGCGGCGCGACCCTCTGAAACCGCCGCGGCGTACGCCGCCTCGACCGGCCGGATCACGCGCGCTTCGACGAGGTCGCGGCTCGCCTCGCGCTGCAGCAGCGCGTGAAACACCGCGGCGAGCTCGGCCCGGCGCGGATGGCGGCCGAGCAGATAGGCGAAACCCTGCTCGCCCGTCGTGAGCGCCACCGCGGCGCGGGTGAGCGTCGCTTCGCCGAAATTGAAGGGCTGGCCGGTGCCGCCGATGCGGCCGCGCAACAAGGTCATGCCGATCTCCACCGGGCGCAGCAGCCGATATTCGGGCGGGGGCGCCAGCGCCGACCAGGCCGCTTCGAGCAAGCCCTCCTCGGCCCGGGAGAGGGCTGCCATCCAACGGCGGTGCGGGTCGGGGGCGGGTGCTGTCATGATCTAGTCATCTAGACGAATTCGTGCTAACAATGCCGTCTCCGGCGGCGCCTGTAAAGCGCTTTCCCGGGAACGCGGAGGGGATGCGCGCGCGGAGCATAGGAGGATATGGAGTGAGCCTGATCGAGCCGGGGAAGGGCGTGACGCGCTGGCGGCAGATCGCCGAGAGCCTCGCCGAGGATGTCTCCGCCGGGCGCTTTGCCGGCGGCAGGCTGCCGATCGAGCCGGAGCTGGCGGCGCGCTTCGGCGTCAACCGTCATACCATCCGCCGCGCCGTGGCGGCGCTCGCCGAGCAAGGGTTGCTGCGCGTCGAGCAAGGCCGCGGCACCTTCGTCGCCGATCATGTCATCGATTACGTGCTCGGGCGGCGGACGCGCTTCAGCGCCAATCTGCAGAGCCAAGGCCGGGAGCCCGGTTATCGCCTCTTGTCGGTCGCCACGGTCGCCGCCGATGCCGCAACGGCGCGCGATCTCGATCTCCGCCGCGACGCCAAGGTGGTGCAGATCGAAACCTTAGGCAGTGCCGATGGCGTCGTGCTGAGCTACGCCATTCACAGTTTCCCGGCGCGGCGCTTTGCCGATCTCCCCGCCGCCTTCGCCGAAACCGGCTCGATCACCGCCGCCCTCGCCCACTGCGGCATCGCCGATTACACGCGGAAGCTGACGCGGCTCTTGGCGCGGCTGCCGAGCGAGCGCGAAGCGCGCCATCTCGGCCAGCCCGCGGCGCGCCCGGTGCTGCAATCGGAAGCCGTCAACATCGACGCTGCCGGCCTGCCGATCCAGCGCTCCCTCACCGTCTTTGCCGGCGACCGCGTGCAGATGGTGGTGGCGGACGAGGGGGGGATGTAGTGCCGCCGGTCGCTATTGCGTGATACCCCACCTCACCCCAACCCTCTCCGCCCCAATGGGGCGGAGAGGGGGGACCCGCGCAGCGGGGGGTGAGGTGGGGCGCCAGCGATCCGCGCTGGATCAAGAAACCTGAGCTTCTAGTGTCACCTGCCCGAACCAACTGCGCGGTTGCCATCGCCGGCCGCCGAGCCTAGCCTTTCCCAAAACAATCCGAACCAAACCGGGAGGGATGGCGATGACGGAAGGCAACGGCGCAGCTCGGCCCACGGCTTATTCCGGCTACTACCACCGCCCGCCGGCGATGAGCGATACCCGCCTCATGGAAGTGGGGCCGGGCACGGCGGCGGGCGAGTATCTCCGGCGCTTCTGGCATCCCTTCCTCTTGTCCTCGGAGCTCAAGGACCTGCCGATTCCGGCGCGGCTGCTCGGCGAGGATCTCGTCGTGTTCCGCGACCGCAGCGGCCGCCTCGGCCTGCTGCACAAGCACTGCATCCATCGCGGCGCGTCGCTCGAGTTCGGCATCCCGGCCGAGCGCGGCATCCGCTGCTGCTATCACGGCTGGCTGTTCGATGTCGACGGCACGGTGCTGGAAACGCCGGCGGAGCCGCCGCAAAGCAATTTGCGCCATGGGATCTGCCAGGGTGCCTATCCCGTGCGCGAGGCCTTCGGCATGCTCTTCGCCTATCTCGGCCCGCCCGAGCTGATGCCGGAGCTGCCGGTCTATGACAGCTTCGCGCATCCGGCGGGAACCCGGCTGGTGCCGTTCCGGCTGTTCTATCCTTGCAACTGGCTGCAGATCGTCGAGAACGCCGCCGACCCCATCCACAACGCCTATCTTCACGCCATCGTCAGCGGCCAGCAATTCTCGCCGGCGTTCGCCGTGCTGCCCGCGCTCGATTTCGTCAAGACGCCGCTCGGCTTCCTGTCGATGGCGACGCGCCGCGTCAAAGATCATGTCTTCATCCGCGCCAGCGACATGATCATGCCCAATATCGGCCAGTTCGCCTCCGGCGCCAACAACGCGACGGCGGAAGGTTTTTCCATCTCCTGCTATCTGACGCGCTGGGTCGTGCCGCTCGACGAGCACAATTCCTTCTATATGGGCGTCGTTCACCTCAACGATTACACGACGCAGCAGCGCGGCGTGCGCGAAGATGCGTTCGGCGTCGGCAAGGTGGGGCTCATCGGGCAGACGCAGGACCGACCCTACGAAGAGCGGCAGCGCGAGCCCGGTGATTACGACGCCTGTGTCAGCCAGGGCGTCATTCAGAACCGCCGCAACGAGCATCTCGGCACCACCGATCGCGGCGTCGTGCTGTTCCGGCGCCTGCTGGGGCAGAGCATCGCTGCCGTCGAGAAAGGCGAGCCCCTCAGCCTGCCGAAGCTCTACGCGGAGAATCCCGTGCGCACCTATTGCCACGAGCTGGTCTTCCGCCTGCCGTCGCAATCCAATATCGGCGACATCGGCTCGCTCGGCGCGTTCGGGCGGCGCGCCGCGGCGATGGTCGTCGAAACGGACGATCTGCCGCCGCAAGAGCGCGAGACCGTCGCCGCCGAGCGCATCCGCCGCCTGCTGTCGGCCGAGCTGGTCGGCTGATCGCGCCGAGGAGAACGCCCGGTGGACTTCATCTCGCTCGCCAAGCAATCCGCGCGCGCCCGCCTCACCAGCGACCTCGTGCTGACCGAAGACTGGGCGGTGATCGCCGGGCTGCAGCCCATCGATCTCGGCGATGACCGCGTCGCGATGCCTGACGGCATCGAAGGTCAGACCCGCAAAGTGCTGGAGAACCTGGCGCTGCTGCTGGAGGCCGGCGGCCTGCGCCAGGCGGACATCGTCCGCGTGCGTGTCGCGCTCGTCGATTTTCCGCGCCTCTACGAGCGGATGAATCTCGCCTATGTCGAGTTCTTCCCGCCCGACCGCCTGCCCGCGCGCAGCTGCATCGGCGTTTCCGCGCTGACCCGCGGCGCCCTGGTCGAGATGGATTTCCTGGTGCGCCGCCGCAAGTAGCTGTCAGCTATCAGCTGTCAGC
>DATJLU010000237.1:0-42544 GCA_035509275.1 Allostellaceae bacterium | reverse complement strand
ACCCGCTGGCCGTCTTCGAAATCGATGCTGATGATCGGCTCGGTCACCAGGCTGCGCACCGTCGCGGAGTTCAGCGCCGTCACATTTCCAATCCCGGTCAGCACGATCGGGAAATCCTGCTTCTGGACGGTCGCGGCGATGACGGGAACGGGCGGCGCCGGCGCCGCAGCGACGGTGGCGTGTTGTGCGAAATGTTGCCAGCCCAGGTAACCCGCCGAAACCACAGCGATCATCGCGAGGCCGACGAACAGAGGCGGCAGACGTCGATGTCGCGCGGCAGGCCTATCGGTTGTGACGGGAGCTTCCACCTAAGTCCCCCGAATTCCGGCAAAGCAATAACAACCGCTCGCTGGTTTGATAGCATATTCGTTTGGCTCGTCGCCATCGCGACCTCGGCGTTGAGCCTTGCACTTCGCGCGCTGTCGCTCTTCCGTCGCGAAGCCGTCACCGCGATGCCGCCGATTTTTTTGTCGGTCGGAGCCCATCCGCAGTTGTCCGCTTCCCGATGCGACGGAACCGATAGCTAAAACAGCACGCGCGAGGAGCCCATACAGGAACTCGATGTGCGACCAGCAGTTTGCGAGATGAATACCCCTCGATGAGCGGGGCCCGATATGCGCGCGCGAACTCACGCGAAGGCGGCGCTTTTCGTCTCCACGGCGACGCTCGCCCTCCTGTTCCTCGCTCTCCCCGTTTCTACGAACCATGACGCCCCGCTGCTGACCAAGGCGGCGCTTGCTCACGGTGGCGGTGGCGGAGGTGGCGGCGGAGGTGCAGGCGGCGGAGCCGGGGGCGGCGGGGCAGGCGGAGCCGGTGCGGGTGGCGCCGGCGGCGGAGCGGGCGGAGGCGGCGCCGGTGCGGGCGCTGGCGGTGGAGCGGGTGGAGGTGCAGGCGGAGGTGGCGCTGGCGGTGGAGCGGGCGCTGGCGCCGGAGCCGGCGGTGGGGCGGGTGGAGGTGCAGGCGGAGGTGGAGCAGGCGCTGGCGGTGGCGCCGGCGCAGGTGGCGCTGGCGGTGGAGCGGGTGGAGGCGCAGGCGGAGGTGGAGCAGGCGCTGGCGCCGGCGCGGGCGCTGGCGGTGGAGCAGGCGGCGGTGCTGGCGGTGGCGCCGGCGCAGGCGCAGGCGGTGGTGCGGGAGCCGGTGGCGGTGCCGGCGCGGGCGGCGGCGCAGGTGCAGGCGGAGCGGGCGCGGCAGGTGCCGGCGGCGCTGGTGCCGGTGGCGCGGGTGCTGGCGGTGGTGCAGGTGCGGGCGCCGCCGGTGCCGCCGGTGGCGGTGCCGGCGCGGCAGGCGGGGCCGCGGGCGGCGCCGCCGGTGCCGCTGGTAGCGCGGGCGCGGGCGGCGCAGGAGCTGGCGCCGCAGGTGCCGCGGCTGGTGGCGCCGGCGCCGGGTCGGCCGGAGCCAGCGGGAGCGCCGGCTCGAGCGGCGCCGGCGGGGCATCGGCGGCTGCGGGAGCCGCGGGCGGCGGGGGCTATAGCTATACCCCGGAGATGTCAGCCCTGGAGGCGTTTCTGCGCAGTCCGGCGGCGACTCACTGGTACGCGGTGACGCCGGAGCAACATCAGGTGCAGGTCGTCCGCCGCTATCAGAGCGCGTCTGGACGAAGCTGTCAGGTGATCAAGCAGACCGTCGTCATCTCCGGGATGACGGTGAACGCCGTCGGCACGGTGTGCCAGCAGGCCGACGGGCGCTGGGCCATCGTGTACTGACGCCCGCGTACTGGCGCGGCGCCGGCGTCGCAATCGTCAAGCTTGCCGCGTCTTGGCGCGCGCCTCGTCGACCGACAGCATCGGCATGAAGAAGCGGTCGGTGATGCGTGTGTAGCCGCCATTGCCGGCGAGCCGGCCGAGCGCGTCGAGCTTGCCAACATCGACATGGAAGCGCCCGTCGACGAGGCCGGCGTGGTAGTGGAACTGTACCACCTCGCCGATCACCAGGTGATAGGGCATGCGCCCGAGCGGCAGCATCTGCACCAGGCGGCATTCGAGCTGAACCGGGCAGTCGATGATGCGCGGCGGCCTCACCTTGAGCGAGGGCGCGATGCGGAAGCCCGCTTCGGCGATCTCGTCGGTGCCGCGGGGAAAGGCGGTGGCGCAAATGTTCATCGCCTCTGCCAGGCGCGAGCTCACGATGTGGACGACGAATTCGGGAAGCGCGCGGATGTTGTCGAGCGTGTCCTTGGCGGTGCCGTCGCGCGGGCTCACCGAGAAGACGATGGTGGGCGGATCGACCGCGACGGCGTTGAAGAAGCTGAACGGCGCCGCGTTCGGGCCCTGCGGCCCCAGCGTCGCCACCAGCGCGATCGGGCGCGGCACGATCGAGCCCGTCATCAGCTTGTAGGTGTCGGCGGTGCTCATGCTCGCGGGATCGAACGCCACCATGCCCCGCGCGGGATCGAGATCGTCCATCGCCCCCTCCTGTCGCCCATCGGCTGGCGCATCCCGGAACGAAAGCGCCAAGTGCTCTGCTCGGGCGCGGCTACACCGTCTCCCTGATCATCCGCACGGTCTTGTCGCATTCGGTCAGGATACGCGCGATCTGCTCCTGGTCCGGGTCAAGCTCGGCCATGAGCTCGTCGATGCGTCGGTTCCAGAACCGATCACCACGACAGTGATCGAAGGCCTCGCGCATCGCCATCCGCATGACCAGCTCCGCCTCCGGCGGAAGCGAGGCGATCCACTCGAGGAGGGCGGGTTGGCGAGGGTCGAGGGCGGACATGCGAAGAGAACGAACGTTCGGCATGGCTCTGCGTTCCCGTGCCTCTCCTGTCGCCGGGCGAGGTGCCATCGGCCGCGTCTGGTGCATAATGGATCGGCTGAAGTCTGGGAGCCAAGCGATGGGAGGCGCAAATGGAAGGCGTCGATCTCGAGGTCGAGGGTGCCGTAGCCACGATCACGATCGATCGCCAAGACGACGAGAACCGGCTGACCTTCGAAGCGTTGCTTCGGCTCCAATCCATCGTGGCCGAGGTCGGCGATCGCGATGACATCCAGGCGGTGGTCATCCGCGGCCGCGGATCGGCGTTTTTCTGCACGGGGGTGCTCAATCCCGCGCTGCGCGGCAGCATGTCAAAGGACGACGTGCTCCGACTGGTGTTCCTGGCGGGCGCCGTCTTCGACGCGATCGAGGCGCTGCCGCAGATGGTGATTGCCGGGATCAACGGCACCGCCCGTGCCGGCGGCGTCGAGCTGGCGCTGGCCTGCGACATGCGGATCGCAACCGCGGGCGCGCGGCTCGCGCTGCCGGAGGCGCGGTGGGGCGGTTTCCCCGGCGCCGGCGCTCCCGTGAGACTTCCGGCGATCGTCGGCTACGGCCGCGCCGCAGAGCTGATCGCCACGGGTCGCGAGGTCGTTGCGGAGGAGATGTTGCGCATCGGGCTGGTCGAACACGTCGTGCCCGGCGCCGCATTCGACAGTGCTCTACGCGATCTTGCCGTCACGATCGCGGGCAACGGGCCGCTCGCAACACGCGGTGCCAAGCGCATCATGCGGCTGCGCCGCGAGGCCGGGCCGCAAGCCGCGCGGCAGCTATCGGATGTCTTGCGCCGGTCACTCGAATACAGCCACGATGTCGACGAGGGAATAGGCGCGCATCGCGAGGGGCGGCGGCCGATGTTTACCGGACGATAATCGCTGCGCGATCGACGGTACCACGGAGGATGGCGATGAATGGTGCGGAGAGCTTGGTGCGGACCTTGGTCGCGGCAGGCATTGAGGTCTGCTTTGCCAATCCCGGGACGTCCGAGATGAACTTTGTCGCGGCGCTCGACAAGATCGACGGTCTTCGCCCGATCCTCGGCCTCTTCGAAGGGGTGGTGACCGGTGCGGCCGACGGCTATGGCCGCATGGCCGGGAAGCCCGCGGCAACGCTGCTGCATTTGGGGCCTGGCCTCGCGAATGGCCTCGCCAACCTGCACAACGCGCGGCGGGCGGCGACGCCGATCGTCAACATTGTCGGCGACCACGCGACCTATCACGCGCAATACGACGCGCCGCTGGCCTCCGACGTCGTCGGCACTGCCCGCCCGGTCTCGGCTTGGGTTCACCGCGCATCCTCGGCCAGGACAGTTGCCGCCGATGCTGCGCGCGCCGTGCAGGCGGCGCGCCAGGCGCCGGGGCAGATCGCCACGCTCATTTTGCCGGCCGATACCGCCTGGCTCGACGCGGACCGACCCGCGCCGCCCTTGCCGGTCATCGATCCGTCGCCGGTCTCGGCGCAAGCCGTCGAGCAGGCCGCCGAGGCGCTTGGCGCCGGCAAGCGGACGCTTCTGCTCCTGGGGGGCGCCGCGCTCCGGCGGCACGGCCTCGATACCGCCGGCCGGATCGCCGCAAAGACCGGCGCGCGCCTGGCCTGCGATACCTTCACCGCCCGGCTCGAGCGCGGTGCCGGTCTCGTCGCCGTCGAGCGCATCCCGTACTTCGCCGAGCAGATCGTCGACTTCCTTAGGGATACGGAGCTTCTCGTGCTTGTCGGCACCAAGCCGCCGGTGTCGTTTTTCGCCTATCCCGGCAAGCCGAGCTGGTGCACGCCCGATTCGTGCCGGATTCTTTACCTGGCGCAGCCGCATGAGGATGGCGTCGCCGCGTTGGCGGCGGTCGCCGATGCGGTCGGGGCTCCGGCGCAGCCCGCGTCACGCGCCGCTCTGAAGCAGCCCGAGGTGCCGACCGGCCCGCTCAACGTCATGACCGCGGGTCAAGTGATCGGCCACTACTTGCCGGCAAACGCGATCATCGCCGAGGAGGCCGGCACCGCCGGTCTCGGCACGGCGTTTTTCACCGCCAATGCCGAGCCTCACGACTACCTCTCGCTCACCGGCGGCTCGATCGGCCAAGGGATGCCGCTGGCGACCGGTGCGGCGGTGGCGTGTCCCGATCGCAAAGTCGTTTGCCTCGAAGGCGATGGCAGCGCCATGTACACCTTGCAGTCGCTGTGGACGCAGGCGCGCGAGCAGCTCGACGTCACCACCGTCATTTTCGCCAACCGCTCCTACGTCATTCTCAATGTCGAGCTGAAGCGCGTGGGCGCCGCGGAGCGCGGCGCGAAAGCCCTCTCCATGCTCGATCTGCACAATCCGGCGCTTGACTGGGTGAGCCTCGCACAGGGCATGGGCGTCGAGGCCTCCCGTGCCTCGACCGCCGAGGAATTCACCGCGCAATTTTCATCTGCTATGGCGAGCCGAGGCCCGCGCCTCATCGAGGCGGTGATCTCGCGATGACGCGAGGCCGCCGCCGGGGCCGGCGAGGGAGCAGGGCTTGTTGATCGTCCCCCGGCGTTTACGTTTCGCAATGCGTGCGGCGTGCGCGGCACGCGCTCTGGCCTGGAGGGAGCGGAATGGCAAAAGGCGTGAAGGGGGCGACCCCCCACAGTGGGCCCCGGACCTTGTCCATCGATATAGGCGGGACCGGTCTCAAGGCATCCGTCCTTGACGGCGCGGGACGCATGGTGGTGGAGCGGGTTCGCGTGGCGACCCCGCATCCTTGCCCGCCCGCGGTCTTGCTGCGGGCGCTCGCAAGCCTGGTCGCACCGCTGCCTCCCTCCGACCGGATTGCCATTGGCTTTCCCGGTGTGATCCGCGACGGCCATGTCGTCACGGCACCGCATTTCGACGTGAAGGGCTGGCAGGACTATCCGTTGCAAGAAGCGGTTTCGCGTCGCCTTGGCAAGCCCGCGCGCCTGCTCAACGATGCCGAGGTTCAGGGCCTCGGTGACATCGCCCGACGCGGGCTCGAAGTGGTGCTCACGCTCGGCACCGGCGTCGGCAGCGCCGTGTTCGGCAATGGCCGCCTCGCGCCGCATATCGAGCTCGCACATCATCCGATTCACAAGCACGAGACCTACAATGATTACGTCGGGAATGAAGCGCTGCGTGCGCTGGGCAAAAAAAAATGGAGCCGACGCGTGCACAAAACCATCGATATCGTTTACGCCTTGCTGCACTACGACGTGCTGTATCTCGGCGGCGGCAACGCGAGCCATGTCGCACTCCCGCTGCCCGACAACGTCCGGCTTGCCTCGAACGACGCCGGCATCACGGGAGGCGTCCGCCTCTGGGACGAGGAAGTCTGGCGGGCCATTCAAGACAGCCACGGCCGCCGCGAGCGCAAACGCGGGTCTGCAACCGGCCCCACGCGCCGCGCCGCTCTTCGATCGCGGTGATCGAGCAGGAGGTGTTTGGCGGGCATGATGGAATGGACGCAAGCGGGAACGCCGGTTGTCGCTTCCTTTCTCGCCTCGATGGTGGAGTTCGTCGAAGCGCTGACCGTTGTTCTTGCCGTCGGCACCGTCCGCGGCTGGCGGCCGGCGCTGTTCGGGGCCTTCGCGGCGATGCTGGCGCTGAGCCTCATGGTGCTGGCCTTGGGGCCGTCGCTGACGCTCATCCCGCTTGAGGCGCTGCAGCTGCTCGTCGGCTCGCTCCTGCTCTTGTTTGGGCTGCGCTGGCTGCGCAAGGCCATCCTGCGCGCCGCGGACGTCATTCCGCGCCACGATGAAGCGGCGGCGTTCCGGGGCACGGCCGAGCAGTTGCGGCGCGCTCAGGGGCGTCGCTGGCTCGGCCTCGATGCCGTCGCCTTTTCGACATCCCTGAAGATCGTCATGCTCGAAGGGATCGAGGTGGTGTTCATCGTCATCGCTTTGAGCGGCGGCGGACGCGCTCTGCTGCCGCCGGTCTTGGGCGCGGCGGGGGCCTTGCTGCTGGTCGTGGCGTTGGGGCTTCTGCTGCATCGCCCGCTGGCGCGCGTGCCCGAGAACACGCTCAAATTCTGCGTCGGCATCCTGCTGTCCGCCTTCGGCACGTTTTGGGTCGGGGAGGGCGTCGGCGCCGCGTGGCCAGGCACGGATGGCGCGTTGCCCGTCCTGATCGCCGGATTTCTGATCGTCGCGCTCGCCGCGATCCCCTTGGCCCGGCGCCGGCACGCTGGCGCTCTCGCCGCGTCCCGCGTCGGAGCGCGTTCGCGATGAGCGTCCTTCGCGGCCTCGCCGCCGAGCTCTTCGGCCTCTTTGTCGATGACCGCAGTCTCGCTCTCGTGCTTGTCGTCTGGGTCGCGCTCGTCTTTGCGCTGAGCCGTTGCGGCCTGAGCCCGACCTGGCTCGGGCCCGTGCTCTTCGGCGGGGTCATCCTGATCCTGGTCGAGAATGTCTGCCGCCGTACCGGCTGACCCGAAACACCGACGCCCTCTGCCGGAGCCCCGCGGCGGCGGCCGTCAGCCGCCCCACTTCGCGACGAGCCGCCGCAGCAGCGTCCGCGGCCCATCGAGATGCAGACCCCCGTGGCGAAAGATGTCGATACCGAGACGCGCCTTGATGACGTAAAGGGCGTAGAGCGCCACCACGGCCAGAAGCAGCAACGGGATCAGCCCGAGCGCTGCATAAAGCCGCGAGACCATGGCGAGGACGGAGGCGAGCATCGGCACCGGATCGACGGCGAGATCCGCACTATGAACGGTTCGGCGCGCGCTTTGCTCCGGTGGGGAGCGCCGGCATCTTCGGCGCGTCTTCCCCCTGCGGCGGCGAGCCTATATTTTGCCGTTTCCACCGCAATGGAGGCACGCCATGCGATCCCTCACCGTTGCTCTCGGCGATTACGGCCTCACGCGGCCGCTCAAGGACGGCAGCGTGCCGCTTGGCCGCCTGAAGCTCGATTTCGTCCCGGTCGAGCCGATCACCGCGGCGATGCGGCGCATGGTGCGCGGGCTTGAGTTCGATGTCTGCGAGATGGCGTTCACGACGTATCTCTGCGCCAAGGCGCTGCGCAAGCCCATCACCGCACTGCCGGTCTTCCTGACGCGGAATTTCCATCACCGCGCCGCGGTCTGCACCGTGGCGTCCGGCATCGCCTCGCCTCGGGATCTCGCCGGCCGCGCGGTGGCGGTCAATCGCGGTTACACCGTCACCACCGGTCTCTGGGTGCGTGGCATCCTCAGCCGCGAATACGGCCTCGATCTCGACACGGTCACCTGGCTCCCCACCGATGAGGAGCATGTGGCGGAGTATCGCGCTCCCGCCCATGTCGACTATTCCTGCCGCGGCAAGACGGTGGAGGAGTTGCTGCTGTCGGGCCGCTGCGACGCGGCGGTCGGCGATATCCGCAGCGCGTCGCCGGCGATCCGCCCGCTCATCGCCAATGCACGGGACGTGGGCGCGGCGTCGTTTCGCAAGACCGGCATCTATCCGCTCAATCATGCCGTGGTGGTGAAGGATGCGTTGCTTGAGCAGGATCCGGCGCTGGCGGCGGAGCTCGTCGCCCTGTTCGAAGCCGCCAAGGCGCGCTACCTCGCGCATCTCGCGCGCGGCGCCGGGCTTTCCGCCGCCGATCAGGCGGCGCAGGAGCTGGGCGCGGTGGTGGGCGATCCCTTCCCCTACGGCATCGACGCCAATCGCCAGGCGCTCGACGCCATTCTCGACTTCGCCGACGAGCAGCATGTGACGCCCGCGCGGCTCTCTCTCGACACGCTCTTCGCGCCGCTGCCGGCGGCCGCATAACGGTTCCCGTCGACCGCCAGGGGCGAGTCGCTCCGGTGCGAACCGCTGCTCGATGCGTTCATCGGCGCGGCGTGCCCCATCCTCGTCCAACGCGAGCCAGCACGAGCCTGCGGCCACCGACGCCCTGACGTCCTGAGGACGCACCGGTTCGGTCGATCGCGAACCGATGCGACAAAACCGCTACGCCGTCGTCGCCGCGGCGTTCTCGACGAACCAGCGATAGGCGTCGGCGAGACCGTCGCCGAGCGCAATACGCGGGCGCCAGCCCATGGCGTTCAGCTTCGTCACGTCGAGCAGCTTGCGCGGCGCCCCGTCCGGGCGCGTGCCGTCATAGCGGAACCCGCCGCGATAGCCGACCGCCGCGGCGATGAGTTCGGCCAGCTCACGAATGCTGACATCCTCGCCACAACCGATATTGATCGGGCTTTCGCCGGAATAGCGTTCCATCAGGAAGACCAGCGCGTCGGCGACATCGTCGACATGCATGAACTCCCGCCGCGGCGCCCCGGTGCCCCAGATCTCTACCTCCTTGGCGCCGCTGAGCTTGGCGCGGTGCGTCTTGGCGATGAGCGCCGGCACGACATGGCTCGCCGCGAGATCATAGGTGTCGCCCGGGCCGTAGAGATTGGTCGGCTGCGCCGCGATGAAATCGACGCCGTGCTGGCGGCGATAGGCGGCGCAGAGCTTGAGGCCGGCGATCTTGGCGATGGCGTACCATTGATTCGTCGGCTCGAGCGCGCCGGTGAGCAGCGCTTCTTCCGTCATGGGCTGCGGCGCAAGACGCGGATAGACGCAGGAGGTGCCGAGGAAGAGCAGCTTCCGCACCTCCGACCGGCGCGCTGCTTCGATGACATTGGCGGCGATCATCAGATTGTCGTAGAGAAACTCGCCCGGCCGCGTGTCATTGGCGAGGATGCCGCCCACCGTCGCCGCGGCGACGAAGACCGCCTCCGGGCGATGCGTGTCGAACCAGCGTTCGACCGCGTCCTGCCGGCGCAGATCGAGCGCGCTGCGCGTCGCGGTGAGCAGCTCGCATTGCTCGGATGCGAGCCGCCGCAGGAGCGCGTCCCCGACCATGCCGCGGTGGCCGGCGACGAAGACGCGGCGGCCTTTCAATTGAAAGAGGCGGGGTTCCTTCTCGGGCATTGCGTCCTCGGCGGTCGCCCGCCAGGACGGCGGGCGTGCCTGCTCTAGCACGCCGCCGCGGCGCGGGGCAATCGGCGTGCGCCGCGCCGCGCCGGCCCGGCTGGCGCACCGCTCTCACGCCGGCTGGCGACGGCTGTCGACACTCCGCCGCGCGACGGCGCCGACCGGATTGCCGAGGCTGATCCGGCTAATCGCCGCTGCTGATCGACGGCGTTCCGACCGAGCCCGGAGGCGTGAAGGGAGCCGAGCCGCCGGACGTGACGGGTGCGGTGGGCTGAGCTGCCGCCGCTGCCGCGGGAGCACCGCCGCCGCCACCGCCGCCGCCGAGACCGCCGGCGCCGAAGGCGAAAGGCTGCGTTGGCCCGCCATAGGCCCCTCCTACGCCGTTATTTTGACACTGTGCCAAATTGGCGTTCGTCCCGGTGCAATCGGCGGCGGCGGGCAAGGGGTCTCGCAGGGCTTTTTCTGCTCTGGCGACGTAGTTGAGGCATTCGGACTCGCTGCCTGGTTCGGCCTCGAGGGCGCGTCCGTACCATTTTTCGGCAAGCCAATAGCGCTGCAGATTCCCCACCTTGGTCTGGTCGATGCGCGGCTTCAGATCTTGGAGGTCGTCTCTGCACAGAGCATGCGCCTGCGCCGATAAGGACAGAAATAGACTCGCAAAAAGCGCCGTCCTTGCGATCATCGCTTCCTCCGTTCAGGCAGGGCGAACGTCGCTCATTCTGATCGGTTCCACCCTGGCGATGGAAGCTCCTTCGAGAATGGAACCTTTGCGCGGCTTGGTCCGGAGTAATTCGACCGGCGATTGCTCGATCTGGACTGATCTCTCGCCCTCCGTCGCATGGTCGAGCCGCGCGGAATGCACGCACGGGAAGCGCGTTGGTCTAGGGCGGTTCAGCAGCGACGGAGGCAGCCATGGGCGAGCAGCGCGAGATAGAGGTGCTCGGCGTCGCCTATGTCGGGCCGCATTGCGTTCACCCCGAAACCTACGAGATCGTGATCCACGTCCAGGCCGCGCCGGACGCGCCCTCGGAGCATATCGCGCTGCGGTTTCGCCCTTCCGACGCGGCCTTTCTGGCGCTGGCGATGCAGGCGAATCCGCCTCGGCCTCATGCCGATGAGCGGCTGCTGGATCACGTTGCCGCTCTCGGCACTTAGGAACCTGGGCGAGCCGCCGCTTACTTCTGGCCGAGGCTCAGAATGTAGGTGACGATGTCGGCGCGTTGCCGGTCGGTGAACTTGATGTCCGGCATATCGCCATGCGGCGTGCTCAAGAACGCATTCAGCGACGCGGCCGTGGTCGAGGGCAGCTTCGCCACCGCCATGAAGCTCGGGACATCGGCGTAAGGCCCGGCGATTTCGCCCGGCTCGACCGCGTGACAGCTGGTGCACCACGCGCGGGCGAGCTGGTGCCCGCCCTCGACTTCGACACTGACGCCCGCGGCCGTCGCCCCCCAGGCGGCCAGGGCGAGCGAAGGCAGCGCCAGCGCCAGGAGTTTTGCGATGCCGAAGACCGTCGATAGCTTGATGCGATGGCAGAACATGCCTCACCTCGGCTGGCGGCGGCGCCGCGGCTGATATGCGTCAAGCCGATGCCGCGGCGGCACGCCCCGCCGCTTCTAGGGCCGGCCGAGCTCGATGCGATCTTCGACTTGGGTGACGCCGGGCACCGACCACGCGGCGCGCTCGGCGGCTTCGCGCTCGGTCCAGGCGTCGACCTTGCCGCTCAGCGTCACCTTGGTGCCGGTCACGGTGACGGCGATCTTCGTCGCCTCGACCTCGGCGTTGCGCTCGAGCGCGGCGCGAATCTCCGCCGCCACGTCGCCGACGCGAATTGCCGGGCGGACCACGATGTCGTTGATTACGCTGCGCACGCCGCTCAGCTTGCGCACGTCGTATTCGGCCTCGGCGCGTTGAAACTGCCAGTCGACCTCGCCGTTCAGCGTGACGATACCGTGCTCGACCTTCACCGTGATGCGTTCATGCGGCACCGACACGTCCCAATGGAGGAGGCGCACCGCGCGGGCGGCGATCTCGTCGTCGTCGAGCTTCTTGTCAGAGGGCAGCCGTACTTCGATCTCCTGCGCCACGGCGCTGACGCCCTTGACGCCGCGCGCGGTGCGCTCGGCGGCGAATTTCTCGGTGAAGCTCTCGACATGGCCGGAAAGCTCGACCACGCCGTTGCGCACGCTCACGCCGATATGGGCCGCGTTCACGCTGGGCTCGAACTCGAGCGCGTCGATGACCCGCTGCTGCAGTGTGAGATCGTTGTTCATGGCCGCGCCTTTCCGGTTACTGCTACGTCACCCGTGCAAGGTTATCCCGCCGCGGCGGAAGCACATTGATCTGGGTCAAGGCGCCGCCGGCGCGTGCGACATCCGGGCTAGACGTCGATGACACATTGCGCCAGCCAATCGCCATCCGGCAGGCGCTCGAATTTGAGCGCGGTCAGCGTCGCGCCCTTCGGCTCGACCGCGGGTGCGTGACGCTCGCGATCGACGCGCTCGCCCCACGCCGTGGCGTGGAGGCGCCTCCCGGCGAGGGTCACGGCGAACCGGCCGAACACCATGTGGCGCGCCGCCATTTCGTCGATGAGGCGGTTGAGCCAGTCGACCAGCAGCAGATCGTCACGCGCCGCCTCGCAATCGATCGCCACCGGCTCGGGCACGGCGACATCCGCGAGATCGGTGACGATGGCCGTCAGCGCAATCGCCGCCTGCTCGAACGCCGCCTCGCGCGTCGGGCCGATGCCGCGGATGCCGATATCGGCGCCATGGGCGAAGTGCTCGGCGCGAAGCATGAGACTTACCGCTCGTCGGCTGCGGCGCGCCGGCCGCAGCTTTGGGCCAGCGCGCGCAACGCTGCGCTGATGGTGACGGGATAGCAGAGGGGCTCCAGCCGGCGCACGCCGGCATATTCCTGGATCTTATCGGCGCCGTCGAGCGCTCTCCGCCTCCGCATTGGCCGAGGCAGGATTCGCAAAACCGCACCGCTCCGGCTTTGATCCACGTCAAGGCCGGGCCTGGCGGAATGATCGATCGTGCCGTCATGGCGCTTGCCGCCACGGCACGCTAAGACAATGCCGCCGCTGGCGCCATTTCGCATGAGAGGGTGCAATGCTGACGATTTCGCTCGACCGATTGGTGGATCTCCTCGAGAAGGCCGCAGAGGTCGATATTCCCGAGACCGCCATCACTGAAGACGGCGCCGAGGAGGAGACGGAGATGAGCGCGGAGGCGCTCGAAGAGAGTCTGGCCGACGACCCGGCTTATGGTGATCTGGTCGAGGCGGTCGAACGCCTGACGCCTGAAGAAACCGACGAGGTGCTGGCGCTGGGGCTGTTCGCGCGCAACGGCGCTTCGGCCGAGCAATGGCAAGCCGTGGTCGAGCAGGCCCGCGCCGTCCCGGAGGCGGAAGCCACCGACGAGCTGCTGCGCATGCTCCTCCTCACCGATGAACTCGAAACCGCGCTGGAGCAGCTCGGCTATTTCGCCGAGGAAGCCGAAGAGGATGAAGAGACGCCGGAAGAAGAGGTATCGGACGAGGACGAGCGATCCGAAGACGACGATGACGATGAGGAGCCGAAGAAGTAGGTGTAGCGCAGAGCCATGCGCGCGGCTCGTCGGAGCTGACGCGGGAATGATGACGAGACCCCGATCGAGATCCGGCCCTGAGCGGCGGCGCCCCGGCCATGGATGAGCCGCAGGCGCTCATCGACTTCCTCTCCTCCGGCGCGAGCTACCGGCTTGCCGGCGCGGCGGTGGAGCAAATCGTCACCCATATCTCCCGCCTTTTCCTCGTCGGCGACCGCGTCTTCAAGCTGAAGCGGGCGGTCAAGTTCTCCTATCTCGACTATTCCACCCGCGAGCGCCGCGAACGCTTCTGCCGCGC
Organism: Allostellaceae bacterium; assembly: GCA_035509275.1. Lineage (GTDB taxonomy): Bacteria > Pseudomonadota > Alphaproteobacteria > ATCC43930 > CGMCC-115725 > DAHUYF01. Next base: position 29,035 of record DATJLU010000237.1, on the reverse strand, counting down.
CGAGCTCGATCTCAACCGCCGCACCGCGCCCGGGCTCTATCTCGGCCTCCGCAAGATCACCCGCGGTACCGATGGCAGCCTCGCTCTCGATGGCGGCGGCGAGGCCGTCGACTGGCTCATCGAGATGCGCCGCTTCCGCGAGGACGACCTCTTCGACCGCATGGCCGCCGCCGGCCGCCTCACGCCAATGCTGATGCGCGATCTTGCCGACGCCATCGCCGTCTTCCACAGCGATGCCGAGATCACGCCCGATCGCGGCGGCCGTGACAGCCTCGCGCGTACCATCGCCATCAATGACGAGAATCTGCGCCTCGCGGCGCCGCCGCTCGACGGCGCCGGCATCGACCGGCTGCGGGCGGCGTCCGAAGCCCATCTCACCCGGGTCGGGCCGTTGCTCGAGGCGCGGCGCCGCGCCGGCAAGGTCCGGCGCTGCCATGGCGATCTGCACCTGCGCAACATCTGCCTCTTCGAAGGCAAGCCGACGCTTTTCGATTGCATCGAGTTCAACGACGATTTCGCCTGCATCGATGTGCTCTACGACCTCGCTTTCCTGCTCATGGATCTGGTCGAGCGCGGGCTGGCAGAGGATGCCAATCGCGTCCTCAACCGCTATCTCGACCGCAGCAGCGAGAGCGATGGTCTCGCCGCCTTGCCGCTCTTCCAATCGGCGCGGGCGGCGGTGCGCGCCCATGTCCTGGGCGCGTTGGTCCGCTCGGGCGGTCCGCAACGGGCGGCGGAGGCGCGCGCGGCCGCGGCCTATCTTGCCCTCGCGCTGGCGCTGCTCGAGCCGCACCCGCCGCGCCTGCTGGCATTGGGCGGGCGCAGTGGCACCGGCAAGTCGACCGTCGCCCAGGCGCTCGCTGCCGGATTCCCGCCGGCGCCTGGCGCGCGCCTCTTGCGCAGCGATGTGATACGCAAGCGCTTGGCCGGCATCGCGCCGGAAACGAGTCTGCCGCGTGAAAGCTATACCCCCGCCGCCTCCGAGCGCGTCTATGCGGCGTTGGGCGAGGAAGCGGAAAGGACCTTGGCGGCCGGCTACAGCGTTATCGTCGATGCGACCTTCCTGCGCGCCGAAGAACGCCGGGCGGTCGCGGCGCTGGCGGCGAAGGCGCGCGTGCTGTTCACCGGGCTGTGGCTCGATGCGCCCGATGAGGTGCTGGCCCGCCGCATCGCTGCGCGGCGTGGCGATGCCTCCGACGCCGATCTCGCCGTGCTGCAATGGCAGCTCGGCATCGATACCGGCCCGATCGCGTGGCAGCGCGTCGACGCGGCGGGCGATCTCGCCGAAACGCTCGCCGCGGCCCGGGCGCTCAGTGCGACATCAGGACCGGCACCGTCATCGTCGTGAGCAACGTGCGGGTAGCGCCGCCGAAGATGAATTCCCGGGTGCGCGAATGACCGTAGCCGCCGGCGACGATGAGATCGGCACCGATATCGTCGGCATAATTGAGCAGCGCGTTGCCTTCGTCGATCTCTTTGGCCGTGGTGTGCGCGGCCGTCGCCTTGACGCCGTGGCGGGCGAGGTGCAGGGCGATGTCGGCGGCCGGGACGTCGCCGTCGCCGCCGACGCCGGCCTCGGGATTGATGGCGAGAACCGTGACCGAGCGCGCCTGCTGCAGCAGCGGCAGCGCATCGTTGAGCGCGCGCGCCGCTTCGCGGCTGCTCTTCCAGCCGATCAGCACGGTCTGACCCAGATTTGTGACGCTGCCGATATAGGGGACGATCAGCACCGGCCGGCCGGAGGAGAGGAGCGTGTGCGCCACGATTTGCGCCTCGCTTGTGCCCGACGTGTCGTCGGGATCATGCTGCCCGACGATGGCGAGATCCGCATAGCGTGCGTGGAGCGCCACCGTCTCGGCGACGCGGCCTTCGACCAGCCGCCATTCGCCCTCGATCCCGTCGCGGCGCAGACGTTCGGTGAAGCTCGCCTCGACCGGTCGCGCCTTGGCGCGGGCGGTCTCGCGCATCTTGTCCATCATCTCGTCGATGAGACGGACATCGGCGAAGCCCGAAGGATCGCCATAGAAGAGCGCCGGCGACGGCAGCTCGACGCCGTAGAGCGCGGTGAGATGTGCGCCGTGCCGCGTCGCGAGCGCTGCGGCGAGAGCCAGCCGAACCGCGCCGCGCGGCGAGGCGTCGAGATGCACCAGGATGTCTTTCACGGCCATGGACGCCTTACTCCTTTGCCTGAGGATCGCTGGCTCCGGGCCCGGCACGCGAAGATACCGCGTTCCCGGCCCTGAGCTGAAGCGCCATCCGACCCGGCGCGGTCATTGCTCGATCACCATGCCGGAGATCGGCTCGACCCAGACCAGGTGGTCCCGCACCCCCGTAACGCCGGGCAGGCGCTCCGCCGCGACGCGGAGCGCCTCGCGCTCGCGCTCATCGGTGACGATCCCGCTGAGCTCGACGACGCCGCGGCGTACGGTGATATCGAGGCTCGCACGCGGCGCCCAGCGTTGCTTATCGAGCTCGGCAAGGAGCCGGCGGCGGATTTCCCGGTCCGAGGTGGCGGCCGCCTCGGTTTTGCCGGTGGCCTCGACCAGCGCAGCGAGCAGGTTGGCGCGACTCAGAATGCCGACGAGCCGGCCGTGTTCGAGCACCGGTAAGCGCTTCACCCGATGCTTCTCCATCAGCGCGACCGCGGCATCGAGCGGCGTATTGGGGGCGATCGAGACGACTTCCCGGGTCATGATCGCGCCCACCTTGCCGGCATGGGTCTGGACATAGTCGCGCGCCAGGCGCCCGGGCCCGAGCAGCAGCTCGACCCAGCGCGCGTGCCGGCGCTCGGTGCCGATCTCCGCCCGCCGCAACAGGTCGCCTTCGGTCAGCATGCCGGCGAGCGCGCCGCTCGCGTCGACCACCGGGAGCCCGCTGATGCGGCGGCTCAGCATCAGCCGCGCCGCATCCTCGACGGTGCTCTCCGCGGTGACCGTGATCGCGCCGCGCGTCATCACCTCTGCTGCCTTCATGATCCCACCTTCCTTTAGCGCCAACCCTACCGGTCGCCGGGCGGCGATGCCTTGATCCGGATCAATCCGCGGTATCCGGGGCCTAGCCCAGCGCGAGATGGATCAAGGCGGATCGGCGGCGGCGCGACCTCGGTGCAGGTGATTCTCGACGCGAGCGACGACGCTTCGGCGACCCTGGCCGGGGCCTGCGCAGAGACCGTGGTTTTGCGAGCGACATGCAGGTCTGGTTTGCCGGCGGCTCGGGACAGTTCATGCCGTCGTCGGCGCCGCTCTCAATCGAATCGCGGGTGTGGTTCAACAGCCGGAACTTCATCATTCCGGACGATCAATTTGTCGCTGCATTTTGCCCTTGCAGCAATATTGAGGTGCGCGTAGTTAGTAGGATCGCCCGTGACACGGGGAGGTCCTTGGTGACAAAAGTGCCGACGCAGCGCGCAGCGCGACTGCCCTCTCGCGCGCATTCGCTGGCCCGGATGCTTATCGATCAGCACGGCGCCCTCGCCCTGCGTCACGTCACGGATCAAATCGAGCTCTTCCTGTCGATCGGCGATTTCGCGTCCATCGCGCTTTGGGCGCGGGCGGCGGAGGCCGTGAACAAGTTCCAACGCGAGCAGGACAAGGCGCGCCAGCCGGTTGCCGCCGAGATTCTGCCGCCGGTCGCTGCCGAACTCGGCCTCGATCCCGCGATCGAAGTGATGCTCGATGGATGAGCTTCAGCAAGTGCACAGCGTCGCCGCCATGCTCGTCGAAAAGCACGGCGTCAGAGCGGTTTCAGTGGCGGAGTATAACGCTCTCAAGGCGCAGCATGGCGGCGATACCGCATCGGCCAATGGTTGGCGCAGCGTGGCGCGTGCGGCGGCCGCGCTGATGGGCGACGACACCGGACTCGATCACTAGCGACAATCCGGGCTTATGCCCGATCACGCCTCAGCGGCCGGTCAGTTTTCCAAGAGCACGGCCGAACAGGCCGGATGGCGCCGGTGACGCCTCCATGTCCGGCTCGGCCGCCACGGGAACGCGGGCATCGGCGCTTGGAGCGGGAGGGCCATCCGACGGAGTCGACCGGCGCGCATAGGCGATGATGCCTTCGAGCGCGCGATCCATCGGCACCGGCTGGTCGCCCGCGGAAGCGTCGCGACCGGGCCCCCGCTCGTGGGAGAGCAGCGCTTCATATTTCGGCGGGCAGCGCTCGGGATGGTCGGCATAGACCTTTTGGAGCGAGCTGCCGAGTTCCGCCCAGAGCCAGCCCGCCTCTTCGCTCGTCATGACGATCCGAACGCCGCTCGTCAGGAGCGTGATCTCACCCTCGGCGGGACTGGTCAGCACGGTAATGGGCGCATCCGCGACTTTCATGAAGGTGCCTCGCCGGCCGCGCCAGCGCGATTTATGGTGACGACGACCCGATCCTCCGCGACTCCAGCCGCGTCGCGTCGTCGCCGCCGCCGATCAGCGCCGGCCGGCGAGACTCGCCGGAGGCGAGCTCGAGTCGCTTGAGGCCGAGCGTTAGCCCGTCTCTCAAAGCTTCGCCCTCATGCCGGCTTAGCGTCAGGCGAAACCCGTCCATGATCACGACGAGTTCGGCAGCTTCGGTGTTTGGCTGAACGAATACCTTCTCGGGAATAACCTGCATTGTGAGCCTCCTACAACAGACCGGGCCCCGGCTCGGAGCTTTCTACGCTCGCTCCCTTAACCAAATGCGCAGGACCGACCGAGGGCGACTAACAAAGTGTCGCTCGCGATCCGCCCAAAGCGGCCCGACCCTGCGCCCCACCGCATCGATGTCATGACGAGACGCGCTCCCGAATGGGGAGTGCATTTTCTATGGTTCTCTTACTCCTTGCGTTCGCGACGCCGAGATGGTGCGGATGGTGGAAAAAAAGTGGGTGAAAGATCGATAATGTAGGATCGCGCGACACGAATTCCGATTTCATCTGTTTAATTTGTGGCAACGCCGGGAGCGGCGGCGGGGCGAGGAACTTTCGCGCCGGGAGGCTCAGATGGACTATGCGCAGTACCTTAAGGACCAGGCGGCGGATTTCGCTAATTTGGCGGTGACGACCACCGATTCGCTGGCAGCGCAGAACCTTCATGAACTGGCGATCATCTGTCGTGAGAGCGCGGATCGGTTGGCGCGCCGCGCCAAGGGAACGGTCGAAGCTGCGCCTTATTTCAGCGAGTAGCGAGACCTCGGCGCCGCGACGGAGCAAGGCGCGCGGCGTCGGGACGCTGGCGCAGGCGGCGCGGCTGCCATGAAACGCAAGACCGTCTATCTGAACAACACCCCGGTCGGCACGGCGAGCACGTGGCACGAGGTCGCCGCGCTGCTCGCGCGGCGGCTGCGGCGCAGCATCGACTCGCGCGAGGCACAGGACAGCGGCAGCGAAGGGCCGGACGGATTCTACGTCAACATGGCGGTCTAGCGACAGGCACGCCGATGTGCGAGGCGCATCGGCGTCGCGGCGGTCGCGCCGCTCCGGGTGTTCTGGATCGAATTGCCGAACGCCGCGCCGGTTCCTACATCGGCAGCAAGGCGCGCTCATACCCTGACATGAACGGAGGACTGACATGGACTATCGTCCGCTCGGGGCAAAAGGTGCCGTGGTTTCCGCCCTGGGCCTCGGTTGCATGGGGATGTCGGGCATGTATGGCCCGGCAGACCGTCAGGAAAGCATCGCGACCATCCATGCCGCGCTCGACGCCGGTATCACCCTCTTCGACACCGGCGATTTCTACGGCATGGGCCACAATGAAATGCTGATCGGCGAAGCGCTGAAGGGGGTGTCGCGCGACCGTTTTCTGATCAGCGTCAAGTTCGGCGCGCTGCGCGATCCTGCCGGCGGCTGGTTGGGTTACGATGCGCGGCTAGAGGCGGTGAAGAATTTCCTCGCCTACTCGCTGCGGCGCTTGGGGCTGGACCATGTCGATATCTATCGTCCGGCGCGCCTCGACCGCAGCGTCCCGATCGAGGAGACGGTGGGCGCCATCGCCGATCTGGTGAAGGCCGGCTACGTCAAGCAGATCGGGCTCTCGGAGGTGGGCGTGGAGACGATCCGCCGCGCGGCCGCGGTGCATCCCATCAGTGATTTACAGATCGAGTATTCACTGATCTCGCGCGGCATCGAGGATGATATCCTTCCGCTCGTGCGCAAACTCGGTATCGGCGTCACCGCCTATGGCGTGCTCTCGCGCGGGCTGATCGGCGGTCATTGGCGCAAGGAAGCCGCGCACGCCACTGATTTCCGGGCCCACAACCCGCGCTTTCAGGGCGCGAATGTCGATCGGAACCTGGCGCTGGTCGAAAGCCTGCGCAACCTTGCCGAAGCGCGCGGCAGCAGCGTCGCACAGGTGGCGATCGCCTGGGTCGCCGCGCAAGGACGCGACATCGTTCCGCTCGTCGGCGCCCGCCGGCGCGATCGGCTGGCCGAGGCGCTGGGCGCGCTTGATCTGAGGCTGAGCGCCGATGATCTCGCCGCCATCGAACGCGCCGTGCCGAAAGGCGCGGCCTCCGGCGATCGCTATCCCGCCTCGGCGATGGCCGATCTCGACAGCGAGAAACGTTAACTCGTGATCCGTTTAAGTCGAATCGCTTGCTTGATCCATCATTGCCGCTGTCGCGGACAGGGCTATCGCATATGGCTTCACCACGGAGGCACGGAGATCACGGAGAAAGAATAAGTGTGTGGCGCGCGAAAGCGCGCCATTCTTCCCTTCTCCGTGTCTCCGTGGTGAGTCTTTTCTTGCCGCAGGCGCGGCAACAAACGCGAAAGCCCTGCGCTTTCGCGGAGGTCACGCGTGAGAGCGGTTGCGCTTCAGCGGATACGGCTCGAACGCGCCGGTCTCAGATCGCGATCTCGCGACCGAGTTCGACCACGGCGTCGGGCGGCAGCTTGAAGTAGTCGCTGACATGCAAGGAATTGCGCTGCATCAGCGCGTACAGCGCCTCCAACCAGCGCGGCAGCCCCTTGGCATCATCGGTCGGAACGATGGTCTCATGACCGACATAGTAGGTCACGTCCGAGAGATCGAGGCCGCAGCCGCCGGCATGCGCGGTCTGGAGCAAGGCGGGGATGTCGGGGCGCTCCATGAAGCCGAATCGCGCTCTGGCGCGCCAGAAGCGCGGCGCGATCTCTTCGAATTTGAGGCGGTCGGCGTCGTCGACCCAGGGCACCGACTCGGTCGTCGCCGTCAGGACGAAGAGACGCTCATGCAGGGCGCGGTTGTGTTTCACATGCCAGACCATGACGGGCGGCGCGTCGCGCTCCGTCCGCGTGAGGAACACGGCGGTGCCTGGCACGCGCGGGATGCGGCCTTCCGTGATCCGCGCCATGAACGTCGCGATCGGCATCGCGGTTTCTTGCAGGCGAACCGCGACCGCGCGCGCGCCGCGGTGCCATATCAGCATCACGCCGTAGACCGCCGCGGCGAGCAGCAAGGGCACGTATCCGCCCTCGGCGACCTTGGCGAGATTGGCCAGGAGAAACGCAGAATCGACGATCAGGAAGGCGCCGGCGACCGCGGCCGCCGCAGGCAGCGGCCAGTGCCAGATCTCGCGTATGGCAATGAAGAGCAGCGCCGAGGTCATCACCATCGTCGCCGAAACCGCAATGCCATAGGCCGCCGCCAGATTGTCCGACTTGCCGAAGCCGATGGTCAGGCCAAGCGTCACGATCATCAGCAGCCAGTTGACCGCGCCGACATAGATCTGTCCGTAGCCGCTTTCGGAGGTCTGCTTGATATGGACCCGCGGCAGCCAACCAAGCTGGATCGCCTGCCGTGTCATCGAGAAGGCGCCGGTGATGATCGATTGGCTGGCGATGATCGTGGCGATCGTCGCCAGCACGACCAGCGGCACGAGCATCACCGGCGGACACAGCCGGAAGAAGATGTTGTCCGCTGTGGGAGCGCCTTCGAGAACGAGCGCTGCCTGGCCGGCATAATTGAGAACAAGGCTCGGAAAGACGAGCGCCGACCAGGCGACGCGGATCGGCTTGGCGCCGAAATGGCCCATATCGGCGTAGAGCGCCTCGGCGCCGGTGACGCACAAGAAGACGCCGCCGAGCACCAGGAATCCGGCAGTGCCGCCGGTTCGCAGAAAAGCCAGTCCGGCGCGCGGGTCGATCGCCCACAGCACCGCCGGATGCTGCGCGATCCCCCACAGCCCGAGCACGCCCATGGCCACGAACCATAGCGCCATGATCGGGCCGAAGGCGCGGCCGATCCGCATCGTGCCTTGCGGCTGGAGGGCGAAAAGCGCCACCAGAATCAGTACGGCGGCCGGCAGGACATAGGCGTGCAGCGCCGGGGTGATGATGTCGAGCCCTTCGAGCGCCGACAGCACCGAGATCGCCGGCGTGATGGCGCCATCGCCATAGATCAGCGCCGCCCCGAAAAGGCCGACCGCCACGATCCCCGCGCGCTGCTTCTGCTTCACCCCGAGCAGAGCCATCAGCGCGAGAATGCCGCCTTCGCCGTCATTGTCGACGCGCATGGCGACGGACACGTATTTGATCGAGGTGATGATAATGAGCGTCCAGATCACCAGCGACAGCGCGCCAAGGATCGTGGCCGCATCAGGCTTGTCGCCGGTGAGGTTCAGGACCGTCTTGAGCGTATAGAGCGGGCTCGTGCCGATATCGCCGAAAACCACGCCCAGCGCCGACAGGCTGAGCGCCGGCAGGCTCGCTGCGACGGCTCCCGGTCTTTCCTGCGTCAGTGCAAATTGCCCCAAGCGCTGCTCCGCAATTCATGCCGAACCGCCTCGCCTACTATAGGCGGCGGCTTGTGTAGCATTTTTGAAGGGACCGCAGAAAACCGGGAGCGCGCGCCCCTCGAGCCGTACCGAATGAACTGGCCCCGCACCCATTCATTACGCCCGACGCGCAAGAAAGCGAGCGTTCGAAGAGCCGTTCGCCCGCTGCGCGCCCGGCGCTTGACCCGTGACAACGCCGAGGCTAAGTTGCAAATGCTTCGCAGTTGCATGCGGTGGAGGAAAGGGTGATGGCTCGTCTCGCGCTCGGTGCGGTGCTTTTCGTCCTGCTGATCGGCGGGCCGGCCTGGGCTGACGATGCGGGCATCGTCATCGCGATCAAGGACCACCAATTCGTGCCCAGCACCGTCGAAATTCCCGCCGGGACGAAGGTCAAGATCACCGTCCGCAACCAGGATCAGACCACTTCCGAGTTCGAAAGCGTCGATTTTCACCGCGAGAAGGTGGTTCAGCCCGGCGGCGAGATCACCGTCTTCGTCGGGCCGCTCGATCGCGGCAGCTATGAATTCTTCGACGATTTCCATCCCTCGACGCGCGGTCATCTGATCGCGAAATAGCAAGGGCTCCCGGATGCTCGCCACTTTGATCATCGTCTTCCGCGAGGTCCTCGAAGCCGCGCTCGTCGTCGGCATCGTGCTCGCGGCCACGCGCGGCGTGCCGCGCCGCTACCGCTGGATCGCGTGCGGCATCGGCGGCGGCGTGCTCGGCGCGGTTCTCGTCGCCGGCTTTGCCGGCGAGATCGCCGACGCCGTCCAAGGCATGGGCCAGGAGCTGTTCTATGCCGCGATCCTGTTTGCCGCGGTGACCATGCTGGGCTGGCACAACATCTGGATGAGCCGGCATGGGCGCGAAATGGCTGCGAACGCGACCCGCATCGGCCAGGAGGTGCTGGCAGGAACGCGGCCGCTTTATGCGCTGGCGCTCGTCGTCGGCATTGCCGTGCTGCGCGAAGGCTCGGAGATTGTGCTCTTCCTCTACAGCATCGCCGCGTCCGGCGGCGGCGCCTCGGGCATGTTGGTCGGGGGCGCGCTCGGCCTCGTTGCCGGCGTCGGCGCCGGCGCGGCGATCTATTTCGGCCTGCAGATCATTCCGACGCGCCACCTCTTTACCGTCACCAATTGGCTCATCCTGCTGCTGGCCGCGGGGATGGCGTCGCAAGGCGCCGCCTTTCTGGTCCAGGCCGGCATCGTCCCGGCGCTGGGCAACCGGCTCTGGGACACGTCCTTCCTGCTGACCGAGAACAGTCTTTTCGGCCAAGTTCTGCACGTCCTTACCGGCTACACGGCCCAGCCCGAGGGCATTCAGCTCGTCTTCTATCTCGCGACTCTCGCCATCATCGGCTCGCTGATGCGCCTGTTGCGACGCCAGCCGACGGCGCGCGCGTAACGGCGCGACGCTTCGGCGTCTGGTTTGCGGGAGTTCGGGGGGAAGATGCAGGCGAAATACTCGGTCGGCCCGCTGCTCAGCGCAGCGCTGTGGCTGGCGGCGTCGGCTCCGGCCTGGGCCGATTTCAAGGTCTGGACCCCTGATGTCAATCAGGGTGAACTGGCGGTCGAGCACGTCGGCGATGCCGGCTACGATCCCAACCCGGCCAAGAACGGCGAGCAGAGCTACACCTCCGAGATCGAGTACGGCATCACGCATTGGTGGCAGACCGAGCTCGAGGGGGAATTCAATCGCGAGCCCGGTCCCAACCAGGCGGTTTATTTCAGCCAGCTCACCTCCGAGAACCTGTTCCAGTTCACCGAGCGCGGCGAATATTGGCTCGATGCCGGCTTCTTCGCCGAATACGGCCAGGCGATGCTGCGCGACACGCCGAACGAAACCACCTTCGGGCCGGTGTTGCGCAAGGATTTCTGGGGCACCAGCACCTCGGTCAATCTCTTCCTCGAAAAGGATCTGGGCGAGCATGCGTCGGGCCGTCCGGTGTTTCTCTACGCCCTCGAGACGCGCATCGAGGCCTGGACTTTGCAGTTTGGCCGCCGTTTCGCCGTAGAGCCCGGGCTTCAGGTGTACGGCCAGCCCGGTCCCTTCGGTCATTTCGCCGGCTGGAGCCAACAGGATCAGCGCGGCGGGCCGCAGCTCTTCGGCAAGATCTTCAATCTCGGACCGGGCACGCTGGAATGGAATGGCGGCGTACTCTTCGGCCTGACTTCGGCGGTGCCGCGCACAACGCTGCGCTGGCAAGCCGAATACGAGATTCACTACTAGAGAGCGGCGGCGGATCTGCGGCGCGGCGGGCGTCTAATGCGCCGGCTGAGCCGGTACCTGTCTCCAGCCCTCTTTGCAGGATTGGACATAGGGGTAATAGGCCTTGCTGGACTCGCAATAGTACCAGACGCTCGGCGCCGGTGCCGTCGGGGCCGGCGCGGCCGGATAAGCATAGGGCGCGGGAGCGACGTAGGTGGGAGCGGGATAGGCGTAGGGATAGGGATAGCCGTAAGCGTAGGGATAGCCCCACCACCCCGGGCCCCAGCCCCATCCGGGACCGAAATAGACCCCGCCATGCCAACCTCCGCCATGCCAGCCGCCGCCGTGCCAACCGCCGCCGTGCCAACCGCCGCCGTGCCAGCCGCCCCCGCCATGCCAGCCACCACCGCCTCCGCCGCCATGCTGAGCGAGCGCCGGGCTGGCGGTGGCCACCATCGACAAGACGGCAGCGCTCCAGATGATGTTGCGCATGCGCATGCGTGCCTCCAACGACGTAAACGCCGTTGACGGACGATACGTCTTTGCCGGCCGCCCGTTGTTGATGCAAATCAAGCCGTCAAGCGACGCGGGGCTAGCTCCACTTCAGCTCTGCGCTGTTGATCGGCAGGCTGCGCACGCGTTTTCCCGTCGCCGCGAAGATGGCATTGCCCAGCGCCGGAAGGACCGGGGGCAGGGCCGGCTCGCCGAGGCCGGTCGGCGGATTATCGGTGACGCGGAAATGCACTTCCACCGGCGGCGCCTGACGCATTCTGAGCGGCTTCACCGTATCGAAATTGGCTTGGACGACGCGTCCGCCTTCGATCGTGATCGCCTGGCCCAGCGCCGCGCCGATCCCGTCGAGCGCCGCGCCTTGCACCTGGTTCTCGGCATTGCTGGGATTGATGATCTGGCTGCCGACATCGCCGGCAACCCACACCTTGTCCACCTTCACCGCGCCTGACGGTGCCACCGTCGCCTGGACGACCTCCGCGAAATAGCCGAGATGACAGAAATAGGAGGCGATGCCCATCCCGGTTCCCTTGGGCAGCTTGTGCCGGTTCGCCCAGCCCGATTTCTCCGCCACGAGCTCGATCACGCCCCGTAATCGGCCGGTATCGAAGTCGCGCCGGGGATCCTTCACCAAGGCGGCGCTTTTCAGCACGCGCCGGTCGCCGAGCACGGCGAGATGGAAGTCGACGGGATCCTTGCCGGCGGCATGGGCGAGCTCGTCGAGGAAGGACTGAAAGACGAAGGCGATGCCATTGGCGCCCGGCGCGCGCAGCGGCCCCGTCGGCACACCCAGCGGCATGAGCGACAGGCCATAATCGAGATTCGCCACCAGCCCGGCCGGAAACTCGGTCGCGTCCATGCCGGCCGCGTCGGCGACGCGCTCGCCGTGGCCGAACGTCACGAAATGATCGCTGAGCGCGACCAGCTTGCCGTCGGCGTCGACGCCGCCCTTGAGGAAATGAAAGCCGGCGGGCCGGTAGAAATCATGCTGGACGTCGTCCTCGCGGCTCCACAGCAGCTTCACCGGCGCGCCGACCGTCCTGGCGATGAACGCGGCCTCGACCATGAAGTCGTTGCGCAGGCGTCGCCCGAAACCGCCGCCGACACGCGTCATATGGACGATGACGTCGCTTTCCCCGATGTCCAAGGTCGCGGCGACGAGCCGTGCACCGGGGGCGGGATTCTGCGTCGGCGCCCAGATCTCCACCTTGCCGTCGTGAACATGCGCCGTGCAGTTCTGCGGCTCGAGATCGATATGGGCCAGGAAGGGATAGGTGTAGCTCGCCTCGAGCACATGTGCGGCGCGCGCGAACCCCGCTGCCGCATCGCCGTCGCGGCGCAGCGCGTGTTGCGGCGCGCTCTTGGCCAGTGCCGCGGCGGCGCTGGCGAAGCCGGCGCTGCTCTGCGTGCGGGTCGGCCCCTCGTGCCACGTGACCTGAAGCTTGTCGCGGGCCGAGCTTGCCGCCCACCAGCTCTCGGCGACGATGGCGACACCGCCGACGAGGCCCTGCGGATTGTCGCCGCCTTCGATCACGAAAGCCGCGCGCACGCCGGGCAGGGATTTGATCGCGTCGGTATTCGCGCTCGCTACTTTGCCGCCGAACACCGGGCATTTCTGGAACACCGCGTAGAGCATCCCCGGCACCGCGACATCGATGCCGAACAGCGGCTTTCCCGCCACCACGAGCGGATCGTCGACGCCCGGCAAGGGCTGACCGATGATCTTGAAGTCTTTCGGGTCCTTGAGCCGGACGCTGGCGAGATCGGGCGTGGGCAATGCCGCGGCCTTCTCGGCGAGGGCGCCATAGCCAAGCTTCCGGCCGCTTTTGACATGCTGCACGACGCCATGATCGGTGCTGCACTCATCCGCCGGAACGCCCCAGCTCTGCGCCGCCGCCGCGACCAGCATCTGCCGCCCCGCGGCGCCGACCCGGCGCAGCGGCTCCCAATTGAGCGGCGTCGCCCAGCTGCCGCCGGCCACTTGCTGGCCGTATTTGGCGGTATCGAGGTCCGCTTGTGCGGTGCGCACATCCTGCCAATCGACATCGAGCTCCTCGGCGATCAGCATCGGCAGCATCGTCTTGACGCCTTGGCCGATCTCCGGGTTCTTCGCGATGATTGTGACGCTGCCATCGCGCGCGATCGAGACGAAAGCGTTGAGCGTCGCCGCGCCCTGCGCTTCCGACGCGGCGCTGGCCGCGCGCGCGAAACCGGGCAGCACCGCGTGCAGGAGCAGGCCGCCGCCGAAAGCGGCGCCGGTCTTGAGGACGGCGCGTCGCGAGGGTTGGGCGCGCTCGCTGCGCCCTGCCGCAGCGGCGGACATGCCGGCGAAGACGCTCATGGCATCCTCGCATCGGCCGTGCTCAATCCGGCGGCCTTCTTGATCGCGGCGCGAATGCGCGGATAGGTACAACAGCGGCAGACATTGCCGGTCATGGCGCTGTCGATGTCGCGCTCGCTGGGACGCGGCGTCTTCGCCAGCAGTGCCGCCGCGGACATGATCTGGCCTGCCTGGCAATAGCCGCATTGCATCACGTCGACATCGAGCCAGGCGTTCTGAACCCGGCGGCCGAGCAGCGTCTCGCCGATGCCTTCGATGGTGGTGACCTGCGCGGTTCCGACGCGCGAGATCGGCGTCAGGCAGGAACGCGTCGGTTCACCGTCGAGATGCACGGTGCAGGCGCCGCACAAACCGGCGCCACAGCCATATTTGCTGCCCTTCAGGTCGAGCACATCGCGCAAGACCCAGAGCAGCGGCATCTCGCCGTCGACATCGACGGTCCGCTTCACGCCGTTCACTTCGATGGTAAATGCCATTATCCGCCTCTATCCGCCTCGTGCGTTGCGCCGGGATTGGACCATGACCCGAAACGGTTCGCCATTGATCAATCTCAATGGCCGCTCTGCGTTCGAGGCGAGCCTTAAGATCGTTTAAGGTCGTTTGCTACTGTCCGGCGACGGCTGCTGCACATCTAACGCAGCGCCCTTTCGCCTGGTCCACACAAGAGCGCGTGAAGGAATCCGGCGCAAAGGTGCTTTCGCTGACATTATGCGGCTCAGAAATGGACCCCCGCTTTCGCGTCGCTTTCGCGGGGGCGACGAATTCTAAAGCAAAATCAAATTATTCCCTCATTCCCGCGAAAGCGGGAATCCATACGATCTCGGGAGCAGGTTGAATCAGATACGCATAAAATACCGCTACTCTAATACCGCCCGGCAATAGCGGCGCGATCGCCCCGCGGACCGAGATTGGCCAGAACCTCGACCGGCCCCGGCTCCGTCAGCGGCCAGCGCGGGAGCCGCACGTTGTGGAACGCAAGCGTCTTGAGGTTGCCCGTTACCACGCCGGGTGCGTCGGAATAGAGGATGCGCGCGGCGATCTTCGAGAATGATGCCTGGAAATGCTGTGACGATTTCACGACCACGACTTTCTTTGTCGCCGGATTGCAGCCGAGCTGGGTGAAGAAATCGATGTTGAAGCCTTGGCATCGGATCGAGGTCAGGACGACATCGACGCCGTCGCAGCGGATCAGGGCACAGTCTCCCAGCTTCGCGGGAACGCCGGCGAGGCCCGTCATCACCATGTCGCGCTTCAGCGCTGCGACCGTCCAGCGCGCATCCACGGGGTCGCCGGACAGCGGGCAAACCTTGCCGCCGACCCGCAGATCCAATCGCGCGCCGATCCCGGCATCGAAGGCGAGGGCGGTGGCTGCGGGGTCCCACAGCGGACCCAGACACGCGTCCATCTTGCGTTCGAGCAGCGCGCGCAGAAAGTAGGTGGAATCGCTGGGCGCGCCGCCGCCCGCATTGTCGGCGCCGTCGGCGATCACGACCGGTCCTGCGGTCGCCGCCGCCTCGTCCAGCGCCTGCGCGATGCCGAGGCCGCGGGGGGTGAAAGCCTCTTTCAGCGTGACGATGTCCTGAGCCAGCGCCCGCGCCAGCGCTTCACGCTTGGCGCCGTCGGGATCGCGCGCCGCATCGCTATAGACGAGGATCTTGGTCCCCATCTCTGGCACATCGCCCCAGGAGAAGCCATGCACGATCGACACGGAGTGGATGCCGTCGCGCCCTTCGAGCGCCGCGACGCGATCGACCAGTTTGCGGCCTTCGCCCTGCGATGTGTGGATCTTGGTGACGATGCCGGTATCGACCAGCGTGAGCCCGAGCTTCAGCCCGTCTTCCTGCATCGCCAGGCAAAGCCGCAGCAAATCTTCGGCGCGCTCGAGGATGTCGGTGTGCGGGTATTCCTTCCAGCAGATCAGAAGATCGGCGGTCTCGCACATTGCCGCGCTCATATGGCAGTGCGGATCGAGGGTCGCGCCGATGATCGTTTCCGCGCCGACCATGCGGCGAATGCGGTCGAGCAGATCGCCCTCCGGATCGTCATAGCCCTCCGCCGCCATGGCGCCGTGCAGGCCGAGCAGCACGAGGTCGACGGGAAGCGCTTGTTGCAGGTCGCGCAGCAGCTCGTCTCGCAGCGCTTCATAGGCCTGGCGCGTGACCAGGCCATTGGGAACCGCCGCCGCGACCATGCCTTCGATCAGCGTCCAGTCGGGTCGCCGATGCAGCCTTGCCGCCCAGAGCGGTCCGCTATGCATCTGCATCTGGTTCGGATGCTCGCCGGCGCGGAAATAACCGCGCTCATGGAAGGACCGCACGCTGGTCGGCATCGGTCCGAAGGTGTTGGTCTCCGTCGCCAACGCGCCACTGAAGATGCGCATGATTGTTGCCCTCGATCTCGCTGTGTCAGGATGGCGCGCCGGGAGCGCTAGACCAGCCCCTTCTTCTCACCGCTTTCGTCGGTGCAAACGATGATCGCTTCGGCATCGCCGGCGCCGACCGACAAATAGATGTGCCCCGTGCTGCTGTGGAAATAGAGGCTGTCGCCGGGCTGCATCATGGCTTCGCGACCGTCCTCGAAGCAGATTCGCAGCGTGCCGGTCAGGAGATAGACGAATTCCTCGCCGGGATGACGGATGTAATCGGCGAAGTCCTCGACGCGGCGCGCGCTGATGGTGGCGCGCATCGGCACCATGCGCTTGCCGGTCAGATCGGCGGCGAGCATGCCGTAGCCGTAATTGCCGCTGCGATAGAGAACGTGCTGGCCGGCCGGCGTGAAGGAAACGCCGCCGGCCGCGCTGGTCTCGTCGGCCTGGCCGAAGAGATCGCGGAAATCCATGCCGAGCGCCCGGGCGAGGGCCGCGAATTTGTCGTAGGTCAGCGCGACTTCGCCCCGTTCCGCCTTGGAGATCATCGACAGCGTGACGCCCGAGCGGTCGGACAGCTCCTTGAGGGTGAGGCCGTTCGCTTGCCGGCGGCGGCGCAACCGGGCGCCGACATCGGCGCGGTCGATGGCCGGCGGCGGAGCGGATAGAGGGGAGGGACGAGGCACGCGCATGATATGGGTCAGCTATCGCTTATTCTCATATATGAGAATCTGGTTTCTCATATATGATAATTCCGATGGGCGACCCAATACCATACCGGACTTGGTCGCCGCCGGTCGTGACAGCAGCGGAGCCGGGCGATGAAGGCGGACTTCTTGATTGTCGGCGGCGGCATTGCCGGTGCGTCCATCGGCTATTGGCTCGCGCCCCATGGCAAGGTCGTGCTGCTCGAGCGCGAGAGCCAGCCCGGCTATCACTCGACCGGGCGCTCGGCCGCCATGTTCATGGAGACCTACGGCACGCCTCAGGTCCGCGCTCTCACCCGCGCCAGCCGCGCCTTCTTCGAAGCCCCGCCGCCGGGGTTCGCCGAGCATCCGATCCTGTCGCCGCGCGGTACGCTGACCGTGGCCGAAGCCGGACAGGAGCATCTCCTGGAGGCGGGCGCGCACGCTTTCCGCATGGACGCCGCCGGCGCTTGCGACATGATCCCGGTGCTGCGCCGCGACCGCATCGTCGCCGCGCTGCACGAGCCGGATGCCACCGATATCGATGCTCATAGCCTTCACCAAGGCTTTCTGCGCGGCATCCGCCGCGCGCACGGCGCGATCCTCTGCGATGCCGAGGTCACGGCGATCGAGCGCGTGGGCGGCGGCGACTGGATTGTCCAAACCGGGATCGGCGACTGTCGCGCGCCGATCCTGATCAATGCCGCCGGTGCCTGGTGCGACAAGCTCGCGGCGCTGGCGCAGGTCGCGCCCCTCGGCCTCGTGCCCAAGCGCCGCTCGGCCTTCACCTTTGCCGCGCCGCCGGGCATGGACACGGCGCGCTGGCCGATGCTCATCGCCGCCGATGAGAGCTTCTACGTGAAGCCGGACGCCGGCCTGTTGCTCGGCTCTCCCGCCAATGCCGATCCGGTCGATCCCCAGGACGTTCAGCCGGAAGAGCTCGACATCGCCACCGGCATCGACCGGATCGAATGGTTCACGACCCTGGAGATCCGCCGTCCGGCGCGGCGCTGGGCGGGCTTGCGCTCTTTCGTGAGCGATGGCGACCTGGTCGGCGGTTTCGATGCGCGCGCGGCGGGCTTCTTCTGGGTCGCGGCTCAGGGCGGCTACGGCATGCAGACATCGGCCGCTATGGGCGAGGCTTGCGCGGCCCTTGTCCGCGGGCTACCGCTCCCCGACCATATTCTGGCTGCCGGCGTCACGGCGGAGATGCTGTCGCCGCGTCGCCTCGGGAGGGCGTGACCCATGACGGTGCTGCTCCATGACTGATCGCGCCACCTTGCTCGCCCAGCCGGCGGTCGAGTTGCGCCGGCTGATCGGCGCCAAGGAGATTTCGCCGGTCGAATTGCTCGCGGCCTGCATCGAGCGGATCGAGGCGATCAATCCCGCCGTGAACGCGGTCACCGCGACCTGCTTTGACCGCGCGCGGGACGAGGCGCGCGCGGCCGAGCGCGACGTGCTGGCGGGAAGGGAGCTCGGTCCGCTGCACGGGCTGCCGGTCGGCATCAAGGATCTCGACGACACCGAAGGGCTGCTCACGACTCACGGCTCGCCGCTCTATCGCGACCACGTGCCGGACCGCGACGCCGTACTCGTCCAGCGGCTGCGCCGCGCCGGCGCGATCGTTACCGCCAAAACCAACGTGCCGGAATTCGGCGCCGGAGCCAATACGCGCAATGTCGTCTGGGGCGCGACGGGAAACCCGTTCGATCCGCTGCTCAACGCCGGCGGCTCTTCGGGCGGCTCCGCGGCGGCGCTGGCGTGCGACATGCTGCCCTTGTGCAGCGGTTCCGATACCGGCGGCTCGCTGCGCATTCCCGCCGCCATCTGCGGCGTTGTCGGCTTCCGGCCATCGCCCGGCCTGGTGCCGAGCGAGCGGCGTCTGCTCGGCTGGACGCCGATTTCAGTCGTGGGTCCGATGGGCAGAACCATCGCCGATGTTGCCTTGCAGCTCGCGGTCACCGCCGGCCGGGATATCGGCGATCCTCTCTCTTATGATCTCGATGCCGCGGCGCTCGCCACGCTTCCGCGGTTCGATCTCAGCCGCTTGCGCGTCGCCTGGACCGGCGATTTCGGCGTCTGCGCGGTCGATCGCGCGATCGCCGAAACCTTTCGCGGCAGGATCGCGGCGATGCGGCATCTGTTTCGCGGCTGCGACGAGGTCGCGTTCGATTTCGGTGATGCGCATCGCTGCTTCGATGTCATCCGCGCCGAAGGCTTCGTTGCCGCGTATCGCGATGCCTATGCCAAGGACCCGGCATCGCTCGGGCCCAATGTGCGCGCCAATTACGAGCTCGGCGCCGCTCTTACGCTCGCCGATTGTGCCTGGGCGCAGCGCGAGCAGACGCGGATCTTCCAGCGTTTCCAGACGGTCTTTCAAGACTACGATCTGGTGCTGTCGCCGACGACGCCGATTTCGCCGTTCCCCTGGACCGAGCTCTATCTCAAGGAAATGAACGGCAAGCCGCTCGAGAATTACTATCGCTGGCTGGCCCTCACCTATGTCGTGACCCTGGTCACCAACCCGGCGCTGTCCCTCCCCTGCGGCACCGATCAGCGCGGCATGCCCTTCGGCCTGCAAGTGATCGGCCGCTTTCGTGGTGATCGCGATGTACTGGGCGCCGGCGCCGCGCTGGAAGCCGCTTTTGCGCGCATCCCGGCGCTGCAGCGCCCGCGCCCCGATCTCGATCGCCTGCGCAAGCCGGTTCCGGCCCTGAGATCGATCGTCACGCATCCGCCAACCGGGACGGCGACGCGACCGGCCGTGTGAGGCGCGAGAGGTCATGACCCGCGCAGTCCTCACCATCCTCAGCACGCTTGTCTTTCTCGGGCTTGCCGTTCTCGGCGCGGGCGGATTTCAGAACTTCTTCTGCCGCCCTGCCTTCATCGCGCTGACGGTCATTCTCTTGGCTCTGTCCGGCGCGGCGCTCTTCAGCAGCGGCAATATCAGCCCCGGCGTGCGCGAGGATCGCGGCAACCGCTGGGTCATCCCGGCCCTCGGCGTGATCGGCCTCATCGCCGGCTATCTGCCGGCCTATA
Organism: Allostellaceae bacterium; assembly: GCA_035509275.1. GTDB lineage: Bacteria > Pseudomonadota > Alphaproteobacteria > ATCC43930 > CGMCC-115725 > DAHUYF01. The sequence continues at coordinate 9,165 of DATJLU010000237.1, read as the reverse complement.
CCGACCGGATCGGCTTCTGGGTCCTCGACGGCAATGCCCTGCGCTGGCTCGGCGTCGTTCTCTTCGCCGCCGGTGGGGCGCTGCGGCTCTGGCCGGTCTTCGTGCTCGGCCGCCGCTTCAGCGGCCTGGTGGCGATTCAGCCCGGTCATGCCCTGGTCACGACCGGGATCTACGGCATCATCCGCCACCCCAGCTATCTCGGCCTCCTCGTCAACGCCGCGGGCTGGGCGCTCGCGTTCCGGTCGGGGGTGGGCCTGCTGCTCGTCGCGCTCACGCTTCCGGTGGTGCTTGCGCGGATCAGCGCCGAGGAGCGGCTGCTGCGCTCGCAATTCGGCAGCGCCTACGATGCCTATCGCGCCCGCACCGCGCGCCTCATTCCCGGACTCTATTGACGTACGCTCTTTACCGCTGCGCTGATGCTTCCATGGCTCGCTGCTCGCGGTCGAGATAGCGGAGATACATGTTGTCCGGCTCCAGCTTCAAGGCGGTGCCGAGCGCCGTCCGGGCGGCGGCCAGATCCCCGGTTGCGGTCGCTTCATGCTCGTCCCAAATCGCCTCGACCACGCGGCGCGCGGTGTCCAGCTGTCCGTCTTCGGGCGCGCCGGCGGCAAAATAGAGCTCCACCGGCTCACGCAGGCGTTTCAGATCCGCCACGCGGATCGGGCTCACGGGATACCGATTGAAATACTCGATGCGCGGCCGGTCATCGGTGAGGCTCGGCGTATCGTCAAGATAGGCAGCGAGCCTTTCATCCGCGGCTACGAACGTCGCCAGCAGATCATCGGGCGAGCGCAGCCCGATCTGGGTGAGATCGGCAGCCACCGCGGGCTCGGCCATGCGCTTCGCGAGCACGTCGCGATCGATCCGCAACGGCTCGTCGGAGGCGATCGCTACACCTTCCATTCTGTCCGGTAGCCACAACGACACGTGCTTGAACTGCGCCATCATGGCCTTCAGGATCATTTTCGGCAGAGCACCGCGCCCGATATCCAACGGCACCCATTGCGCAAGCATGGCGCCCGGGCGCATCCGCCGCTTTGCCAGCGCATAGAATTCCTCGGTGTACAGATTGACGATGCCGGCATCGATCGGCGGCGGCGGCTCCATGGTGATCACGTCGAAGCTGTTCGTCGTGCCGAGGAGGTAATTGCGGCCATCCGCCACGATCTCGTGCACCTTGGGATTCGCATAGAAGCGCTGGTTGATCGGCACGAAATATCGGGCAAAGTCGAACACCGCCGGCGCCAGATCGATGGCATAGATGGCGCGCAATTCATCGTGGGTGCTGACGGCGCCGACCGTCGTTCCAGTCCCGATGCAAATGACGGCGGCGCTGTCGGAGGGGCCGGTATGGAGCAGGAGAGGGTAGTGCGCCATGGCCGCCATATAGCGTCTCCCCTCCGGGCGATTATTGGCGTAGCTTCTGGAATTCACCAGAAGCTGCTGAAATTTTCCGGCCGCTGCATCGTCGTACTCGAGGACGGTGTAGGTGGCTTCCTTGGACTCCCGGAGCTCCAGGACTCTGGCGCCGACGAATGCGGTCAATTGCCGCTCCAGATAGTGCGGCCCAAAAACCGCGAACGACACGACGACGACCGTCAAGGCGATCGCCCCTGGTCGCCACAAGCTCTTGGGCAAGCCCGGCTGCGATAGGGTGACGGCGGCGAACAGCAGCATGTTGGTTGAGATCAACACAGCCAGCGCCCATTGGCTGCCGAGATAGGGGATCAGAACGAATCCCGCCGTCAGGGATCCCAACACGCCGCCGATCGTGTTCAAAGCATAGAGCGTGCCGATTTGTCGCCCCAACGCGCTCATCCGCACGGCCGTCAGCTCGCTGGCGAGAGGAAAGCTGATGCCGATGAGCGTGGTCGGCAGAAGCAGAGCGACAAAGCACGTGACGAAGAACGAGACATCGTCTCCCAGCAGCATCTGCGCGTGGGCCGGCACCAGCGCCGAGACGATCGGCTGCAACGCCTGGCCAATCGTGCCGGCCTTGCCGAGGATCGCCAGAGTGAGCGTCGCGGCAACCGCAATGCCGAATTGCGTGACCGCGAAGTAGCGCAGCAATCGATCCTTGTGAGCGGCGAGAAACCGGGCACAGATCAGCGCGCCGATCACCAAACCAATGAGGTATGTGCCCAGCATGCCTGAGAAGGCGTAGACGCTCGACGTGCTGACGTTGGTCAGGAAACGGAACCAGACGACCTCGTAGGCGATCGAGACAAAACCGGAACCGGCGAAAAGCCAAATCAACAAGCTGCCCTTAGATCCGTCGCCGCGTCGGTCTGCTTGTTTGCGCTCCGCCACCGGCAAAGGCTGCTCGCGGCGCGCGGCCAGGAGGCCGAAACCGCCGACGCAAGCGTAAACGACCGATGCGACCAGGCTCGATCGGGTGACGCCCAACCACCCGATGAGCACGAAGCCGACGCTCAACGTGCCGAAGGCGGCGCCCAAGGTATTGAAACCGTAGAGGAGGCCGATTCGATGGGCGAGCTCCATCCGGGAGCGCGCCACGACTCTGACAAGGCAAGGCAGTGTCGCGCCCATCAAGATCGTCGGCAGTGCCAATGTCGCGAATGACAAGATGACCATAAGCGGCAGCCGAGCCGGGGAATCCAGGCTCAGCATCGGCGACAGCCAGCCCACCCAGGTCGACCAGTGCGAGAGAAAGGCCGTAACGGCAAAGGAAACCAGCGCCAGCGTGAGTTCCAGAAACCCGTAGGCCTTCAGAGGGCGGGCAACCGCGTCGGCGAGGCGACCGCCGAAGGCGCTGCCGATGGAGAGGCCGAAAAAGAAGCTGGCGATGGTAACGCTGACTGACAATGTCGTGCTGCCCAGCACGAACTGCAATTGCTTGAACCAGATGACTTGCAGGATAAGGGACGCCGCCCCCGACGCGAAGAAGATCGCCGTAACGGCAGCCCGGAACAGGGAGCCAACCGCGTCTGGAGGCCGCTGGATTCTATCCGTCGAAAGGAGCGACCCGGAGCTCATCTCGTTGCATTCCCGTTGCTCCGGGAGTCTCTAAAGCTTTCCTGGTTAAGGTTGCGTTACGGCCCAGATCGGGAGATCAGCGATACTCCACCAGCGCGCCGAGCGGCAGGCGGTGGCGTGCCGGCTGCGGCTGCGCCCGGTATCCGAGCGCCAGCAGCAAAGCGATCTCGACTTGGCCGAGGTCGATGCCGAGCAGCTGCGCCACCGCCTCGGGCTCGAAGCCGCCCATCGGGCAGCTGTCGATGCCGAGCGCGGCTGCCGCCAGCATCATGTCGGCCGCGGCGATGTGGCATTGCGCGACGCTCCACGCGGCGCGGCTCTGATGCGGAATGCTGCGATAGATCTCCAGCGCCTCTTCGAGCTCGGCGTCCGAGGCGACCAGCCGGCGCAGCATGCGGCTGGCATAGCCGGTCTCGAGCCTCAGCTCGGCTTTCAGCGCCTTGATGACGATGACCGCGCTGGCGCTGGTGATCTGCGACTGGTTCCAGCAGGCCGAGCGCAGGCGCCGGCGCAGCGCGCGATCCTCGATCACCAGGAAGCGCCAGGGCTCGAGGCCGAGCGACGAGGGCGAGAGGCGTCCCGCCTCGAGGATGTAGTCGAGATCGGCGCGCGCGAGGGTCCGCGTCTCGTCGAAGAGCTTGCAGGCATGGCGGAACTCGAGCAGGCGCATGAACGCGTCGCGCATCAGGGATCTCCTCGCGTCACTCGGAACGGCGGGTTCAGGGGGAGAGGACATAACGCCCCGGCGCATCCATGAGCGGCGGCAAGCCGCGCTCCGCCGCGCCCAGCGGCGGCGATGGTTCCGGCGCGCCGGAATGCGCGGCGAGCCAATCGATCCAGGCCGGCCACCAGGAGCCCGCGCGCTCCGGCGTCACCGCCAGCCAGGCCTCGGGATCGACATAGCGGCCATCCTCGGGCCGATGCCCCAGCCGATAGCGCCGGCCGGGATGTCCCGGCGGGTTGACGATGCCGACATTGTGCCCGCCGGAGGTGAGCACGAAACGCACATCGGCATCGGTGAGCAGGTGGATCTTGTGAACCGAGCGCCAGGGCGCGACATGGTCGGTCATGGTCGAGACGGCGAATATCGGCAAGCGGATGTCGGCGAGCGCAATCGGCCGTCCATCGACGAGATACCGACCCTCGGCCAGATCATTGTCGAGAAAGAGTCGGCGCAGATATTCCGAATGCATGCGGTAGGGGAGCCGCGTCGCATCGGCGTTCCACGCCATGAGATCGCTCATCGGCGCGCGCTCGCCCTTGAGGTATTGGCGCACGAGCTGCGACCAGATGAGATCGTTGGAGCGCAGGATGTGGAAGGCGCCGGACATCTGGCGGGCGTCGAGATAGCCCTGCTCCCACATCGTGTCTTCGAGATAGGCGACCTGGCTCTCGCTGGTGAACAGTGTCAGCTCGCCCGCTTCAGTGAAATCCGTCTGCGCGGCGAAAAGCGTGACGCTGGCGAGGCGCTCGTCACCGTCCCGCGCCATCGCCGCCGCGGCGGTCGCGAGCAATGTCCCGCCGAGGCAGTAGCCGCAGGCATGCACCCGGCGCGGACCGCAGATCGCACCGATGACGTCAAGCGCGGCGCCGATGCCGAGGCGGCGATAATCATCCATGCCGAGCTCGCGCTGCTCCGCGGTCGGGTTGCGCCAGGAGATGGCGAAGACGGTGAAGCCGGCGCCGACGAGATAGCGCACCAGCGAGTTCTCCGGCGACAGGTCGAGGATGTAGTATTTCATGATCCAGGCGGGCACGATCAGCACCGGCTCCGGCCGGACCGTCTCGGTCGAAGGCGCATATTGGATGAGCTCGATGAGCTCGTTGCGGTAGACCACTTTGCCCGGCGTCACCGCGAGGTTGCGGCCGACCTCGAAATCCTCGCTGCCGACCGGCCTCCGGCCGGCGATCGCGCGCTCCCAATCCTCGATCATGTGGAGCGCGCCGCGGTAGAAGTTCCGGCCGCCTTCGGCAAAGGTCTGGCGCAGCACCTCGGGATTGGTGAGCACGAAATTCGACGGCGAGACGATGTCGAGGAGCTGGCGCGCGACGAAGGCGACGACGCGCTCATTATGCGCCGAGACGCCGCGCAGGCCGGTGGTGGCATTGTGCCACCATTGCTGCTGCAGCAGGAAAGCCTGATAGATATAGAGAAACGGCGGCTTGCTCCAGGCCGGGTCGGCGAAGCGGTGATCCTGCGGCAGCGGCTCGATGCAGCAAGGCGTCTCTGGGTCGGTCGCGGCATGCGCCAGATAGAGGTTGAAGCGCACCAGCTTGCGCAGCGCCTTCTCCAGCAGCAGCAACTGCTTTCCCGGTGCATTGACGAAGTGCATCGCCCAATCGGCGAAGGGCTGCATCAGGGCCGCCGGCGACAGCGAGCCGGTGAGCCGCGCCTGCGCGGCATGCAGCATCCGGTCGATGATCTCGGCGCGACGCGCATCGGCCTCCAGCTCGTCGCCGGGCGGCGACGGCTCGGCCGCCTGCAGCGTCGCCAGCAGGCCGCGCAGCGGCACCAGCGCGCGGTCATCGGCGGCGGCAAGGTTCTCCCCGGATGCGGTCATCGGCTTCGTCCTTCGCGGCGCGGCAATTCTAGATGCGTTCCCAGAGGCCAGTCTCCTCGTCGAGACGGGCGGTCTCGAGGCCGCGGAAATCGCCGTGCGAGACGATGCCGACGACCTTGCCGTCGGCAAGCACGGGGACATGGCGGAAGCCGCCATCATGCATCAGCCGCAACGCGTCGATGGCGCTGCCCGTCGGTCCCATCGTCGCGGGAGCGCGGGTCATCACCTCGCTGAGCAGCGTCCTGGCGGCGTCCTTGCCCTCGGCCAGCACGCGCCCGACCGCGTCGCGCCCGGTGAAGATGCCGAGCAGGCGGTGCTCCGCATCGATCACCAGCACCGCGCCGACGCGGCGCTGGCGCATGCCTTGGCAGGCATGCTTCACCGTCGTGCGCGCCGAATAGGTGAGGGGGGTCTGGTCGCGAATGATGTCCGACATGTCACGCATGGCCGGCCTGCCTTCATGAGATGACAACAGCATAGGGCGCGCCGCCGCGGCGCGAATTGATGTATCTCAATCGCGCCGGCGCGGTCGGACAGCAGGTTTGACCCAGGTCAATGCCGGCCTGCCGCCGCCATCGGAGGATCGCGTCGAGGCGATGGAAGGATGGAACCGATGCTGCGGCGCGTGAGACTTGAACTGGCACGGTGTCATGACTTTCCCGCCGGCAGCGCGGCGCATGGCTATGAGCTGACTCTGCCGCTGGCGACGGACGGAACGCTCGATCGCGAGCTTTGGCACAAGCATCGCAGCGAAACCCGCTTCCGCCGCTTCTGGGGCGACGACGAGGCGATCGGACAGGTGGCGCATCGCCGCCAGGGCTGGGCGCTGGTGTTTGACGATGGGGGCGAAGCAGAGGCGATCTTCAAAGCGGAATCGCACCATTTCGGCGCCGGCGACTACGTCTCGATCAAGGAGCGCGACGGCGTGACGCGCACCTTCCACATCGTTTCGGTCGTCTGAGACCGCGGCATGGCCGATCGCGACGCCGCTTCCGCGCACCCGCCCGGCCTTGCCGCGCTGCTGGCGCAGCTTTTCCATGACGCCGAGACGCTGCTGCAGCAGCAACTCGCGCTGCTCCGCGCCGAGCTCGGCGAGAATGCCGGCCGGCTCGTCCTCGGCGCGCTGGTGCTGGCCGCCGGCGTCGCGGGGGCGCTGATCGGCGGTCTGGCTTTGGTCGCCGCGCTGATCCTGCTGCTCGGCCGCCTGATGCCGCTCTGGGTGGCGTCAGCATCGGTCGGCGCCGTAATCGCCGCGCTGGGTGCCGTGCTCGTCTGCTACGGCCGGCGGCTCATCGCGCGGGCGAGCGTCATGCCGCGGCAGAGCTGGCAAGCGCTGCGCGAAACCGGGGATTGGCTGCGCCAGGAGCTGACATGAGCCGGCGGCGCGGTGCCGATCATCTCTGCGCGGCGGAAATCGCCGCCGCGATCGCCCGCAGCCGCGCCCGGCTGTCGCGCGATCTGGCGCTGCTCGACCGCGACTACGCCTTGCGCCCTCTCGCCCTGCGCGCCATCCGCCGCGCGCAACCGCCGGACATCGATGCCAAACGCCTCGGCGAAGCGCTGCGCCGCGATGCCGCGCCGCTGGCCTTGATCGGCCTCGGCCTTGGCTGGATCGCGGTCGCCGGCGCACCGGCCGGCCGCGCGTGGTTGGCGCGGCTTGGCGGCGCAATCACGGCGCTGCAGCAGCTGGCGCGAGAGTCCGGCCTCTGGCCGCGCATGCCCGAGCCGCCGGCCCCGCCTGTGCCCGAGCCGGAGCCGCGCTGATCGCCGGCTATTCCAATCCGGTGGCGAGCTCTTCGAGCGCGTCGCGGTCGGTGATATGGACGGTGCCGGCGGTCTCGAGCTCGATAAAGCCCTGCTTCTTGAGGCTGGTGAAGACGCGGCTCGCCGTCTCCGTGGTGAGGCCGAGATAATCGGCGATGTCGGTGCGCGTCATCGGCAGGGTGAGGCGCTCGCCGCCGCGGCCGGAGCGCCTCTGGCGCTCGGCGACCGAGAGCAGGAAAGAAGCGATCCGCTCATGCGCCGTCTTGCGCCCGAGCAGCATCATCTGCTCCTGCGCCGCCGCGAGCTCGTTCGACGCCATCGCCAGGAGCCGCTTCTCCATCTTCGGAAACTCGTCGAGCAAGCGCTCGAGCTGCCGGCGCGGAAAGCGGCAGACCTTCACCGGGGTAATGGCTTCGGCGCTATACGTGTAGCTGTCATTGAAGGCGAGCCCCAGCAGGTCGCCGGCGAAGAGAAAGCCGGTGATCTGCCGCCGTCCATCCGGCATCAGCTTGAATACCTTGACCGCGCCTTCGATGATGTTGAAGAAATGCGTCGCCGCCTCGCCCTCTTCGAGCAGGCTTTCGCCCGCGCCGATGCTCTGATGCGTCCGCGACGCCGCCAGGCGGCCGAGATCCTGCGGCTCGATCGCGCTGCAGATGCTGAGGGCGCGCGCGGCGCAGCTCTCGCAGGCATGAACGCGCGCGCCGGCGGCGGCATTGCGCGGCATTTGGGTCAAGGCCATGGCCAGCATGCGCTTCCCCTCTCTCCCACAGGCGGCCGGCTTCCGCCGGTCAGGCGATGCCGCGATCATCGGCCACCGCCGGGCGGCCCGAAATTCGGATTTCTACGTAAGGGATTCTACGTATCCGCGGGCGCCGCTCCGCCCCTTGCGGGGCGGAGCGGACCAGAGCTGGCGCTCGGCGGCTTAGGTTTTCCTGCTCAGGCCTGCTCGGACGCCTTCAGCCGTACGAGCTGGCTGAGGAGGGCGTCGAGACCCTGACCCTCGCCGGCGTGGAGGTCGATCCGCCCGACCTTCTCGACCAGACGCTCGAGGCTCTCGAGCTCCTTGAGCCTGAGGAGAAGCGGGTTCTCCTCCATGAGCTTGGCGGTGTTGAGCAGCGAGCGCGTCGCCGCGGTCTCCTCCTGCCGGCGGATCAGGTTGGCCTTGGCCAGCCGCTCCGCCTCCACCACCTTGTTGACGAGCTCGCGGATCTCGCCGGGCAGGATCACGTCCTTCACGCCGAGCTCCGTCACCTCCACGCCACTGTCCGCGACGCGCGCACGCACATAGTCGCGCAGCTCCGCATCGAGCGCGGCCTTTGCCGACAGCACCTCGTCGAGCGTGCGGCCCGCCACCGCCTCGCGGATCGCGAACTGCACCAGGCGGTACAGCCACGCATCCACGTCGGGTACGGTCGCGACCGTCAACTCGGGATCGACGATCCGGCGGAACGCCGTCAGCGTTACGCGCAGCGCGATGCGATCCTTGGTCAGCATCTCCTGCGCCGTGATCTCGACCGCCTGGGGACGCAGGTCGAGGCGCTTGACCTCGATCTTGCGGCCCGCGGTCCAGAACGCGTGCCGGCCGGGCGCGAGCCGCTCCACAAGCCGGCCCTCGACATAGAGCAGGCCGGCTTCGTGGTTCTCGACGACAGCCTCGGTGATGACCGTGCTACGGCTGCGGTCGACCATCGTCAGGTGCCGTGCGTCGACCCGCGGATCGCTCGACACGTCGATGCGCTCGACATCGACGCGGGTCGCGACCTTCCAGTACACGCGCGTCTGCCAGGGCGTCATGAGATGCACGGGCCGGCCGTCGAGGCTGACGATGGCGATCTCGTTC
>DATJLU010000236.1:0-7170 GCA_035509275.1 Allostellaceae bacterium | reverse complement strand
TAACCTTGAGGGCTGAACAGTGTCCACAGAAGAGGGGCTCGGGCCCCGACGGGTCGCCATGGCGGTCAAGTACCTGAAGCCGATGCTCGATGCCGGCTCGTCGCGCGTCTTCAACTGCAACGCGCTGACGCGCAAGGTGCTGGAGAAAGACCCGAATGCGCAGCGGCTTTTCCGCAACACGCCGCTCAACGGCGTGGTGCTGATCAAGGATGCGGTGCCCGAAGCCGAGCGCAAGGGGCCGCGCTGCCCGCCGGTCGGCACCAAGCTCTACTTCCCCTTCAACGAGCTCGACATCTACGAAGGCGGCCGCACGATCTTCCTGCACGATCCGCATCTGCAGCAGAGCATCCTCGACAATTTCGGCCAGAACGCGGCGATGACCAAGGAAGGACTCGCCGAGGATCTGCGCGTCCTCGAAGTGATGGACAGCTTGCCCTCGCTCGATCCCTTTTTGATGAAGGATGTGTTCCAGCGCTCCGGCATCGCCGTCAACGAGGCTTATTTCGAGATCACGCCCGATCAGTGGAAAGAGATCGAAATCTTCATCCTGCAGCGCTTCGAGCCGCTGGCGAAGGCAGCCTTTCCCGACGCCATGCATTCCGACGAGAAGGCGCGCCGCCTGGTCGAGAAGATCTGGGAGGCCAAGGACGTGACGGCGCTGGCGCCGCTCATCGAGGCGTTCCGACTGCCGCCCGACAAGGCGCTGGAGATTTTCGCCGCCTGGAAAGGCATCAATTTCTATTCCTTCCAGTATGCGCGCGTGCAGCCCAAGCTCGTCGAGATCGCCAAATGGATCAAGGGCATCGAAGTGCCGTTCGGCGCCGTGCCGAATGAGGAGCGCACCAAGATCCTGTCGATGGTCGAAGCGGTCAAGGATCAGCTGCGCCGCGAATGGCATGGCGTCGACCAGATCCTGCGCGAGTACACCGATGGCTACGACAAGATGTTCAATCACAAGGCCAGCTCGGCCGAATTCCTGGGCTTCTTGCGCAATTGCAGCAAGGCTTATTGGAATCTCGGCAGCGGCCTCGGCAAGACCGGCCACGCCGTCTATTGCTGGCAGATTCTCACCAGCCGGTATCAGCAGCAGCAGGCCAAGCTGCCGTGGCCGGTGATGCACCAGGCGCTGCGCCTGCTGGTCGAGATCCTGCAGCCCGAAAAGAAGGCCGCCGCGAGCATGGCTTGGGCGTAATCCCGCCGGAACAGCGGGAAATTCCGGGGCGTTAGTGCCGCATCGGGCAACTGCACCATGGGCGGCGCGTTATGCAGAGGCCAGCGGATTACTGGTCGGCTTGGATGGCGGGATGGGCGAACGCCACCAAGACGATCCTCGAGGCGCAGCAGCGCGCTTTGCAAGCTTTGCTGCCGGCGGCGCGCGGGCGGGACGCAAGCCTGCCCGCAACTTCCGGCGACAAGCCTGGCCAGGCGCCGCGCCGGCGCGGGCGTCCGCCGAAAAGCGCCGGCGCAACGGGGCGGCCCCGCCGCGGCCGTCCGCCGAAATCAGCGCGCACCAAAAGGTAAGCGCGATCTGCCGGACTTTCCGATTCGCGTGGCACATTTTCACGTAGCCGGTGCAGCGCGCGGCTTGGCGTTTCTCTGGGGATGTGTCATGGATAAGCATTCCGACAACCCGCCTGACCGGGAGGCGACGCCATGAAGCTTTACATGCATCCGGCTTCAACGACGAGCCGGGCGGTCGTCCTGTTCATCACCGAGAACCACATCCCTTGCGAGATGCAGGTCGTCGATCTCTTTACCGGCGAGCATCTGAAAGAGCCCTTCGCCAAGATCAACCCGAACAAGATGGTCCCGGTGCTCGAGGACGGCGACTTTCGTTTGACCGAAAGCTCGGCGATTCTGAAATACCTCGCCGACAAGATCGGTTCGCCCGCCTATCCCAAGGATTTGAAGCAGCGGGCCCGCGTCAACGAGGTGATGGACTGGCTCAACGCCAATTTCTATCGCGACTACGGCTACGGGCTGATCTATCCGCAGGCCTTCCCCGGCCACCAGCGCCGCTCGGAGGAGGCGCATGCCGCGACGATCGAGTGGGGCAAGGAGAAGACGAAGGCCTGGCTGCAGCTCCTCAACGATCACATCATCGGCAGCAACAAATATCTCTGCGGCAACGAGATCACCATCGCCGATGATTTCGGCTTCGCCATCGTCCAGGTCGGCGAGCTGATCCGCTGCAGCTTCGCACGCTATCCCAATGTCGCGCGCTGGCTCGAGACGATGCACAGCCGGCCGGCCAGCGCCAAGGTCTACGAGGTGATCAAGGGTTTTGCCGAGCAGATGAAGGGAAAGGAATTTGTTGCCATCTGAGGAACGGCGCGGCGGCGGTGCCGCGCCCCCAGCCGGAGGAGATCGACCCATGATCAAGGGCCTCCATCACAACGCCTATCGCTGCCGCGACTCGGAGGAGACGCGCCGGTTTTACGAAGGCTTTCTCGGCTTGCCGCTGGTCGGCGCCTTGCGCATCCGGGAGTCGATGACCGGGCGCCAGACCGACGTGCTGCACACCTTCTTCCGCATGGCCGACGGTTCGTGTCTCGCCTTCTTCGATGCGCCGGACCGTCCTTTCGAGTTCAAGCAACAGCACGACTACGACCTGCACATCGCCATCGAGGTCGACAATGACGAACTCATGCGCATGCTCGAGAAGGGCAAGCGCGAGGGCCGCGAGGTGCGCGGCGTTTCCGACCACGGCTTCATCCACTCGATCTATTTCCGCGACCCCAACGGCTATGTGATCGAGCTGGCGGCGAAGCAGCCTGGGCATGAGGACGCCCTCGATCCCGCCCGGAACGGCGCGCGTGCCATTCTGGACACTTGGCAGAAGGAGAAGACGGCCGAACGGGTGTAGCTCCCTCGGCCCTTACCGCGGCGGCTTGGATCGCAGCGCGCTTGGCATTGTCAGCACGTTTGGAGGAGTTCGAATGTTGCGCGATTGGATTTACAACCATGCGACCTGGGAGGTCGGTACCGTCATCATCGCCCTTTCGGTGCTCGCCTCCTGGGTCGGGCTTTTTCTCTTCGACCGCTTCGTCCATGTCTCGATCCGCAGCCGGCACAACGACGTCGCCGGCTTCATCATCGCCATCATCGGCGTCGTCTATGCCGTGCTGCTGGCTTTCATCGCGGTCGCTGCCTGGGCGTCCTTCGACAGCGCCGATCATGTCGTGCAGCAGGAAGCGAACCTCGTCGGCAATCTCTATCGCGATTCAATCGCCATCCCGGAGCCCATGCGCTCGACAATGCGCGCGGATCTGAAGCAATATCTCCAGACCGTCATCGACGTTGAATGGCCGGCGCAACGCGAGCATGAGGTTGATACGCGCGGCTGGGCCGCGGTGGAGAAGCTGCACGCCGCAATCACCGGCATCGATGCCAAGACATTGGGCCAGTCTGTGGTCGAGGCCGAGATGCTGAAGACGCTCAACGATCTCTACAACGCGCGCCGCAGCCGCATCCTCGCCGCCGCGGACGGCATTCCCGACACCATCTGGTGGATCCTGGTCATGGGCGGCGTGATCACCGTCGCCTTCAGCTTCTTCTTCGGCATGCCCAGCATGATGATGCACTACGCGATGACCGGCATTCTGGCGGCGTCGATGGCGCTGGTGATGGTGCTGATCGTCGCACTCGACTGGCCTTTCCGCGGCGAGGTCAGCATCTCGCCCGCGGCCTTCCAGGCGGTGCAGCAGGATATCGCGCAGCAGGAGCAGCAAGCGCTGAAATAGCAGCTGCGCCGCGGGCCGCAAGGCGTGACGCGCCCTCGCATCGCCGATAGAATGGTCCGGCGTTTGGGGAGGAACCGATGCCCAAATTCGTCATCGCGCCGCATATGCGGCTCCAGGAGTGGGTGGCGGAGGAGAAAGGCTATTTCGCCGCCGAGGGGCTCGACTACGAGTTTCATGACGAGCTCGTCTCCAAGGAAGGCAAGCGCCACGATCTCGGCACCAAGATCGGCGCCTATCAGACCTTCGAGCAAGGGCGCCGCAGCGACGTCTCCTGCGCCTGCCATTGGACCGTGAACGTCGCCGCCTCGAGCGGCCATGGCAAGCTCTATGCCGACGCCTATTCGGTGGCGCCCGCCGGGATTTTCGTCGCGGCGGATTCACCGATGCGCGATCCGGCCGACCTCAAAGGCGTGCCGATCTCGGTCGGCTACCAGTCGGGCAGCCACTACTCGACGATCCAGGCGCTCGAGCAATATGTGAGGCCGGAGGAGATTGAGCTCTCCTTCGCCGATGGCCTGCTCTTCAAGCGCATGGAGCTGCTCATCGAAGGCAAGGTGCCGGCCGTCCATCTCTTCAACGGTCCTTACTACTTCGCCGAGCAACTCGGCTTCCGCAAGATCATCGATGCCACCTTCATGATCGCCGCCATGCTGACCGGCGATCCCGATCCCGAGGATGTCCGCAAGTATTTCCGCGCGCTGCGGCGGGCGCAGCGCGACATCGATCTCCGGCCCGATCGCTACACCCACTATTACCGCCGGGAATTTCCCGAGCGCTTCCGCGACGAGATCGACACGCGGCGTTGGGGGCCGGGCGAGCGTCTCGTCTTCGAGCCCTATAGCCGCGAGGCGTTCGAGGAGTCCTTCGCCTGGATCGCGCGTCACGGCCTCTTCGAGGAAGGCCGCATGGGCTCCGGCCGCTACGACGAAGCGGTCTGCTCGCTAGCGCCGGCGTCGGGCTAGTACCGACGATCGCCAATCCTCAGGGGCGGTAGGTGCAGGTCTCGCCGTTGGCGCTGCGCCGCACCGTGATGCGGGTCAAGCCCGTGAGGTCGGCGGCGAGGCGGCGATAGATCCAGGCCGCAAGACGCTCGAGCGTCGGCAGCGCGAGCCCTTCGATCTCGTTGAGCAGGTGATGGTCGAGCCGGTCGCGTAGCGACGCGACGCGGTCTTCGATCACGCCGAAATCGACGATCCAGCCCTGCTCGGGATCGGGCGTCCCCGCGATCGCCACCTCGACGGTGAAGGAATGGCCGTGCATCCGTCGATAGGGATGGCCCTCGGGTGCCGTCGGCAGGAAATGTGCGGCGTCGAAGCGGAATTCCTTGACGATCTCGGTGCTCATGGGATGCCGAGGAGCTTATGCGTCTGGAGGCTGAGCCGCCAGCGCGGATGGGTCAGGCAGAAGCGCACCGCGGCGGCGGTGTTGCCCTCGCGCCCGGGCCCGTCCATCGGCTGCAGGAAGAAATGGTCGAAATCGAGAGCCTCGAAGCGGCCGGGCTCGGCGCCGGGCTGCGGGAAGACGAGCTTCAGCTCGTCGCCGGCGACCAGCACCAGCTCGGTGCCGGCCTTCGGGCTGACGCAAATCCAGTCGAGCCCATCAGGCGCAGCGCAGGTGCCGTTGGTCTCGACCGCGATCTCGAAACCCTGGTCGTGCAACGCGGCGATCAGCGGCACATCGAGCTGCAACAGCGGCTCGCCGCCGGTGCAGACGACGAAGGCGCCGGAGGCGCGGTCGGGCCAGGCGCGCCGCACCGCGGCGGCAAGCGCCGCGGCGGTCGCAAAGCGGCCGCCGCCCGGGCCGTCCGTGCCGACGAAATCGGTGTCGCAGAAGCGGCATTGCGCCTCGGCGCGGTCGGCTTCGCGCCCACTCCAGAGATTGCAGCCGGCAAAGCGGCAGAACACCGCAGGCCGCCCGGTCTGGGCGCCTTCGCCCTGCAGCGTGTAGAAGATCTCCTTGACCGCGTAGCTCATGCGGCCGATGCCTCGCGATAGCGGCGCCAGCCCTTGGCGCGGAGCTCGCAGGCGGGGCAAGCGCCGCAGCCATGACCCCAATCATGCCGCGTGCCGCGCTCGCCGAGATAGCAGCTATGGGTCTCGACGCGGATGAGCTCGACGAGCGCCGCGCCGCCGAGCCGTTCGGCGAGCGTCCAGGTCGCTGCCTTGTCGAGCCACATGAGCGGCGTTTCGATGACGAAACGCCGTTCCATCCCGAGGTTGAGCGCGACCTGCATCGCCTTTATCGTATCGTCGCGGCAATCCGGGTAGCCGGAGAAATCGGTCTCGCACATGCCGGCGACAAGGTGCTTGGCGCCGCGCCGATAGGCGATCGCGGCGGCGAAGGTGAGGAACGCCAGGTTGCGGCCCGGAACGAAGGTCGTCGGCAGCCCATTCTCGCCGAGCGTGATCTCGACCTCGCGGGTGAGCGCCGTGTCGCTGATCCGGCCGAGCACGCCGAGATCGACGAGATGGTCCTCGCCGAGCCGCTCACCCCAGCGCGGGAACCGCCGCGAAAGCTCCGCCCGCACCCGCTCGCGGCAGGAAAGCTCGATGCGGTGGCGCTGGCCATAGTCGAACGCCACCGTCTCCACCGCGGCGTAGCGGTCGAGCGCCCAGGCGAGGCAGGTGGCGGAATCCTGACCGCCGGAAAACAGTACGATGGCTTTGTCGCTCACGCCCGGTTTCTAGAGAATGGCGGCGCCGATCAGCAAGCGCCGGAGCCGGCCCGCGCCTCCAGGGCGGCTAGTCCAGGCACTTTACCCGGGTGAAGGCGCCGGTCTCGGGATTGTCGTAGGAGAGCGCCGCCGCCATCACCCGGCACACGCTGCGCGAGGTCTGGGTCGAGAGCAATTGCGGCTTGTCGCTCGCCTGGGTGCGAAAATGCACCTTCATCCGCGCCGCGCCATCGCCGGGAAACGGCATGAAGGGCAGGGCGAGCGCCATCACCACGATCAGGCTGGCGGCCAAATCCCGGGCCGCCGACGGCTTTCCTTGCATGGGGTCCCCTCCACGCAATGGCCGATCCTCCGCGCCGGCCGAAGCGCGTCACGCTTAATGTTATGCGGCGGCGCGCGTTGTCATCCCCGCCTTGGTGCCCTGGGACAGAGAAAAGGTTAGCGGGCGCTATTCAATGGGGTTTCGGTCACCCGCTGGTATTGCGGGCGACCTTGAGCTCCGGCCGCTTGTTCAGCGTCTGGAAGACGACGCAATAGCGCTCGGTCAGCTTCATCAAGGTGTCGAGCTGTTCCGGGCTGGCGTCGCTGTCGAGATCGAAGCTCAACCGGATCTCCCGGAACCCCACCGGCGCGGTCTTGTCGATGCCGAGCGTGCCGCGGAAATCGAGATCGCCCTCGGCGCGGACGGTGCCGCCGCGGAGCGGCAGCTCCAGCGCCGTCGCCACCGCCTTGAGCGTGACGCCGGCGCAGGCG
>DATJLU010000235.1:0-14162 GCA_035509275.1 Allostellaceae bacterium | reverse complement strand
CCCCCCGGACTCGTCTTGCGCGAACCGCGAATGACAGCGCTCCAACACGCTCGCGAGACCGGCTCCAACCGCTAAAATCCGCCGTCGACGGCCGCGTTCACCGCCCCCAACTGGCCGCGTATGAGAAATCCAAGCTAGCGGCCGAGCGCGATGGTCAGTCTTGGACGGGCAGCGGATTCTTGTCGCGACCGGCATCTTGCTCGGGGAGATCGTCGGGTCGCGGCGCGGATCGTCGCATGATGCGGTGCAGCTGTTGTTCGGCGCCCTTCACCTTCTCCAGGGCTCTTTTGCGGTCGTCTTCGGTCGCGCCCGGCAGGTTCGCCTCGGCCAGCGCCTTGTGCCTCTCCTCCTCCCAAAACGCGGGGTCGTCGCGGTTCTTCATCGTCAGGTCTCCTTTGCCGGCGGTTAGCGTGCAGCTTGCCTTGCCTTGCATATTGGAAACCTCGACTGTCCCGCGCCATGCTTCGTGCAAGATGCGGCCATAACCGGAGCGCATCGGAAGGGCAGGCGCTGCGTCGCGGCTGCGGTGCGTTGCGCTATTTGATCACCGCGACCTGGCGATAGGCCTGTTCGGCGCCGGCATGCAGCGGCGCCGTCAGGCCCGCCGTGGTCATTTCATCCTCATCCAGGTGAGCCAGCGCGGGATGCAGCGAGCGCAGCTCGTTCAGATTGGCGAGCACCGCCGCGGCGATCGCGTGGACGACCCGCGGCGGCACGGCGGCGGTGGTGACGAGCGTAGCGTTGCTGCCGAAGGTCGGCACGGCGTCACCCATCGCGTAGACCTCGGCGGGAATGGCGTAGCGCCGGTAGTAAGGGTGGGCCGCGATGATCTTGTCGACGATGTCGCCGGTGATCGGAACCAGCTTTGTCGGGCAGGCGGCCAGCTGGCTGCCGACCAGCGGCGACGGATAGCCCACCATCAGGAAGTTGGCGTCGATGACCTTGCTGCAGAGCGCGCGCGTGGTCGCGTCGGGCGTGAGCTCGCTCGGGTGAATTTGCATCCTGCCACGCCAGTCGAGCGCCGCCGCGATCGTATCCCACGTCGCCCGCGTCCCCGAGCCCGGGCTGCCGATATTGACGCGCTTGCCGGCCAGGTCGGCGATGGCGGCGATGCCGCTATCGGATCGCACCACCAGGGTGGCGAGCTCGCGGTGGAGGGAGAAGACGGATCTGAGGTCGGAAAACCGCCGCCCCGCCCACATTCCCTGGCCGTTGAAGGCCATGAACTGAACGTCGGCCTGGACGATGCCGAATTCGAGCTCGCCGGACCGCAAGCCTTCGATGTTGTACGCCGAACCCGGCGTCGCCTCGGCCGAGCAGCGCACGCCGCTCGACAGCAGCTCGCGGTTGACGACCTGACAAAGGGCGCGGCCGACGGAGTAGTAGACACCGTTGAGCTCGCCGGTGCCGATCGAGGCGAAGGCCTGGTCCTGCTGTGCAGGACGCCCGGGGGGCACGTCGCTCTGAAGCGCATCCCAGCGCATCACCAGGTTGTAGACCGATTTGAACGGCGCGGGAGCGATGCTCACCGCGCCGCGCAACGGATGATCCATCGCATAAATCACGAAGATCATGATGCCGAGGAACAAGCCGGTGATGCCGCCGAGCAGGAGCTGGTGCGCCAGCTCCATGTAGAGCATCCACAGGAAGGCGATGCTGATCAGGGCGCCGACCACGACGACGTACCACAAAACGCTCGGGATCGTCGCGGTCACGGCGGCCAATCGCCGCTCGCGGGCTGCGGTCAGGGAATTCAACTCGCGCAACAGCTCGTTCTGCAGGTTCTCCTGCGCCTGCGTCGCCGGCTCGAACGACAGCAGCGTCTGACGTATGACCTGAAGCCGGTGCTCGCCCCCGGCCAGCACGCGCCCCGCTCGGTGCGCCGGCCAGTCCTTCTCGATGACGTAGTGGGTGTAGTCCCGCAGCAGGAATTTGAGTTCGCTCCGCGCCGGCTCGGGGTAGCCGCCGACGTTGCGATAAATCGCCGACAGGCTCGAGGCCTCGCTGCCGACGTCGTCCTCGACATCCTTGGTGTTCTGGAACGTGGCGACGGCCAGCAGTCCAAGCAGCACGGCATACAGAAGTCCGAAGCCGCCGCTGATGGACGCGATCACTTCGTTGGAGGGATGCTCGCCGTGCAGCAACCGCCGCATCAGCGGATGGACGAGCAGGATGCCGAGCCAGGTGATGCCGACGAAGGCGACGCAGAACAGCGCCGCCAGCCCGGCGGCCGGCAACCGGTCCAGCCAAGCGGCGAGCGACCCGAGCACCTCCGCGCCCTGACGCGTCCTCCTTAGGACGCCATCCCCAAGGCGGTCAGCACGTCGTTGATATCGTAGTACTGGCGATCCGGGATATGCTCGAAAGCCGCGGCCAATCCGGGCTCGAAGTTGCCGGTTTTGGCGGCGCCGAGAAGATCCCGCTTGCTCGCCGGAAAGGTCAAGCCGTGCAGATGCTGGATAATGCGCTGCGTCGCGTCGCCGTGGATGATCACGCGCTCCTGTGCCGGCCTCGGATGCTGGCCGGCGTAGGCGTAGTCGACCGTCGTCGGGGTGTCGCCGCGATAAGCGGGCGCCAACACTTGGGCATGGCGCGTGCCGAACCAGGCGCCGATCAGCGCCGTCGCCAAGCCGAGAATCAAGCCGGCGCTGAGGGCGCGGGTTCCGACCGCCGCCGCGCGCGTCGCCGCGGCGGTCGCGTCCTGCAGACGCTGCTGAGCCTGCGTCTGGAACTCCTGCGCCCGCTGCTCGAGGCCGGCGATCCGCTGCGCCGCCGCGTCCTTGCTGATGCCTGTCTCGGTCGACACGAGCAGGGCGAGGCGGTCGCGGTCCCGGTCGGAGAGCGAACCGGTGTAGACCCGGCGCCCGACCAGCATGGCGATTTCGTTCCTCACTCCTTCCTTGGTCATCTGGGTCGGGTCGCCACCCGAGGTCAGCGAGTCCTCCAGTTGACCGATCATCGCCTGCGGGCTTATCTGCTGGGTGATGCCTGAGGCGAGCCCGCCGGCGCCGCTCAGGGCTCCTCCCGTCGCGGCTCCCGCGCCTTCGACCGCCACGCCGATGACGCCGCTGACGAGTTCCGCGAGCAGCGCCACGCCCAGAAGCAGGGTCAGAGCCCAGACGGTGAGCCCGTGCAGCTCGCTGTCGAGATGGCTGTAGGTGCCGCACAGCCGCGCGGCGATGTAGCCGCCCAACGCCATCGCCACGACGGTGCTGATCACCGCCCAGACTCCGGTGCCGATCCCGGTCGCGGCCGCGCCGGGCTGGACGCCGCTGATGCCGAGCGCCACGCCGATCAGGCCGAGCAGCGTGCCGCTCGCCAAGGCGACGACGACGCCGGCGATGACGGCTCCCCACGAGATGCGCGCGCGGCCAAATCCTGCGTCGCGACGGGCCGTCGCCGGCGCTTCGGCGGCGATGGCGGGCGATGACATTGCGAGTGACGACATAGCTGTCCTCCCGACGTCTTCAGAATTGCCAGTCGAGCGCGGGCCGTGCGCACAGCCCGCGCTCTGGTGGCGATTACGGCTTGACCATGACGTAGTCGACGCGCCGGTCGCCGGCGGCGCCGGTCTGCGTTTCGGTTCCCGCGGCCGGGCCGCTGCCATAGCCTTTGGCGACCAACATGGCGGGATTCATCCCGGCATCGACGAGCACCTGACGCACCGCGTCCGCACGACGTTGCGACAGCTGCTGGTTGGCGGCGGCGTCGCCGGAAGCGTCGGCATGCCCGTTGATCTCGATGACCGTGCCGGCCGGCAGCTGACCCGCCATCCCCGCCACCTGCTGCAGCAGAGCCTTGCTCTCGGCCGGAACCTCCGCGCTCCCGGTCGCGAAGTTGACGGCGGTCTGGTTGAGGCGGGTCACCAGATCCTTGGCGCCGAAATTCGCCGGGACGGTGGATCCGGACGCCGCCTCGAGCCCTCGATCGGCCAAACTGCCGATCATGATCCCGGAGCCGAAGACGGATTTGAGCGAATCCGCGATCCGGTCGCGATCGCGCTCGGCCAATCCGCCGACGCTCAGCGAGTTGCCGTCGAACACCGCCTGCGTTCCGGGCGTCCGGAAGTTCTCGCACGCTGTCCTGAGACCGATGAGCCAGCTCGCCGGGCCGGCATTCGGCTCCACCGCGATGCTGCCCTTGATGTTGTCGGACCCGTAGACCGCTTTCAGCGCATCGACGATCGACGAGCGGGTGGCTTCGTCGCGGACGACGCCGGAGTAGGCGATGACGCCATTGTCGTTGCGCAAGACGAGCCGCGGCGGAATCACCGACGCCACCTGCGATGCCGCGGGAGGCGCGTTCTGCGACACCGCCGGCGACGGCAGCGCGGCGACCTGCCGCGGCGTCCGGTTCGCACCGACATACCAGAGCAGCCCCGCGATGCCGAGCAGCGCCGCGATCGGAATTGCCCAGCGGGCGAACGAGGGTGCGTCCTTGATGACCTCGACGTGGCGCGGCGCCACCTGCTGCACATATTGCACCGGTTGCGCCGGGCGCGGCGCGACATGCGGGGCCGCGGCGAGCACATCGGAGACCGATGCAGGGATGCCGGAAGGAATGACTTTGCCAGGGGTCAGGAGGCCGACCACCTTGGGCAGGAGGTAGCCCATGGCGGCCCCTGTCGCACCGCCGGCGAGGCCGAGGCGGCCGGCGATCGCGCCGAGCGAGGACGCACCGACCGCTTTTTCAATCTGCTGGCCGGTGAGCGGCGCAGCGTTCGGATTGCCGAGCCAGGAGGCGACCTCGGTGCCGAGCCCGGATGATTTCATCTGCTCCAGGAACCCGCCGATGCCGCCGGGTTGCCCGGTCATGAGTTGCAGGACTTCGCGCAGCAGCGGGCTGGCCTGAGAGCCAAGACCGAATCTACCGGCAACGTCCGCCAGGACGCTGTCAAACAATGCCATCGCTTTCCTCCCAACGCTAAGGGGCGCACCTTCTTCACGCCCGGTATCGTGCCCGTGTGCCGGCGCCGATCGCGATGACCCTCTCGGCAAGCGCGAGCGGTGGCGGCAGCCGAAGGCGAAACGCCCTCGGCCACCGCCGCCCGCGTCTCACTCCTTGCGCGGAACCGGCTTGTTCACCTCGCCGGAGGGGACGCGCTCGACTTCGGCCTGCTGCCGGCGAACCGTCTCGCGAACCGTCTCCACCCGGTCCGAACCGCCCTTGCGCACGACGATTTCCTCGGCCACGCGGGCGGTCTTGCTCACCACCGCCTCTTCGGTGGTCTCGGTGACTTCGATCGTCTTGTCGGCCCAGTCGATGTCCTTCAGGAACGTCGGGTCGGCGACGGCGCGCCGCATCACCTCGGCATGCTCTTCATGGAGCGTCACCTGCGCCTCGACCGGTTTCGTCGTCACGAACCGGCGGATGCGGGTCGCGCCCGCCTGCACCTGACGCTTGCCGACGTCCAGATGCTCCTCGGCGAGACGCAGCACTTGCTCGTCCTGGCCCGCCGCGCGCACTGCCGGAGCGACGGTCTGCTTAGCGGCAAGGGGAGGCGGCTCGGGCGCGGCGGCGGCGACCAGGGCCGGCGAAGCCGCGCCGATGGCAGTGGCGCGCTCGCTGACGTCGACCGGCTTGTGCACGTCGAGAACACCCAGCGCGTGGGCGACCTGCGTGTCGGGCGCGCGCAGCGAGACCACGACCCCGCCGCTCTCGACGGCATGGCCATAGACTTGCGCTTCATGCTGGCGGATATCGCCGCCGAACAGCCGGTGCCAGAGCCCGGCTTCGCGGGCACCGGCGCCCGCGGCGGCAGAGCCGGCGGTGAGACGCTCTCGGTTGAACGTGCTGATGTCGGTCGACGGAAATCCGGCTGCCGTCAGGGCACGCACGGCGGCTTCAGCATGAGCGGCGGTATCGAAGACTGCGACGATCGTCTCGTAAGCCATGACTCTCACTCCCTCTCTCTGTCCCTCTTTTCGCGCGACTCCCCATCGGCGGGCTGACTTGCGGCGGATGCCGGGGCTTCGGCTTCAAGGCGCGCAACCAGCGCCTCTTGCTGGCGTAGCTTGACGAGCTGCTGATGTCGCACCGTTTGACGCGCGCGCCGGACGCGGACCTCCTCCTTGAGGACCAGGCGGCGCTCGACGACGAGAATTTCCTCGACGATCGGGATCACGATCGTATCGCCCTCTTCGCGGATATCCGGAGCGGTCTCGACCGGTCGCCCGATCGGCCTTCGCTCGATGTCGACGCTCTCCTGCGTCAGCAGCTCGTCGACGAGCTTCTCACGCTCGTGCGTAACGGTGGAGACGCGCACGCGGCCCGTCACCACGCGCCGCTTCGACACGGACACATCTTCCATCACGAGTGGAATGACGCTGTCACCGTCGACATCAGCGGGCCCCGACGTCACGATCCACCTTTAAAATCGCGATGACGTCATAACAGCACAGCGCGCAAGCCGCGTCTCTCGGGACAAGACCTTATCCGCGTGCGAGGAACACTCTGTATCGATGTGCTGACGCCGATTGCGTGAGCATGCCGCGCTGAAAAACCAGCGCATGACTTCATCGCAACGTTATGTTTTTTGCGTCTCGCGCTGGCGCGATTGTGCGCGTCGCACAACGTTGCGCGAGAGCAGCATTCACGCGACGTCCGCGGTGCGCGCGCTGTTGTCGAGGAACCTGCGGTCGCGTGCTACTCTTCGATACCGTCGCCCAATCTCAGGTTCGTCGCCGCTCCTCTCATCAACAGAGAGCTAGCCGCAGGACGAGCGAGAAGAAGCCCGCCAATCCGTCATTCCCCGGCGAGCGCTTCGAGCGCGCGTCCGCGCCCTTCGACGCCGTGGATCGACCACGGGATCATCGCCGCGACGCCGATCAGCCAGAACCCGGCGATCACCGCGAAGGCGGCGAAGAGCGAGAGCTGCTGCGCGACCGCGACGAGGAAGGGCGGCGCGATGGCGGCGCCGATGCGTCCGAAGGCGACAGAGAAGCCGATGCCGGTTGCGCGCATCGGCGTCGGAAACAGCTCCGAGAAGGTCGGATAGGCGGCGATCCAGGCGCCGGTCGCGCAGAAATTGGCGATGGTGAAGGCGAGCATGACGCCCGCGGCACTGCCCGCCGCCGTCGCGCTCGCCATGGTGAGCATCGAGAGCGCCGCAAGCAGGTAGAATCCTGCAACCGTGACCTTGCGGCCGATCTTGTCGAGCATGACCGCAGCGATGAGCCCGCCGATCGCCGCGCCCACATTGCCGATGATGAAGAACCACGGCACCTCTTCATCGGCGATGTGGATCTGCGGCAGCACCAGCAGCGGCAGGACGGCGAAGAGGCCGTAATAGCCGGCGGCTTCCGAGAAATCGAGGGCGCAGCCCAGGGCAAGGCGCCCGGGATAGCGGCGGAACAACAGCGAGAGTTGGCGCCCGACGCCGGCGCCGTCGTGGCGCGCGTCGGCGCCAAGCGCCGCGTTCGCCGTCGCCTGATCGAACCGGCGCGCATCGCCGGCGATCTGCGCCGAGATGGCCTCGGCTTCCGCGGTGCGGCCGCGCTCGAGCAGCCAGCGCGGCGATTCCGGCAAGGCGCGGCGCGCCCAAAGGCTGAACAGCGCGATGACGGCGCCGAGCGCGAAAGCGCAACGCCAGCCGATCGAAGGCGGCAGCAGGTTGATGAAATAGAGCGTCAGCACGCCGGCGAGGATGGAACCGAGCGGCCAGAAATTCATCACCGCCGCGGCGGCGCGGCCGCGATAGCGGGCCGGGATCAGCTCGCCGACCGCGGCGTTGACGGCCGAATATTCGGCGCCGACGCCGATTGCCGTCAGAAAGCGAAAGACGAGGAAGGCATAATAGCCCGGCGACAGCGCCGATATGACGGTGAAGCTCGCATAGAAGAGCAGCGTGATGATGAAGAGGCGGCGGCGGCCGAAGCGATCGGCGCAATAGCCGAAGAGCAGGGCGCCGACCATGATGCCGATGAGCCAGGCCGAGACCAGCAGCGACGCTTGGCTGGTGCTGACCTGCCACAGCTTCTGCAGCAGGCCGAGCACGCTGCCGACGATGTTCACCTCGAAGGCGTCGAGCAGCCAGCCGAAGCCGAGCACCAGAGTGATGCGGGTGTGGATGGGGCGCCAGGCGAGACCGTCGAGAAGCGGTCCGATCTCTGCCTGGCCTGAAGGAATTCCGCTCCGCGGTACCGGCATCGGGCTGCTCCCATGATCTTGCTGTCCTGTCGGCGGCAATCCGCCAGCGACAGTTCAACAATAAAAGCCGCGTGCCGTTGAGTCACATTTGCGCGACGGGAACGGGTGGCATAGCGCCGATCACGATCGAGCGTGCGCTCAGCCCGAGCGCTCGGCGGCGATGGCCGCCAGGGCGAGCGCGAAGCCGATGGCGTCGATGGCGTAGAGCGCGCGGATGGCCGGCCCGTAGCCGGCGACGCCGCGATCGAGCGCGAGGCTGACGAGGCGTCCGGCGATCAAGCCGCCGAACACGACCGCAAGCAGCACAAAGGCCGTCGGTCGCGGCAGCGCGCCGGCGAGCGCTGCCGCGCACACCGCCGCGACGGCGAGAAAGAAGCCGGCATATTGCGCCCTGATCTCATTGACGCCGCCCGGGTTCGCGAGGACGAGGCCGAGCCGTTCGGCAAAGCGGCCGGGGGCGGTGCCGCTGCTCCAGCTGGTCGCGAGGCAGAACAGCAGGGCGCCCGCCAGGACGAGCGTGCCGAAGGGATGACCCATGAGCGACCTCCGTGCCGGGAAGCCGAGCCCGCCGCACGAGAAGGGCGGCAGCCAAGCTGGTACATAATCCAATTATGTTGCATAATCTGATTATGTCAAGCGCTCGGGCGGGCGGATGAACGGATGGCGCGAGGCCAATGTGGCGGCGACGCGGGCGCGGCTGCTGGCGGTGGCGCGCAAGCATTTCGCTCGCCGCGGCTATTCGCGCGCGGAAGTGGCGCGGATCGCGGCGGATGCGGGGGTCACCACCGGCGCCGTCTATCATCACTTCGCCGGCAAGAAGGGGCTGTTCCGGGCGGTCGCGGAGGCCCTCGAAGCGGACATCCTGGCCGCGGCGGCTGCGGTCGACGAGACCGAGCCGTGGCGCCGGCTCCGCGCCGGCTTCGACCAGCTCATCGATGTCTGCGCCGCCGCCGCGGTGCAACGCATTCTCTTCGTCGAGGCGCCGCAGGTGATCGGACCGGAAGCCTGGCGCAAGATCGAGCTGCGCTACGCCTATGGCGCATTGCGGACGGTGTTGCCGGCGCTGATTGCGGCGGGCATCGTCAAGCCCTATCCGGTGGAGCTCATCGCCCGGACCTTGCTGGCGCTGCTGCGCGAGACCTCGGCCGAGCTCGCGCGCGCGAAGCGCGATGCCAAAGTTCGCGCGCAGATCGCCGATCTGGTGGCCGGCGTGTTTGCGGCGCTGGCGGCCCGATGAGCGCCGGTCGGCCCGCGTCGCTGCTATGATGGGCGAGAGCGGCCTCGGAGGGTGCGATGTCCGGTGAGCATTTCGACGTTCTGATCGTCGGCGCGGGCCTCTCGGGCATCGGCGCGGGATATCACCTGCAGACGAAATGCCCGAGGAAGACCTACGCGATCCTCGAAGCGCGCGCCCGCCTCGGCGGCACCTGGGATCTCTTCCGCTATCCCGGCGTCCGCTCGGACTCCGACATGTTCACCCTGGGCTACTCCTTCAAACCGTGGCAGGAGGCCAAAGCCATCGCCGATGGGCCGGCCATCCTCCGATACATCAACGAGACGGCGCGGGAATTCGGCATCGATCGCAAAATCCGCTTCGGCCAGCGGGTGAGGGCCGCGTCGTGGTCCTCCGCCGAGGCGCAATGGACGGTGGAGGCCGAACGCGGCGCCGGCGAGATCGTCCGCTACACCTGCAATTTCCTCATCATGTGCAGCGGCTACTACAACTACGATTCCGGCTACACGCCGGAATTTCCCGGCAGCGCGCGCTTCGGCGGCCGCCTCGTGCATCCGCAGAAATGGACCGAAGATATCGATTGCACCGGCAAGCGCGTGATCGTGATCGGCAGCGGCGCCACGGCGGTGACTTTGGTGCCGGCGCTGGCGCGCAGCGCGGCGCATGTCACCATGCTGCAGCGATCGCCGACCTACATCGTCGCCCGACCGTCGGTGGACCGGAAAGCGGATTGGCTGCGCCGGCATCTGCCGCAGAAGCTGGCCTATGGCCTGATCCGCTGGCGCAACGTGATGTTCTTCCTTTACATCTACCGGCTGTGCAAACGCCAGCCCGAGCGCATGAAGGCGCTGATCCTCGCCGGCGTGCGGCGGGCGCTGGGACCCGGCTATGACGTCGAGACGCATTTCACGCCGCGCTACAACCCCTGGGATCAGCGCCTATGCCTCGTCCCCGACGGCGATCTGTTCAAGGCGATCAGATCGGGCCGCGCCGACATCGTCACCGAGGAGATCCAGACCTTCACCGAGACCGGCATCCGGCTGCGATCGGGCCGCGAGCTGACGGCCGATGTAATCGTCACCGCGACCGGGCTCGATCTGGTCGTGCTCGGCAAGGTCGGGCTTGCCGTCGATGGCGAACGCGTCGATGCCAGCCGCAGCATGACCTACAAGGGCATGATGTACAGCGACGTGCCCAACATGGCGGTCGTCGTCGGCTACACCAACGCCTCATGGACGCTGAAATGCGACCTCACCTGCGCCTATGTCTGCCGCCTGCTCAACTACATGGACCGGCGCGGCTATCGCCAGGTGACGCCGCGCCGCAACGATCCGAGCGTGATCGAGGAGCCGTGGGTCGATTTTTCATCGGGCTATATCCGGCGCGCGCTCGACAAATTTCCCAAACAGGGCTCGAAGAAGCCGTGGCGGCTTAACCAGAACTATGTGAAGGACCTGATGGCGCTGCGCTTCGGCGCGCTGCGCGACGGCGCAATCGAATATTCGGGCCGCCGCGCCGACGACGCCGTCTCCCGCATCGGCTGATCCGCCAGGGCTTGCAATTCATCGAAGGCGCGTAAAATCCGACAGCGCCCGCTAACCTCAGGCGAGAAGACGGCGTTCCGACCAAGGACATTAAGTTGACACGCGCAACCGGCAAGGCATCCAAGGCGAAGGCTCGCGGCCAGGGACCGGCGGGGCCGGCCGCCCTCGCCGTGCTGATGGCGCTGCCGCACGACGTGGCCGAGGCGCGCGGCCTGCTCGCGCAGGCGCGCCGCCGTCTGATGCGGCGCGACCGGCGGCTGGCGGCGGTGATCAAGGCGCTCGGCCCTTGCGGCTATGGCCGCCGACCGGGCGGCTTTGCGACGCTCTTCCAGGCGATCCTCCGCCAGCAGCTCTCGGGCAAGGCGGCGGCGACGATCGCGGCACGGCTCGGCACGCTGTGCGGCAGCATCACCCCCGAGAGGGTGGCGGCGCTCGACGATGCGAGCTTTGCCGCCGCCGGCGTCTCGCGGCAGAAGCGCGACTATTTGCGCGGTCTCGCCGCGGCGGCGCTGGCCTCGCCCGATCTCTTTACCGGGCTCGAAACCCTCTCCGACGAGGCGGCGATCGAGGCGCTGACGGCGGTGAAGGGCGTCGGCCGCTGGACGGCGGAGATGTACCTGATGTTCTCACTCGGCCGTCTCGACGTGCTGCCGCTCGGCGATGTCTCGATCCGTGCGGCGATCGCCGAGATCTATGGCATCTCGCGCGAGGCGAAGGCGGCAAAGCTGATCCAGCTCGCCGAGCCCTGGCGGCCCTTCCGTAGTGTCGCCTGCTGGTATTTCTATGCGCATCTCGACCGCGCCCGAGCGCGCGCCGGGGCGCCCTGACGGCGCGCCGCGCGTCGCGCGGTTTTGGCGCGAATACTTGCAGTTGACTGCGACTTAGCTCGCGCACGTTAACGGTTTGTCAGCAAAGTTGGTTAACGCTGAGACTCGGCGCAATCGTCTGCGCGCCGTGATGGAGAGAACTGCGTGTTGGTCTCGGTCGAGCTCGGATCGGCAAGGGTCAGCTTCAGCCCCCGTGCCATCGGAGCGGCAGCGACAAGATCGCCATTTGCGCCTGATTCGAGCTCGCGCCAGGGCCGGAACGGGGGCGAAACGGCTTGCCAGACGGCCGATCCCTGGGTAGGGTCGCCATGGTGAATCGTCGGCGGGGGCCGAAACCGGCAGTTGTCGCCGCGCCACGGCGCCGGCGGCTCGGTCCCGGAGCATGGATTCGCTGCTTCGCACCGAGCGTCCTTGTGGGGGGGACCGCGTTTCGTGCCGGTGGCTATGTCGGGCGTGACGTCAGCGGAATCGGCGTTGGTGGCGGAGGGGATTTGCTCGGCAAGATCGTGAAATCAGCCCGGCGGCTGTTTGCCGAGCGCCAGATCCTGGTGCGGGCCGAGGGCCGTGTAAGCTACATCACCTTGGGCCGGCGCACGCAGATCGCGATGGTGGCCGGCGTTCTCGCGGTCATCGCGCTCGTCGGCTTCGGCATGACCGGCGCGCTCCATCTTCCCGTTGCGGCGAGCGACCGGGCGACCACGCCGGCCGAGGTCGCGGCGCAGCTCGAGCGGCTGCGGGGCCAGCTCGAAGCGGCAAAGGCGCAAGAGGCGCAGGCCGGCGCGGCGGCGCAGAGCCAGGCTGCGGTCACGACCCAGGCGCAGATCAAGCAGCTCGAAGCGGCGCGCGACAGCGCGGTCGCCGACGAGAACGCGCTGAAGCAGCAATTGCAGCAAGCGCAAGACGCCCGCACTCAGAATCTGGCGCAGCTCAACCACACCCTCGACGCCAATCGCGGCGAGCTGCGTCAGTCGGATGCGCAGCGCCAGGCCCTGCAGAGCCGGGTGCACCAGCTCGAGACCGAGCTCGAGACCGCCAACGCGCGCACCACGCAGGCGAAGGCCGATCTCGCCAGCAACGAGCGCCGGTTGCAGCAGCTCGCGGCCGAGCATGACAAGACGCTCGCCGAACGCGACCGGCTGCAGACGCGGCTCCTCGAGCTGCAGCACGGCTCGGCGCTGGCGCCGATCACGCCGAACGCCGCCGAAGTGCCGGCGCCGCCGGCGACGCCGCAGCGCTCGATCGCCGATCGCCCCGCCGATCAGCATAGCGAGACGGTGCCGATCACGGCGGCGCCCGCGGCGACCGCCGCCACGGCCCCTGCGACCGATGACGACACGGTGCCTGCCACCGCCGTCGCCCGGTTGGCTCCGGCCACGCCGCCCGCCGCCAACAGCGGCGAGCTCGAGCGCGTGCTCGCGTCCACCGGCATCGATGTCGAGAAACTGCTCGGCAACCTCAACGGGGCGCGGGAAGGCGAGGGCGGTCCGTTCATTCCGTTCAACAAGAAGGATCTCGCCGCCGCCAACGGCGCGCGCGCCGAACAGCTACGCAAGATCCTGAAGACGTTGCCGCTGGCGGCGCCGCTCGCGCATTACGAGCTGGGCAGCACCTTCGGCGCGCGTCTTGATCCGATCAATCACCGCCAGGCCTTCCATCCCGGCCTCGACCTCGAGGCGCCCTATCGCTCGCCGGTCTACAGCACGGCGCCGGGCACGGTGATCTTTACCGGAGTGAAAGACAGTTACGGCAAGGTCGTCGAGATCGACCACGGCCACGGCATCGTTACGCGCTATGCGCATCTTCACCGCATTCTGGTGGCGCGCGGGCAGAAGATAGGGGCTCACCACGAAATCGGCGAGCTCGGCAGCACGGGGCGGAGCACGGGACCGCATCTGCACTACGAAGTGCTGGTTGACGGCACGGCGCTGGATCCGGAGAAATTTTTGCAGGCGGGCAAAAATGTGGTTCAAGCAAGCGGACAGTGAGCAAGGCGATCGGCAGGGACCCCCGAGCCGGCCCGCCGCACCGTCGATCCTCAGCGCCGATCTGAAGATCGAAGGCGATATCGTCAGCCAAGGCGAGCTGCATATCAGCGGCTCGATCAAAGGCGACGTGGTCGCGCGCAAACTCACCCTGGGCGAGGGCGGATCGATCACCGGTGCGGTCGAGGCCGATATCGCCATCATCGCCGGCAATCTCGCCGGCCGGCTCACCGCCACCTCGGTCGTCCTGGCGCGCTCCGCGCGGGTCGTCGCCGATGTGACGCATGTGTCGCTGTCGATCGAGCAGGGCGCGGTCTTCGAAGGCTTCAGCCGCCGCGTCGACACCATCGAAGGGGTGGCCGAGGAGGCGGTGCGCACGCCGCGCCTCAACGCGCCGACGTCCCGCGCCGAGCCGAAGCCGGCCTAA
>DATJLU010000234.1:0-4593 GCA_035509275.1 Allostellaceae bacterium | reverse complement strand
CGGGCGGGCTGACGGAAGCGGCGCATCTGTGGCTCACCCCCCTCCCTTCCCTCCCCCTCAAGGGGGGAGGGGGGAAGCTTTCTGGAGAGGCTTCGTTCTGTCCCTCTCTGTTTGCGATGATGGGACGTCGCGCGCCGAGGTGAGGATGCGCAGCTGCAGGCGTTCGACGCGGCCGCGGATTTCGAGCTCTTGCGCCGGGGTGTCGGGGAGCGCGATGCCGGCATGGGTCAGCACCGTCTCGGAGACGACGAGCTCGGCGCTGTTGTCGCGCGCCAGGCCTTCGAGGCGGCTGGCGATGTTGACGGCATCGCCGACGGCGGTCAGCGACACGGCACGGCCATAGCCCATCTCGCCGATAATGGCGCCGCCGACATGGATGCCGATGCCGATGCGCAGCGGCTCGACGAGATCGGCGGCCAGCAGCTGGTTGAGCTTCTGCAGGCGCAGGCTCATCGCGCGCGAGGCGGCGAGCGCCTCGCGGCAGCCGGCATCGACGCCGCGGTCGAGACCGAACAGCGCCATCACGCCATCGCCGATGAACTTGTCGATATGCCCGCCCGCCTCCTCGATGGCGTGGCCCATCTCGGCGAAATAGCGGTTGAGCAGGAAGACGAGGTCGTAGGGCAGCTTGCGCTCGGCCAGGCGGGTGAACGCGCGGAGATCGGCGAAGAGAATGGCGATCTCGCGCTCGCTGCCATGGACGTAAGCCGGCCGCGCGAAACCATCGCGCGCCTGCGCCGCCGCCGGGAGCAGCAGCGTGATGCTGAGCGCGCCCAGCGGGCGGAGCTGGCAGGCAAGGCGCACATCCGGCGCGGCGCCGACGCGGTCGAGGACACGCCGCTCCTCGGGCGAGGCCGCCGGGATGAGGCCGGGCTCGCCGACGATGCGCACGCGGCAGGTCGAGCAGCGGCCGCGGCCGCCGCAGACTGAAGCGTGCGGAATGCCGGCGAAGCGGCTCGCCTCGAGCACGGAAAGGCCGGGCACGATCTCGACGATGCGGCCGGAGCCATAAGAGAGGCGCACCAGCCCGCGCCGGCGCTGCAGCTGGCGGCGCACGCTCCGCGCCAGCAGCACCGCGAGCAGCGCCGCGGCGAAGAAGCCGCGCGTGCCGAGCACGAGAGCGGCGAGGAAAGCGAGATTGGCCGGGCTGATGCGGCGATGCTCGGCGATGATGCGCGCGACCCAGGCGGGATCTTGCGCCAAATGCGTGATCTCGCGTCCGCCTTCGGCGAAGCCGAGAATCGCCAGGGTCGGCAGCAGCAGCGCCACGGCGAAGAGCGCCCATTGCCAGCGCGGATACCACGGCTTCACCCGCAGCCAGAAGCGCATCCCGATCATCGCATGCACCCAGGCGACGACGAGCACGGTGAGCTGCAACGCGCCGCGCCAGGGACTCTTCACAAACAGCGTCAGCAGGACCGAGGAATAATAGCCGTATTCCTCGTTGAAGAAGCTGTCGCCGACCCGCGTCGAGATGACATGCTCGGCGAGCAGGAACGGAATCGAGAAGCCGAGGACAAGCTGCAGCGCCTCACCCACCGGCATGCGCAGCGAGCGCCGCTGCCAGAGCGCCCACAGCGCCAGACTGTAATGAGTGGCAAAGGCGCCGTAGAGCGCCAGCGTGCCCGGCGGGCTGCCCCAGATCGCATAGTTGAGGTGCAGCGCCGCGTCCATCGCCCGGACCGACACCAGGCCCAGGCTGTGATTGAGGAAATGCGTGACCACATAGGCCAGCATCACCAGCCCGGACCACAGCCGCGCCCGCCGGATCACGCCACCCTCCTCACCACCCTCGCCGCTCGCCTATCACGGCGCGACGCCGGCGTCCACCGGGGTTGGCGGTCTGGGGGTTTGAGCGGCACGGCAATCGCATTTTGATTCACCATGGAGGCACGGAGGACACGGAGGTTATGCGGGAGATGCGCGAAGCGCGCCCTGCTTCCGCTTCTCCGTGATCTCCGTGCCTCTGTGTTTATTCTTCCAGCTTTCAGGCGTCAGCTCTCAGCCGTCAGCTGTCAGCCACAACCAAATCGAAAACCCCCTCCCCCCTTGAGGGGGCCCTTGAGGGGGGAGGGGCTAAATCTTTCTTTAGTTCACCGAAAGCAGTTCACCGAAAGCTCTTACGTGCGCTCACCTGTTGCATAGCGGCTGAGCTCCTCGGCGAGGTGGGCGGAGAGGAGGCGGACGCGGCGACTGGCGCGGAGGTCTTCGTGCAGGGCCAGCCACAGGTCGAGGTCGAAGCGGATGGCGCGCGGCAGCACCGGGACGAGATCGCGCTCGCGCCGGGCGATGGGATGTTGAATTCCGCCGATGCCGAGGCCGGCGCGGAGCGCGGCGAGCTGCGCCAGATCGCTGTCGCTGCAGAAGGCGAATTGCGCGCGCGCCAGGCTGAGCGCCCTCTCGCCGAGGCCGCGCCAGGCGGTGTCGTCGCGATCGAAACCGATGAGGGCATGCTGCATCAGCTCCTCGATGCTGCGCGGCAGGCCATGCATTTCGGCATAGCGGCGATGGGCGTAGAGACCGATGCCGACCTGGCCGACGCGCCGCGCCACCAGCGCCGCCTGGCGCGGCCGCGTCATGCGCAGCGCCAGATCCGCTTCGCGCCGGAGCAGATCCTCGGTGCGGTTGGTCAGCACCAGCTCGAGCACGATGCCGGGATGGCGCGCGCGGAACCGCGCCAGCATCGGCGGCAACACCTCGGCGCCCATGATCTCGCTGGCGGTGAGCCGCACCGTGCCGCGCTCCTCGCGCGCCTCGCCGGACGCGGCGCGTTGCAGCGCGGCAGCGGCGGCCGCCATGGTCTCGGCATGCGGCACGAGATCGAGCGCGGCCGGCGTCGGCTGCAGACCGGCGGGCGAGCGGGTAAACAGCGCGGCGCCGAGCGCTTGGGCCAGGCTGTCGACATGCCGGCCCACCGTCGGCTGCGTCAGGCCGAGCCGGCGCGCCGCTGCCGACAGGCTGCCCTCGCGGATGACGGCGAGGAAGGAGCGATAGAGCTCCCAGCCGGGCTCATGCCGTGCCATGCAAAATCTTATAGCGGCTCAACAGAATTAGCCAATTTTCGTTTAGCTCGGTTCGGCCGATCCTCCGCCTCGGCCAAACCAGGAGGAAGACATGACCGCAAACGAAACCAAGATCGCGCTGATCATCGGCGCCACCGGCGGCATCGGCAGTGCGGTGGCGAGTGCGCTCATGGCGCGGGGCTGGCGGGTGCGCGCCTTGACCCGCGATGGGGCGCGGGCGCGGCGCGATTTCGCCCGGCTCGGCGCGGTCGAATGGATCGAAGGCGATGCGATGCATGCGGGCGCGGTGGTCGCCGCTGCGGCGGGCGCGCAACTCATCCTGCATGGCGCCAATCCGCCGGGCTATCGCAACTGGCGCGACCTGGTGCTGCCGATGCTGGAGAGCTCGATCGCGGCGGCGCGCGCCAGCGGCGCGCGGCTGGTGCTGCCCGGCACAATCTACAATTTCGCGCCCCAGGACGGGCCGCTGCTCGACGAGCGGACGCCGCAACGCCCGACGACACGCAAAGGCCGGATCCGCGTCGCGATGGAGCAGCGCCTGGCGCAAGCGGCTGCTTCGGGCGTTCGCTCGCTGGTGATACGCGCCGGCGATTTCTTCGGCCCATTCGCGCCGAGCTCGTGGTTCGCGGGCGCGATGGTGCGGCCGGGACAGCCGGTGCGCTTCGTGATCTATCCCGGCCGGCGCGCAGTCGGCCACGCCTTCGCCTATCTGCCCGATCTGGCGGAAGCGATCGCGCGGCTCGCCGCGATCGAGACGCGGCTCGCGCCGTTCGAAGTGGTGCATTTCGCCGGCCACTGGCTCGAGCGCGGCGTCGCTATGGCGGAGGCGATCCGCCGCGTCGCCGGCGCTCCCAGCGCACCGATCCTGCCGTTTCCCGCGGCGCTGCTGCCGCTTGCGGCGCCGTTCAGCACGACGCTACGCGAGATGATCGAGCTGCGCTATCTCTGGCACGTGCCGCTGCGTCTCGACAATCGCAAGCTCGAGACGCTGATCGGCGCCGAGCCGCACACGCCGCTCGACGAGGCGGTGCGGGAGAGTCTTGGCCGACTTGGGTGCATTAGCTCTCAGCTTTCAGCTGACAGCTGTCAGCCACAGGCTGGATAGGTGGAGCTTGTGGCCACCCCCCTCCCTTCCCTCCCCCTCAAGGGGGGGAGGGGCGTTTATTTTTGCGGGCGGTGGCTGAGAGTGAGCGGCTTTCGGTCTACAGCTCTCAGCCACAAACAAATAGAAACCCCCTCCCCCCTTGAGGGAGAGGGAAGGGTGGGGGGTGAGGACAGGTTCGGCGCGGCTTCGTCGGTGAGCCGCTAGTTGTGAAGTCTCAATAGGTTGTCCATTCGGTCCCGACCGAGGAAGCTGAAGTTGCTGAGGCTTTAGCGAACCTTGGGGGAACCGAATGGACGTTCACAAGAATGCCCGGCTGACGCCAATCGGTCGAGAGGCGATGGTGCGCCGCGTTGTCGAGGGCGGGCAGACGCCGCAGGCTATCAGCCAAGCCGTAGGCGTCTGCCCGCGCACGGTGCGGAAGTGGGTTAGGCGGTTCCGGGCGGAAGGTGTTTCCGGCCTGGAAGA
>DATJLU010000233.1:0-4859 GCA_035509275.1 Allostellaceae bacterium | reverse complement strand
CGGCGAGGAGATGGTGACGATGTCGCCGCGCCGATGAGTGAAGCCCTGGCCTTTCTCGCCGCGATCCTCGGTCGGCGCGAACATCGTGCCGCAAAACAGCACGAAGCCGTCGGGATATTGATGCGCCGCGCCGATCGTCTGGGCAACGAGCTCGGTCGGATCGCGGCTGATGAGCCGCATCGAGCTCTCGCCGGTCAAGCTGAACCCGTCCTCGCCGTCGACCTTGAGGCTCACCGTGCACGCCCGGACATCGTCGAGCGTGAAGCTGCGGTCGAACAGCCGGATGAACGGGCCCAGCGCGCAAGAGGCGTTGTTGTCCTTGGACTTGCCGAGAAGCAGCGCGCTTCTGCCTTCGAAATCGCGCAGATTGACGTCGTTGCCGAGCGTCGCGCCCAGAATGGTGCCGCGGCTCGATACCACCAGCACCACCTCGGGCTCAGGATTGTTCCAGACCGAGGCGGGATGGAGACCGATGCCGGCGCCGGTGCCCACCGCCGACATCGGCTGCGCCTTGGTGAAGATCTCGGCATCGGGGCCGATGCCGACTTCGAGATATTGCGACCAGAGGCCGCGGGCGACGAGCGCCTCTTTGAGCCGCGTCGCCGCCGGCGTGCCGGGCTTGATGCTGGCGAGATCGGCGCCGATCTCGCGCGCGAGCGTGCGACGCACGCCCTCCGCCGCCGCGGGATTGCCCTTGCACTGCTCCTCGATGACGCGCTCCAGCAGGCTCTGCATGAAGGTGACGCCGGCCGCCTTGATCGCCTGCAGATCGACCGGCGCGAGGAAATGCGGCAGCGCGGGGTTGCGCCGTGCGGCGGCGCTGTTGGCGAGCAACTCGGCGATGCTGCCGATGCGCTCCCCCGGCGCGTTCCGCGCCAGCGCCGCCGGATCATCCGCCTCCAGCAGATCGGCGACGGTCGGCGCCGCGCGCCCCAGCGCGAAGACGCCATCCTGGCGCAGCACCGCCACCTCCGGCCCCGGCTCCTCTCCCGGCCGCCAGACGCGCGCGATCAGAACACCCTCGGTCCCGTCCTCGGGCAAGCTGGTGCGGGGGTCGAGCACGATCTCCATGGCGAGCTCCTCCGATCTGACCACCGCCTCTTAGCACCGGCGGGCGGAGAGAGCGAGATCGTTCCAGCGGCGCCTCTCGCATTGATTCTGAGTCTTCGTCACCCCCGCGAAAGCGGGGGTCCATTGCGCGCCTCACGCAGGAACCAACGGATGCGTTATGCTGCGGCGCTTATGAAGCAGCCGTGCGTCTATATCCTTGCCAGCAAACCACACGGCACCCTCTATGTCGGCGTCACCAGCGACATCGGGCGCCGCATCTTTGAACACAAGACCGGAATCGTTGGCGGATTTACAGCGCGCTACGGCGTCCATCGGCTCGTCTACGCGGAAAGCCACGCGTGCATGGACGACGCCATCCTCCGAGAGAAACAGATCAAGAAATGGCAAAGGGCTTCGAAGATCGAAATGATAGAGCGCGATAATCCTACATGGCGCGATCTTTACGATCCACAATCGCTTTGATGTCCACCGAATGATTCCATCGAACGGATATCCGTGCAGCATCGAGATGGACCCCCGCTTTCGCGGGGGTGACGAATACGAAAAAGCAGAATTAAAGTTTTCCGTCATTCCCGCGAGAGCGGGAATCCATCCGGTCGTTGAGGCATCGCCGCAGCAATGGGCGCTTTCCACCAGGCCCCGAGCTCAAGCGGCGGCGACTGTCTTTTCGGCGAAGGCGCATTCGATGGTGTCGAGGTGGCGCAGCAGCAGGTCGAGTTTTTTGAGGATGGTGCGCACCTGCTCGAATTCGCGCGCGAGATTGGCGAGCGACGCGGCCTCGCCCGCGTTCGCCCAGCTCTCCGAGACGACGCGCGCGCCGGCGCTGATGCGGAGCGCGGCAACGGTGCCGCCGCCGGG
Organism: Allostellaceae bacterium; assembly: GCA_035509275.1. GTDB lineage: Bacteria > Pseudomonadota > Alphaproteobacteria > ATCC43930 > CGMCC-115725 > DAHUYF01. The sequence continues at coordinate 2,930 of DATJLU010000233.1, read as the reverse complement.
GAGCGCGAGCGGCACGGGCTGGCCGATATGGCAGAGCTGCGCCGCGATGGCGCGCTGCGCCGCCGGCAAGCACGCGGGCAAGACGTCGGAAACATCCTCGTTGAGCGCACGGTAGAGCACCGCGCAGTGCGCCGGCGCGAGCAGCTTTCCGGCGCGGCGCACCAGGAAAGGAAAGATGGTGCGCACCGCCATCTCGTCATCCTCGCCCATGCTGTCGTGTGGCGCGTCCGGCAGCAGCTCGAGTGTCTCTTCGCTCGCGATCAATCCCGGCACGATCTCGGCGAAGCGGCGGAGCGCCATGCGGCGGAAGGCGTCCGGCACAGCAAAGTAGTCGCGCATCTCGCGCAGCGCCGCGACCCAGCGCAGCAGCTGCCCGAAATTGGCGCGCTCGCCGAGCCCGGCGCGCACGCCCTGCCAGGACGCGGGCCAGTCGCTGCGGCTGGTGTAATCGCCGAGCCCGGCCGGGAAGTCGGTCGCGGTGGCGAGCCGCGGCGCGAGCGCGCCCGGCACCAGCAGCGCGCCGCTGAAAGGCGGCCCGGTGAAGAATTTCGAGCCGGTGATCAGCACCATATGTCCCTGCGCCAAATGCCAGGCGAGGCGCCGGCGGCCGAGCCGCAGCTGGCACGCATCGATCACGATCTGCACGCCATCCCCCCAGCGTCGCGCGATCTCGTCGAGCGCGGCAAGGCTCGGGCAGCGCGCGCCGAGCTTCGAGTGATCCATGACATGCAGCAGAACCCGTCGACCGGCGCCGACCGCTTCCGCCACGGCGCGCAGCACCGCCGCGTCCATTTCTTCCGGCGGGCGCAAGCGGCCATTCTCGCGCAGCGGCAGGCCGAGGCTGGTCACGCCCTCGGCAAGCCCGGCGATCGGATCGCCTTTCGCGACCGGCGCGCCCTGTGCGGTGAGGGTGCTGAAATGCCGGCCCCAGCTCGCATGCGAGACGCCGCTGCCGGTCTCGTCGGAGGCGGCGACGATGCTGATCATCGGCGTGCCGAGAAGCGCGCGCGCGACAAAGACGGCATGCAGCTCGCTATCGGTGCCCGAGGGCGAGAAGACGATCTCCGTGCCGCTCCCCGCGAGGCCGAGCAGCGCCAGCAGCTCGGCGCGCAGCGCTTCGATGCCGGCCTCGAAGGCGGGGCCGAGCCCCAACTGCAGAGCGGCGCGGATGAGATCGTCGCGCGCGGCGGAGGCGGCGGCAAAGGCGCGCTCGGAGATCGAGGTCGCGGTCGAGGACGCAAAGGTGAAGGCCTCGGGCCGCGGAAACGGCCGGCAGCCGTAGAAATTGAGCCGGGTGTCGGGATCGAGATGGAGCCGCGTGTCGCCGCCCGAGGCGAGAAGATGCTCGACCGGCGCGAACATCTCGGAGAGGCGTTCGAAGGCGATGGCGCTCATGGCTCCTCCGCGGCGACGAGAGCAGGCGACCCGGCGGCCGATAGGGAGGACAATTCGCGGCCGATCTCGCGCACCGCGCTGACCAGCAGCGCAAGATCGTCGTCGCTGGTGCGGTGATTGGTGAGCGCAGCGCGGATGGCGGTGCGGCCGCGGATCTTGGTGGTCGAGGGCGCGGCAATGCCGGCCAGCTGCAGCTCGACGACGATCGCCTCGTTGAGGCGGTCGAGCGCGGCCTCGTCGAGCCCCTGTGCCACGAAGCGGAAGCAGACGATGTTGAGGTTCACCGGCGCCAGCAGCTCGAGCTCGCGCGCGGCGCAAACGTTTTGTCCAAGCCGATCGGCCTGGCGGCAATTGCGCGCGATCACCGCGGCGAGGCGGTCGATGCCATGCGTCATGACCGTGAACCAGATCTTGAGCGCGCGGAAGCCGCGCGACAGCTCCGGCCCGTATTCGCAGAACCACGGCTCGCCACCGGCGAGGCCGCGCTTTGCCGGGGCGAGATAATCGGGCCGATCGGCGAAGGCGGCGCGATGCGCGCGCTCGTCCTTCACCAGGACGCAGCCGGAATCGTACGGCACCTGCAGCCATTTATGGAAATCGAAGGCGATCGAATCGGCGTCGGCGATGGCGGCGAGGCGCGGCGCAAATTCCGGCACCAGCACGGCAAGGCCGCCGAAAGCGCCGTCGACATGAAGCCACAGCCCCTCTTTGCGGCAGAGCGCGGCGATGCCGGCGATATCATCGATGGCGCCGGTGTTGACGGTACCGGCCGAGGCCACGACCGCGACGGGATGACGGCCCGCAGCGCGATCGGCAGCGATCATGCGCGCGAGATCCGGCAGCGACAGGCGGAACGCGGCATCGACCGGAACGCGGCGCAGCCCGTCGCGGCCGAAGCCCAACAGCTCGAAGGCCTTGGCGACGGAGCTGTGCGCCTCGCTCGAGGCATAGCCGACGAGCGGCCGCGGCGACGCTGCCATGCCGAGGCGCCGCACATCGATCTCGGCGCGCGCGCTGCGCGCGGCGGCAAGGGCGATGACATTGCCCATCGAGGTACCGCTGGTAAGGAGGCCGCTGCTGGCGGCGGGGAAGGAGAAGATCGCCTTGCACCAATCGACGATCTGCCGCTCGACATAAACCGCGACGTGATCGCGGCCGCCGACATTGCAGTTCATCAGCGCCGCCAGTGCTTCGCCGAGCGCGCCCGCGACATTGCCGGCGCCATGCACCCAGCCGAAGAAGCGCGGGTGACTATTGCCGGTGCCGAACGGCAGGATGTCGGCGGCAAAGCGCTGTAGCACGGCGTCCAGCGCTTCGGGGCGGCGCGGCAGCGGCGCTTGCAGCCGCGCCTTCACCGCATCGGGCGTCGGCCGCCAGACCGGCGCCTCGCGGCTGTCGCGCAGGCGGTCGATGGCCTGGTCGATGGCGGCATGAAAGCTTTGCTTCAGCGCATCCCAATCGGCGGGGTCGAGCGTCTCGCCCTCGTGCGCTTGCGGGAGAACGTCGCGGCTTCTCATGCGGAAGCGGCGAGCGCG
>DATJLU010000232.1:0-74504 GCA_035509275.1 Allostellaceae bacterium | reverse complement strand
CGTCGGGTAGGATGCCGTCACGGTCGAGGAAGAATCGGGTCGTGGCTTCCAGCGCCATATCACGGAGCTCTCTCAGGCCCATCTGCCGCCCTTTCCGAAGGATTCTCCTATGTGATCCCGGCGAAGGCGGACATCAAGCGGGTTCGCAATCGAATTATCGCCAAGCATCGCGCGCGCGATGCACATCGTCGAGTTGTTATTCCGAAGGTTGCGCCGGCTCTGCGCGGCTGGAGCGAAGCGGCCGCTCTGGCAGGAAGAGCACGATCACGAAGGCGCAGGCTGCGATCGCCGCACCAGCCAGGAAGGTGGCGGAGAGCGCATGGGCGTAGGCGCCCACGATCGCGGCATGCTCGGCCGGCGGTAGATGCGCGATGCGGTCGAGATGATTCTGCGCATTGGCCGCGCCTGGTGTCGACACGTCACGAAGCCGCGTGGTGAGGATCGCGCCGGACAGCGCTACGCCCAATGCGCCACCGAGCGAGCGCAGAAAGGCCGAGGCGGAGGTGGCCGCGCCCAGATCCCCGCGCGGAACGGCGTTCTGTATCGCGGTCGTCAAATTCGGCATGACGAAGCCGATGCCCAACCCCATCACCACGAGCAACCCCTCAATCCAGCCCGCCCGCAACCCATGCGACGCGGCCCAAGCCATCCCGAGATACGCCACTGTCGCCGCCGCGAGCCCGAAAACCGGAAAGCGCTTATAGCGACCCGTCTTGGAAACCAACCGGCCGCCGAGGAAGGAGGAGCAGATGACGCCGCCCATCATCGGCGAGATCATCAGGCCAGCCCTTGCTGGCGACGCGCCCATCACCAACTGGAAGAAGAGCGGCAGGAACACGACGGCTGCGAACAGCGCCATCGCGGACAGGCTGATCGCCAGCACCCCGAGCACGAAGACAGTATTGGTGAAGAGATGTGGCGGCAGCACCGGTTCCGCCGCCAGCCCCTCCACCACGGCAAGCGCGGCATAAAGCATCACCGCCGCTGCCCCGGTCGCGAGCACGGGAGTCGAGAACCAGGGATAGACACTGCCACCCCAACTCAGCATCAACAGCGCGCAGCACGTCGCAGCGATCAGCAGCAGCGCGCCTACATAGTCGATGTGATGCGCCCTTCCGCGCCCATGCCGACCCAGCCCAGCCGCGATCAGCACCGCCGCCACCGTTCCCACCGGCAGGTTGACGTAGAAAATCCAGCGCCAGGAGAGCGCATCGGTGATGAAGCCGCCGAGCAGCGGCCCGGCCACGCTGCATCCGGCGAAGACGGCGGCGAACAGCCCCTGATAGCGGCCCCGCTCCCGCGGGGAGACGAGGTCGCCGATCGTCGTCTGCGCGAGGGTGATCAGCCCGCCCGCGCCGAGGCCTTGGATGCCGCGGAACACGATCAGCTCGGTCATCCCCTGCGCCAGCCCGCAGAGCATCGAGGCCGCCAGGAATATGGTGATCGATACCATGAAGGCTGGCTTGCGGCCGTAGATGTCGCTGAACTTACCGTAGAGCGGCGTGGTGGTGGTCGAAGCGACCAGAAAGGCGGTGACGACCCAGGAGAGATGCGCAAGCCCACCGAGATCGCTCACGATGCGCGGCAGGGCGGTGGCGACGATATTCTGGTCGAGCCCTGCAAGCGTTAGTGCCAGCATCAGCCCTGCCAGCACCACCCGCAGCTCCCGCCGTGTCGGTGCCGTCATCTCCTGATCCAAACCCGCTCGATCGTTCACTGCCTTCGACCTTCCTGATGGCGCAGACTGTACGCGTGCAGCAGGAGGAAGAAAGGCTAAAGGCGACACAATTCCTGGCGATGTAGACGGCAAAGTAGCCGTAGACGAAGAAGTCGTACATCTCCAGGAAATTGCCGCTGGCGACGCGCACGACGCCCCAGATTTTTTCCCGGCGCTGTTCGGGTGTCAGCATCGGCCTGTCGTCCCTGGCGCGGTTTTATCGACGTCTCCAGGCCCTGGCGCCGGGCCTTTTTCGTCGTCCCGCTCAGACGATGAACCGGCAGTTCTCCTGCGGCGCACGCATGTCCATGTTGCGGCCGCGGTTCAGGTGGTCATCGATTTCCGCGGCCGCGCCGATCATGCGTCCGTAGAGGAAGACGTTGAAGGCGGCCGTCTCCAAGTCTTTCACGGTCAGCGTCCCCGAACGGTAGTCCTGCCACAACACCGCGAGCAGCAGCGCCGCGATGATCGCGTCCACATTGACGCAGAATACGTAGGGCGTGGCGCCGGCATCGTATAGAGCCTGCGCCAGCTCGCGGTAATAGGCGTGGAAGATGTTGTAGTCCCCGCGCTCCTTCATGAATTTCGCGATGAAGCGTTCGCGCGGGTCGTAGTTGACCGGCTTGCCCTTGAAAACCGGGTGGTGGACGCCGGGCAGCGCACGCAGCTCCGCTGCCCCCGACTCCTTCGCGTTCGCCTTATCCTCCCGGTACGTTTCGGCGAACGACTTCGCCATCCCGGCGAGGTCGATGCCGTGGTTCGGGTCGGTCGGGTCCCTCAGGTCGATGCCGTGGAAGCGTTCGAGCAGGAAGGCCATGCCCTCGAAGCCGTTGCCGCCGTGGCTGTAGCCGGTGTGAGTGAGGAAACCGACCATCGCCTTGTTGATCTGCACGCGCCCGGGCGTTTGCGGTCCGTCGGCGGACACGGCCCCCTTCGCGCCCTGCAGCGAGATCGCGCCGGGGCCGTTCGAGATCAGCAACCCCGTCAGAATCTGCAGCGGGCGCGCCTCGCGCTCGGTCGGCTTGCGGCCGATAAGGGCGAGGCAGAGGAAGTCCGCCATCGTCCACCGGCTGAACCGTTCCTCGCGCGGCACCCCGCACAGGCTGCCGTGCTTGTGATGTCGGCCCGGGATCGACGCACCGATCATCACGCCATAGAGGCGCAGGTACCAAGGCAAGGTCTCCGCGGTCAGGCGCGAGATGCGTCTGCGCTTCAGCGGCCCCCATGCGATGGTGGTGGCGATCGCGGCGAGGATCGCGTCGCGCGAGACACGCTCGCCCAGCGTGTCGAGAAATTTCAGGAACACCGACTTTCCGCCGCGCGCACGCATGGCGGCCAGCATTGCGGGCGGGCGCGGGTCCTCGGCGTCCTGGGCGGTTGCGAGGAACAGAGCTCGGGTCTTCTCGTCGGTCGAGATCGCGCTCACGTCGAAGCTCTCGTCGTGCGCGTCCGTCATGCCCGAGTGAGCGAACAGATCGATCAACGCGCGGGCGCAGGCAAGGGCGCGCTCGACCCGCTTCGGCCCGATGATCGACGCCGCGGCGGCCATCACCGTGTTGGGCGAGTTGCCCGCCTCACGCGCCGCGTCGGCCGCGCTTAGCGCCGGATCGCCGACCAGGTTGATCTCGGAGGCGATGGCGATGTCGAGCATCATGCGGTCCTGCGGACCCGCGATCTCGTGCACCAGCGGCAGGGCGAAGATCGCTTCCAGCGGCTCGAGCGCCATGTCGAGCACGGCGTGTCCGTGCACCGAAGTGACCTGCGTCGCCGGGTCCATCGTCGAGGCGCCCGACGCGTCCCTCAAGTTCTGGCGCGCAATGACCGCGCCGACCTGCCGCGACAGCGCCTTGAGCTGCGCATCGTAAGGCGTCGGCGCCGGTACGACGGGAAGCGCGATCCGCGGCGGCAACTCGAGGCCCTGGTCGTTGGCCATCCAGGCCTTGAGCGAGAGCGAGCCGCGCGGCGAGAAATCTGGTGACACGCCATTGCGGCGCATCACCTCGGTCAGCGCTGCCGGAATATGCGCGATGTTGGTGACGACCGCGCCTTTGTCGGAGACGATCGGGCGTTCCGGCGTGTAGACGCCATCCACGCCGAACGCCTGCATGAGCCAGCCTTCCTTGTCCTCGGCCTTGTCGCCAGAGCCGGCCATCGCGCCGGCATGCCCGACCGCGCGCGTGAGGCGCGACTTCCACCGCCCGACGACGCAAGCGACCACGGGCTTGCCGAAATCCAGGCCGCGTTCGTAGTAGCCGCCGGGCTCGCAGTAGATCACCGCCGCCTTCGACCGCGCGTCGTTCTTCAGCGCGTACACGAAATCAGGGGCAGCGTAGTGGATGTAGATGTCCTTGCCCGAGGAGATCAGCGTCGTCGTGCCCCAACCGGCGGTCGCGAGGTACTGCGCGATCGTCGTGGTGAAATTGCCGGAGTTCGAGAACAGCGCGATCGAGCCCTTGATCAACGCCTCGTCGGGGCTGTCGCCGCCGAGCGCGCCGCCCAGGCGCACGCGGTTCCAGGAGTCTGCGACGCCAAGGCAGTTGGCGCCGAAGATGTCGATCCCGAAGGCCTGGCCGATGGCGCGGATCTCCCGCGCATCGTGTACCGCGATCTTCTCGGTGATGATCACGATCTTGCGGAGGTCGGGATTGACCCGCACCAGCTCCGCCACGCCGTCGCGCGCACCTGAAGGCGGCAGATACACCACGCCAGTGTTGAACGTATGGCCGTCAGCGAGGCCCTCGCGGATGTTGTTGTAGACGGGAATGTCGCCGGCCGACGTCTGCAACGCCTGCCCGCGCCGTCCGGGCGAGGTGCCGAACGCCACATTGCCGCCGGAGAAGACGTGGCTGGTGGGCGTCACCTGCTTCGACTCGCTCCCCAGGATATTGAGCACGGCCACGCGGTCCTCGCGCGTCGCGATCTCATCCAATGAGCTGATTCCGAGATGGTAGGGGAACCCCTTGATGCCGCTCTTGTACATGGAGTCCTCCCTGGGCTCAGGCGGCTGGCTTGATATTGAGCCGGGCGGCGACGGCGGCGCGGCCTCCTGCGCTCATCCAGGCATCGACCTCCTTGGCGTAGTTCACGACCTCGGAGATCGCGCTGTCGAAGCCAAAGAAGCGATAGGGCAGGCCGAGATTGTCGCAAGCTTCCGCGAGCGCGCCCAATCCGCGCACGAGGTTCGGCCCGCCGCGGCCGACGACGACGAAGAGCGGCGTGGGTCCGTTGCGGCTGAAATACTCGCGCAGCGCGTCGGCCATGGCGCGGAAGGTCTCGTAAATGTCGGTGTTGTTCGATTTGCCGCCGATAATGAACAGCACATTCGTCTGTGCGAGCCAATGCTTGAAGCAGATCGCGGCCACCGACTTCATCTTCTCGTACGGGGGGTTGCCGCCGAAATCCGAGGAGATGATCGCGACCTCACCCAGCACCTCGGTCACCAGCGAATTGGCGCCGCCGCCGAACGTGGGGGCGAGGATCGTGCCATTGGGGTTGATGACGAAGACATCCGACTGGCCCTGGTGCGTGCGAAGCTGATTCACCTCGAGCTCAAAGGCCGACGTGTCGGCCGTGAAGCTCTCGTCCAGCAGACCAAGCCGATGCCAGCGCGGATCGTCGCGGTCGAAGCCGCCTTTGAAGTCGCAGGCCTTGGGCGTGAGACGGCCGTCGCGGCCGATCGCCATGCGTATCGGGTTCAGCTCCAGCGTGGTCATGCCATAGAGGTGGAACAGGTCCCAGAGCTTCGGCAGGTGCTGCACCAGGGGCGAGATGATCTCCTTGGGCGCGCCAATGTCCGACAGCGCGTTGGCGACGACGAAGGCCTTGAGCCCGGTCAGCGCGTCGAACGGGATGTGGGCGATGTATTTCTTGTCCAGCTCCTCGATATCCACGCCGCCCATATGCGTCAGCGTCATCGTCGGCGCGCGGAACGCCGTGGAGTCGGTGATCGAGAAATACACCTCGTGCTCGGCCGGCACACCGGCTTCGAAGGTCACGCCGTTCGCCTTCGCGGTCGCGTTGCCGTGGTGATGCTCGACGAAGAACAGGCGCTCGCGTTCGGCGAGGGCGGTGCGCAAATCGGTTGCCTTGCCGATCAGCCCGGCTTTGCCCTTCTTGCCGACGCCGCCCTTGAACACCGGCTTGATGAAGATGAGCTTGTGCCGGATGATGAAGTCCTGGATCTCGGCCTCGGTCGCGGTGGGACCGAGGATTTCGGTAACCGGAAAATCGACGTGCCGCATCAGCGTCGCGCCGTGAAGAAGGCCGGTTAACTGCATGGCGCCTGCGTCCTTTTCAGGTTGCAGCGGGATTCGGTAGGGGATTGACCCGCGGCTTGCGCAACCGCCTTGGCTCGCGGATCACGCCGGGGACCATGGGGGCGGGTGGTCAGCGGATCGCCATCTCCCGCAAGGCGCCAAACCGTACCCTGCTGGCGAACGTCGTCCGGCGGGAACCGCAGACTCCCATGGTCGTCGGCACCAACATGCCGGTCGGCGGTCATGGCCCGCCCTCCCTCGGAGCTCGTGCCGGCCTTGAAACCGGCTTATTGCTGCAGTGCGGTGCGAGTTGATCAGCGCTTCGCCGCGCCTCGACTTTAACTGCCAAAACCAGACTATCACCAACCGGCCATCCTCTTGAACAGCCGCTTTTCTGTGGGAGGGTGGCGCGCCTGAAGGCAAGATCAAGGTGCTCCATCCATATCGCCGACCACCGGCCGGTGGTGTTGGCGCCGAGAAGAGGGAGATCTGGAAATGAACACGAACTCGAAGGGCAAGCGGGTCGCGGTCGTCGTCGGCGCGACCTCGAAGTGGCAGTCCGATGGCCGAATGACCAAGCTGGCGCATGGCAAGACCGTCGACGACAGCGAGCTGCCGGTTGGTGTGCGCTGGGGCGTCGGCGGCGCGATCGCACAGAAATTCGCCCAGGAGGGCTTCCTCACCGTGGTGACGACGCGCGCCGAAAACAATGCGGCGCCGCTGGCCGCAGCAATCCGCGAGCAGGGTGGTGAATGCATCGTCGTGGAGCTCGATCTCTCGTCGAGCGAATCGGTCGCCAAGGCGTTCAAGATCATCCGCGAGAGGGCGGGCGACCCTGACTCGCTGATCTACAACGCCGGCTATCTGGATGGGCGCGAGCTCCCGCCGGAGAAAGAGTTGCTCGAGCATGTGCCGGTCAGGATCCTCGATACCGCGATCGACATTGCCGTCCGTGGGCCGTTTCTCGTCGCCCAGGAAGTGCTGCCCGCGATGCGCAAGCGAGGCGAGGGATCGTTTTTCTTCTCGAACAATTCGAGCTCGCTGCGCGGCCGCAAGCGGATGACGGGGCAATCGCTCTACTACCCGCGGGTCATGATGCGCACATTGGCGCAGGTGTTGACCGAGGAGTATTCGGAATTCGGCGTGCATATCGCAAACGTCGTGATCGACGGCACCATCGATTCGCCGGGTACTCGGGCGCTGCCGCGCAACCAAAACCGCCCCGACCTCATCATCAACCCGGTCAAGATCGCCGAGGCGTTCTGGTACCTGCACACCCAGGACAAATCCTGCTGGAGCCACGAGATCCAGCTCACGCCACATCCGGTCAAGCCGAGCTATTGAAGCGTGTGCGGAGATGCGTGAGACCGCAGCGCATCCGGAGCGCGCGCGGGTTGATTGACCCCGGATATCGCCGGACTGCAGGAACCTGTAGCGGCCGAACCGGGCAAGAAACCGGCCATCGCTGCAGCGCCGGTAGAGATCTAAGGACGTAGCCCCGCGGCTTCGAGACCGTCGGCCACGCGGTCCAGATGATCCTGCGCGTGCGGCAGTGCCGATCTGACATCGGTGATGGTGAGGTCTGGATAATGGCGGAGGAGTTCGGCGACACTCCGCCGCGCCTCGTCCTTGCGGCCCGCCAGCGCATAGGCCGGCGCTCGGAACCGATCTGCCCAGATCGCCGATGGATGCTCGGCGATGCCGCGCGTGAACCAGCGCACAGCCTCGTCATAGCGGCCCGCCCCGAAGTGAGCCGAGGCAATTCCGATCGAGCAAAAGAAATTCAGTGGATCATCGGGGGCAATGTTGCGCGCGATCTGGAACCGGTCGATGGCTTCGGCCAATTCTCCACGATAGACACTGACCCAACCACTTCGATTCCATGCCCAGACGCATCCGCCGTCAAGTGCCAGCGCCCGCTGAAAATGGACCGCCGCCGCCGGCAGATCGTGCGCCAAAGTGTAGGCCGAGGCCAGGAGCGCGGTCGCGACCGGGTCGCCTGTATCGAGTTGCGCGGCGCGCCCGGCGAGTTCGCGCGCCGCTTGCTTCTCCGCCATCGAACGTGTGGTGAGTGACTTGCTCCCGCGCTGTCCGTGGCACCATGCCGCCAGCGCAATTGGCAACGCATCTGTGGGCGCCAGTTCCATCGCCTGCTCGAGCAACTCGAGCGCCTCGCCCAGCGGCGCCGCACTCATCGATAGCGCGCGGGGCATGGCCCGCATCGTCAGCTCCCAGGCGCTGAGCTGATCAGGAGTCTTGCGACAGGCGCGATCGATCTCCGCACTTCGCACCGACCGCTCGATCGCGACCGCCGCACGAGCGGCCACTCGCTCCTCCAACTCGAAGGATTGGCTCGCGTCGCCATCCCAACGATCGGCCCAGATATGTCGGCGGGTCGCCGCGTCGATAAGCCAAACCATGACGCGCAACCGGCCCGCAGGATCCGCTCGGACGGTTCCGTGCAGCTGATAGCGGGCGTGACCGGGCTCGGTAACGGCGACTGAGCGATTGCGGCAAAGCCGTGCTGCGATTTCCTCGGCAATGGCCGGGGATGCGCGCGTGCCGCTTCCGACCGAGTCAAACGGGGAGACGCTCACGGCCGGCCGATCGAGCGACAAGGGAAAACTCCCGCCACCGCCGAGCGCCAACACATGGCGAGATTGCTTCAGGGTCGCCGATGGGCTTTCGCCATAGCGTGCGCGATAAAGCGCAGCAAAGCGGCCGAAGTGATTGAAGCCGCAACGTAACGCGATCTCGGTCACGGTGGCGCCGGATTGAGCCCGCAGCAGGTCGCGTCGCGCTCGCTCCAAGCGCAAGTCCCGACGCACCTCGACGGGAGTGCGGGAAAGAAATCTGCGGAAATGCTTCTCGAGCGTGCGGCGCTTGACGCCGGCAGCCGCGGCAAGCTCGTCGATGCTGCCGTCTCGGGCAGGATTCGCCCTGAGCAGTTCCAGTGCCATTTTCACGTCGCGAGGAAGCAGCTGCATTAGCACCACCACCGTCGGCAAGCACAGTAGCACGGGGAAATCGCGCATGCCTGCTGATTCGGGCGCCGGGCGGATCACCTGGGCGCAAAATGGATAGTGCCGCGGGTTGGGGTAAGCCGATGCTGACCTGTCGCATTTGCCATGCCGGTCGACCCGCCGGCGCGTCCCGACGATCGATTGCAGGAGGGCACGATGAAGCTGCGATTGCGAAGCGCCTGGCGCGTCGTCGTCTTGGCGCTGTCGCTCGGCGTAGTCGGGCCTTTGGTGGCGCAGTCCACGGCGACGGCACCGCAGAAATTCGTCATCACGCCGATCGCTGAGAAGCGGCTCAAGCAACTGCCGGACGGACAGCTGTACTGGCGGGTCGAGAATTTTCCGACACTTGCGGCGGCGCAGGCCGCCGCGGGGCCGGCGTCGTTGGCCGCCGAGGCCGCGGGCAAGGCCTGGCTCTTCACACTGGGTCCCAAGGGCGGCGCGACTTCCGGCGGAGCCGAGGTCGCCGAGATCGGGCCGGTGCCCCCGATCACCGCACCGGAGTATCTGCTGCGCATCAACCACGTCAGCGGGCCACCTGGGGTCAGAACCCCCGTGCATTCGCATTCCGGCTCCGAGACATTCTACGTGCTGAGTGGCCGGCTGGACCAGCGGACGCCCTCCGGCGTCGTGCATGTCAAGGCCGGGCAATCGATGCCGGGACATGTTCCCGGGACAACGATGCAGATCTCCAGCAGCGGCGCGAGCGACCTGAATGCCCTGGTTATGTTCGTGGTGGATGCCACCAGACCATTCTCAGTGCCGGCCACATTCCCTTGATGCAAATGACCGCCGGCTTTTGATCGTTCGTGATTGTCACCATCAAGCGAGGATTGCAATGAGGCATCTAATCACGGTCGCTGTGGCTGCCGCCGCATCCCTGGTGATTGCTGTTCCCGGTGCTGTCGCCCAAACCGCCAAGGATTTGGTCGGGGCCTGGGCACTCGAATCGGATAACAGCGCCACTCCGGACGGCCGTAGGTTTCAACCGTTTGGCCCAAATCCGCAGGGCATCGCGATATTCGACAGCAATGGTCGCTTCGCGATCGTTATCTCGCGCCCCGACCTTCCGAGGTTCGCATCCAACAACCGGATGCAAGGCACGGCCAAGGAAAACGAAGCAATCGTACGCGGAAGCATCGCTTTCTTTGGCACATACTCGATAACGGACGGGATGATTATCCAGCACGTCGAAGGGGGCATGTGGCCGAGCTGGGTCGGAACCGATCAGAAGCGAACGATCATGTCATTTGCGGGAGACGAGCAGACGTGGACCGCATTTAATTCGTTCGGCGGCAGAAGTGAACTTCATTGGAAGCGCGTGAAGTAGCTCGCTCAGGGACTTTTACCAGGCTCCGTGCACCCATTGGACAGCCGCACAATCTGGCGACATTCGCGGGAGGAGACCGTGTCAGCCGCCTATCCAGTGGTATGGCGTTCCGTTTTTACCTTGGTGATTGAGTGGGTTGGTGAACTGTTCTTCTACCTTTTGACGTTGTTGTACGTTGCCCTCGTGGTTCTGATTTTCTATGGGGGCGGGCAGGCGGAGATTGAGCGCCAGGTGAACGCAGCGATCGAGCAGGAAAATCAAACGAGCTGCGAAAGACGAGATGGCCTTGGGACACCGTACGATAGTGATTGTACCGCAGCGCTGACAGACCCGTCGGCTTGCAGCGCCATCGCCGCTAGCCACTCCTCTCTCGCCAAGCCCTACGCGTACAAGTCCAGTGGCCCTGCGGTCATGGTGGTTTGTCCGACTTCGATGAGGTAGCCATCCGGATCGCGCATGTAACACCGCAATTCCGTGGCGTGGACTTTGGGCTCGGTGATGAATTTCGCCCCGCGCGATGACCAAAGCGCGTGGTAGCGCCTGATGTCAGTGACGCGAAGGTTCAGAAAGAGGCTCAGAAGGTTTGCATCGCGCGGCGGCGCAGCGAGGACTTCAGGCTTGTCGTCGGTCGGCCCGCCGCCGCCATTGATGGTGAGCCAGATATTGCCGAGCCTGAGAAACGTCGGCTCGCCCTCGCGCAGCACCGTCGCGCCAAGGACATCACGATAGAAAGCCACGGAGCGCTGAATGTCGCGAACGATGATGGTGTTCGTCACCACCAACTTGAGTCCAGCATCACTCTGATCTGATTGGGACATGACAATCGCCTCCGGCGCGTGCCCAGATGGTTTCGCCGCGGTCGCCTTCTCCCTGCAACCGCCTTTTGCTGTAGATAGGCTATGCGAACGCCGTGTCGTCCGGTAGCCGCAAACGCCGGGAATGCCTTTCCCAAATCCGGGAAGGCAATGACGGCTCTCAATACGTTGGTGGTGGCACGGAGCTTTCGTATTTGGCGCGCGCAGCGCGCGACCCTTCTCTTCTCCGTGATCTCCGTGCCTGCGTGGTGACCCTTTTCCTGGTTCCTGTCGGAGCAGCGTTAGCGCCGCTCATGCAAAGGCGCCTCCGTGAGGGGTGCAATGGTACGATCGCGCGACCGCGCTCTTTGACATCGTGCAGGGTGTTTCACGTGCAACACGCCGCGCCCTGCGCCGGGGGCGTCGCGCAAAAAAATGTCCCCGGTGTACACCAGAGGCGTAGGTCGCTCCCGGCGCCGGGGCCGCCTCTAACCCAGGGAGCAGAGGAAACCATAGGTCGCAGCGATGATCGGCGTCGCCGACCAGCCCGCCAGGGGCGAGGCGGCGAGGTCGCTCTCGGCCGCGGCGAGGTCTTCGGTCGTGGCCGCCTCGATGATGACGGCGCCGTCCGCGCTCGTATCGGCGCTGCGGCGCAGGCGTGCCTCGACGGTCTGCGGCGCAGCGATCGCCCGCGCCCGCCAGTGTTGCGCGCGGACGATGCCGGGACGGGCCTGCAGCGCCGGCAGGAGGCTCTCGCGCACATGGCTGTCGAGCTCGGCGGTCTTGTCGGGGCGAGGCGAGAAGCGAAGGCTCAGAAGCACCGCCCCGGACACCTCGCCGCGGCTCGCGGCAATCTCGAAGCCGGCGCGTACCGTGTTGTGGAAGCCCCGCATCACCCGCGCGGTCCACGGCGTCGGCTGGTTGAGCCGCGCGAGGTAGGCGGGCGAGGCCAGGGTCTCGATCCCGTCCAGCTCGTAGCAGGCGAAATAGTGCGGCTCGCCCGAAAGCGCGCGATAGCGCCGGCCCCAGCGAAAGCCCGGTATGGCGACGCGCTCCGGCAGATGCTCGCGCCAATACCACTCGTTGAAATCGGCCTCGAGGGCGGGGTCGATATCGGTCCACACCGCGAGCATGCCGGGCGCGGCAGCGGCGGGTCGATCGGCGGCGTTCATCGGCGTCTCCTCCCAGGTTTTGCGGGGATAGTAGCCGATAATTGATGGCGCGCGTCCGTTCCGCCGCGACGGGGCTCGATCCCCATGGAGGTCGCCGCGCGCTCTCACTAGAATGGCGGAAAAATCGCAAGCCAGAAAACTTGCAAGGGAGGACCACGCCGCCATGCCACCCGCCGACATTCCGACGGTCGCCGACGTGACCCGTCACCATGCCGGGACGCGCCCGGAGCAGGCCGCTCTGCGCTTCGAGGGGAAGGCGATCACCTATCGCGATCTCGACCGGCGCGCGAGTGCGGTCGCGCAAGGGCTGATCGCCGCCGGCATCGCACCGCAGGCGCGGGTCGCCGTTCTCGCCAAGAACGGACCCGCCTTCTTCGAGCTGTGGTTCGGCGCGGCCAAGGCCAATGCGGTGCTGGTGCCGGTCAATTTCCGCCTGGCGCCGCCCGAAGCCGCTTTCGTCATCAACGATGCCAAAGCCGAGCTGCTTTTCGTCGGCGCGGATTTCTATCCGCTCGTGGAGAAAGTGGCGGGTGAGCTCACATCGGTGCGCCGCATCGTCGCGCTCGACGGAAATCATCCGGTCTGGCCGGACTATCGGCTCTGGCGGGAACAGCAGAAGACGAGCGATCCCGCGCTCCCCATCCGCGGCGGCGATTGCGCCATCCAGCTCTATACGAGCGGCACCACCGGCCATCCCAAAGGCGCACAGCTCAGTCATGACAATTTTCTGCAGCTGCTGCCCGGCGCGTTGCGGCAATGGGGTGCGTGGCATGAGCGCGACGTCAACCTCGTCTGCCTGCCGCTCTTCCATATCGGCGGCAGCGGCTGGGCGCTGGTCGGACTCTATCGCGGTATCGAGAATGTGTTGACGCGCGATTTCGATCCGGCGGCGATCCTCCGCATCATCGAGCGGCAGCGCATCACCAAGGCGCTCTTCGTGCCGGCGATGATGCTGTTCCTGCTGCAGGCACCGCAATGCCGCGAGACCGATTTCTCCTCGCTCGAGCTCGTCGTCTATGGCGCCTCGCCGGCGCCGCTCGACCTGCTGCGAAACGCGGTGAAGACCTTCGGCTGCGCCCTGGCGCAGCTCTACGGCCTCACCGAGACCACCGGCGGCATCACCTATCTGCCGCCCGAAGATCATGGCGAGCACGGTATCGAGCGCATGAAATCCTGCGGCAAGGCGATGGAGGGGGTCGAGCTCAAGGTGGTCGATGCCGCGGGCAAGGCGCTGCCGCCGGGCGAGATCGGCGAGGTGATCTGCCGCACGCCGCAGGTGATGCGGGGCTATTGGAATCTGGAGGAGGCGACGCGGCGCGCGATCCGCGACGGCTGGTTCCACACCGGCGATGCCGGCTATCTCGACCGGGACGGCTACCTCTATATCTATGACCGGGTGAAGGACATGATCGTCTCCGGCGGCGAGAACATCTATCCCGCCGAGGTCGAGAGCGCGCTGTTTGGCCACCCCGCCATCGCCGATGTGGCGGTGATCGGCGTTCCCGACGCGCAATGGGGCGAGGCGGTGAAAGCGATCGTCGTCAAGCGGCCGGGAGCTTCGGTCGCGGCGGCCGAGCTCATCGACTATGCGCGCCAGCGCATCGCCGGCTACAAGGTGCCGCGCTCGGTCGATTTCGTCGACGCGCTGCCGCGCAATCCCGCGGGCAAGATCCTGAAGCGCGAGCTGCGCAAGCCCTATTGGCGCGGCCGCGAGCGCCAGGTGAACTGAGCCGCCGCGCGCCGGCGGCAAAGGCATGAAGCAGGAGGAGGGGTATCATGGGTATGATCGCCGAATTGTTCGAGCGCGGCCTCGCGGTGCGCACGGCCGTGCTGGGCCGCGCTCATGTCGAGCGCTCGCGCCAGCGCGCCAACAAGCTCACCGAGGATTGGCAGACCTTCATCACGCAATATGCCTGGGGCGACATCTGGACGAGGCCCGGTCTCGACCGCAAGACGCGCAGCATGTTGACGATCGCCCTGCTCACGGCGCTAGGTCAGGAAGAGGAGCTGAAGCTCCATTTCCGCGCCACCGCAAATACCGGGGTCAGCCGCGACGAGGTGAAGGAAGTGCTGATGCACACCGCGGTCTATGCCGGCGTGCCGGCGGCCAACACCGCCTTCGCCCATGCGCGGGCCGTGTTCGACGAAATGGACAAGGATAAGCCGGGCGGCTGAGGGCGGGCGCGCGAGCCGATGACGCGATCCTTCGCGGCCTGGCTCGCCGATCACGCGAGCGCGACGTTTACGCGCGTGTTGGCGCGCGCTTGCGAAACCATTGATCGAGGAGGACGTGCCGAAAGCGGACGAAGTGTCCGGGTTCCGCCACCGCAGATTTTGTCGTAACGGTTTTTCCGCGCTCGTCGCACGAAACATGGAGGCGCGCCACCGAGATGTAACGTCGATCGCTCATCATGCCGGACTCACGCCTGCGGGATCTCAATGAAAGTGGGGGTAGATGAAAAATGGGGGGCAGATGCTGAGGGCTGTCTCGCCGCGCCTGGGCCTGACTTGTGTTTCGCTGGTGGCTCTGATGACCAGTCTCGGCGCACCGGCGAGCGCCTGGGCGGGGAGCGGCGACAACAACACGACGACCCCGATCAAGCATGTGATCGTGATCCTCGGCGAGAATCGCACCTTCGACCACCTCTTCGCCACGTATGTGCCGAAGCCGGGTCAGACCGTCATGAATCTGCTCTCCGAGGGCATCGTCACGGTCGACGGCTCGCCCGGGCCGAACTTCTCGACAGCGGCTCAGAGTGAGGCGCAGGTCAGGCAGAGCTATCAGTCGGCGCCCACGGTCAAGACGCCCTATCGCCTCCTGCCGCCGCTCATGACCGACAGTGCGCCGCAAGCGCCAAGCACGACCGCGCCGCCGTTCACGACCGCGGCTCTGGCGTCCGTGGATACCGGCCTGTCGCCGGAGGACCAGACCTTACTTCTCACCGGCGCGACCGGCCTGCCGCGGCGTTCCGTCGACACGCGGCTGCCGAACGCGACGAAGCTGGCGAACGGTCCCTATCAGCTTACGCCCGACATTGCCTACGATGATTACGCCTCGAACCCGGTGCATCGCTTCTTCCAGATGTGGCAGCAGCTGGATTGCAGCGTGAGCCACGCCACGCCGCAGAATCCGAGCGGCTGCCTTGCCGATCTCTTCCCCTGGGTCGAGGTGACCATCGGCGCCGGCAGCAACGGCCACCCGCAGCCGGCCAATTTCACCGACCAGAGCACCGGTGAAGGTTCCACGGCGATGGGCTTCTACAATGTCGCGCGCGGTGACATGCCCTATTTCAAATATCTCGCCGACACCTACACGCTCAGCGACAATTATCATCAGGGGGTGATGGGCGGCACCGGTGCCAACCACATCATGCTCGGCTCCGGCCAGGCGATGTATTACAGCGACGGCAAGGGCAACGCGACGACCCCGCCGCAGAACCAGATCGAGAACCCCAACCCGCAGCCGGGCACGAACAACTACTACGCCCAGGACGGCTATGCCGGCGGCTCCTACGTCAATTGTGCCGACCGCTCGCAGCCCGGCGTCTCTTCGATTCTCGACTATCTCCGCGCGCTGCCCAACAAGCCCAACCCCGAATGCGCTTCCGGGCACTACTATCTCGTCAACAACTATAGTCCCGGCTACGTCGGCAACGGCACGGTAGACACGACGGACACCTTCGCCATTCCACCGTCGAGCGTTCGGACCATCGGCGATGCGCTGAACGAGAAGGATGTCTCGTTCCGCTACTACGGCGAGGATTGGGACGCTTATCTCCGGAACCCGACCTCGCCGCTTGGCTCGCTCTACTGCAACATCTGCAACTTCCTGCAGTACACCACCTCGATCATGACCGACCCGAACCAGCGGGCACAGCATATCGGCGATCTCCCCGACTTCGACCGTGATGTGAAGAACAACACCTTGCCCGCGGTCGTCTTCATCAAGCCCGGCGGCCTCAATGACGGGCACCCCGCCTCGTCCAAATTCGGCATTTTCGAGGCCTTCACCCGCCGCATCATCGACGAGGTGAAAGCGCAGCCGCAGATCTGGGCGGGCACGGCCATCTTCATCACCGTCGATGAAGGCGGCGGCTACTACGATTCGGGCTATGTGCAGCCGCTCGACTTCTTCGGTGACGGCACCCGTATCCCGCTGATCGTGGTCTCGCCCTATTCAACCGGCGGGACCGTGGTCCATAACTATTCCGACCATGTCTCGCTCATCAAATTCATCGAAAAGAACTGGAGCGTCCCTCCGGTCAGCGCGACCGGCCGCGACAATCTTCCCAATCCGGTAGCGTCGTCGAGCAATCCCTACGTTCCGATCAACGGCCCGGCGATATCGGATTTGACCGAAGCCTTCAACTTCTGACCGCGGATCATCGGGTCGGCGGAAGTCGCGGGCGCGGCGTCGATGCTTCAAGGGCCGCCAGGGATGAGGTCGGCGCCTCGGGGAGGCTGTGAGGAGGCAGTGATTATGCCGGCGCAGAGCAAATGGACGACAGTTCCGAAGCCGCTACGGCGCTGTCCTGCGGTCCTCATCGCGTTTTTGCTCGCCTTCCTCGTGGGATGCACGCCGCCGACCGCGGGAGATGCCGCGCGCCCGCGCGAGGCCGGCCTATCGGCCTCGCCGGCACCGGTACAGCTTTCCGCCAATCAAGCGCCGGCGCCTGCTGTCCCCGTCGATACGCCCAGCGACACCGCGACGAGACGCGGGCGTGAAGTCGTCGTTCCCGGCACCGGCTCTTTCGTCGCGCCGGAAGCGACGCTGCGGCCGACCGGGGTGCGCTCCTCGCCCTCCGGCGAGATAACCTTCTCCTTCAACGGCGCCGATGTGCGCGATGTCGCGCGCGAAATTCTCGGCGAGCAGCTTCACCTCGCCTATGTCGTCGATCCCAAGGTGAACGCCCAGATCACGGCGCAAACCAGCGACAAGCTGCCGCGCGAAGCGGTGCTGCCGACGCTCGAATCCATCCTGTCGGCGAGCGGGCTCGCCATGGTCGAAAGCGACGGCGTCTGGCACATCATGCCGATGCAGGACGCGGCGCGCGCGACGCTGAGCGCACCCCTTGCCGGGCAACCCGGCTACGGCATCCGAGTGATCCCGCTCAACTTCGTCTCCGCTTCCGAGATCAAGAGCGTGCTCGATCCGCTGATGCCGCAGGGCAGCACGCTGCAAACCGCCGGCGCGCGCAACGTCTTGATCGTGGCGGCGCCGACCGCCGATCTCGACGGCCTCGCCGATCTCGTTCGACGCTTCGACGTGGACTGGCTCGCCGGCACGTCCTTCGCGCTCTATCCGCTCCACGTCGCTCAGGCGAAGGATGTCGCGCCCGAGCTCGAGGCGATCTTCGGCGATGGCGCATCGGGACCGCTCGCCGGCCTTGTCCGCATCGTGCCGGTCGACCGGCTCAACGCCATCCTGGTGATCGCCGGGCAGCGCCAATATCTCAGCGATGCGCGCGACTGGATCACCCGCTTCGACTATGGCGAGGACCAGACGACGCCGCGCATGTTCGAATACCGCGTGCAGAACAGCCGCGCCGCCGATGTCGCCGCCGTCCTGACCAAGCTTCTCGGCTCCGGCTCCGTCAGCACGGTGCAGCCGGAAACCGCGCCCGGCACCAACGGCATCGCCATCGGCGCCACGGGGCAGGGCCAGAACGGCGCCGGTGCGAACGGGCTCGGCGCACCCGGCACGAGCGGGCTCGGGACGGGCGCTCCAGGGACCGGGCTTCCCGGACAGGCGCCCGGCAGCTATGGACAGGGCGCCACCGGCATGGGCGGCGTCAGCGGTCTGGGCACGGCTGCCGTCAACCAACCGGGGGCGCCCGGCGCCGCGCCCAATTCCGGCGCGACCTCGGCGGCGGCGCAGGGGCAAGGCGCCGGCCAGGGCGGGCAGCAGGGTTCGCTGTCCGAAGCGCTTCAGGGCGCGTTCGGCAATTCGAACCAGGCTCAGGGCGAGCTGCCGTTGCCGCAAGCCCGCGTCGTCGCCGACGAGAAGAACAACGCCATCGTCGTCTACGCCAAGCCGCGCGACTATCGCATGATCGAAGGCGTCATTCGCCAGCTCGACGTCGTGCCGCTGCAAGTCATGATCGAAGCGACGATCGCCGAGGTGACGCTCAACAACACGCTGCAATACGGCGTGCAATGGTTCCTAAGCCATGCCTCGAACAAGTTCGAGCTCACCGCGCCGCCGGCGGGCGGCGGCACGGCGACCGGCATCGGCACGGCCGCCGACGTGCTGCCGTCTTTCCCGGGCTTCAATTACGTGCTCGGCGGCGGGCAGGAAAAACTCGTGCTGAGCGCGCTGTCCGAAGTGACCCATGTCGATGTCGTATCCGCGCCGCATCTCGTCGTGCTCGACCATCAGACCGCCTATCTTCAGGTCGGCGACGAAGTGCCCACGGTGACCGCCAGCGCGATCAGCACGATCACCACCAACGCCCCCATCGTCAACAGCGTGCAATATATCGGCACCGGCGTCATCCTGCAGGTGACGCCGCGCGTCAACAACAGCGGCCTCGTCAGCCTCGACATCGACCAATCCGTGAGCGATGTCGAGACCACGACCTCGTCCACCATCAATTCACCGACGATCAGCCAGCGTCGCATCACCACCTCGGTGACGGTGGAGGATGGCGAAACGGTGGCCTTGGGCGGCCTCATCCTCGACAATCGCACGGTCGATCACAACGGCATCCCCATCCTCAAGGACATCCCCGTGGTCGGCTCTCTCTTCGGCCAGAGCAGCGACACGAAAGCCCGAACCGAGCTGCTCGTGCTGCTCACGCCGCGCATCCTGCGCAATCAGCACGACGCCACCGCCGCGACCGACGAGCTGCGAGAACGGATGCGCTCGGTGCGGCCGCTCGAGCTCCGCGCGCGCTGAGCCGCAGCAGGCGCCTTGCATGTCGCTTCGCGACCGGGATCAGCAAGACGCAGCCTCGGCCCTCGCGCATCGCCGGCCGGGCGAGCGCGGTATCGCGCTCATCATGGTTCTCTGGGTCGTCGCGCTTCTCGCGCTCGTGCTGTCGGCCTTTGCCGGCGAGTCGCGCGTTGCGCTCGACATCGCGCGCAACCGCCTCGCCGCGGCAGAGGCGGAGACCGCGGCCGATGCCGGGGTGGCGCTGGCGCTGTCCGGCGTCGCGGCGACGCTCTCTGAAGCGGCGCGCGCGCCGGGCGCGCCGCCGGCCGAGGATGAGTGGGAAGCGGATGGCACGGTGCACGCGCTGCAGTGGCAAGGCGCGGAGCTGCGCGTCCGCGTCGACAGCGAAAGCGGCAAAATCGATCTCAACGCCGCGCCCGACGAGGCGTTTGCGGCGCTGTTTCAGGCGCTCGGCATCGCGCCGGGACAAGCCGCGGACCTCGCCACAGCGCTCATCGACTGGCGCAAGCGCCGCGCTGCGGCGCTCGGCATCGCCAAGCGGCGCTCGGCCGCGCACCTCTCCGACGAGCCGACCGGACCTTTTTTCGCGCTCGAAGAGCTGAAGCGCGTGCCCGGTGTGACGCCGGACCTTTACGCCGCGATCGCGCCTTACGTCACGGTCTGGTCGAAGCAGCCGGTGCCCGACCCGAGAACCGCGTCACGGCCTGTGCTTCTGACCATCCCGGGCGTCGACCCGACGCGCGTCGATGCGTGGCTCGCCCTCCGCGACCGACAGCAAGCCGCAGCGCCGGTGCCGCGCGATCTTGCCTCGGGCCTCGTCGCCACCAATCTCATGCGGCCCACCGTGACCGTCCATGTGGAAGCGAGGATTGCCGGCGCCCGGTTCCGACGCAACGCGGTGGCGCTCGTCACCGGCGATCCCTCGGACCCCGTGCATATGCTTGCCTGGGAGCGCGATCTCCAGGGCGAATCCGACTCCGATGCGACGGCGCGCTGACGCGATTGCGCGGCGCCTCTCAGCCGAGCGGACCGTAGAGCCAGACGAGCCAAAGCCCGGCGCAGAGGAACGGGCCGAACGGCACGCGTTCGCCGAGCGACAACCGGCCGATTCTGGCGGCCCACATCAGCGCGAAGAGCAAACCGCCGAGCGACGCTGCGAGAACGACGCTCGGCATCCCGTCCCAGCCGACCCACGCGCCGCACGCGGCGAGCAGCTTCGCATCGCCGAGGCCGATCCCTTCGCGCCCGCGCAGGCGCTGATAAACCGCGCGCAGCGCGACGACGAACAGGAAGCCGGCGGCGGCGCCGATCGCAGCTGCCACGAAGCTTTGGCGGTCGAACAGCGCATTCACGGCGAGGCCGCCGAGCAACAGGGGAAGGGTCAGGAAATCCGGCAGCAGCTGATGGCGCGCATCGATCGCCGCGAGCGCAAGCAGCGACCAGCCGAGCGCGCAGCTCGCCCAAACCACCCAGCCCGCGGTCGCGGCGATGGACCACAGGGCGACGCCCAAGGCGGCCAGCTCGATCAGCGGGTAGAAGGCGCCGATGCGCACGCCGCAGCGGCGGCAGCGTCCGCGCAGCGCGAGCCAGCTGGCGATCGGCAGCAGGTCGAGCGCGCCGAGGCGCACGCCGCAATAAGGGCATGCCGAGCGGCCCCACAGGATTGTCGCCGGCGACGCGAAGCGCTGCACGATCACGCCGAGAAAGCTGCCGATCGCGGGCGCCGCGACGAGCGACAGCAGGGAAAGCGCATCCGGCATGGGCGCGGCTGCGCTCAATCTCCGGGCCGCGTTCGCGCGGATTGCCGCGCGGGCGCGGGCGCCGGCTTGGCGCCTGCGGCGGGCGCCGTCACCGTCGGCGGCGCCGCTTTCGGCTTCAGCTCCGCCTCTGTCCCGCCGTTGACCAGGACGACGCCGCCGAGCGCGACCTTCGTCACGGTCCAACCCTCGACCGTCGCGCCTTCGTGCACCCGCTCGACTCGGGGCGGCTGGCCGTGACGGATCAGCGCGACCGTCTCGCCCTTGCCCTCCACCACGCCCAGCAGCGCCAGGTCCGAAGGCGCCGCGGCCGCTCCCTCGGCCGCCGCGATCGGGCGCCGCGAGGCCCAGAACAGCGGCCGCGCCTCGATGGCGCGGTAGGCTTCGAGAGGCGGCAAGGTGTACGCAGGATCGTCCTGCGCCGACGGCGTCGGCGGCAGTGATGGCGCCGGTGCCACTGCAACGGCCGCGATGGTCACTCTTTCTCCGTGCTCCCACTCGAGCCAGAGTGCCGCCCCGAGCGCGAAAGTGAGCGCGGCGAGTCCCAGGCGGCGGGTCAAGCGCGGCCTCATGCGGCGGGCCCCGCGGGCTTGCGAACATAGCCGTAGAGCTCGAATTCGACATCGAGACTGGGTTCTTGCTTTTCGGTCTGCGCCGCTTGCCCGAGGTGGAACGGCGTCGCTGTTTTGACGCTCACCTCATCGAGAAACAGAAACGGCGAGGCGGATTCGAGGTCATGGAAGATGCCGACCAGCTCCGCCAGCTTCACCGTCATCAGCACGCGGACGCCGACCCGGCGATAGGGGCCTTCATCGCGCATCGGCAAGGGCTGCGCGCTGCGGAATACGCCGCGCGCCGCTTCGGTCGCGCGATTGAGGCGGCTCTGCAGCTGGGCCGAGGCGAGCGCATCCGTAGGGCCGGCGAGCAGCCCTGGCGCCGCGGCACGCCGGTTCTTGAGCTTGGCGAGCTCGGCCTCCAGCGCTGCGGGATTCCGCCCGGCCGCTTCGAGCTTGCCGAGCGCGCCTTGGAGCTCGTCGGCCGAAGCCGTGGCATCGGTATAGGATTGCCACAGCGGCAAGATCACCCAGAATCCCATGAGGCACAGCAGCGCTGCCAGCAATCCGAGCGCGACGACACGGCGCATCGCGGGCGAGGCCTGCGCCAGAAATTCCGGCGGGCTCATCGCTTTGCTTCCTGCGGTTGGGCGGTGGCTGCGACGGCATGGGCCGACACGGAAAAACGCTCGCGCCCATCGGGCTGTCGCGTCACCGGCGACAGGAACGCGGTGCCGGTGAAGATCTGCGAGTGTTCCAGCGCGTCGACAAGACCCGAGGCAGAGACGGCGTTGCCGGTAAGCCGCACTTCCTCGCCGGTCATGTCCCATTCCGTGAGCCAGGCCGTGTCCGGCGTCACCCGCGTCGTGTCGAGAAGCAGCCGTAACGGGTTGGGAGCGGCGCGCTTCTTGTCGAGGAGATAGCGGTCTTCCTGAACGAGCTCGTCGATCTGATGCTGCAGCCGGACGGCGGCGACGTTCGCACGCTTGGCCGCTTCGAAGCGGGCGGCGAGATCCGCCGCGCGCCGCTGCGCCAGGGAGATCGGCAGCCAGACCAGCGCTGCGACGAGGGCCGCCGCGACCAGGCCGAGCCCCCAGGCGGCCCGGTCGCGTTCGCGGCCGGGGCGGTTCGCGCCCGACGGCGCGGCCCGCAGCAGATCGCCGGACGCGGACTCTCCGGCCGCGTCCGCCGCCTCGACCCGGCTCGGCTCGAGTCCGAGCGCGCGCGGCGCCTGCAGCGCCCGGTCGAGCGTCGCCCGCGGCGTCACCACGACCTCGGCGATGAGGCGCTTGCGGGCCGGCTCGAGCCGGACCAACCGCACCGCGAACACTGCGTGCTCGCGCGAAAACGGCGTGCGCCGGTCGAGATCGTAGCCCACAGCCTCCTCGAGATCCGACTGCGCCGCGATCGGCAATTCAAGCTGCTGGCGCGAGACGAGAGCTTGCGGCAGGCGTAACACCACCGGCATGTGCCCGGCGCGGACAGCGCGCAGAATCCCGGCGGCGCGAAGCGCGTGCGCAGCGGCTTCCGGTGCGGCAAGGGCGAAGCGGCCGAGCGGCTGGCGCTGACGCCCGGATTCGACGGCGAGCGTCGCCGTGCTCAGATCCGCCGAAGGTGCAAGGATCAAAGCGTCTTCGACGGCGGGGGCGCTGAGGCGCTGCGGCAACAGTCCGGCGAGCTCGTCGACCCACCACCGGGCGAAATGCCACGCCGTCGCGCCGGCACTCTTCAATCGCGCCATCTCTCTGAGAGCGATCATTGCCTCACCTCATCATCGCGCGGGCGGCTGCCCGGCGAGGCGCAGGGCGACCACGAGATCGGGCATGGTGGTGCCGTCGGAAAAGGCGACGGCGATACGCGCCAGGCTGGGAAGCGTCTGCGCCGCGTCCCATTCATCGTGCCAGCTCGGGCGCGCCTCGCGCGTGAGCGTGCCGTAATAGCTCAGCTGCACCTTTGTGACGTGATCGAGCAGCACCGTGGTCCGGCCCGAGCCGGCCGCCGGCACGTCGAAGCGGCGCGCGCCCAATTCCAAGCGGCCACCGGTGCCGCGGGCGGGCGGGCTGAAGCGCAGGCCATACGCCATCAGACCGCCCGCAGGCATGCTCTCCGGCGCCGGCGCGAGGAACAGCAGCTGCGTCGGCCCGCCGGCGAAAGCGAGGCGCGCCGCGCCGGACTCCTGATCGACGAGCGGCCGCGCATCGGCGAGCGTGGCCAGCAGGAAATCCTGCGCCGCAGCGATCCGTTGCGCCCGGTCGACGCGCTCGGGATGCCGGGTGAAGCGCTTCGTGGCGAGACTCATGCCGCCGGCCAGGACGACCGTAAGGAGCGCCAGCAAACTGACCGCGACCAGCATCTCGACCAGCGTGAAGCCGGCTTCTGCGGCGCAGCGCCGCTGCGTGAGCGGCGCCGTCATTGTCCGGACTCCGCCGTGGCGCTGGCAACGACGCGAAGCGTCGACAGCGAGATGCGGCGCTGCCGCCTGCCTTCGTGCCACGACACCTCGACCTCGATTTCGCTCAATCCCGCCGGCGCGCCGGAGCGCGCGAGATCGGGCCGCGCCTGGACCAGGACGCGGCGCTGGTAAGGGCCGATCTGCTGCGCCTGTTCACCGTCTGCGACCACCGCACCCGCGTTGAGCGCGGAGCGCGCCAAAACGATCGCGGCTTCCAGCCGATCGGCGGCCGTGACGGTCTGTGTGCCGATGCCGAACAGCTGATAGAGCGCCGCGAGCGCGATGATCGCGATCGCGAAAGCGACGAGGATCTCGATCAAGGTGAAGCCGGCCTCGCCGAGCTGGCGCATCCCGCCCTCACAGAATCGCCGGTTTGCGCGGCAC
This sequence comes from Allostellaceae bacterium, assembly GCA_035509275.1. Taxonomy (GTDB): domain Bacteria; phylum Pseudomonadota; class Alphaproteobacteria; order ATCC43930; family CGMCC-115725; genus DAHUYF01. Next base: position 50,173 of record DATJLU010000232.1, on the reverse strand, counting down.
CGGCCTTTGCTCATGGATCGTCACGCCGCCCGTCAGCCAATCGACCAGGATGTCGTAACGGAGTCCGCCGGCCTCGATCGACAGCCCGCCGCCGCTCGAGCTGCCATCGGGATAGAAGCGGATGAGGCCGCGCTCATCGCCGTCGGTATCGGTGTCCTCGGTGAAGAGAACGGCGCGCACGCCGCGCGGCAGGTGGCGCCGCACCGCTCCCGGCGCCACCCAGGCCCCGCTCGCCACGTCGACCATCACCACCTCCAGCCGGTCCTGGGTGATCGCCTGCTCGCGCGCGGCGCGGAAGGCCGAGGCCACTTGTCGCGCGGTCGCGGGCAGCAGCGTGCGCGGCTGCGGCCCGCGGGCGAGCTCTATCGTCAGGCCGAACAACAGCGCCGAGATGGTGAGAACCACCAGCAGCTCGATCAGCGTGAAGCCGCGCTCGCCCGACGGGTCGCGCCGGGTGACGATGTCGATCATCGCATCGCCGCGGATGCTGCCGCGGGGCCGACGGCAGGAGCAATCGGCTCATGGCCGTCGGGCCCGTTCGAGAACAGGTCGTAATCGCCGTTCTGGCCGGGATAACGGTACTGATAGGGGCGGCCCCAGGGATCCAACGGCGCGCCGCCGCCATTCTTCAGGTAAGGGCCGGACCAGGTGGCGAGCGCTCCGGGATTGGCGACGAGGGCCTTCAGCCCTTCCTGCTCGGTCGGATAGCGGCCATTGTCGAGAAGAAAGAGATCGAGCGCGCTGGATATGCTCTTCATCTCGATCCGCGCCGTGTCCACCTTGGCGCGCGCCAGGTATTTCAGGACCTGGGGCGTTGCGATCGCGACCAGGAGCCCGAGGATCGCCAGAACCACCAGCAGCTCGACCAGCGTAAATCCGGCCGTCCGGTCCGGCATTGCGCGCTGCATGTGAAGGGCCCTCCTATCTCCATTCCCGTCGCTTCTTCTCACATCGCCAAATCGTAGACACTGAGGATGGCGGTGAGGATCGAGCCGATGACCGCCGCGACGATCACGCCCAGCACGATGGTCAGCGCCGGCGTCAACAAGGCGATGAGCCGGTCGACCAGCCGGCGCGTCTCGCTCTCGAGCGTGTCGGCGATGCGCATCAGCATCTCCTGCTGCCGGCCGCTCTCTTCGCCGATCGCCATCAGGCGCGAGGCAAGCGGCGGAAAGACGCCGGTGCGCCGCAGCGGCTCGGCGACGCCTTTTCCTGCCTTCGCCTGTTCGAGCACCGCATCGATGGCCTCGGCGAATACCAGGTTTCCGGCGGTCTCGCGCGCGATCTGCAACGCCGGAACCAGCGCCACGCCGCCTTGCAGCAGCGTGCCCAGCGTGCGCGCAAAATGCACCGTGCGCGTCTTGGCAGCGAGGGGGCCGAAAACCGGCAGCCTCAGCACCGCACGGTCCCAGCGTCGCCGGCCTTCCTGCGTGCGCAGGGCACGCTGCGCAGCAAACGCCAGAACCAGCACGGCGAGGGGCAGCGTCCACCACCAGCCGCGCACGAGATCGGAAACGGCGAGGAGTGTGCGCGCCGAGCTCGGCAGCGCGTCGCCGGCCTGTGCGAAGAGCGGTGCGAAGCGCGGCACGACGAAAGCGAACAGCACCGCGATCGAGCCGCAGCAGACCAGGGCCACGACGGCGGGATAAAGCAGCGCCGATTTGATCGTCTCGCGCCAGGCCATGCTCTGCTCGAGAAATTCCGCGAGGCGGGCGAGGGCGCTCTCGACCTGTCCCGCCTCTTCGCCGGCGCGGACCATGCTCACCGCGAAATCGGGGAACAAGCCGGGCTCGGCGCTCATCGCCTCCGCCAGCGACGCGCCCGCGCGGATGCGCCCCAGAAGCGCGCGCAGCACTTCGCTCTCGCGCGGCTTTTCCGCGAAGCTGGCGGCGACGTCGAGCGCATCGTCGAGGGCGATGCCGGAGCGCAGCAGCACCGCGGTCTGGGCCGCGATCGCTGCCAGCACGGCCGGCTTCAACCCGCGCCGGCGGCGTTGCGGCGCCGCCGCGGCGGTCTGCTCCGCGCCGAGCGCCCTGAGGCGCAGCGGCATCAGCCCCAAGGATTGCAGCCGCGCCGCCGCGGCGCCCTCGTCCAAGGCCTCGATCTCGCCTTCGCGCAGCTCCGAAGCCGCATCGGCCGCGCGATAGCGCCACAGCGTCATGGCCGTCTCCGGGCGATGCGGCGCGGGTCCGTCGTCACATGTCTCTCGTCACGCGCAGCACCTCCTCGAGGGTGGTAACCCCGTCAAGCGCTTTGATCAGCCCATCCTCGTGCATGCTGCGCATCCCTCCACCCGCCGCCGCGCGGCGGATATCGCCGACCTCCGCGTGCTGCAGCACCAGTGCACGCACTGCATCCGACATTTCGAGGACTTCCATCACCGCGATCTGCCCCTGATATCCCGTGTCCTGGCACGCGTCGCAGCCGCGCGGGACGAAGAGCCGCGGCTCGTGGTCGCGCAGCAGAGCCGCCAGGCCGGTGCGATCGAGAAATGACGGCAGCACCTGCCGCGGTGCGCGGCAATGCGGGCAAAGGCGGCGAACCAGGCGTTGGGCGACCGCGCCCGAGAGCGTCGAGGTCACCAGATAATCCTCGACCCCCATATCGAGGAGCCGGGTGATCGACGAGGCGGCGTCGTTGGTGTGCAAGGTGGAGAGCACGAGATGCCCGGTGAGCGCCGCCTGAATCGCGATCTGCGCGGTTTGGCGGTCGCGCATCTCGCCGATCATGATCACGTCGGGATTGTGCCGCAGCAAGGTCCGCAAGATCTCGGCAAAGCCGAGCCCGATCTGCGGCTTCACCTGGACCTGGTTGACGCCGTCGAGCTGATACTCGACCGGATCCTCGACCGTGAAGACGTTGCGTTCGGGCGCGTTGAGGCGTGCCAGCGTCGCGTAAAGCGTCGTTGTCTTTCCGCTGCCCGTCGGCCCGGTGATCAGCACGATGCCCTGGGGCCTGTCGACGAGGCCGAGATAGCGCGTCAAGGCGTCAGGCGCGAAACCCAGCTCGGCGAAATCGACCACGAGGCTCGAGCGGTCGAGGATGCGCATCGTCACGCGCTCGCCATGCAGCGTCGGCACGGTGGCGACGCGCAAATCGTAGTCGCGGCCGCGCAGCGTGACGAGCACGCGGCCGTCTTGCGGCAGCCGGCGTTCGGCGATGTCGAGCTTCGCCATGATTTTGATCCGAGACACGATCGCGGCGCGCAGGCGTGGCGGCGGCGTCGGTGCGCCGCGCAGCACGCCGTCGATGCGATAGCGCACCGAAAGCCGGTCCTGGAAGGGCTCGATATGAATGTCCGACGCGCGCGCCTCGACGGCACGCGAGATCAGCAGATTGACCAGGCGGACGACGGGCGCTTCACGCGCGAGATCACGCAACCGGCCGACATCCGCCTCGTCTTCCGCGAAGGCCCCGTCCGATGCTTCGGCGCGGCCGATCTCTTCGACGATCTCGCCGACGGCGCCGTCGACGCCGCCATAGAGCCGTTCCTGGGCGAGCTCCAGATCCGACGGCGCGGCGATGAGCACTTCCGCCGGCTTGCCGGCCAGCAGCGCCAGCGCATGTACATGCTGCTGGTTGAGCGGGTCGGCGACCGCCAGGCGGACGCGGTCGACATGCTCGGAGAGCGGCACGATGCGCGCCTGGCGCAGAAACTTCGGGCTCGCGGCTTCGAGAACCGGGGCGTCGGGAAAATCCTTCACCGCCGCCACGGCGAGACCGAGCTCGCTCGCCGCCGCTTCGACCACGTCGTGCTCGCGCGCGAGCGCAAGCTTGGCGAGGACCGTCTCGACTCGCTCGTCGCTCGACGCGGCGAGCCGCAAAGCACGCTCTCCGGCGGCGGTGTCGAGCGCTCCCGTGGCGACGAGCCGTTTGACCAGTGCCCGCTCGAAGGCGCCGCGGTCGCGCACCCCCCCGGACGCGCCATAGCTCGCCCCTTCCATGGCCGCCTTCTGCTCGAGACAAGGAGAGATAAGGTGCGCCGCTCGCCGCGCGATGATCGTATCCAACTTCGGTGAATGATCCGTGTCACATCATTCGCGCGAAATGCGACCGCAGGGAGCGCAACCAGCTCGACAAATAGGCGACTGTGCAAGACCGATCAGCCGCGCGATGAGCCCGGGCGGCGGTTTCCGCGGGTCGCCGCCATCGCTATAGTGGCGGCACGTCACGCATGGGAGGAAGCGAATGGTTGACGTCCGTCCCTATCGCCGCGAACAACCCGGCAACCATCCGCCTTATCTCTATCCCGACTACGCCAGCACCGTGAAGCGGGCGCCGGTGCGCCGTCCCATCCGCCTCGACCACACCTTGACCGAAACCACGGGCCCGGTCTTCACCGGCGGCTGGACCGGCCCGAGCCTCGCCGATCTGACGCAGGCGGGTGCGGGCGAGCCAATCGGCGAGCGCATCATCCTCGCCGGCCGCGTGCTCGACGAGGATGGCCGCCCGGTTCCGGATACCTTGCTCGAGCTCTGGCAGGCCAATTCCGCCGGCCGCTATCTCCATGACGCCGACCAGCACGACGCGCCGCTCGATCCCAACTTCACCGGCAAGGGACATGTGCTGACCGATGCCGACGGGCGCTATCGTTTCCTCACCGTGAAGCCGGGCGCCTATCCCTGGCGCAACACCTATAATGCCTGGCGGCCGCAGCATCTGCACTTCTCCGTCTTCGGCCCGGCCTTCGCCACGCGGCTGGTGACGCAGATGTATTTCCCCGGCGACCCGCTGCTGCCGCTCGATCCCATCTTCAACAGCACCGCCGACGAGACCGCGCGCCAGCGCCTCGTCTCGGTCTACGATCCCGAGCTCAGCGAAGCGGAATACGCGCTGGGCTACCGCTTCGACATCGTGCTGCGCGGCCGCGGCGCCACGCCGATGGAGCCGTGAGATGAAGCGCGTGCCGACGGCGTCGCAGACGGTGGGGCCGTTCTTCCATGTCGGCCTTGCCCGGCCGGAGCTCGCCGATCTCACCCAGGGCGGCAAGGCGCTGGGCGAGCGGATCATCATCGAAGGCCAAGTGCGTGACGGCGCCGGCGCCGGCGTTCCCGATGCCATGCTCGAGCTCTGGCAGGCCAATGCCGCGGGCAAGTACCGGCATCCCGAGGATCCGCAGGAGAAGCCCGTCGATGGCAATTTCGTCGGCTTTGGCCGCGCCTTCACCGACAAGGAGGGGCGCTATCGCTTCACCACGGTGCGGCCGGGCGCTGTCCCCGGCCGCGGCAATGCGCTGCAGGCGCCGCACATCGCCATCACCATCTTCGCGCGCGGCCTGTTGAAGCATTTGACGACGCGGCTTTACTTCGCCGACCTGGCGCAAGCGAACGATGCCGATCCGGTGCTGAGCGGCATCGAGGATGCGGCGGCGCGCCGCACGCTTCTGGCCCAGCCCGTGAATGGCGCACCCGCGACCTACCGCTTCGACGTCGTCTTGCAGGGCGAGGGCGAGACCGCGTTTTTCGACCTCTGACCGGAGCCTCGGCGCGATGAGCGTCAATCCCGCGGATTCAACCGTCTTCGGCGGCCTGTTCGGCAGCGATGCCATGCGCGCCGTGTTCTCCGACGCAGGCTTCGTGCAGAAGATGCTCGATGTCGAGGCGGCGCTGGCGCGGGTCGAGGCGCGGCTCGGCCTCATCCCCGCGGCATCGGCCGATGCGATCACGGCCGCGGCAAAGCTCGAGCGCATCTCGCTTGCCGAGATCGGCAAGAGCGCGCGCACTGTCGGCTATCCCGTCGTCGGGCTGGTGAAGGCGCTGGGCCGCGCCGCGGGCGGCGAGGCCTCGCACCATGTGCATTGGGGCGCCACCACGCAGGACATCATGGACAGCGCGGTGGTGCTGCAGATGCGCGACGGGCTGGCGTTGGTCGAGGCGAGCCTCCGCCGTGTCGTTGCCGGCCTCGCCGAGCAGGCGCGGCGCCATCGCGGCACGGTGATGGCGGGGCGCACGCATCTCCAGCACGCCCTTCCGATCACCTTCGGCTACAAGGTCGCGGTCTGGCTCGCACCGCTCGTCGACCACCTTGCGCGGCTGGCGGAGCTGCGGCCGCGCGTGCTGACGCTTCAGTTCGGCGGCGCCGTCGGCACGCTCGCCTCGCTCGGCGCCAAGGGGAGGGCGGTGGCGGAAGCGCTCGCGGCCGAGCTCGGCCTGGCCGCGCCGGCGGCGCCCTGGCATGTCGACCGTGCGCGCGTCGTCGAGGCGGCGGCGTTTCTGGGACTCGTCTGCGGCAGCCTCGCCAAGCTCGCCACCGACGTCATGCTGCTGATGCAGAGCGAGTTGGGCGAGGCCTTCGAGCCGCATCAGAGCGGCCGCGGCGGCTCCAGCACCATGCCGCAGAAGCGCAACCCGATCGCCTGCGAATATGTCATCGCGGCTGCGCGCGGCGTGCACGCGCTGGTGCCGCTGCTGCTGAATGCGATGGCGCAGGACCACGAGCGCGCCACCGGTCCGTGGCAGAGCGAGTGGCTGGCGCTGCCGCAGATCTTCGTGCTGAGCGCCGGCGCGCTCGAGCATGGCGCGGTGCTGGCCGAAGGACTGACCGTCGATGCCGCAAAGATGCGCCGCAATCTCGATCTGCATGAAGGGCTGATCATGGCCGAAGCGGTGATGATGGCGCTGGCGGAGGCGATCGGCCGCGACACGGCGCATCACGTCGTGCAGCAGGCTTGCGACCGCGCCATCGAGCGAAAGCGTCCGCTCGCCGAGATGCTCGCCGAAGATGGCGCGGTGAAGCCCTATCTCGACCGCGCCGCCCTCGACCGCCTCACCGATCCCGCGAGCTATCTCGGCGAGTGCGACGGGGTCATCGACCGCGTGCTCGCGCATGCCGGGGCGGTCGTGCCGAGCGGTTGAGTTGTGCTGAGACGAGACCTAGCCCGGCGCGCCTAGCGCCGGTTGATCGCACCCAGGATGCCGCCGAGTGTGTTGGGCGGGCGCTTGCGGCGCAAGCGGGTGCGAGCGATGGTGGGCGCGCTCGTGGCGATGCGCGCGCGCACATCGGCGTCGAGCTCGTCGAAGCTGTCGCAAGCGTCTTCATAAGCGTCCTTGCTGCGCTCGCGCAGCAGCCGCTGCAGGCTTGCCACGACTGGTGAAGTGCGGCCGAGCTGGCGCACCGTCGCCGTCGCCAGCACGGCGACCGCCTTTGCGTCTTCGTGATCGAGCCAAGAGGCCAAGGGCAATCTCCTTCGCCTGCGAGGGTAATTGCCGAGCGTTAACAAAATCCGCACTCGGTTTCGCCTGGCCGGGTTGCGGCGACGCCTCGGTTAAGGTTAACGACGGGCCGCGCGGGCGGTGCCCGTAGCCCTCTCGCGGCCATGCCGGAAAGGACCCGGCGCTTCCGGTCGAGACCAATCGGCCCCGTCCCCTCGCGGTTGCGTCCGTCACCGGCTCCATCAGCCGCCTCGTGAGCCCGAGCATGATCAAGCTGCTGCTGAGCTCGCGCTCGGCGAGGGTAGGCGTTGTGCGACCCGGGTCGCGTCGTTCGGCTTGCTTGATCGAATGGTCAAGCTTGGCGTAGGCTTTTCGGGAAATCCTGATGGAGGGTGCGATGGCGATCCTGATCCGCGGTGGCACGGTGGTGAATGCCGACGCGAGCCAGCGCGCCGACGTCCTCGTCGAGGGCGGCGTGATCAAGGCCGTAGCACCCGATCTTCCGGTGCCCGGCGGCGCCGAGACGATCGATGCGGGCGGCGCCTATGTCATGCCGGGCGGCATCGACCCGCATACCCACATGGAACTGCCCTTCATGGGTACGGTCGCCTCGGAGGATTTCTTCTCCGGCACCTCGGCCGCGGCGGCCGGCGGCACCACGATGATCATCGATTTCGTCATCCCCAATCCGAAGGAGAAGCTGCTCGACGCCTACAACAAATGGCGCGGCTGGGCCGAGAAGGCGGCGACCGATTACAGCTTCCACGTGGCCGTCACCTGGTGGGACGAGAGCGTATCGCGCGATATGGGAACGCTCGTCGAAAAGCACGGCGTCAACAGCTTCAAGCATTTCATGGCGTACAAGAATGCCATCATGGCGGATGACGAGATCCTGGTGAACAGCTTCACGCGCGCGCGCCAGTTGGGCGCACTCTGCACCGTTCATGCCGAGAACGGCGAGCTCGTGTTTCATCTGCAGCAGGAGCTGATCAAGGCCGGCATCACCGGCCCCGAAGGACATCCGCTGTCGCGTCCGCCCGCCGTCGAAGGCGAGGCCGCCAACCGCGCCATCCGCCTGGCGCAAGTGCTGGCGGTGCCGCTCTATATCGTCCACAATTCCTGCCACGAGGCCGTCGAGGCGATCGCGCGCGCGCGCGGCGAGGGCCAGCGCGTCTTCGGCGAAGTGCTGGCGGGCCATCTGCTGGTCGACGACAGCGTCTACCGGAACAAGGATTTCGCCACCGCCGCGGCCTATGTCATGAGTCCGCCTTTCCGCCCGAAAGAACATCAGGCGGCACTGTGGCGGGCGCTCCAGGCGGGCCATGTACAGACCACGGCGACCGACCACTGCTGCTTCTGCGCGCCGCAGAAGGCGATGGGGCGCGACGACTTCACCAAGATCCCGAACGGTACGGGCGGCGTCGAGGACCGCATGCAGGTGCTGTGGCATCACGGCGTCAATACCGGCCGGCTGACCCCAAACGAGTTCGTTGCGGCAACTTCCGCCAACGCTGCCAAAATCTTCAACATCTATCCGCGCAAGGGCGTCATTGCCGCCGGATCGGACGCCGATCTCGTGGTCTGGGATCCCAAGAGGACACGGCGCATCTCGGCCAAGACGCACCATCAGAAGATCGATTTCAACATCTTCGAGGGCATGGAGGTCGAAGGCGTCAACGTCGTCACCGTGTCGCAAGGCAAGATCCTCTGGCGCGACGGCGAGCTGCGCAGCGTCAAAGGGGCAGGGCGCTATGTCGACCGGCCGCCCTTCCCTGCCTATTACACGGCGTTGCTGCAGAAAACCGCGCGGGAGCGGCCGCTCCCGGCGCTGCGCGACGCAGCCGAATAGGGACGGCCGTGACCAGGCTCAAGGGCGGGCTTATCCAAATGAGCCTCAAAGGCGACACCGAGATGTCGCCCGGCGAAATCCGCGAGCGCATGATTGCGGCGCATCTGCCGCTGATCGAGGCGGCGGGACGGGCGCGGGTCCAGGTGCTCTGCCTTCAGGAGGTTTTCACTCAGCCCTATTTCTGTCCCAGCCAGGACGCGAAATGGTACGCGGCGGTGGAGCGCATTCCGGAAGGCCCCACCACCAGGCTGATGCAAGAGCTGGCGCGCAAGCACAGCATGGTGATCGTGGCGCCAATCTACGAAGAGGACATAACCGGCGTCTACTACAACGCCGCCGCCGTCATCGACGCCGATGGTAAATATCTGGGCAAGTACCGCAAGACGCATATTCCGCAGGTTGCGGGCTTCTACGAGAAGTTTTTCTTCAAACCGGGCAACAGCGGCTATCCCGTGTTCCAGACCGCGTATTGCAAGCTCGGCGTCTATATCTGCTACGATCGGCACTTTCCCGAGGGTTGGCGCGCGCTCGCGCTCAACGGCGCCGAATATATCGTCAATCCCTCGGCGACGGTGGCGGGGCTGAGCCAATATCTCTGGGAGCTCGAGCAGCCGGCGGCGGCGGTCGCGAATGGCTGCTATATCGGCGCCGTCAACCGCGTCGGCACCGAGCAGCCGTGGAACATCGGCCGCTTCTATGGCTCGGCCTATTTCGTCAACCCGCGCGGCCAGATCATCGCCAAGGCGAGCGAGGACCGCGACGAGCTGCTGACCGCCGAGATGGATTGGGAGATGGTACGCGAGGTGCGCAATCTCTGGCAGTTCTTTCGCGACCGGCGGCCCGAGACTTACGGTGGCCTGGCCGCGATCTGACGGCGAGTTGAACTGACGGCGAGTTGAACTCCTGAGTGGCATAAGCGCGCAACCGCCCGGCAAGCCGCTTCGAACCGGGCGCGGTTCGTCGCGGCTGCGCTCGGGCGCGCTTACTTGGTGCCGGGGTTCCAATACTTTTTCGACGCGTCGTAGATCGCGTGCGTCCAGGCCCCTTCCGGCTTCTTGGTGATGACCGGCGTCGACGAGGAAGCGAGCAGCACACTCACCGTCCGCTCATAGGCCGCGGGAGCGAGATAGCCGATCGGCTCTTTCGAGTCGGTGATGAGCCTCGCCACCTCGGCCATCATGTGCTTTTGGTGCAGCTCGGTCTGAGCGCCGGTCGTGTCGTTGTCGAGCACGATCTTCACGGCTTCGTCGGGGTGCTTCACGGCGTAGGCCCAGCCGCGATTTGAGGCGGCGACGAAGCGTGCGAGTTTGTCGGCGAATTTTTTATCGCCGAGCTTGGTGCCGAGCGCATAGAGGCCATCCTCGAGCGTCGCCACCCCTTCATCCGAGTATTTGAAGACGACGAGATCGGCGGGTTTCACGCCCGCTTCGATCACCTGCCAATATTCGTTGTAGCTCATGGTCGAGATACAGGCGGCCTGCTTCTGCAGCAGCGGATCGACGTTGAAGCCCTGCTTCAGCACCGTGACGCCCTTGGCGCCGCCGTTTGTCGGGATGTTCAGCTTGGCCATCCAGGCGAGAAAAGGATATTCGTTGCCGGCGAACCAGACGCCGAGCGTGTGCCCGGGAAACTGTGCCGGCGAGGTGATGCCGGTCGATTTGAGGCAGGTGAGCTCGAGGCCGGAGCGCTGGAAGGTCTGCGAGATATTGACCAGCGGCACGCCCTTCTCGCGCACCGCCAGCGCCGCCGGCATCCAATCGACGATGACGTCTGCGCCACCCGCCGCCAGCACCTGCTCGGGCGCGATATCGGGTCCGCCCGGCTTCACGGTAACGTCGAGCCCAGCGTCCTTGTAAAAGCCCTTGTCCTTGGCGACGAAATAGCCGGCGAATTGCGCGTCGGCGACCCATTTGAGTTGCACCGTCACCGGTTCAGCGGCGCGTGCCGTCCCTGCCGTGACGAGCGCGGCGGCGACGATGCTCAGCAACATGATCCTCATGATCCCTTCTCCTCCTCCAATGCCATCTACGATGCCCTGCGGAACGACGGATGCCAGAAGGTCAGGCTGCGCTCGATCAGCGCGATGGCGCCGTAGGTGGTCGAACCTGTCACTGCCGCCAGCACAATCGTCGCCCATACCAGCGGAATGTCCATGCGGCCAACGCTCGTCGAGATGCGGAAGCCCATCCCCACGATCGGCGTGCCAAAGAACTCCGCGACAATGGCGCCGATCAGCGCCAAGGTCGAGTTCACCTTGAAGGCGTTGAAAAGAAACGGCAGCGCGGCGGGGAGCCGCGCCTTCGCCAGCGTCTGCGCGTAGCTCGCGGCGTAGGTGCGCATCAAGTCGCGCTCGATGCGCGGCAGCGCGCCAAGGCCGGCGATGGTGTTCACCAGCATCGGGAAGAAGGTCATGACGACGACCACCGCCGCCTTCGACTGCCAGTCGAAGCCGAACCACATCACCATGATCGGCGCGACGCCCACGATCGGCAGCGCGCTGGCGAAATTACCGATCGGCAACAGGCCGCGTTGCAGGAAGGGGAGGCGGTCGATCAGTACTCCGACGAGGAAGCCGGCACCGCAGCCGATGACATAACCCGGGATCATCGAACGGATGAAGGTCTGGACGAAATCTTCGCCCATGATCGGCAGCGAGTGCAGGGTGACGGTGGCGATCGCACTCGGCGCCGGCAACAACACCTCCGGTACGCCGAAGCCCACCGTGAGCAGCTGCCAGAGATAAAGGATCCAGGCACCGAAGAACATCGGCACCGCCAAGCCGATCACGCGGCTGCCGGCCGCCGCGCTCCAGCTCGCACCGCGCTCGAGTGCGCGCCAGACGATCGCAGCAAGGGCGAGCAGCGCCAGCCACAGCCCTGTCGCTCCCGCTCCGCGCGCGCCGGCGGCGAGCAGCAAGAACAGCGCGACGGCGCCGAGAAATGCAGCGGCAGCGGCGGCGAGAGCGGCGCCTCCCGTCGGCAGGCGTCGCGGCAGAAGCGTCGCGACGGCGACGAGGCTGGCCAGCCAGAGGAGCAGGGCCGGCCAATGTTGTAACCAGCCGCCGGCCGCGCCGAGTGGCAGGAAGAGCGCAGCGAGCCCCACCGTCACGGCGCCGCCGAGCGTGAGATCGCGCCTCACGGTCGGCCGCCCATGCGGCGCAAGGTCAGCCGCTCGACAAGGCCGAGCGCGGCAACGCAGAGGCCGGCGATGACGCCGGCGACGATGAGCGCCGCCCAGATCTGCACGGTCTGACCGTAATAGGAGCCGGTGAGAAGGCGTGCGCCAAGACCTGCCTGCGCGCCGGTCGGCAGCTCGCCGACGATGGCGCCGACGATGGCAAGTGCGACCGCGACCTTGAGGCTGGCGAAGAGATAGACGATGGCGGAAGGCCAGCGCAGCTTCCAGAACACTTGAGCCGTGCCGGCATGATAGGTGCGGATGAGATCGAGATGGAGCGGCTCGGGCGACGTGAAGCCTTTGACCATGCCGATGGTCACCGGGAAGAAGCAAAGATACGCGGAGATGATCGCCTTGGGCACCAGGCCGACAAGACCCATCGATCCCAGCACGACGATGATCATCGGCGCGATGGCCAGGATAGGCACCGTCTGCGACCCGATGAGCCAGGGCATCAGAGCGCGTTCGAGCGTCCTGACATGCACGATGCCGACGGCGAGGATGATGCCGAGCAAGGTCCCGAAACAGAAACCGAGCAGTGCCGAGGAGAGCGTCACCCAAGCGTGATAGACGAGGCTCCGGCGCGAATCCGGAGCAACCTCCAGTACGCTCCGATTGAGCTCTGCCAGCACCTGGTGCGGTGCCGGCAGCACCGGTCGAGGCGCGCTCATGGTGTCGGCGATGAGCTCGCCGAAGCTCCAGCTCGGGCGACCATCGCGCGCATAGCCGTCGAGCACGCCCGGCGCGTTGAGCCAGACGGTACAGGCGTACCAGATAACGACGATAGCAAGCACGACCGTCAGCACCGGCACCGCTCTGCCGCGGACCAGGGCGCCGGTCAGCGCGTGCACCCGCTCGCCTTTGGCGCGCCGCGCGACGGCAGGAGTCCTGCTACTCTTCATAGCCGTGACCGGCCCGAAGGCCGGCGCGGACGCGATGGGCGAGCGCGGCAAAATCCGCGGAATCGCGAATGTCGAGCGTCCGGTCGGCGGGCAGGTCATTGTCGACGATGTCGATGATGCGACCCGGCCGCGGGCTCATGACGACGATGCGGGTCGAGAGGAATACCGCCTCCGGAATCGAATGCGTGACGAAGATCACGGTCTTGCCGGTGCGATGCCAGAGCCGCAGCAGCTGCTCGTTCAGATGATCGCGAATGATTTCATCGAGCGCGCCGAACGGCTCGTCCATCAGCAGAATGGGGGGATCGAAAGCCAGCGCTCGAGCGATCGAGACGCGCTGCTGCATGCCGCCCGAGAGCTGCCACGGAAACTTGCGTTCGAAACCCGCGAGGTTGACGAGCTCGAGGACGTGGCGCGCCCGCTCCTGCCGTTCCGCGCGCGGTGTCCCCATGATCTCCAGCGGTAAGGTCACGTTGCGCAGCACGGTGCGCCACGGGTAAAGCGCAGGCGCTTGGAAGACGTAGCCATAGGCGCGCTTGAGCCGCGCCTCTTCGGGCGAAACGCCGTTGACCTCGATCGTGCCGCTGGTGGCGCGCTCGAGATCGGCCGTGACGCGCAGGAGCGTGGTCTTGCCGCAGCCCGACGGGCCGATCAGCGACACAAAATCGCCGGTCGCTACCGTGAGATCGACATGGGAGAGCGCATAAACCGGCGCGTCGGCGGTGTCGAAGACGAGGCTCAGATCGCGGATTGCGACGGCGGGCGCCGTGCGGCTGCCGACGGGGTTGTTATCGTGCGCCTTCGCCTCCGCGGCTCGTTCCGAAACGGCGGCCATCCCCGAGTTTTCAGCCCGAGGCAGCATGTTCGAGCATCGCTCGAAGCAACACGTTGCAGCCCGCGGCAAGATCCTCGGGCGTCGCACTCTCGACCTCGTTGTGGCTGACGCCATCGGCGCAAGGCACGAAGATCATGCCGACGGGTGCCACTCGGCTGATGTAGCCGGCATCGTGCCCGGCGCCGGAGACGATGTCGCGATGGCTGTGGCCCAGTGCCTCGGCCGCCCGACGCACGGAGGCGATGCAGTCGCTGTGGTAGTTCACCGCCGGGGAATGCCAGATCTCCGTGCACCTGCCCTCGAGGCCGAGTGCAGCGCAGATTTCGCCGAGCCGCGCCTCCAGCCCCGCCTTCATCTTCAGCAGGTCTTCGTCGCGGGGATGGCGGAGATCGACCGAAAAGTATACCGAGCCGGGAATGGTGTTGCGCGAATTGGGACCCACCCTGACCACGCCGACGGTCGATACCCCCGGCGGAAACGCGAGCGCGACCGCATTGATTGCGTCGATGATACGGGCGGCGCCCAGCAGCGCATCCTTGCGCCGGTTCATCGGCGTCGTGCCGGCGTGGTTCTCGCGTCCGGTCACGGTGACGTCGAACCAGCGGATGCCCTGGATGCCCTGCACTACGCCGATTGTCTTGCGCTCGGCTTCGAGCACCGGGCCTTGCTCGATATGCGCTTCGAAAAACGCCTTGAACGGCCGGCCGCCGATTTTCTGACCGCCGGCATAGCCGATGCGCTTCAGCTCCTCGCCGATGGTCTTGCCGTCGGCATCGGCGATGGCAAGGCCGTGCTCCTCGGTGAAGACGCCGGCGAAGACGCCCGATCCCCCCATCGCCGGCGCGAAGCGCGAGCCCTCCTCGTTGGTCCAGACGGTCACCTCGATCGGCGCGTCCGTCTGGTAGTTGAGGTCGTTGAGGGTGCGGATCACCTCCAGCCCGGCGAGTACGCCGTAGACGCCGTCGAACTTGCCGCCGGTGGGCTGCGTGTCGAGATGGCTGCCGGTGACCACCGGCGGTAGATCATCGCGCCGCCCCGGGCGGCGCGCAAAGATGTTGCCGATGCGATCGACGGTAACCGAGCAACCGGCCTCCTTGCACCAACGGACGAAGAGGTCGCGCCCGTCCCGATCGAGGTCGGTAAGCGCCAGGCGCTTGCTGCCGCCCTTCTCGGTGGCGCCGATCTTCGCCATATCCATCAAACTCTGCCACAAGCGCTGCTGGCTGATCTTGAGGTTGGGGGTGGCGTTCATTCCGCTGCCTTGCGCAAGGGGTTGTTGGGATGCTGCGTCCAGTCGAGCGGCTCCGCTCCACTGTCGGTGCGGCGCATCGTGATGCAGCTCTCGACCGGACAAACGAAGAGGCAGAGATTGCAGCCGACGCATTCCTTTTCGATGATCTCGTAGCGTCGCTTTCCGCCGACGCGCAGCGCCGCGATCGCCTGATGCGCCGTGTCTTCGCAGGCGATATGGCAGAGGCCGCATTGGATACAGAGATCCTGGTCGATCTCGGCAACGATCTGGTAATTGAGATTGAGGAACTGCCAGTCCGCGACGTTGGCCACGGCCTTGCTGCGAAAATCGGTCAGACGGCCATAGCCCTTGTCGTGCATCCAGCGCTTCAGCCCGTCGACCATGCCGTCGACGATACGGAAGCCGTAATGCATGGCGGCGGTGCAGACCTGCACCGTGCCGGCGCCGAGCGCGATGAACTCGGCAGCATCGTGCCAGGTCTCGATGCCGCCGATGCCGGCGATGGGGATGCCGCGACACTCCGGATCGCGCGCGATCTCGGCGACCATGTGCAACGCCACCGGCTTCACCGCCGGGCCGCAATAGCCGCCATGGGTACCCTTGCCGTCGACCACCGGCACCGGCGCCATTTGATCGAGATCGACGGCGATGATCGAGTTCAGCGTATTGATGAGGCTCACGGCATCGGCGCCGCCGCGCACCGCGGCGCGCGCCGGGCCCAGGATGTTCGTTACGTTGGGCGTAAGCTTGACGATCACCGGCATGCGCGAATGCTGTTTGCACCAGCGCGTCACCATCTCGACGTAGTCCGGCACTTGGCCGACCGCCGATCCCATGCCGCGTTCGGACATGCCATGCGGGCAGCCGAAATTGAGCTCGACGCCGTCGGCGCCGGTGTCCTCGACCTGCCGGAGGATGCGTTTCCAGCTCTCCTCCTCGCACGGCACCATCAGCGAGACGACAAGGGCGCGGTCGGGCCAGTTGCGCTTCACTTCCTTGATCTCGCGCAGATTGACCGCGAGCGGCCGGTCGGTGATGAGCTCGATATTGGTGAAGCCGGCGACCCGGTTGCCGCGGTAGGAGAGGCCGCCATAGCGGGAACTGGTGTTGACGATCGGCGGATCCTCGCCGAGCGTCTTCCAGACGACACCGCCCCAGCCCGCCTCGAAGGCGCGTACCACGTTGTAGGCCTTGTCCGTCGGCGGCGCCGAAGCCAGCCAGAACGGGTTTGGCGATTTGATGCCGGCGAAGGTCGTGGCAAGCTCGGCCATTGCGGCCTCCCTCATCCCGCGAGTGCGCGGTGGATGGACAGGGCGGCGAGCTTGCCGTCCTGTACCGCTTGAACGGTAAGGTCCTGGCCATCGGCGATGCAGTCGCCGCCCGCCCAGACCCGATCGAGCGATGTTCGGCGCTCGGCATCGACTTTGATGCGGCCACTGTCGAGCTCAAGCAGCTCGCGGCCATCGGCGCGCACGGGGTCAGCGACGAAATGCTGCCCGATGGCCTTGAAGACCATGTCCGCGGCGAGCGCGAAGGTCTCGCCGGTGCCGACGAGCCTTCCCTCGACCAGGCGCGTATATTCGAAGACGATCTCTGTGATCTGGCCGCCGCCGCCCAACGCGCGCAGCGGCCTTGCCCAATGTTTGATCTTCACGCCATTGATCTGGGCAAATTCCTGCTCATGCGCCGTCGCGCCCATCGCCTCCGGGCCGCGGCGATAGACAATGGTCACATCCTCGGCGCCGAGCCGCCTCGTCTGAACCGCAATGTCGATGGCGGTGTTGCCGCCGCCGATCACTACCACGCGGCGCCCCACCGACAGCTCGGCGAAGTCCTGGGCTTGGCGCAGTTCCGCGATGTAGTCGACGGCATTGTGGATGCCCTTGAGATCCTCTCCCTCGCATCCGAGCGCATTCACACCTGCAAGTCCTATGCCGAGGAACACGGCGTCGAACGCTTGCCGCAGCTCGGCGAGCGTGACGTCGGTTCCGAGCCGGGTCGCGGTGCGCAACTCGATGCCGCCGATGCCGAGAATGAAATCGACCTCGGCACGTGCGAAACGATCGGGGACCTTGTACTCGGCGACGCCGTACTCGTTGAGCCCGCCGGCCCGTGCGCGCGCCTCGAAGACGGTGACGTCATGGCCGAGCCCGGCAAGGCGATGGGCGCAGGCGAGCCCCGCCGGACCGCCGCCGACCACGGCGATGCGCTTTCCCGTGCCGGCGGCGCGGCCGAACGGGTGACTCGGACCGGTCAGGACAGGGTCACACGCATAACGTTGCAAGCGGCCGATCCGGACGGGTTTCCCCTCCTGCGAGGTCCGTACGCAGGCCTGCTCGCACAGGATCTCGGTCGGGCATACCCGCGCACAGGCGCCGCCGAAGATGTTGGCTTCGAGGATCTTGAGCCCGGCGCCCTGGACATTGTCGGCGGCTATCCGCTTGATGAAACCGGGAATGTCGATGCCGGTGGGACAGGCCTCGATACAGGGCGCGTCGTAGCAGAAATGGCAGCGATCGGCCTCGATCAGCGCCGCACTGCGGTCGAGCGGTGGCTGGATATCCGCGAAGTGGTCGCGATAGGCTTCGGGCGGCAGCCGCCGCGCCGCGATGTCCACTGCCATCGCCCGTTTCTTCGCCATGGTTTGCCGTCCCGAGGCGCCGGCCGAACCGCCGTCGCCTTCGCCAACTCTATTAGGAAGTTGACCGATTGTTCAAGCTTGAAGGAAGATTGGCAGGGCGCGGCCGGGAAGGGCAGCATGGCGCACGGGGATGTGAGAGGCTTGCCGGTACGCCGGGCGGCGAACGGCAAGGGCAGGCCGGCGAACGGCCGCGCCGCTGTCCGCGAGCGCAACGAGGCCAAGATTTTGAAGGCCGCCGAGGTGGTCTTCGCCCGCAAAGGCTTCAGCGGCGCCAGCACTGCCGAAATCGCGCGCCGGGCGAAGGTACCCAAGCCCAACCTGCACTACTATTTTCGCACCAAGCGGCTGCTCTATGCCGCGGTGCTGGCGCGCATTCTCGAGATCTGGCTCGATGCTCTCGACGAGATCAGGCCCGAAGCCGAGCCGGCCGATGCACTGTCTCGATACGTGGCTCGCAAGCTGGAAAGCTCGCGCATGCTGCCGGAGCCGTCGCGGCTCTGGGCGATGGAGCTGATCGGCGGTGCGCGTCACGTGCAACCCTTCCTCAAGGGGCGGCTGCGGCGACTGGTGCAGCAGAAGAGCGAGGTGATCCGCGGCTGGATCGAGGCAGGAAAGATCGACGAGATCGATCCCGCGCATCTTTTGTTCGGCCTCTGGGCGCTGACGCAGACCTATGCCGATTTCGCTGCGCAGATCGCAGCCGTGCTCGGCAAGGACCGGCTCGACGATGCGGTCTTCACCGCGGCGACGCGAACGGCAACGCAGCTCGTGCTACGAGGTGTCGCGGTGAGATCGGCGCGCTAGGCCGCCGCTTTCAGCACCTCGGCAAGCTTGCCGAAAATCTCGTCGATGTCGCGCTTGCCGATGGTGAACGGCGGCGACAGCGCGATGATGTCGCCGGTGGTGCGGATGAGGAGCCCCTTCTCATAGGCGGCGAGGAACGCGTCGAAGGCACGCTTGCCCGGCTGGCCGGGGATCGGCTCGAGCTCGATCGCGGCGATGAGGCCGAGATTGCGGATGTCGATGACATGCGGCACGCCTTTCAACCCGTGTGCCCGCTCTTCCCAATAGGGCGCAAGCGCCCGCACCTTCTCGAAGAGTCCCTCCTCGGCATAGACCTCGAGCGCCGCCAGCCCGGCGGCGCACGCGAGCGGATGGCCCGAATAGGTGTAGCCGTGGAAAAGCTCGATGGCATAATCGGGTCCGGTCATAAAGGTGTCGTAGATGCCCTTGCGCGCGATCACCGCACCCATCGGTACCGCCCCCGAGGTGAGCCCCTTGGCGGTGGTGACCAGGTCGGGCATGACGCCGAAATAATCGACGGCGAAATTGGTGCCGAGCCGGCCGAAGCCGGTGATGACCTCGTCGAAGATGAGCAGGATGCCGTGCTTAGTGCAGATCTCGCGCAGCCGTTCGAGATAGCCCTTGGGCGGCACCAGCACGCCGGTCGAGCAGGCAACGGGCTCGACGATGAGCGCGGCGATGGTCGAGGCGTCGTGCAGCGCGATGATGCGCTCCAGCTCATCGGCGAGATGCGCGCCCCATTCGGGCTGGCCGCGCGAGAACGCCTGCTTCGCGCGGTCATAAGTGTGCGGCAGATGATCGACGCCGGACAGCAGCGGGCCGAAGAATTTGCGGTTGGGGGCGATGCCCCCCACCGACATGCCGCCGAAGCCGACGCCGTGATAGCCGCGCTCGCGGCCGATGAGGCGGGTGCGCGTGCCTTCGCCGCGCAGGCGGTGATAGGCGATGGCGATCTTGAGCGCGGTGTCGACCGCCTCGGAGCCGGAATTGGTAAAGAAGACATGATCGAGATCGCCGGGCGCCAACGCCGCGACGCGCGCCGCCAGCTCGAAGGCCTTGGGATGGCCCATCTGGAACGCCGGCGCGTAGTCCATCTCGGCGGCCTGCGCCTGGATTGCCGCGACGATCTTGGGATGAGCATGGCCGGCATTGCAGCACCAGAGCCCCGCCGTGCCGTCGAGCACCGCCCTGCCATCGGCGCTGGTATAGTGAAGGCCCTTCGCGCCGACGAGCAGCCGCGGATGCGCCTTGAACTGCCGGTTGGCGGTGAACGGCATCCAATAAGGCTGGAGGTCGTTGGGTGCGCGCGCGGCGGTAGCGCGGGCAGCAGGCTCGGCGGTAAGGGCGGGCATGGGAAATCCTCCGGGGGTTTCCCGCCATCTTCCGCACCTCCGCGCTTTGCGCAAGGCTGGCCATCGGAAATAGTCTGGCTTATTATAAGCACGCTTATTATATACCGGCCCATGACCCAACCGGCTCTCGATCGCAGCTTCGGCTTCCTGCTGCACGACATCGCGCGGCTGATGCGCAAGCGCTATGAGCAGCGCGCCCGGCCGCTCGGCCTCACCCGCGCGCAATGGCAGGTCCTCGCTCATTTGCAGCGGCATGAAGGCATCAACCAGTCGGGCCTCGCCGAATTGCTCGAGCTCGAGCCGATCACCGTCGGCCGCCTCATCGACCGCATGCAGGAGGCGGGGCTGGTGGAGCGCCGGGCCGATCCCGCCGACCGCCGCGCGCATCGCCTTTTCCTGACCGAGCGCGCGCGGCCTTTGGTCGATCGCTGCCGCGCGCTCGCCGACACCGTCTATGACGAGGCCTTCGCCGGCATCGCCGGTGGCGCGCGCGAACACATCATCGATGTGCTGATGCGGGTTCGCGGCAATCTGTCCGACCGGCGCAACGACGATGTGAGCAAGCCCGTCGCCACCCTGCAACGCGAAACCGCGGAGACCACGCTATGAGTTCGACGACCTCCGATCGCGTTCGCGAGCGCGCGACGGGGCGTCAGCGCCGCTGGAGTCGTGCGCGCTTGTTGCGCCTCGCGCTGATGTTCGTGCTGCCCCTCGTCATCGCCCTTACCGGCGTCTGGTGGTATGCGACCTCGGGCCGTTACGTCGCGACCGACGACGCTTATGTCCAGGCCGACACGATCGCGGTGAGCAGCGACGTTTCCGGCCGCGTCGTCGCGGTCGAAGTGCACGACAACGACTACGTCAAAGAGGGGCAGGTCCTGATCCGCCTTGACGACCGGCCTTACCGCGCCGCGGTCGAGCACGCTGCGGCGCAGCTCGCCAATGCCAGGCTGCAGGTCGAAGGGATGCGCGCGACCTACCGCCAGCGCCTTGCCGATCTCGCGGCGGCGCAGGACACGCTCAAATATCAACAGAGCGAGTACGAGCGTCAGCAGCATATGCTGGAGACGCATGTCACCTCGCAATCGAGCTTCGATCAGGCGCGCAACCGCTACGTCACCGCCCGCCAGCAGGTGGAGAGCGTAGAGGCGCAGATCGCCAATATCCTGGCGAGCCTCGGCGGAAATCCCGACATTCCGACCGATCAGCATCCGCTGGTGGAGGAACGGCAGGCGCAGCTCGATCAGGCGCAGCTCAATCTCGGCTATACCGTGATCCGCGCTCCGGCCAATGGCATCGTGACCAATGTCGACAAGTTTCCGTCCGGCAACTACCTCTCCGCCTCGACGCCCGCCTTCTCGCTGGTCGAGACCGACCATCCCTGGATCGAGGCGAATTTCAAGGAGACCGAGCTCACCCATATGAAGCCGGGCGACGAGGCGACTATCTCGGTCGACGCCTATCCCGACGCCACGTTCAAGGCGCGCGTCACGAGCCTCAGCCCCGGCACCGGCTCGCAATTCTCCGTGCTGCCGCCACAGAACGCCACCGGCAACTGGGTCAAGGTGGTGCAGCGTCTGCCGGTGCGGCTCGCCGTCGAGAACCCGGACCCGGCACAGCCCTTGCGCGCCGGCATGAGCGCCTATGTCGAGGTCGACACGCGCCACGAGACGCCGCTGGCGCGGCTCATCGACTCGATTTTCTGAGGGGCGCCATGCCCACCACCGCGCCCGTACCCAATCGCGGCCTGATCACCGTCTCGATCATGCTGGCGACGATCATGCAGGCGCTCGACACGACGATCGCCAATGTGGCGCTGCCTTATATGCAGGGGAGCCTCTCGACCGCCCAGGACCAGATCACCTGGGTGCTCACTTCTTATATCGTCGCTGCCGCGGTGATGACGCCGGTCACCGGCTGGATCACCGGCCGCCTCGGGCTGAAGCGCGTCTTCCTTGTCTCGGTCTTCGGTTTCACCGTCGCCTCGATGCTGTGCGGCGGCGCCACGAGCCTTGCCGAGATGGTGCTCTTCCGTCTGCTGCAAGGCGTCTTTGGTGCAGCGCTGGTGCCGCTGTCGCAATCGGTGCTGCTCGACATCAATCCGCGCGAGAAGCAGGGCCAGGCGATGGCGATCTGGGGCGCCGGCATCATGGTGGGGCCGATCCTCGGGCCGACGCTCGGTGGCTGGCTCACCTTCAATTACAATTGGCGCTGGGTCTTCTACATCAATTTGCCGGTCGGCATCCTCGCCTTTCTCGGCATCCTGCTCTTCGTCCGCGACACGCAGCGCGACCGCGGCCTGCGCTTCGATTTTCTCGGCTTTGCCCTGCTCAGCCTCGGCGTCGGCGCCTTGCAGATCATGCTCGACCGCGGCGAGCAGAACGACTGGTTCGGCTCGCGCGAGATCGTGATCGAATGCGCGCTCGCGATTTGCGGCCTGTGGATGTTCGCGATGTGGACCGGCATCGCCGATCGGCCGTTCCTCAGCCCCGTGCTGCTCAAGGACCGCAATTTCGTCGGCAGCTGCATCCTGATCTTCGTCGTCGGCATCATCCTCTACGCCACGTTGGCGCTGCTGCCGCCGATGCTGCAGGACCTGATGGACTACCCCGTCACCACCGCCGGCGTCGTGATGATGCCGCGCGGCGTCGGCACGATGTTCGCCATGCTCGCCGTGGGCCGCCTCATCAACCGCCTCGATGTGCGCCTGTTGCTGCTCTTCGGCCTCGCGGTCACCACCTTCTCGCTTTACCAGATGACGGACTACTCGCTCGACATGGATTATTGGCCGATCATCTGGGCTGGGCTGGTCCAGGGCGTCGGGCTCGGCTTCCTGTTCGTGCCGCTCAGCACCGTCGCCTTCGGCACGCTCAACCCGTCCTTCCGCGCCCAAGCGGCCGGTTTCTTCAGCCTGGTGCGCAATATCGGCGGCAGCATCGGCATCTCGATGGTCGAGACCTTGCAGGACCGCATGACCCAGACCGTCCACGCCTCGCTCGCCGGCGAAGTGTCGCCCTTTGTGCCGGCGCTGCGGCTGCCGGCCATGCAGCATTTCTGGAACCTGCACACCACGGCGGGGCTCGCGGCGCTTAATCAGGAAGTCACCCGCCAGGCGGCGATGATCGCCTATATCGATAATTTCAAATTCATGATGGTGGTGACCTTGGCCGCCGTTCCGCTGCTGGTGCTGCTGCGCCGCACCCGGCCGCCGGCCGGTGCCGTGCATGTGGCGGCGGATTAGCGCTGATTTTGGCAAGGCCGGCTCTCCCGATCCTTGGTCGTCTCCCCGAAGTGGGTGGCATGCACTCATCTCGAATATTTCTACGATCCCAGTAGTCATTCCCGTCGTGCCCGCGAAAGCGGGAACCCAGAGCATAGGCTCCATTCGCCGCAGCGGTGGCACTGGCTGCCCGCTTTCGCGAGCAAGGCGACGATGGAAAGGGCGTAGTCCCTCCGGCCCTCGCGCCCGCCGCATTCGCGTCGCGCCGGAACGGCCAGATGGATTCAGCAGGCTTCAGCCTGCGCTCCAGGATTTAAGCGGCCGGCCAGCCCATCTCCTCAGCAGAGCGACACAGCGATGGATAGAGCGCACGGCCAATCAACGCTCGTCCCCTCCCTGTGAAACGTCTCGATCGTAACTTTCCGGTTTCAAGGAGACGGCAATGATCGTCCACAACCGAACAACACAGGTGTTGCACCGCGCGGCGCTGGCCGCCCTGTTGCTTCTGGCGGCGGCTCCGGCTGCTCTGGCGGACCCTCCGGGGTATCTGTTCCAGGATTTCCCGCAGCCCATGCCTAGAGTCGCGTCCGTTCCGCCGCATCAACTCGATCCGGCGAGCCAGCCGGACGCCTCGCCCGCCATCGCTGGCCCGGACAGAGCCTCGTCTCAATCGTACCAGGCGCAGTTGCAGGGCGGGCAGCCGATCATCCGCTAAGGGACCGATCGCGGCCCCCAGCCGATGCGCACGCTCAGCGCCACCCGATACCGCCGCAAGCCGTGAGCTCGCGCGGTGTCAGGCGGTCCGGATTTTGCGAGCACAACCCTGTGAGCTCTGTGGACACCCTCGATATCCGACGCCATCTTCGTCAGCGCCGATGAGACCCTGCCCTCTTACCTCCCTGTGGCACCGCGCTCGCACTCGCGCGGTTTTGGCCTTGCCCGCAGAGAAGGCAAGGCATTGCCATTTTTGTGTGCAACGCCCCGATTGTTCTCCGCGAGTGAAGAAACCATTTAGCGGCGCTTCTATAGTCGCGTTGCGTTCACCTTCCTATCTCATTTCGGCCGACTGTCGCGGAAGCATACCACTCCGGGGCTTGACGCCTCGCAACCCATGCGGGCCCTGCCGCCTGCCGGCAGAAAGCCCCGGTCCCTTGCATCACTCCTAACCTTCAGGCGTCACCCGCATGGGCATCGTCCGCTTCGCGCTGCGCTTTCCGCATACTTTTTATGTCATGGCGGCGCTGATTCTCGTGCTCGGCGTGAGCGCCGTCGCCACGACGCCAAAGGATATCTTCCCCCGCATCAACATCCCCGTCGTCACCGTGATCTGGCAGTACACGGGATTGACGCCGCAGGAGATGGAAAACCGGATTACCACCTATAGCGAATATTCGATCAGCGCCAACGTCAACGATATCCGCAACATCGAATCGCAGACGCTCTCCGGCGTCTCGGTCGAGAAGATCTACTTCCAGCCGAACGTCAACATCGATCTGGCGGTGAGCCAGATCGTCTCGGCCAGCAACGCGATCCGCGCCTTGATGCCGCCGGGGGTCCAGCCGCCGATCGTGGTGCAGTACAACGCCTCCAGCGTGCCGGTGCTGCAGCTCAGCCTCAGCTCGGATCGCCTCAACGAGCAACAGCTCTACGACTACGGCATCTACCGGATTCGCCAGGCGCTCGCGCCGATCCAAGGCATTACGCTGCCGACGCCCTATGGCGGCAAATATCGGCAGATCATGGTCGATCTCAATCCCGACGCGCTGCGGGCCGACGGCGTCACCCCCAATGACGTCGTGAATGCCGTCAACGCGCAAAGCCTGACCCTGCCCTCGGGCGATGCGAAGATGGGCGACAAGCAGTTCATCGTCAGCACCAATGCGAACGCGCCGACGATCAACGCGCTCAATCAGCTCCCGATCCGTCAGGTGGGCGCGACCACGGTCCGGCTCAGCGATGTCGCGCATGTCCGCGATGGCTGGGCGGTGCAGCAGAACGTGGTGCGCGCCGATGGCCGCCGCTCCGTGCTGCTCACCATCATCAAGAACGGCGATGCGTCGACGCTCGACGTCGTCCGCCGCGTCAAGGCGGCTTTGCCCGACATCCAGCGGGCGGCGCCGCCGGGAATGAACATCCAAATGCTGTTCGACCAGTCGGTGTTCGTTCAGCAAGCGATCGACAGCGTGCTGCGCGAGGGCGCCATCGCCGCCGGCCTCACCGCGCTCATGATCCTGCTGTTCCTCGGGTCCTGGCGCTCGACGCTGATCGTCATGGTGTCGATTCCGTTGTCGATCCTGACCTCGATCGCCGTGCTCGCGGCGCTCGGCCAGACGCTCAACACCATGACGCTCGGCGGTCTGGCGTTGGCCGTCGGCATCCTGGTCGACGATTCGACGGTCACGATCGAGAACACCCATCGCCTGTTCGAGGAAGGCGTCGCCTTCGATACGGCGGTGCTCGAGGGCGCTGCCGGGATCGCCGTGCCGACGCTGATCTCGACCTTGGCGATCTGCTGCGTCTTCGTCGCTCTCTTCTTTCTGCAAGGCGCGGCGCGATATTTGTTCGCGCCGCTCGGCATGGCGGTGGTGTTCGCCATGTTGGCGTCCTATGCCATCTCGCGCACGCTGACCCCGATCATCATCCGGCTGCTGCTGCGCGGCGAGCATGCCGCGCACGCGGCGGAAACCGCGAGCTGGTTTGCACGCCTCCACGGCCAATTCAATCGGCGCTTCGATCGCTTCCGCGAGTTCTACGGCTGGCTGCTGAGCGCCCTGCTGCGGCGCCGCGTGATCCTGCCGGCGGTCGCCGGCAGCGTCGTCGCCGGCGCCGCGCTGCTGACATTCTTCGTCGGAACCGATTTCTTTCCCGAGGTCGATGCCGGGCTCATCCAGCTCCATGTGCGCGCGGCACCGCGCACGCGGATCGAGCGCACCGAACAGATCTTTCAGGCGGTCGAGGACGATATCCGGCGCCAGATCCCGCCGCGCGACCTGGGACCCATTCTCGACAATATCGGACTGCCGCAGCGCGTCTATAATCTGGCGTTCACCGATGGCACCGCGATCGGCGTCAATGACGGCCAGATCCTGATTTCGCTCAAGCGAGGTCACGCGCCGACCGACCGGTATATAAGGGCGCTGCGCCAGCAGCTGCACCAAGATTTCCCCGACGTGCTGTTCTACTTCCAGCCGGCCGACATCGTGACGCAGATTCTGAATTTCGGCGTGCCGTCGCAGATCGATGTCCAGGTCCAGGGGCAGGATCGCGCGGGCAATATCGTGGTCGCGCGAAGGCTGCAGCAGCGCCTCGCGGACCTGCCTGGCATCGTCGACGCCCATATCCAGCAGGAGCTCGACGCGCCGGAGCTCTATTACGCCATCGACCGCACGCGCGCGCAGCAGCTGGGATTGTCGCTGGCCAGCATCGCCAACAACCTCAATATCAGCCTCAGCTCCTCCGAGCAGGTATCACCCAATTTCTGGACCGATCCGAATTCCGGCATTCCTTACTACCTCGCCGTCCAGACGCCGGAATACCGCATCAACAACGTCAATGCGCTCGACGACACGCCGGTCTCGACCGTCGCTGCGGTCGCGGCGCCGGTGCCGACGCTGCTCGGCAATGTCGCCAGCGTCGAGCGCCGCCCGGTGCAATCCGTTTACAATCAGTCGAACATCCAGCCGGTTTACGACGTCTATGCCAATGTCCAGGAGCGCGATCTCGGCGGCGTCGCGCGGGCCATCGATACCGTCGTCCATCAGCTTCAGGGGCAGTTGAAGCCGGGCAACCGCATCGTCGTGCGCGGGCAGACCGAGAGTATGAATTCGGCTTTCGGCAATCTGACCCTCGGCCTCATCTTCGCCGCCATCTTCGTCTACTTCCTCATGGTGGTGAACTATCAGAGCTTTCTCGATCCCTTCGCGGTCATCCTCGCGTTGCCGGGGGCGGCGAGCGGCATCGTGCTCATGCTCTTCGTCACCGGCACCACGTTGAGCGTGCCCTCGCTGATGGGCGCGATCATGTCGGTGGGCGTCGCTTCGGCGAACTCGATCCTGCTGGTGACCTTTGCCCGCGAGCTCCGGCAGGAGGGGCTCCCCGCGGGCGAAGCGGCGCTTGTCGCCGGCAAGACGCGGCTTCGGCCGGTGCTGATGACGGCGGCGGCGATGATCGTCGGCATGCTGCCGATGGCGCTGGGCGGCGCCGGCGAGGAGCAGAACGCGGTGCTGGCGCGCGCCGTGATCGGCGGCCTCGTGGTCGGCACCGTCACGACCCTGCTCTTCGTGCCCTATCTCTATTCTGTCATCGGCCGTGGCGACCCCGGCGGCCCAGCCGAGCCCGCCGCCGCACCCAAAGAAGGAACTTTGTCATGAAGCAGGGAGAGCAGTTCGCTTCCGATCCGGCGCGCGCCGCCGACACGCTCGGCCTTGCCGGCGAAGCGGCCCACGCCCGCGGACGCACCAGCGGCGATACGCCCGAGCTGACGGCGGGGCGGCGCCGCGCCGCGCGAAAGCTCGGTTTTGCCGTGCTCGCGGTCCTGGCGCTGCTGGTCGCGGTGGGGACATGGGGCCATCTCCGGCGCTCTGCCGAGGCGCGCTCGGTGCTGGCGCAGGAGCGCAATACGGTGCCGACCGTCCGCACCGTGACCGTGACACCGGTCGATGGCCCGCAGCGCATCGACCTGCCGGCCAGCCTGCAGGCCTTCGACAGCGCGACGATCTTTGCGCGGGCGACCGGCTATGTCGCGAGCCGGTCGGTGGATATCGGCAGCCGCGTCCATGCCGGCGATGTGCTGGCGGTCATCGCCGCGCCCGATCTCGATCAGCAATTGGCCCAGGCGCAGGCGCAACTCGTTCAAACCCAGGCGGCGCTGAACCAGGCGCATGCCGGGCTGCAGCAGGCGCAAGCCAATCAGGACCTCGCCCAGGTGACGAATCAGCGTTACGCGAAGCTCGCGGTGCAGGGCTACGCGGCGCAACAGGATGCGGACAATGCCCGCCTCACGCTGGCCGCGCGCAATGCCGATGTGCTGAACGCGGAGGCCGCGGTCGGCGTCGCCGAGGCCAATATCAAGGCGCAAAGCGCCAATGTCTCGCGGCTCGAGCAGCTCACCGGCTTCGAGCGGGTAACCGCGCCCTTCGACGGTGTCATCACCCAACGCCAGGTCGATGTCGGCGATCTCGTCACCGCCGATGCTTCGGCCGGTACGCCGATGTTCGCGATCGAGCGTACCAACGAGCTGCGCGTCCAGGTCTATGTGCCGCAAAATGCGGTGTTCGGCCTCAAGGACGGCGACACGGCGCAGGTGATCGTGCCGGAGATACCGGGCCGCGTCTTCCAGGGCGTGGTCACGCGCAATGCCGGTGCTCTGCAGCCCGGTACCCGCACGCTGCTCACCGAGGTCGATATCGACAACGCCGACGGCGCGCTGCGGCCCGGCCTCTACGGCATCGTCCGGCTGTCGATCCCGCGGCCGCAGCCGGTGGTGGTGGTGCCGTCCAATGCCGTCGTCTTCGACAAGAACGGCCTCAGCGCCGCCGTCTACGACAACGGCGTCGTCCGCTTGCATCACCTCGATCTGGCCGAGGATGACGGTGCCAATGTCGT
The DNA here is from genome assembly GCA_035509275.1 of Allostellaceae bacterium. Lineage (GTDB taxonomy): Bacteria > Pseudomonadota > Alphaproteobacteria > ATCC43930 > CGMCC-115725 > DAHUYF01. The sequence goes on along the minus strand of DATJLU010000232.1, from coordinate 21,386 downwards.
CGTCCGCGCCGGGCTCGAAGCCGGCGATCGCGTCATCATCAATCCGCCGGTCGATCTCACCGAGGGGATGCGCGTCGCCGCCATCGATGCGGATCAGCATATCGCCGCCGTTTCCGCGCCCCAGCCGGCGACCGTTCTCGCCCGGCGCAAATGACCAGGCGGCGACGCCCCGGGGCATCGCTTCGGCTGGCCGCTCTGCTGCTGCCGGCGGCGCTGCTGCTCGGCTGCGACCTCGGTCCCGATTACCAGCAGCCCGCCACCGCGCTGCCGGCTGCTTGGCGCGAGCCCAGCGGCGCTTCGACCGCGCTTTGGCCGTCGGCGGATTGGTGGCGCGGTTTCGGCTCGCCCGAGCTCGACAGCCTGGTCGTCGACGCCGAAGACGCCAATTACGACCTCGGGGCGGCGATCGCCCGGGTGCGCGAGGCCGACGCCGAGGCGCGCATCGCCGGCGCCGCGCTGCTGCCTTCGATCAACGCCGGTGCCACGGGATCGAGCCAGCGCGCACTGTTTCCGACCGGTCATGGCAACCGGATCACCTTCCCCGAATATGATCTGACCCTTTCCGCTTCCTACGAGGTCGATTTCTGGGGCAAGAACCAGGCCGCCTTCGCCGCGGCGAAAGCGACCGCGCTCGCCAGCCGCTATGACCAGCAGGTCGTCGCGCTCACCGTCGTCACCGGCGTGGCGACGAGCTATCTGCAGCTCCTGTCGTTGCAGGATCGCCTCGGTGTGGCGCGCGAGAATCTGGCGACGGCGGAGAATGTGCTGGAGGTCATCGAGGGGCGGCGCCGTCTCGGCACGGCGATGGACCTCGACGTGTCGCAACAGCGGACGGTCGTCGCCGAGCAGCGCGCCGCCATCCCGCCGCTCGAGCAGCAGCTGTCGGAGACCATGGATGCGCTCGCGATTCTCCTGGGCAAGCCGCCGGAGCAGGTGAAGATCGCGCCGGCCTCGCTCGCCAGCCTCACGGCGCCGGCGGTTGCGCCCGGCTTGCCTTCGGAGCTCCTGGCGCGCCGCCCCGACGTCGCCGAGGCGGAGGCGCAGCTCGTTTCGGCGAACGCCAATATCAAGGTGGCGCGGGCGCAGTTCTTTCCGAACTTGGCGCTGACCGCGCAAGGCGGCTTTGCCAGCCTCGCGCTCTCGAACTTCCTGACGCCGGAGGGCGTCGTCTACAGCGCGGCGGGCTCGCTGACGCAGCCGATCTTCGAGGGCGGCGCCCTCGAAGGACAGCTGCAATTCTCCAAGGCGCGTTATGACGAGCTGGTGCAGAATTACCGCAAGGCGGTGGTTTCCGCCTTCAGCAATGTCGAAGACGCGCTCGCCTCGGTGCAGCGCACCGCCGAGCAGCAGGCGGCGCAAGAGGTGACGGTCGCGGAAGCGCGCCGCTCCTACGAGATCGCCCAGGCGCGCTACCGCGTCGGACTGACCGATCTGCTGACCGTCCTCAACACCGAGAACGCCCTGTTTCCGGCCGAGGACACGCTGGTGCAGGTAAGGCTGGCGCATCTGCAGGCGCTGGTCAGCCTGTTCAACGCCCTGGGCGGCGGCTGGCAGGTGGAGACGGGCTGACGCAAACCCGGCCGATACTCGCCACCACAGTAGGTACACAAGGGCCGCACCCGCGACGGCGCTGCCATGGCGACCGGTGCGGCGCCGCGCCCAGCCATCCATCCCTGCGTGCATCTGGCGGGGGGTTGGCCTGTGCACCCGTAGAGCGGCCGGGCGCGGCACCAGCCGACCCGTCGCCCTCCGGTCAGGTTGAGACCGGCGGCGAAGGATCGATCGAAGGACGGTCAGCGTCGCTCTTCCGCGTGGCGCTCGCACGCGATCACCTTGGCGATGTCTTCGGCGGGCGAGGTCGGGAAGGGGCAGGCCATCGTCGCGCGCGCGAGATGGTTTGGCGTGTAATCCTGGTCTTGCCATTTCGCGAGCTCTTCATGCGCCGAGGCGGCGGCCGTCTCGCACAGCTCGAGCTCGTTGGCGGGCTCGACGACGAACTCGACCAGCATGCCGTTGGGATCGCGCACATAATGCGAATAGCAGAAGCCGTGATTGATGCCGCAGTTCGGATACAGCAGGGCGTCGAACTTCGCCTTGAGCCGCGCGATCTCCTCGAAGCCGGGAACCAGCATCGCCAGATGGTGATCGACCCCATGTCGCGGCAGCTTGGTCGCGGGCCCGAAGGCGTCCGGCAGGAATTGAAAGAAAGCGAGGCAGCCGCCATCGGCCATCTCGAAGAAGCAATGCAGGAAGGGCTTCTCGCCGCCGCCGAGATCGACGCTCTCCCGGAGCGCGGCCACCATCGGCATGCCGAGCAGATCCTCATAGAAGCGCCGCGTCGCCGCCATGTCGTCGGTTCGCACCGCATGATGATGCAGGCGGCGCATCGTGTTGGCGCGCCGCCGCGCCGTGCGCCGAGCCTGAAGCCGTATGCGGGTATCGGAAGCCGTGGGGAGGCTGGTGCTAGCCGCTTCCGTCGCGTCCGTCATGATGAGTTCCTCCTGCGATGGTCGATGCGTCCGATGCTAGAGCAACCGTGCTACAGCGCCGCTTCTGCTTCGACGAATAGCGTTACCGTCGTAGTCTTCCATCCTGGCTACTCGGCGGCAACGGCTTCGTCCGCTTCGCCCTCCAACAGGATCGCCACCGCCGATCTGCGGTCGATCTTGCCGAGGGTGTTGCGGGGAATCTCGTCCACGATCTTCAGTCGCTCGGGTACCTTGTAATCGGCAAGCTGCGCCCGGGTGCTGGCGAGGATGTCGTCGAGCACGTCGCCATGCGGCGTGTCCCTGAGCTGAACCAGAGCGGCGACGCGCTGGCCGAGCGTTGCGTCGGGAACGCCGACGACTAGGGCGTCGCGCACCCCGGGATGCGTCATCAGCACCTGCTCGACCTCGGCCGGCGAGATGTTCGACCCGGCGCGGATGATCAGATCCTTTTTGCGGCCCACGAACCAGAGATCATCGGTTTTGCCGCGGCGCACGAGATCGTCGGTGCGAAACCAGCCGTCCGACGTCGCCGGATCGATACGCTCCTCATCCACCCAATAGCCCACGGTGACATTGGGTCCGCGCAGCAGCAACTCGCCGACTTCGCCCCGCGGCACGGGCGCGCCATTGTCGTTGGCAATGCGGATTTCGGCGCCTGGCGCGATCCGGCTGACCGGCCCCGGCTCCAGGCCATGGATGAGCGATCCCACCACCTCGGTCGAAGCCCAGACCGAGCGGAGCGGCACGCCGAACACCGTGACGAAATCGCGCTGGACGTCGATCGGGCAGACATCGCCGCCGGTGAGGCAGAAGCGCAGCGTATCGACGTTGCGCGCCTGCCGGCGCTGGCGGGCAAGCAACTCGATGTACATGAAAGGCAGCCCGAGCATCAAGCTGCAGCGCTGCGGTTCGATCGCGTCCAGCACGGCGTCGGCATCAAAGCGCTCGAAGAGAACCATCGGTGCGCCGTAGCGCATCGAGGCGAGCATGGTCACGAAGCCGCTGGCATGCATCATGGGGACGGCATTGACGGTGGTCTGCTTGGTCTCGAACCCCAGACGCGCGCAGCAATCGCTGATGGCCGACAGCGTCGCCGGCGTGTGGGTGACGAACTTGGACAACCCGGTGGTTCCCGACGTCCCGAGCAGCACGGCCGGCGCGCTGTCATCGGGATCGGGGAGCTTCGATGCTTCGCCGCCACGCTCGATCAGCTCCGCCCAGGGTTGCGCCCGGTCATCCTCGGCGCCGCCGTCGACGATGAAGCGCGCGCCCGCGCCGAGGATCGCCGGCTCGATCGGCACGACTTGCGGATAGAGCTGCGCCTCGCCGAGATAGAGCGACGGGCGCAAGCGCTGCAGCAGCGGGCGCAGCTCCGCCGTTTTGAACCGGGTATTGAGCGGTGCCGCGATCGCGCCGATGCGGAAGCAGGCATAGTAGGCAACCATCAGCTCCGGCCGATTGAACATGTGCAGCGCCACGCGATCGCCCGGCCGCAGGCCGCGCGCGATCAACGCTTGAGCCAGCCGCTCGGTCTCTTGCGCCAGCCGGCGATAGGTCCAGACATCATCGCCGGCGATGAAAGCCGTCTGCCGGGCGCGGCGCTTCGCCTGATAGTACAGAGCTTCGATCGGTGTCATCGTCACCCTTTCTTCTTTCTGCGCATTGAGTGCAATGCGAGAAGGGTGGCGTGGCGCCGCTACGACATGGTTTCGCGCGTGCGCAAAAGCGTTACCGCTGTAGCGGGTGGACCGGGTCGATCCGCTGTCGCGCGTGGGAAATTGGACGGGTAGCGTCAGCGCTGGGCTACGGCGCGCGACCAGTCTGCCGCACGCTCGGCGCGCGAGACGTGGCGGTCGCGCGCTGCCAGGCAGCGTTTCAGCGCTGTCGCCATCTCGGCCGCGACCAAAGGGCGGCCGACCACCTCGGAGACGCCGGCGGCCATCAACACGCCGGCGGCGATTTCCTCGATGGAGCCGGCGATGAGCAGGATCGGCAAATCCGGAACGGCCTCATGCAGCGCGGCGGCGATCTTCAGCGCCGCCCGGGTCGAGCTGAGGCTGGTTATGACGAGCGCATCGTAGCGGCCGGCCGTGCTGCGGCAGGAGGTCAGCGCTTCGTCGGCGTTTGCAAAGCCCACCGGCTCATATCCCAGCGCCGCCAGCGTCTCTTCGTCGCTGAGCAGCCGCTCGCGGTCGTCGTTGAACAGCAGCAAGGTCTCACCCCAACCGAGCGGCAGCGCCGCCGCGTCCTCGGTCGGCAAGGGCCCGGCGGTGGCGTTGCACGGCAGCCAGGCCTCGAACTGGCTGCCCACACCCGCCTCGCTCCATACATTCATCGCGCCGCCATGCTCGCGCACGACCTCGCGAACCGTCGCGAGCCCCAGGCCGTTGCCGCCGAGGCGCGTGGTGAAGAACGGCTCGAAGATCCGTTCGATGACCGGCTTGCTCATGCCGCGCCCCGTGTCGCTCACCGCGACGCGCACATAGCGGCCCGCTGCCAGCTCGCCATGGCTCAACGACCGCACGCGGGTGATTTCGTGCAGATCGGCATCGATCTCGACCGTTCCGGCGCCGTCGATCGCCTGCGCGGCGTTCCGGCAGAGATTGACGATCACCTGCTGCAATTGCGCGGGCTCGCCGCACACGGTCGCCGCGTCCGACGCATCGCGTATCACGAGTTGGATCTCGGCAGGCAATGACGCGCGGAGCAGCGACGCCGCCTCGGCGATCATCGTCGCTACGCTCAGCGAGCGCCGCCGCGCGTCGCGCCGGCCGAAGGCAAGGATATTGTCGATGAGGTCGCGCGCGCGCTCTCCCGCCCGCCGAATGTCGTCGAGATTGCGGGCCGCGTGGCTGTCGGCGGGCAGGCGCACCTCGGCCATTTCGGCATAGCCCAGGATGGCGCCGATGATGTTGTTGAAGTTATGCGCGATCCCGCTGGCCAGCGCGCCTACGGTCTCCATGCGCCGGGCCTGCTGCAGCTGCGCTTCCAGCCTCGTACGCTCCCGCTCCATGAGGTGGCGCTCGACGGCATTGAGCAGGGTGTCGCGCGCCATGCGCAGCAGGCCCAACTCGCCGCTCGGCATGATCCGGCACGGCTGCCGGACGGCGTCGAAGCCCAGCACGACCGTAACCCCATTTGCACTTATGCTGGGCACGCAGGCCCATCCCCAGAGACCGAGGGCGAGGCAGGCATTCTGCTCCAGCCCGGGTGGCAGCTTCGCCACGTTCGGAATGTAGACGATTCCGTCCATGGCCGGAGCGAATCGGGTTGCCAGCCCCGGCGCTTGCTGCGGCCAGCCGGCGGGCATGACCAAGCCGTCCCGGCACCAGGTGTGCGTTCGCGGTGTCGGGCCCGACAGCAGGAAGTATGCTCGGTCCGTGCCGAGGCATATGGCCATGTCTGCGAGCGCCTGCTCGATGTCACGGTCGAGATCAGTTGTCCCGGCCTTGACGAAGCGCATCGAAACGCGGGCGATCACATGCTCGAACGCGGCTCGTCGCCGCAGCGCCCGCGCGCGGGCCTGAAGCTGCAGCGCGAGGTGGACCAAGAGCGCGACCAGCATGAGCGAAGTGAGATAGAGCAAGGTCCGGAAGCGGCGTGAAATCCTCCGCGAGGCGCTTTGCTGCCCCAGGACCATTGCCCGCACCGCCGTCTGGTTCTGCTTGCGCTCCACGGCGCAAAGCGCTTTCACCACGGCATCGGTGGCGGGAAGCAGGTCGTGCAGCATGCGCCCATGCGCGAGCAATCCTTGCAGCAGCTCGGCGTCCTCAGGCGCAAAGGGCCGGGTCGCCAGCACGTCCAGCCGGTCCTCGACCTCGCGCGCCACGGTGGGCGAGGTGTCGAGCGACAGGCGCAGCATCGCAGCCGCCAGCGCGCTTACCGCCGGCGCGATCGGTCCGGTCTGGTCCGGCGCGCCCAAGCGGGCGCTGAACCGCTCGAAGTAGGCGAGCGAATTCTGCAGCAGCGCGTTGTCGGTCTTGAACTGCTCGACGAGCCTCTCTTGCCGGGCGATGGATGCCGCGAGGCGATCGATCGCCACCGCCGTTTTCGGGTCGACCGCGGCGGCGGCGCGCAATCGGACGAGCCCGTCGTCGATGGCGTTGACGTCACCCACGATCGGATCGTAATTGCGCAACATGCCGGCGCGCGCGCGCAGGACGTCGCGATGGAGCCCGCTTTCCGCCATCGAAAGTTGATTGAGCGCGCCGAGTGCCCGGTCGAACCGCTCCGCATCGGGGTCGAACGCGCGCCATGACAGCCAGGTCAGCAGCAAAACCAGAATCGGCACGGCTACCGCCGATGAGAGTCTCATGGCGGCGGCGCTACCACGGGGGCGCCGCGGTAGGTCCCGGTCAGCGTGTTCAGGAAGGCGATGATCGCGTCGATCTGCGGCTTCTGCAGCGGCTGGTCGAGCTGGGCCGCTCCCATCCGCTGCACCGCATCCGCCAGCGTCGGCGCGCTGCCATCATGGAAGTAGGGCGGCGTCTCGGCGACATTGCGCAGGCTCGGCACCCTGAGGAGCTCCGGCCTCGGCGCGGCCAGCGGATGAAAGATGCCATGCCGCTCGAAAAGATTGCCCCCGGCATTCACCCCCTGATGGCAAGAGATGCAGCCGAGCGACTTGAACAGCTGATAGCCATGCTGCTCCTCAGGCGAGAGCGCCGACGTATCGCCGCGGAGCCAACGGTCGAAGCGGCTCCCGGGCGTCAGCAGCGAGCGCTCATAGGTTGCGAGGGCGTCCAACAGGCTCGTGCGATCCGGCTCATGTCCGTAAGCCGCGCGGAATTGACGGACCGTCTGCGGGTCGGCGCTGAGCCGGCCGAGGATCTCGTCGACGCTCGTGCCCATGATTTTGGGATTGGTCAGCGAGGCCTCCGCCTGCTGCTCGAGCGTGCGATAATTGCCTTCCCAATTGAGGCGAAAGCTCAGCGCCGCATTGAACACCGTGCTGGTGTTCATGCGCAGCACGGTTCCATCCCGGCCGACATCGTGCGTCTTGCCATCGGCGCCGTTGCTATGGATATCGTGGCAGCTGAGGCACGCATGCCGATTGTCGTGCGATAGCCGCCGATCTTGAAACAGCTGCTCGCCGAGCGCGAGGCGCAGCGGATCGGCGGCGGGCGGCGCCGGAATGGGCGTGATCGGCTCCTCGCCGGCGATGGGCTGCGCATCGAGAATCTGCGGATCGGGCGCCGGCTCCGCGGCGGCGAGCAGCACCAGCATCAAAGCGGCCCATGCCCAGCGGCAGCGCAGGCGTGCCGTATCCCTGGCCGCGCCGATGTCATCGATCGGCTTCGCAGACCCATCGTCATCCTCTCTGCCGCCCAAGGGTGCAAACTCGTCGATGCCGCTCACCTCAACGTCGATGTTCCTGCGCGCCGCCACTGCCGGTGCAAGGCCGGCAATCGAGATCGCGCCGTTCCCAATAACCTGCGCGTGCCACCGCGCGCCCGGCGCTTTAATTAGTCACCAGCCCACGCGCTTCCAACCATCCATGTCCGAAGCCGAGCGAGCAGGGAACGGGTCCGCCGGGCCTGGCGGTCGCTGGTCGACCGCGTCGGCGCCGCGGCCAACCACGCCTCGCGGCGACGCGCCTCAGCGGCGAGCCACGTGAATTCCAGCGGCTCGTCCGGACCGTCTCTGTCGAGCATCCAGCTCGGGTCGCCAAAGTAGGGATAGAGCGCGGCGCCATAGAGGGCGAAGCCGAGGAGGGTCTCTTGCATCGCGCGGGATGCCGTCGCCCGGACCGTGTCGACCAGCCTGTCTGGTTCGAAGCTGCTCTGCGGCGGCGCAAATTCCGCGTCATTGGCAGGCGCCGGCGGCTCGATGAAGCCCGTCGTCTCGTCCGCCGACCGGACCAGCACCGGCCTTGACCCTTCGTGTGACACTCGATTTGTGCGCCGCATGGGATTCTCCCGCGATGATGACCGGGAAATCCTGCGGGGCGTGCGTTGCGGCCGCGTTTCGGCAAGGGAGAATATGGTTACGGCTGTAGCTTGGCGGGCTGCGGTTGCGCGGCCTGCCCCGGTCACAGCACCTCGACGCGCAGCGCAAAGACGTAACCGACGCCACGTTCGGTCCGAATGACGCGCGGCGACGTCGGATCGGCCTCGAGCTTGCGGCGCAGGCGCAGCACCTGCACGTCGATGCTGCGGTCGAAGATGTCCTCGTGGACGCGGGTTGCTTGCAGAAGATATTCCCGGGTGAGCGGTCTTTCCGGCGCCTCGAGGAAGGCGACCAGCAGCGCATATTCGCCTTTGGTCAGCGCCACCGGCCTGCCCTTCGGGTCGGTGAGGCGCCGGGTCCGCCGGTCGAGCTGCCAGCCGCCGAAGCGGTAGCGGCCGCGCTCGCCGTCGCGCGACAATCCCGTCGGTCCGGCCTGTCGCCGCCGCAACACCGCCCGGATGCGCGCCAGCAGCTCGCGCAGGCCGAACGGCTTCGTCAGATAGTCGTCGGCGCCGAGCTCCAGCCCAACCACCCGGTCGATCTCGTCGCGCCGATGACCGGTGGTGATGATCACCGGGATGTCGGAACTCGACCGGATCTCGCGCAGCAGGTCGAGCCCATCCTCTTCCCCGAGCTGCAGATCGAGGATCACCAGATCGGGATCGCAGCCGGCCAGCAGCCGCGTCACCTCCTGCCGCCGTCCGGCGCAGAAGATGCGCATATTGTGGTCCTCGAGATAATCGGCAACGAGCTGCCGCATCGCGGGATCATCGTCGACGAGGAGAATGCGCCCGGGCAGCGCGTGGCCGCCGCCGGGAGTCTCCTCGGCGCCGTTGCGCGCCAGGAGCCTGTCGCCGCCCAGCCCTTCTGCTTCGCCGATCATCATCATTCGGCCGACCCGTCCGTTGCGACGACTCTCCAATGCACCGCGGCACCGGGCGCGCGCGCTGGACGCGGCGATCGATTGCGCGGCTGCTCGCGGACAGTATCCGCACAAACCGGCCAAATTTAATCGGCGCAGGTGTGAAGGGACTATTTGCGCCGTGTGATCAATTCGCGACACGTCTCCCCGCCGCCGCGGCGGGCCCGGCCAGGTTTGCAGGGTCAAATTTTCCTCCCCGCGCGAATCCGCCTCGCCCCGCGCCGCCCTAAGAAAATAAAAGTCATATAGAACAATGAGTTAGAGAATGGCGTCGGTGGCACGCCGGTTGCTTTCTGAGAGCCGAGTGTCGAATCACAGTGTCGCGAGGGGCCATGCGCCTAATCGATGAGATGCCGAATCCGCCCGCTGCGTCCGCGTCCCCTTATGCGCGCGCGCCGCTCGTCGGCGCCGGTTTCGGGCTGCTGCTGGTGCTCGGTCCCATCGCGCTGGGGGCGCGCGGGCTGCTTATCCTGTTCAGCCTTGGCGGGCTCGCGATCGTCGTCGGCGGCGTGATCGCGGTCGCCTTCATGAGCTTCGAGGCCGACGAGGTCCGCAAGGCGCTCGACGCCGTCATCCAGATGTTTTGCAAGCCGCAGGCGACGCATGAAAGTCTGCGCCAGGACCTGGCGAACATTCTGCGTTGGTCGGACATGATCAACAGCCGGGGCGAGCGGAAGCGGAACTCGGGCATCGCCGAGGAGGATATCGACGACAGCTTCGTCAAATACGGGCTCAACATGGCGCTGAGCGAATACGCCCCTGCCGATGTGCGCGGCATGATGGAGACGGCGGCCGAGGCCTGCTACGAGCGCGACAGCCGGGTCGTCGACATCCTGCAGGCCATGACCAGCCACGCCCCGGCCTTCGGCATGGTCGGGACGCTGCTCGGCATGGTGGCTCTGCTCGGCAATCTCACCGACAACGTGTCTGGCATCGCGCCCAGCCTCGCGGTGGCGTTTCTCTCGACGCTCTACGGCGTCTTGTCGGCGCGCATGGTCTATATGCCGGCCGCCGCCCGGCTGCGTCAGGAAATCGAGAGCCGACGCTTTCGCCATCACTTCATCAGCGAAGGCATGACGATGCTGGCGAGCAAGAAATCGTCGATGGAGATTCAGGACCGGCTGAACAGCTTCCTGCGTCCGGAGCTTCATGACTACTTCGACTATTTCGATCGCCAGGCCAAGCCGGTCTCGCGGCCGCGCTTCCGGGTGATCGGCGCATGACCCGTCTTGGGCAAAGGCGACGCGAGCCGGCCAGTCACGCCGACGATTGGTTGATGACCTATGCCGACATGATCACGCTGCTGCTGTGCTTCTTCGTGATCTTCATCATCGCCTCGCATTCCGGACAGAGCCTGCAGAAGCAACTGCCGGTGCCGTCCATGCCGGCGGTGACGGCGCAAATCCCGCCCGCCGTTCAGCGCCCGGCGCTTTCGCCCGAAGTATCGCCGGTGGTTCGCGTCTCTCTGCCCGCTCACGATATCGACAGCGGCGATGCTCGGGTCGAGTTCGCGGCTGCTGCCGCCGCGACCCGCGTCGACGCACCATCGCCGCCGCCAAAGGAGACGGAGACCGCGGCCGCCGCGGCCGCTCCGGTCCAAGCCGAGACTGTCGCCGTAAAGGCGGATGACGCGCCCAACCGCGCCCTCGCCGTCACGCCGCCGCCCGAGCTCGTCGGCACCCAGACGCCGCAAGGCGCCAGCACCAGCATCAGCACCAGCGCCAACGCCGCACCGAAGGGCGACCGCATCACCACCTTCGAAATGGGCAGCGCGGCGTTCTTCGGCAGCGGTTCCGCCAGCTTGAGCGATGCCGGAAAAGGCATCTTGCGCGGCATTCTCGCGCCGCTCACCGCGGCCTTGGCCGAAGGCTATCGGATCAGGGTCGAGGGTCATACGGATGATACGCCGATCGATACGCCGCAGTTTCCGTCAAACTGGGAGCTGTCGACAGCGCGCGCCTCGGCCGTCGTGCATTTCTTTCTCGAGCAAGGCGTTCCGGCAGAGCGCCTGCGTGCCGTCGGCTATGCCGACACCGAGCCGAAGGTTCCCAATCGCGACGCCGCGGGCAATCCGATCCCGGCAAACCAGGCCGAGAACCGCCGTGTCGTCATCAAGCTGGAGAAGGTCGTCACTGCGGCGCGGTAGGACGCTGTCAGATCGAACGAGATCGTTGATCCCGTTCTCGGCGAAGTGCGGTTGAAATCGTTTGGCCCGCGGCGCAGACGATTTGCCAGCATGACCGGAGCCAAAGGGCTCCGCTCACCGCGGCTGAAGCAGTCTGGATGCCCGCTTTCGCGGGCAAGGCGACGATGAATTAGGACATGGGGCCGTCGAGCATTTTGTACGATGGCAGCGCCTTCCGAGATGACCGTCATTCCGCGATGACCGGCTTCACCTCTCTGAGCCGCGGGAGCACTTCCTGCGCGAAGAGGCGAATGCCCTTTTCCGATTCCGCATGGGTCATCGGGCCGGAGCGGCCGACCAGGCTCAAATGGCCGAAGCCGCCGACCTTGTCGTAGAACTCCATGATCTGGCGATAGACGCTGTCGGGATTGCCGGCGAAGAGAATGCCCTGCGCCATCGCCTCTTCGGGAGTGATCGAGATGAGCCGCTGCGCGTTCTGGCTGGCCGAGGGCACGCCCTTTTCGGCATTGGCGAGGCCGAGCGCTCCGCCCTCCGCTTTGGGCCGCGTGCGATAGATTTGCGGCGCGGCACGGGGCGGCGCGGCGCCGGGCAGGAATTTCGAGTATTGCGGCGCCGATTTGAGACTGGTGTTGAGAAACCACAGCAGCTTGCTGCCGACGCGCCGCCCTTCCTCCTCGGTATCGCCGACATAGACCAGCGCCGCGTAAGCGAAATTGTCGGTGGTGACCTTGGGCAGCCCCGCTTCCGCCCGGGCCTTGCGATGGGCGGCATAGGCGCGCCTTGTGCCGTCGGGTCCGCGCAGCACCAGCACATGCACCATGCCGCGCCGCCCGACTTCTGCCGCGGTTTCGGGATCGCCGGTCGCCGACCATAGGCGCGGATGCGGCTGCTGCCAGGGGCGCGGCCAGATGTTCACGTGGCGATGGGTGAAATGCTTGCCCTGCCAGCTGAACGGCCCGTCATGATGCGAGAGCGCCTTGGTGATGAGATCGATCGCTTCCCAATAGCGCTCGACATTGTGGATCGGATTGGCGTTGGCCGAAGCCATCTCGGTGCCGCCGGATTTGACGAAGCCGATCTCGAGCCGCCCGCGCGAGATCACATCGGCGGTGGCGTACTCCTCCGCGACGCGCACGGGGTCCTTGCGCAGCGAGATCAGGGTACCGAGGCTGAGAATGCGCACCTTGCGCGTCTGGCGTGCCAGGATCCCGACCAGCATCGGGTTCGATCCGATCAGGGAGTTGATGCCGGCGTGATGCTCGATGGCCAGCACGTTGAGCCCGAGATCGTCGCACAACAAGAACTCATCGATCACTTCCTCGAAGAGATCGGCGGCAAGCCGGGGATCGCAATGCCGGTTGGGCAGGCTCGCGCGCACAGAAGCGGCCGCGTCGAGCACCGGCTGCGGCACGTAGGGGTAGGGGATCTCGCATTGCCACCATGCATCCATCGCCAAGCCTCCGAGCCGGGTTCAGGTCGCGAGAAAGCCGAGCACGTGATCGACGAACACTTCGGGCTGCTCGATCTCGGGCGCATGACCGGCCGCGTCGATGAGCGCGAAGCGCGCCCCCGGTATCAGCGCCGCATAAGCGCGGCCGTAATCGGGGGAAACGATGCCGTCGCCGGCCCCCCACAGCACGAGGCTCGGCACCGCGATCCGGCCGAGCCAGCGCTTCAGCTGCGGATTGTACATGTAGGGATGCCAGCCATAGAGGCAGAGCGCTTCCCAATTGCGCGCCAGGGTGACGAGCGCCTCGTCGCTCAGAGCGTCATAGTCCGGGGCGAAGCGCCGGGCGTCATGCCAGAGCCGCCGCTGTACCTCTTTGGGGTGAGTGTTGAAGACGTCGAGAATGTCCGCGGTCTCGCGATCGCCGAGCTTCACGCCGAGGGCGTCCACCAGAATGAGCCGGTCGAGGCGATGCGCGCACGTGACGGCGATCTCGGCGGCCAGCCAGCCGCCGAACGAAAAGCCCATCAGCGTCACCTTCTCGTCCGGCAAGCTCTCGATCAGCGCCAGATAAAGCCGCACGAGATCGTAGACCGTCTCGAACCCGTCGGGACGCGGCGAGCGGCCGAAACCCGGATGCGACGGCGCGATGATGCGCGCGCGACGGCTCAGCAGCTCGAGGAACCGCGCGCCGGGGTCGGGATTCTGAAAGCCGTGCAAGAGCAGGATCGGCCGTCCGGCCCCGCGCCGCACTACCTCCAGCTCCAATCCCGCAACGTCGATCCGGTCGGTGATGGTCGCGGGAGCGGTCATGGCGTCCCCTTCACGGGGTGGTCGAGTTCAGCCGGTAATAGCCGGAATCAATGCCACCCTTGGCCCGATGCTATACCCGGATTGAACAGGGTGGGAAGCTTTCGCTCAGAGGGTCAGCGCGCCGCCGGCGTGTCACCACCGCGCGGCGCTCCGCACCGCGACTGCCGATCACGCTTCCGACGGCTCCCAGTCGTAGATCTCTGCCAGCGTCTCGCCCATCAGCGCGGCGCGATCGCCGTCGGAGAGCCGATCCGTGACACGGAAGGCCTCGACCCCTTGCTTGTAGGTCAGCAACGCGACGGCGCGCGTCCAATCGGTCCCCCACATGCAGCGATCGAAGCCATAGGCGTCGAAGATGCGCGCGAGCGGGTCCCATATGTCCTTGTAAGGGAATGGTTGGTGCGAGAGCGTGCAGGCGCCGCTGATCTTGATCGCGACATTGTCGTAATCCGCCAGCTCGAGCACCTTCGCCAGCTCGGCAAAAGGCTGCGCCGGGGCAGGCGGCTCGAAAGGCTGTTGCAGCCCGAGATGATCGATGACCAGCATCGTCTCGGGGTTTCGCGCGGCGAGCGCGCCAAACTGCTCGAGACGGCCCCAGCACAGCAGATTGACCGGCAGGGAGTGCCGCGCGCCGGCGGCCAGGACGCGGTTGAGGCCGGGATCGGCGGGATCCTCGGGCGCACCGCGCGCCAGCATGATGCGAGCGCCCACCGCGCCGGGGGTCGCGGCCCACTGGGCGATCTTGTCTTCAACGGCGGGATCGGTCGGATCGAACGGCTTGATCAACCCGAAGCGGCCGGGATGGGTGGCGTGGACTTCGACCGCGTAGCTGCCGTCGTAGCGGTACATGGAGTAGGGCGATACCAACAGCGCGCCATCGACGCCGACCGCGTCCATGGCAGCCACCATGTCGTCGCCGGTCACTTCCGCCGGCCCGTGCAGGGTGCCGGCCCAGGGCCGGCCGGGGTGGTTGCGCTCGTAAGCGTGCACTTGCGCGTCTATCGTCAGCATGATCCTCGGTCCTCCCCGGTGGATAGCGTTGTCGCGTGAGTGGCTATGTGGCGCTTTGCCCCAAAAAGAGTCAAACCGAAGGTACCGGCTGCAAGCGCCGATCACATCCCGTTATTGCCTTCCGGAGCGCCGGGGATCGGCGTGCCGTAGATCGAATCGACCGGCGTACCTTGTCCGTTCCGCGGCGTATTGGGTCCGTACAAGGGATGCTTGTCGCTGCAGGCGGCGAGCAGCAGCAACACGCCGGTGCCGAGCGCGATCAACATCATGACGCCGAGCGGCGCTCGGTCTATCGGCGGTCGCAAAGCTGCGTCCGCGGGTTCAGCCGATCGGGACATGGTTCCCCCCTACTGCGCGGCACCCTGCCAGCAGCGCCGAAAATTCATTATATCAATCGCTATTGCTTGTGCCGACCGCGCCGCCCTGGCGTTGGCTCCGGCGCGGGATCGCCGACGAGAGCACGGGAGCGTGCGGCCCTCATGACGCAATCGCAAGCCGAAGCCCAGAGCCATGAACCCGTTCGACGGGCGGATTATCGCCCGCCGGACTATCTCATCGACAGCGTGGCGCTCGAATTCGATCTCGCGCCGCAGACGACGCGGGTGAAGGCGACGTTGCGCGTGCGCGCGGCCGATGATCGCGCCGGCGGCATTCGCCCGCTCGTGCTCGACGGCGACGGGATCGAGCTGCTCGCCTTGGCCCTCGACGGTCAAAGCCTGACGCCGCGCGATTACGCCGTCGGCAGCAAGAGCCTCACGCTGCACCGTCCGCCGCCTGCCTTCACCCTCGAGATCGAGACTGCGATCCGCCCTGAAGCGAACACTCAGCTCTCAGGGCTCTATGTGTCCAAAGGCGTGTTCTGCACGCAGTGCGAAGCCGAAGGGTTCCGCCGCATCACCTACTTCCTCGATCGGCCGGACGTGATGGCGGTCTACCGCACGGTGATCCGCGCCGAGCGGGCGGCCTGTCCCGTCCTGCTGTCAAACGGCAACCTCGTCGAGGAAGGTGCGCTCGGCGATGGGCGGCACTATGCGGTGTGGCACGATCCGTTTCCGAAGCCCTGCTACCTCTTCGCTCTGGTGGCGGGCGATCTCGCTTGGCACGAGGACAAATTCACGACGCGGTCGGGGCGCGACGTGCAGCTCCGCATCTTCGTCGAGCACGGCAAGGCGGCGCGCACGCATTACGCCATGGATTCGCTGAAGCGCGCCATGCGCTGGGACGAGGAGCGCTTTGGCCTCGAATACGATCTGGATTCGTTCAACATCGTCGCGGTCAGCGACTTCAACATGGGGGCGATGGAGAACAAGAGCCTCAACATCTTCAACGACAAGTACATCCTCGCCGACCCCGCGACCGCGACCGATGGGGATTATGCCGGGATCGAGACGGTCGTCGGGCACGAGTATTTCCACAATTGGACCGGCGATCGCATCACCTGCCGCGACTGGTTCCAGCTCAGCCTCAAGGAAGGGCTGACCGTGTTCCGCGACCAGGAGTTCTCCTCCGACATGCGCTCACGGCCGGTGGAGCGCATCGGCGCGGTGCGCGGGCTGCGCGGCCGGCAATTCGCCGAGGATGCGGGCCCGCTCGCGCATCCGGTGCGGCCCGACTCCTATATCGAGATCAACAATTTCTACACCGCGACCGTCTACCAGAAAGGCGCCGAGGTCGTGCGCATGATGCACACGATTCTCGGCGAGGCGGGCTTCCAAAAAGGCATGAAGCTCTACGTCGGGCGGCATGACGGCCATGCCGTCACCTGCGATGATTTCGTCGCGGCCATGGCGGACGCGAACGGCGTCGACCTGACGCAGTTCAAGCTCTGGTACAGCCAGGCGGGGACGCCGGAGCTCGCGATCGGCGGCCGCTATGACAGTGCCACCGGCGCCTATGAGCTGACCGTGGCGCAGAGCCTCAAGCCGACGCCCGGGCAGCCCGAAAAGGCGCCGATGCACATCCCGCTCGCGGTCGGTCTGCTCGATGCGCAGGGGCGGAGCATCCCGCTGCGCCTCGAGGGTGAGCCCGCCGCCTCCGTCAGCGAAGAGCGCGTGCTCAACGTCACGGCCCCGCGCCAGAGCTTCCGCTTCGTCAACCTGCCGGAGCCGCGTGCCGTGTCGGTCAACCGCCGCTTCTCGGCGCCGGTCATCGTGAAGGCGCCGCAAGCCGCCGACCTGCGCGCCTTCCTGATGCAGCACGATCCGGACCCGTTCGCGCGCTGGGAATCAGGTCAGCAATACGCGACCGATCTGCTGCTGCACGCCGTCGCGGCGCGACAACGCGGCGAGGCCATGACGTTTGGCGAGGGCTTCGTCGCGGCGCTGCGCGACATCCTGCGCGATCGCGCGCTCGAGCCGGCCTTTGCCGCCGAGGCGATCGCGCTCCCGGGCGAGGATTACCTCGCTGAGCGCATGGAGATCATCGACGTCGAGGGGATCCATGACGCGCGCGAGGCGCTCCGGCGCTCGGTCGCGGGCGCGCTCAAGGATGAGCTCCGGCGGGTCTATACGGCCAATCGGGAAAGTGCGGCCTATAGTCCCGACGCGGCCCAGGCGGGCCGGCGCGCGCTCAAGAACACGGCGCTGGCCTATCTCGCCGCGCTTGCCCAAGATGACGCGGCGCTACGCTCGACGCTTGTCGCACAGTACCAGCAAGCCGACAACATGACGGATCGCATGGCGGCGCTGCGCTTCCTGGTCGATTTCGAGGGGCCCGAGCGGCAAGCGGCGCTCGACGATTTCTACGCGCGCTTTCGCGAGGATGCGCTCGTCGTCGATAAATGGCTCGCCGTGCAGGCCGTCTCCGCGCTGCCCGACACGCTGAAGCGCGTGAGCGAGCTGCTGGCGCATCCCGCCTTCTCGATCAAAAATCCAAACAAGGTGCGCGCCTTGATCGGCACCTTCACCGCCGCCAATCCGCTGCGCTACCACGCGGCCGACGGCGCCGGCTACGATTTTCACGCCGCGCGCACGATCGAGCTCGATGCGATCAACCCGCAAGTCGCGGCGCGGCTCTTGGCCCCGCTCGGGCGCTGGCGGCGCTTTGACGCGGGGCGGCAGGCGAAGATGCGGGCGGCGCTCGAGCGGGTCCTGGCGACGCCGAGCCTCTCGCGCGACGCCTACGAGATCGCGAAAAAGTCGCTGTCATAGCGGTGCACTCGAGATCTCGGGACGCCGCGGCGCGCTCGATCCGCTCCCGAAAAATGTGCCACGCGCCGCTATTGCCGCGGCTGTCGCGATCCGCATCATGACACGTTCAGGGAGGACTCCATGGATCAAACCGGTGCACGTTACCCCAGCCTTGCGGGGAAAGTCGCTCTCGTTACCGGCGGTGCCAGCGGGATTGGCGCGGCGATCGTCCGCGCCTTCGCGGCGCAGGGTACAAAAACCGGGTTCCTCGATCTCGACCGCGATGCCGGCGCGGCGCTGGCCGCTTCGCTCGGCTCTTCCGTGCAGTTCGAGCCGGTCGATTTGCGCGACCTCGCCGCGCTGCCGCAAGCGATCGCGCGGCTGCGCGCCGCGCTCGGCCCGATCGATATTCTCGTCAACAACGCCGCGCGCGACGACCGTCATAAGATGGAGGAGGTCACGCCGGCTTATTGGCGCGAGCGCTTCGCCACCAATCTCGATCACCAGTTCTTCGCGGCGCAAGCGGTCGCGGGCGACATGGCGGCCAAGGGCGCCGGCGCGATCGTCAATCTGGGATCGGCCAGCTATCTCATGAGCCATGACAGCTTCGTCGCCTATAAGACCGCGAAATCCGCCGTGGTCGGGCTGACCCGCGCTCTGGCGCGCGAGCTCGGGCCGCGCGGCATTCGCGTCAACAGCGTCGTCCCCGGCTGGATCATGACCGAGCGCCAGATCGAGCTCTGGCTGACGCCGGAAGGCGAGAAGGAGCTGCTGCGCCGGCAATGCCTGAAGCGCAAGCTCGTGCCCGAGGATATCGCGCGCGTCGTGCTCTTCCTCGCCTCGGACGAGGCGAGCGCGGTCACGCAGCAGAACTGGCTCGTCGACGGCGGCAGCTACTGAGCCGTCGAGAGCACGCCGACCCGTCGGCTCAGCGCGGCGTCGCCTGTTGCGCGACGAGCGCCGCGGCTTCCGGCGCGCCGGCTGGTGCCGTCACCAGCTCGAGCTGGCCGACGGTCTCGCGGCCGAGCAGCAGCGGCACGAAAGCCCCGAGCAGCGCGAAGAGCAGCACGGTGCCGAAGAAGATCGTCGGCGAGGCCGTGTATCCCGAGATGAAGTAGGGAATGGCGATCCCCGCCACGAGCCGGCCGAGCATCTCCGACAGGAAATAGCCGCGGCCGCGGATATTGGTCGGAAATTGCTCGGTCATGTAGATGCGGACGCCGGGGAAGCTCGAGAGCACGGTGAGGCCGGTGATGACCACGCCGGCGACGAAGCAGAAGCTCGCGCTGGCGATGCCGAAGATCGTGCCGGTGGCGGTATGCGCCACGACCATCAGCAGCAGGCCGAAGATCGAGGTGAAGAGCGCGAGGAACGTCGTGAGGCGCCGTCCGAGCCGCTCCATCATATACCCGTTCAGGATCTTGCCCGGCATGGTCACGAGGAAGAGCAGCGTGCTCAAGCCGAAGCTGAGCTGCACGGCATAGCCCTGATCGACCAGCGCCTTGGGCAGCATGAAGGAGAAGAGATAGTAGGAGACGAGCGCGCCCAGCCAGGTGAGCGTCGCCACCGCCGTGCCGCGGAGCTGCCGGGCGCCGAACAGCGTCGAATAGGGCGGCAGCGGTGCCGCCGTCACCGTGCCGATGTCGCTCACCGGCGGCAGCGGTGCGATGCGTCCGCCGGCGCGCGCGATGATGCGGTTGATCTCGGCGATCGCCGCCGCGGGTTTGCCATGCGTCAGATACCAGCGCGGGCTTTCCGGCACGACGTAATAAACCAGCACCGGCACGATGAAGAGCATGAGCCCGCCCGGCAGCGGCACCAGCTTCCACCCGGTCGGGCTCGCGCCCGCGAAATAGCCGAAGAGCGGGATGGTGGTGAAGGCGAGGGCGAGAATGATCTCGTAGATCCAGCCGAAGGTGCGCCGGTGCTTCGCCGGCAGCAGCTCGGAGCCGATCGGATAGGCCGCCGGCAAGGCGAGACCGAAGCCGATTCCGCCGAGCAGCCGCAGCGCGATAAGCGTGCTCGGCGTCTGCGCCAGCGGCAGGATCAGGGTGAAGAAGGTGCTGACGATCACGCCGATCTGCAGGATGGTCTTGCGGCTGTAGCGGTCCGAGATGGTCGAGCCGATCAGCATCGAGGCGCACAGCACCGCGGTCGGCCCGATCACCAGCCAGGTGATATCGGCAGGGGTGAGGCCGAGCGGCGTTTTGGAGAGGACGATGAGCGACCCGGTCAGCGCCGTGTCATAGCCCTCGGTATAGCCGACCAGCGACAGCACGATGATGACCCAAAGGTGAAACCAGCTGAAGGGAATGCTGTCCAGTGTCCTGCCGAGCCGGTACTCGAGGTCCGTCCTTGCCATGCGTGTTTCTCCCTTTGCGCGCGGCTTTTGCCGTTGCGTTTGTTATTGAGATGCTTTCGTGGAAATGTCGCACATATGCTGCGCCCCACCTCACCCCAGCCCCTCTCCGCCCCTGAGGGGCGGAGAGGGAGGGACCCGCCGCTTTAGCGGCGGGAGGGTGAGGTGGGGCGCAGACGACTTCACGTTCTCACTCGCTTCAAACCCCACGCCCTAACACGCCTCGAGCGGCGCGGTCAGCCGCGTGCCTTCGACCATGATGCCGCCGCGCCGGCCGACCTCGACGCTGCCGTAGCGGTCCGCCAGCACTGTCGGAAGCGGCCGTCCATTGGGCGGGCAAAGCCACAGGCGCAGCAGGTGGCGCCGCCGCTCCGGCTCCGGCCAATCCTCGTAATCGGTGCGGTCGTGCAGGATGACGTGATTGTGGACGAGCTGGATGTCGCCCGGCTTGAACTCGATGTCGAGATAATTGTCGGGGTCGTTGGCGAGCGCGTCGAAGAGGTCGAGCGCCTCGGTCTGCCGGGCGGTGAGCCGCGGCACCTCGGCGAAGCGCTGTGCCGATTGGATGTAATAGCGGTTGCCGTAGAAGACCGTGAGCTGCCCCTGATGCCAGTGGAAGATCGGAATCGCGAAATAGGGCGGCTTCCCCGGCGGGACCTCGCCGCGGCGATCGAAATGGAAGGGATGAAAGAGCTCGGCGGCGAGATCGGGGCGGCGGCGGAACATCTCGTTATAGAGATGAACCGAGCTGACGATCCGGCTGAGCCCGCCCGCGCGCGCGGTCTTGAGGCAGAGCAGCGCCACGATGTCGACGGAATCGGTGTGGAAGGTCTGCTTGTGCGTGGTCTGATAGATGCGCGCGGTGGGATCGTCGATCTTGCGTCCGAGATCCTTGACATGGCCGAGCGCATGGCCCTTGGCGTTCTGCGATACCGGCGTGCCGAAATAGCTGCCGAGGCCGAGATAGGCGATCGCGCTCTCTTCCATCGAAGAGCGCTCGACCGGCAGGCCGCGCAGCATGGCAAAGCCGCGCCCCTGCAGCAGCGTGCCGTCGCGCAATTGCGTCAGGAACGGGCCGAGCTTGGGCAGCGGAAAGCTGTCGGGCGTCAGCTCGAGCAGGCC
>DATJLU010000231.1:0-29619 GCA_035509275.1 Allostellaceae bacterium | reverse complement strand
CCGGTCTTCCAGTCGGACGGTGCGGCATTGGCTTTCCTCCGCGACCTGGCGGCAGGACCGATCGGGCGAATTCCGTTCATTCGACGGCAGGCCGTCCTGACCTCGATCGCGGCGAAGACCGGAATTCTGAGCGACGATGCTCAGGGTTTCATCGAACGCCTGCGGGCGGCACCGTTCGCCGCCGAGCTGCTGACCGATGCGGCCGAGGCATGACGGCGCCGGTCGCGGAGGAGCCGCATGCCGGCGCACGGGATCCGCAGGAACTTCTCTATCTCTACGACGGCGAGTGCCCGCTGTGCTCCGCCTTCGTCACCTTCATTGCGCGGCGGGATATCGAAGACCGGTTGCGCTTCCTGTTCGCGCAGTCGGAGCGCGGCAAGGCACTTCTGCAAGAGCTTGACCTGCCGACCGCGGATTGGGACAGCAATGTCGTTCTCTGCGGAGCGACGCCGCTGATGAAGTCGGACGCGTTTCTGTGCGTCATGCGCAGCCTGCCTTTCCCCTGGCCGCTGCTCGGTGCCGGCAGGATTCTGCCGCGCTCCGTCCGCGACTGGATCTACGATCGCGTTGCGCGCAACCGGCAGGCGATCTTTGGGCGGCGGGAGGCCTGTACCCCTCTCGATCCGGCCGTCCGCGCGAGGCTGGTTGGGCAATTGGAGGCCGGGACCGGGCTTCCGCTGTATCAGCGCGTTCTGGGCGCGGCGTTCGAGCGGCTGCCGCCGGAAATCCGCGAGATGCATCAGGTCGAGCGGCGATGCACCGCGGCCGGCCGCGCGCAGGTGACGCGCGGGCATGGGCTCGTCTCCGGGATGGTGGGTTGGCTCGTCGGCTTCCCGGCGGCGGCCAACGATGTCGAGGTCCGTGTCGAGTTTACGGCACGCCACGGCGTCGAAACCTGGACCCGGAAATTTTCCGGACGCGCTTTTCGATCGACGCAGAAAGCGGCGGGCCAGGGCCTTTTGGTGGAACGCTTCGGCGCGTTCGCCTGCGCGCTGCGCGTAACGGCGCGTGAAGAGGGGCTCGACCTGGCCCCGATCAGGGCCGCGCTGCTGGGGATTCCGTTGCCGCGGATCTTGCTGCCGCGTATCGTCGCGACCGAGCGGGTGACTGACCGTCGGTTCTGCTTTCATGTCGAGATCGAATTGCCATTCTTCGGTCCCCTGATCCGTTACCGGGGTTGGCTGGAGAGGATCTCGGGATGCGACGCCGCATCCTGATCCTTGGCGGGACGGGCGTCTTTGGCTCTCGCATCGCCGAGCTTCTGGCGCAGCCATCCGCGGGGCAGAAGCGCGATCTGGAACTCTTAATCGCCGGCCGGCGGTTGGATCGGGCCGCGGCGCTTGCGGCGCGATTGGAACACAGCGGCGTCCCGGCGCGAGCGGTCGCTTGCGATCGCGATCGCGACCTCGGCGCCGTTCTGGAACGCGAGCGGCCGACGGTTTTCGTGGACGCATCCGGGCCCTTTCAGGCCTATGGGGACGCCGGTGGCAGCGCAGACCACGGCGCCGCGAAGCGCTGTATCGAGGCCGCTATTCCTTACATTGACATCGCCGATGCGCGCACATTCGTCGCACGCATCGAGCTCTTGGATGCAGCGGCCAAGGCCGCCGGCGTGCCGGTGTTAAGCGGCGCGAGCAGCGTGCCCTGCCTGTCGGGCGCCGTCGCGCTGGAGCTCGCGAGCGACCTCGAACGGGTCGACGCGGTGCGGACATGGATTGCGCCGGGCAATATCGGCGCGCCGCGGGGGCGCGCGCTGGTCGCGGCGATCCTGTCCGGCGCCGGCCGCCCGATCCTGTGGAAGCGGGGCGGCCGGTGGGTCAGGACTTACGGCTGGCAGGATCTCCGGAGAGTTATCGATCCCGACATCGGACGGCGCTGGCTGGCGGCCTGCGACGTTCCCGACCTCGACTTGATTCCCAGGCGTTGGCCTGAGATCGGCGAAGCGACGTTCCATGCCGGGTTGGAGCTCGGACTCCTCCATTTCGTTCTCTGGTCCGCGTCATGGCTCGTCCGGGTGCGGCCGGCGACGACGCTGGCGGCGGTGGCAGCCCCAGCCTCTCATATTGCCGCGGCGTTGAGCCGGTTCGGGACGGATGTCGGCGCCATGCGGGTAGAGATCGAGGGGTCGCGCGGCGGCGAGCAAATCCACCGCCATTGGACCGTCGTTGCCCGGTCCGGACACGGCGCATGGATACCCGCGGCGCCGGCGGCGGCGCTCGCGCGTCAGTGCTGCTCCGCCGCACGTCCGCGCGCGGGCGCGCGCGCCGCCTTTGGCGACATCGGAACGGCGGAGATACTGAGGGAGCTGCGTGGGCTCGATGTCGCTGTGTCCGTCTCGCCGTCCGCAGCGAGCGTGAGATCACCCCCCACCTCAGGCGAGCGCCGAAGCTAGCTCGAACGGTGCGGCTCCCGCGATTGCTACGCAATCGCTGCCGCCGCCGCGGACGAACGCGCTGTGCGCGTTCGCCTTGATCACTTCTCCGTCGTCGATGGATGTTGGTTGCGGGGAACGAAGGGCTGGCCGGCGACGCCCCAGCCGTTTGGCGCCGTCTCCATGATGAGCACCCAAAGGGCGGCGTGCTGCGGCGCGGGAATTCCCATGCTCGTCACCAGCACATCGGTCACGCCTTGCATCATCGCGCTCTTCTGCGCGGTGGTGAGCAGCCCTGCCGGCACCGAGATTTCGGCGAGCGGCGCGCCGAAGCCGATGGCGGATTCGGCTTCCGCCGCAGCCGGCAATGACCCGGCAAGCCCGCTCGTCCCCGCCGCTGCGACGGCGAGGCCCGCGCTCAGCAGGCTTCGGCGGCTCAACGGCTCGTCATCGCCGAGGCTCGCCGCGCTGCGCTCAAATTCGTCGGCCATGTCAGGCTCTCCTCGTTTTGGCTTATGCGAGACGCTATGGACGATAGGGACGGCCCTTGAACCCCCAGCCACGGCTTGGCACCTCGTTGATCAGCACATAGGTGGCAGCATCGGGGGCGCGGTGCTCGACCGTGTTGATGACGCGCGCCACGCCTTCGATGATGTCGCGACGCTGCTCGGGCGTCAGCAGGTCGGCAGGGACATAGATTTTCGCGATGGGCATGAGAGCTCTCCTTGGCAAGGGGCAAAGCCGCCCGGCAGATCACTCCGGAAACGGTGCAAAGGCCGATGCGGTTCGGCGCATGACCAAGCGCAGATGGGCGATGAAAATTGCCGTGAGCACGATTTCAACGGCGAGAAGCGCGAGCGGCAGAAGCGACGCGAGCGACGGCGCGCTTCCCGCCAGGCGCAGCGCGGTCAGGACGATGTCGGCCGCTACCGTTACCAGCAATCCCAAGGTCGCCAGTGCGCAGAGCAGAAAGAATCGGCGCAGCCGGCTGCGGGAGGTAGCGTTGAGTTCGGCGGAGCGCGCCCGCCACGCATAGGCGAGACTGCACAGGCCGACGATGGCCGCCAGGGCGAAGGCGTAACGGTCGATCAGAATGGTGACGGTGCGCAGCGCCGTCAGCGGCGCGTCGTTGCCGATCCGCCAGTCCAAAGCGCTATACCAGGCAAGGCGGCCCGCCATCGCGAGATAGCTGCAGAGGACGACGAGCACCATTCCGTATCCGACGCCTTTCGTCTGCCGAGTCAGCGACGGCGCGGCAAATTGGCGGGCGATGGCATAAGGCGAGCCAAAGCGTGCAACGGCTTCGCTCTCGGCATCGGCACCCGCTCCGTCGGCGGCCGCCTCGCGCAGGTGATCTTCCACCTCGGCGCAAACCCGACGCGACAGGGACGGATCGAACCGCAGCTCGCGAGAAAGCACCGCGACATACTCGGCGATCGGGTCAGCCTGTTGCATGCCGAGGCCCTCCGAGGAGCGCGCCGACGGCGTCGGAGAAGCGGCGCCAGAGCGCGCGCTGTCCCGCGAGCGCCTTCTTTCCGCGTGCCGTGAGCGCGTAGACGCGACGGCGCCGCCCATTCTCGGAGGTCGCCCAGAGGCTGCTCAGCAGCTGCATCTCCTCGAGGCGGTGAAGCACGGGATAGACCGTGCCTTCGGGCAGATCAAACGCGCCGCCGCTGCGCTTTCGGATCACCTCGATCACGGCATACCCGTGCGCCGGCCCGCCCTCGAGCGCCGCGAGGACGATCATGTCGAGGTGTCCTTTGAGCATTTCGCCTTCCATACATAGGAATACTAGGCATAGTGTCACGAGGTGTCAAGAGCTTGCAGCAGCGCAGCCTGCGGCCACCCCCCACCCTACCTCCCCCTCAAGGGGGGAGGGGCCGCTTATGCTTGCCGCAGAATGAAAAGTCCCTCCCCCCTTGAGGGGGAGGGTTAGGGAGGGGGGTGGCTTCCGCGAGCGCCGAAGTTAGTCCGGACGGTGCGGCTCCCGCGATTGCTGTGCAATCGCTGCCGCCGCCGCGGACGAATGCGCTGCGCGCGTTCGCCGCGCGTCAGATATGCACCGGGTGGCCTTCGACGGCGAGGGCGGCTTCTTTTACCGCTTCGTTGAGCGTCGGATGGGCGTGGCAGGTGCGGGCGATGTCTTCGGCGCTGCCGCCATATTCGAGGGCGAGCGTCGCTTCGGCGATCATGGTGCCGGCATCGGGGCCGATGATGTGGACGCCGAGCACGCGGTCGGTGCGCGCATCGGCGAGAATCTTGACGAAGCCTTCGGTGTCGGCATTGGCGCGGGCGCGCGCATTGGCGGTGAACGGGAACTTGCCGGTCTTGTAGGCGATGCCCGCGGCTTTCAGCTCCTCTTCGGTGCGGCCGACCGAAGCGACTTCGGGCCAGGTGTAGATGACGGCGGGGATCGCCTCGTAATTCACCTGGCCCTTCTCGCCGGCCAGCATCTCGGCCAGCGCCACGCCCTCTTCCGAGGCCTTGTGCGCCAGCATCGGTCCGGCAATGACATCGCCGATGGCATAGATGCCTTTGACGTTGGTGGCGTAGTTCGCATCGACCGTGATCCGGCCCTTGTTGTCGATGGCGACGCCGGCGGTTTCGAGACCGAGCCCCTCGGTGTAAGGGCGGCGGCCGATGGCGACAAGCACCACATCCGTCTGCAGCTCTTCGCGCGGGCCGCCCTGCGCCGGCTCCAAAGCGAGCGCGACGCCAGCGCCGTCGCGCTTCGCCGCCACAACCTTGGTGCCGAGCTTGAAGACGAAGCCCTGCTTGGTGAGCACACGCTGCAAGTTCTTCGACAGCTCGGCATCCATGCCGGGCGTGATGCGATCGAGGAACTCGACCACGGTGACGGCGCTGCCGAGGCGGCGCCAGACCGAGCCCATCTCGAGCCCGATATAGCCGCCGCCGACCACGACAAGCCGCTTCGGCACCGCGGGCAGCGACAGCGCGCCGGTGGAGGAGACGATGGTCTTCTCATCGATCTCGACGCCGGGCAGCGGCGCCACGTCCGAACCGGTGGCAATGATGATCGATTTCGCCTGCAGCTCCTGCGGCGCGCCGCCGTTCACCGGCGTCACCGCGATCCGGCCGGGGGCGATGAAGCGCGCCGCGCCCTTGATGTACTCGACCTTGTTCTTCTTGAAGAGGTATTCGACGCCGCGCGTATTCTCGCCCACCACCTTGTCCTTGCGCGCCATCAACGTGGCGAGGTCGAGCTCGACACCGGCGAGCTTGACGCCGTGCTGGGCGAGCGCGTGCTGCGCCTCGGCGAATTTCTCCGAGGATTGCAGCAGCGCCTTGGACGGGATGCAGCCGATATTGAGGCAGGTGCCGCCGAGGCTGCCGCGCTTCTCGACGCAAGCCGTCCGGAGGCCGAGCTGCGCCGCGCGGATGGCGGCGACATAGCCGCCGGGACCGCCGCCGATGATGATGACATCGTAAGCTTGCTCGGCCATCGGGTCTCTCGCTCCTTCGTTTACCGGACTGCTTCTTCCGTCTCGAAAGGATTCACCACAGAGACACGGAGGTCACAGAGAAAACAAGAATGGCGCGCATCGCGCGCCAGACCATTTCTTCTCCGTGTCCTCTGTGTCTCTGTGGTGAACCATTTTTGCGATAGTCCCCCCCTCGCGTCGGAGGGCTCAAACGTCGAACAGCATGCGCTCGGGATTTTCGACGCATTCCTTGACGCGCACCAGGAAGGTCACGGCCTCGCGGCCGTCGACGATGCGGTGATCGTAGGACAGCGCGAGATACATCATCGGCCGGAGCTCGATCCGGTCGCCCACCGCCACCGGCCGCTTCTGGATCTTGTGCATGCCGAGAATGCCGGATTGCGGCGGGTTGAGGATCGGCGTCGACATCAGCGAGCCGTAGATGCCGCCATTGGAGATGGTGAAGGTGCCGCCGGACAGGTCGTCGAGCGCCAGCTTGCCGTCGCGCGCGCGCCGGCCGAAATCGGCGATCTTCTTCTCGATCTCGGCGAAACCGAGCTGATCGGCCTCGCGCAGCACCGGCACGACGAGCCCTTGCTCGGTGCCGACGGCGACGCCGATGTCGTAATGGTTCTTGTAGATGATGTCCTCGCCGTCGATCTCGGCATTGACCGCCGGGATTTCCTTCAACGCGGCGATGCAGGCCTTGACGAAGACCGACATGAAGCCGAGGCGCACGCCGTATTTCTTCTCGAAGCTGTCGCGATAGCGCTCGCGCAGCGCCATCACCTCGCTCATATCCGCCTCGTTGAAGGTGGTGAGCATGGCGGCGTTGTTCTGCGCCTCTTTGAGGCGCTCGGCGATGCGGCGGCGGAGCCGCGTCATGCGCACCCGCTCTTCGCGCGCGCCGATCTCGCGCGGCGGACGCGGCGCGGCGGGCGCGGGAGCCGGCTTCGGTGCCGGAGCAGCCGCAGCGGCCGGCGCTGCACGATCGAGATGCGCCAGCACGTCGCCCTTGGTGAGCCGCCCGTCCTTGCCGGTGGCGGCGATCTGACCGGCATCGAGCCGGTTCTCTTCGACGAGCTTGCGCACCGCCGGCCCCGAGCGCTCGAGCACGGCGACAGTGCCGGCCGCCGCCGACGCCGCGGCAGCAGACGCTTTGGCCTCGCTTGCCGCCACAGCGGCGGCCGCAACCGGCTTCGCCGCCGCCGCCGCTTTCGCCGCGGCTTCGCCGATGCGGCCGAGCAGCGCGCCGACCGCGACATTGGCGCCTTCGGGCGCGGCGATCTCGGCGAGCGTACCGGCCGCGGGCGCATTCACCTCGAGCGTCACTTTATCGGTTTCGAGCTCGACCAGCGGATCGTCCATGGCAACGGCGTCGCCGACCTTCTTGAGCCAGCGCGCGACGGTCGCTTCGTTCACCGACTCGCCCAGCGCGGGCACTTTGATCTCGGTCGCCATGCTGCTTCGCGCTCCTTGGGCTCAGGTGATCGACAGCGCTTCGTCCACCAGCTTCGCCTGCTCGGCATTGTGCCGCTTGAGGAGGCCGGTCGCCGTCGCCGCCGCTTCCGGCCGGCCGATATAGCGCGCCCGCCGCGACTTGCCGCCGAGCTCGACCAGCACCTGCTCGATGCGGCGGTCGACGAAGTTCCAGGCGCCCATATTCTGCGGCTCTTCCTGGCACCAGAAGACATCGGCGGCGCGATAGCGGCCGATCGAGTCCGCCAGCGCCTTCGCCGGAAAGGGATGCAGCTGCTCGATGCGCACGATGGCGACGTCGTGGATCTTGCGCTCGCGGCGCGCCTGGCGGAGATCGTAATAGACCTTGCCCGAGCACAGCACGACGCGCTTCACCCGGTCGTCGGCGACGAGCGGATCGACCTCGTCGATGGTGCGGCGGAAGAACGTACCGGGCCCCATCTCGGCGAGGTTGGACACCACTTCGGGATGCCGCAGCAGCGATTTCGGCGTCATGATGACGAGCGGCTTGCGGAAGTCGCGCCGCATCTGGCGACGCAGCGCGTGAAAATAATTGGCCGAGGTGGTGAGATTGCAGACCTGGAGATTGTCCTCGCCGCTGAGCTGCAGGAAGCGTTCGAGCCGCGCCGAGGAATGCTCCGGCCCCTGCCCCTCATAACCGTGCGGCAGCAGCAGAACCAGGCCCGACATGCGCAGCCATTTCGCCTCGCCCGAACTGATGAACTGGTCGATGATCACCTGGGCGCCATTGGCGAAATCGCCGAACTGCGCCTCCCACAGCACGAGCGCATGCGGATCGGCGAGGCTGTAGCCATACTCGAACCCGAGCACGGCGGCCTCGGAGAGCGGGCTGTCGATGACCTCGAACATCGCCTGGCCCTGGCGCACATGGTTCACCGGTACGTAGCGCTCTTCGGTCTCCTGATCGACGAGCACGGCGTGGCGCTGCGAGAAGGTGCCGCGGCCGGAGTCTTGCCCGCTCAGCCGCACCACGGTGCCTTCGGCGCAGAGCGTCGCGAAGGCGAGCGCCTCGCCCGTCGACCAATCGATGCCGGTGCCGCTCTCGATCGCCTTCTTCTTGGCTTCGAGCTGGCGCGCGATCTTGCGGTTGAGGTTGAAGCCTTCGGGCACGGTGACGAGGGCCTGGCCGGCCTCTTTCAACGTCTCGAGAGCGACCGCAGTCTCGCCGCGCCGCGCGTCGCCGGAAGCGACCTTGATGCCGCTCCACGCGCCTTCGAGCCAATCGGCCTTGTTCGGCCGATAATTCTTCGCCGCCTCGAACTGGGTGTCGAGATAGGCCATGAAATCGCTTACCATCGCCTCGGCCTCGGCGTCGCTGACGACGCCTTCGCTGATCAAGCGCTCGGCATAGAGCTGGCGCGTCGTCGCATGCTCGGCGATGGTGCGGTACATGATCGGCTGCGTGAAGGCCGGCTCGTCGGCCTCGTTATGGCCGTGGCGGCGATAGCAGAAGATATCGACGATGACGTCTTTCTTGAAGCGGTGGCGGAACTCGGTCGCGATGCGGGCGACATGCACCACGGCTTCCGGATCGTCGCCGTTCACATGGAAGATCGGCGCCTGGATGCTCTTGGCGATATCCGAGGGATAGGGGCTGGAGCGCGCGTAGGAGGGGCTGGTGGTGAAGCCGATCTGGTTGTTGACGACGACATGGATCGTGCCGCCGCTGCGGTAGCCCTTGAGCTGGGAAAGCTCGAGCGATTCCGCCACCAGTCCCTGGCCGGCAAAGGCGGCATCGCCATGCATCAGCAGCCCGACCACCTCGTCGCGCGCGGTGTCGCCGCGCTGGCGCTGCTTGGCGCGCACCTTGCCGAGCACCACCGGGTTCACCGCCTCGAGGTGGGACGGGTTGGCGGTGAGCGAGAGATGCACGCGAATGTCGTTCATCTCGCGATCGGTCGAGGTGCCGAGATGATATTTGACGTCGCCCGAGCCCTGCACATCCGCGGGATTGGCGGGATTGCCCTGGAACTCCGAGAACAGCGCGGCGAAGGGCTTGCCCATGACGTTGGTCAGCACGTTGAGCCGACCGCGATGCGGCATGCCCAGCACCAGCTCCTTCATGCCGAGCTGGCCGCCGCGCTTGATCACCTGCTCCAGCGCCGGGATCAGCGATTCGCCGCCTTCGAGGCCGAAGCGCTTGGTGCCGGTGTAGCGGCGGTCGAGGAAGCGCTCCAGCATCTCGGCGACGGTCAGCCGTTCGAGGATGGCGCGCTTGCCCTCGCGGGTGAACTCGGTCTGATTGCGCGGCACCTCGATGCGCGCCTGGATCCATTGGCGCTGCTCGAGCTCCTGCATGTGCATGTATTCGATGCCGACATGCCCGCAATAGGTCGCCTTCAGCGCCGCGAGGATCTCGCGCAAGGTCGCGGTCTCGAAGCCGAGCACGCCGTTGACGAAGATCGGCCGGTCGTAATCGGCCTCGGTGAAGCCGTAGGTCGACGGCTCGAGATCGGGATGCGAGGCGAGCCGCACCAGCCCGAGCGGATCGAGATCGGCGAGCAGATGGCCGCGCACGCGATAGGCGCGGATCAGCGACAGCGCGCGCAACGCATCGAGCGTCGCTTGTCCGGGAGCGACGCCCGGAAGCGCCGGCGCCGCGACCGGCGCGGCTGCCACGGCGGCCTCGCCATTGCCATGGCCGTTGGCGATGACATGGCCGCGCTCGCGGCCCCAGCCCGGTCCTTCGAGCTCCTTGAGCAGGGCCGGCGCTTCCTCGGCGAGGTCGCCGAAGAAGCTGCGCCAGCTCTCATCGACCGCGGCGGGGTCCTCGAGCCAGCGGGCATAGAGCTCGGCGATGAAGGTGGCGTTGGCGCCGTTCAAAAATGTGGCTTGATCCAGTTGCGGCATGGTGTTCCGACCGTAAGTGCCGGGCGCGAAAGGGGGTTCACCCCCTTACCGCCGGTGCCGGCTCGCCTAGAGATGGGATTTGGCGGCCGAAAACCTAGCCCGGCAATGGTTCATGTCAGGTTTACAAAACCGGCCTGACTCTCCCTGCCCGATCCCCTCCGGCCTGGCTAAGCTTTTGCCGCAGCCTGGATTTTCTTGGCCGCCTCAACCAGGGTGCGAACCGAGGCGACGGATTTCTCGAACATGGCGCGCTCGGCGCCGTCGAGGCCGATCTCGACGACGCGCTCGACGCCCTTGGCGCCGATCACCACCGGCACGCCGACATAGAGGTCTTTGACGCCGTACTGGCCGGTGAGCCAGGCGGCGCAGGGCAGCACCCGCTTCTTGTCGCGGAGATAGGATTCCGCCATGGCGATCGCCGAGGAGGCGGGGGCATAGAAAGCGGAGCCGGTCTTCAACAGATTGACGATCTCGCCGCCGCCGCCGCGCGTGCGCTGCACGATCTTGTCGATGCGCTCCTGCGTGGTCCAACCCATCTTGATGAGATCGGGCAGCGGGACGCCCGCCACGGTCGAGTAGCGGATGAGCGGCACCATGTCGTCGCCATGCCCGCCGAGCACGAAGGCGGTGACATCCTCGACCGAGACGCCCATATCCTCGGCGAGGAAGTGGCGGAAGCGCGCGCTGTCGAGCACGCCCGCCATGCCGACGACGCGGTGATGCGGCAGGCCGCAGGCTTCGCGCATCACCCACACCATCACGTCGAGCGGGTTGGTGATGGTGATGACGAAAGCGTCGGGGCAGTGCTTCCTGATGTTCTGGCCGACGGTGGCGACCACTTCGGCGTTCTTGCCGATGAGATCGTCACGGCTCATGCCGGGCTTGCGCGGAAACCCGGCGGTGACGATGACGACATCAGCACCGCTGATCACGGAGTAATCATTGCCGCCGCCGATTTTGGCATCGAAGCCTTCCACCGGCGCGGCTTCGGCGATGTCGAGCGCCTTACCCTGGGGAATGCCTTCCATGATGTCGAAGAGCACGACGTCGCCCAGCTCCTTGAGCCCGGCGAGCAATGCCAGCGTCCCGCCGATCTGCCCGGCGCCGACCAGCGCGATCTTGTTGCGTGCCATCCGCGACCTCGTCGTCTGAAAAGACGGGCGGCGTCTTAGCTCGATTTTACCGCCGGGGCAAGCATGGACAGACGCTGCGGACGCTGCCTGGAGGGTATCGCGTTATTGCCGCCCGCTAACCCCGCCGTCCCGCGATGTACTCCTCGGTCTGCATTTCGATGAGGCGCGAGACGGTGCGCTCGAACTCGAAGGCGCCGTCGCCTTCGGTATAGAGCTGCACCGGCGGCACCTCGGCCGAGCAGATGAAATTGCCGCGCGCCTCGTACAGCGCGTCGATGAAGATGCGGAACCGCGTCGCCTCGTTGCGCTGGTCGCGACCGAGCCGGGGAATGCCTTCGACGATGAAGCTGTGGAAGTTCTGGCAGAGCGCCAGGTAATCGGCCGGTCCGTGCGGCTGCCCGCACAGCTCGGCGAAGGAGAACCAGGCGACGTTCTTGGCGGCGCGCGGCACGATGACGAAGCGCGCCTGCACCAGCAGCGTCTTGCTCGATGCCGAAGCGTTGTCGGTGAGATCGGCGAAGGCGCGCTCGAGCGCGCGATAGGCCTTGTCGTCGGCGGGGGTGAAGTAAACCTGACGCCCGACGAAGCGCACGAGGCGATAGTCGCGGCCGTCATCGAGCTCGAGAATGTCGAGCTTCTCCTTGAGGAGATCGATGAAAGGCAAAAAGCGCTCGCGCTGCAAACCATCCTTGTAGAGCTCGTCGGGGGCGCGGTTCGAGGTGGCGACGACGACCACGCCGGCGTCGAAGAGCGCGGTGAAGAGCCGACCGAGGATCATCGCATCGGCAATATCGGTGACCTGGAACTCGTCGAAGCAGAGCAAGGTCGCCTCTTTGGCGATCGCTTGCGCCACCGGCAGGATCGGATCGCCCTTTTGCGCGCGGCGCGCATGGATGCGGTCATGCACCTCGAGCATGAAGGCATAGAAATGCACGCGCCGCTTCCGCGCCACCGGCGCCGTGGCGAAGAACATGTCCATGAGCATGCTCTTGCCGCGGCCGACGCCGCCGAAGAGATAGAGCCCCATCGGCGGCGGCGGGCTCGCCGGCGCCAGGCCGAGCCGCGCCCGCCAGCCATGCTCGCCATTATTGGGCTTGTAGTTGAGGAGCGCGCGCCAGAGGCTTTGCAGCTTGTCGACGGCAAGGCGCTGCGAGCCTGCCGGCAACAGCTCGCCGCTGTCGAGCCGCGCGCGATAGAGCGCCAGCGGACCATCGGTGGCGCCGGGCGAAGTCGCGGCTGAGGCGGCGGGAAGGATCGGCGAGGGCATGGACGCGCCCGTCATATAGAAAATTCGGCGCCGGGGCAAAAGGGAGGGTTATGTCATGCCCGTCGGTTGCCACCGCCGGGATTCGGGCGACGGGGGTGGCAAATCCGCGCCGCGACGCCATCTCTCTATGAGTCGGACAGGAAGGGGAAGCCATGACGTCGAAGCCGGTGAAGACTCCAGGACCCGATCATCCTATCACGATCGAGCGGAACCGGGGGCGCGTCGTCGTCTCCGTCGGCGGCCGTGTCATCGCCGACACGCGCGCGGCACTGACCTTGCGCGAAGCGTCATATCCGCCAGTGCAGTACATCCCGCGCAAGGATGTCGACATGTCTTTGCTCGAGCGAACCCAGCATGCGACGTATTGCCCCTATAAGGGCGACTGCGCCTATTACAGCATTCCCACCGGCGGGCAGCGCTCCATGAACGCCGTCTGGACCTATGAGGCGCCGTTCGCCGCGGTCGACGCGATCAAGGACCATCTCGCGTTCTATCCGGATCGGGTCGATGCGGTGGAGGAGCGGGAAGCGGTTTAGGGCTGCGATCCCCTCACCCCGACCCTCTCCCACAAGGGGAGAGGGGGATCACCGAGTTTGCGATAGACATCCCCTCTCCCCTTGTGGGAGAGGGAGGGGCCCACGCGAAGCGTGGGAGCGTGAGGGGGTGCCCGCTCACTCCGCCGCGGCGCCGCGTTCGCCGAGCTGGTTGCCCCAGTCGCGGCGGAACTGCGCTTCCATCTCGCGACGGATTTGCACCGCCTGCTCGCGCTCATCCGCGGCGACATCGGCCCAGCGCACGCTGGCGCCGGCCTTGACGGGACGGGTGAGCTTGACGCCGTGGGCAAGGCCGATGGGCAGCGCGCCCAGCGCCAGGGAATCCGGCGCCGGCATGAGCTTGCCGTAAACGGTGTAGCCACCTTCGCCGTCGAGCATCTCACCGGCGGCGAGGTCGCGCTTGGCGGTGGCGACGGCATCGCCGCGGAAGCCGGTGGCGCTGCCGGTCGGCTCGCCGCGCAGCGCCGCGCTCGCCACGGAGATGCCGAGCTCGAGCCCGATCAGGTGATAGGGCTTGTACATCGCGGCGTAGCGGCCGCTGGGATCGGTGACGAGGCCGTATTCGGCAAAGCACCGTTGGACATAATCGGATGGCGCCTCGAAGGTGACATAAACGCCCCAGCGCAAATCGCGGAAAACCGGACGGCCGTCGCGCTCCAGCGAAGAGATGACCTCGACCTGGCCCTTATGCGCGAGAACGCCGCCCGCATCGCGCGGCTTCAACAGGCGCGGCAGATCGTCGACGCCGCAAGCGGGAAAGCCGAGACCGTCCGCGGCCGGTAGCAGCCCCGTCGCATTCGCCACCGCCGCCATTTCGATCGCCGATTTCGTGCCGTCCAAAAACGAGTTGAACATCTGCGGATTCATCCCGCCGAGCCGCGCCGCTTCCGGCGAAAGCCCGTAATGGCTCCAGACCGTGTCGGGGGTCGACGCGTGATAAGCCGGCAGGTATTTCGTCCCCTTCCCCGCCGCCACCACCTCGAAGCCGGCCGCGCGCGCCCAATCCACCATCTCGGCGATGAGCGCGGGCTGATCGCCATAGGCCATGGAGTAGACGATCCCGGCTTCGGCCGCGCGCCTGGCCAGCAGCGGCCCGGCCAGCACATCGGCCTCGACATTGACCATGACGATGTGCTTGCGATGGCGGCAACAGAGCAAGGCGTGACGAATCCCCGAGGGCGGATGGCCCGTCGCATCGATGACCAGGTCGATGCCGTCGGCGGCGATCATCGCTGCGGCATCGTCGGTGAGGAACGTGCCGCCGGTCTTGAGCGCCTCGGCGACGGAACGCGCTTTATGGCGCTCCGCCGGCCAGCCGACGCGCTCCAGCGCCGCGGCGGCGCGGCCGGGATCGAGATCGGCGATGGCAGCG
Organism: Allostellaceae bacterium; assembly: GCA_035509275.1. Classification (GTDB taxonomy): domain Bacteria; phylum Pseudomonadota; class Alphaproteobacteria; order ATCC43930; family CGMCC-115725; genus DAHUYF01. Next base: position 15,129 of record DATJLU010000231.1, on the reverse strand, counting down.
ACATGCAGGCCCGGCGCGCGCGGCGCCTGCGACAGGAACATCGAGCCGAATTTGCCGGCGCCGATGAGTGCGATGCGGACGGGGTTTCCCGCTTCCGCGCGCTGGCGCAGTTTCATCGCCAGATTCATCCGAGCCTCCCTGCTTTCGCGTCCCGTTACGCCACGGCCTGACGCCGCCGCGCGTGCTGCATCAGGCAGTCGTCGGGCAGCATGTCGATCGGCGTGAAATCGCGATTGGCGATCCAGGTCGGCCGCTTGAAGCGGCGGATGGCGTTGTCGCAGCGGTTGAGAGAGAGATAAACGATCCAGCGCGACCACGGCGTCAAGTTCGAGCCCGAGGCATGGACGAGATTGCCGTGAAAGATCAGCACCGAGCCGGGCGGCCCCTTGGGCGCGACGATGCCGCCGTCGTTGACCAGGCGGGTGATCGTCTCATTGTCGATGGTCCAGAGCGGATAGCTCGTCGTCGTCACGTCATGCCCGGCCTCGAGCCGGCCGGTGCGGTGGCTCTTCGGGATGAACATCAGCGGGCCATTGAACTCGTTGGCTTCGGCGAGAAACAGCGCGATGTTCATCGCCCGCGGCTCCGGCATGTCGTCGTCCTGATACCAGGTGGCGTAATCCTGATGCCATTGCCAGACGGCGCCATCGAAGGCGGCTTTGGCGTTGATCTTGAACTGATGCATGTAGAGCCGGTCGGAGCCCAGGATCTGCGTCCCCGGCTCGACGAGGCGCGGATGGCGCGCCAGGATCGAGAACGCCTCGTTCCAGGTCTGGACATAAAAGGCCGAGCGCGGCGACTCCGAGCCCTTCTCGCGCCAGACCTCCTCGCGCTGCTGTGCGAAGAGGCCGGGAACCTCCGCGTTCAGCAGGTCCATCTCGGCAGGCGTGAACAGGCTCGGCAGGAAGAGATAGCCCTGCTCGTCGAATTCGGCGAGCTGCGACGGGGTGAGCTTCATCGGGTCCTCCTCTGGCGTTCTTCTTTCGCGGGCGATGGCGCTGTTGCCTCGGCGCCGAGCGCGCTCGCGAGCGCGCGGGCGGAGAGTTGCGCATGGGCGCGCGACAGGCGTTCGGCTTCGGCCGCGTCCCCGGCAACCACCGCCGCAAGAATGGCCGCGTGCTCGTCCCATACGCTTTCCGCGACGCCTTCGCGGCCCAGCACCGCGCCCATGACGCGGCGAATATGTTGCCAATGCAGCGCCAAGGTATCGGCGATCATCGGATTGCCGGAAAGCGCATAAAGCAGTTGATGGAATTCCATGTCGGCAGCGATCATCGCGCCGATCGCGCGCGCCCCTGCCGCCCGCCGGCCGGCGGCGATGATCGCGGGTCCCCGGCGCTTGGCCTCGGCCGCGCCGAGGCGTGCGGCGCCATGGGCCGCGAGCCCGTCAAGCGCACCCCGGATCTCATAGAGGTGCAGCACCCGTTCGGGCTCGAGCGCGGCCACCATCACGCCGCGTCGCCCGGTCTCACACACGAAGCCTTGTGTTCTCAGCAGCAGCAGCGCCTGCATGACGGGCTGTCGCGACACGTCGAGCCTGAGCGCGAGCTCTTCCTGGGTAAGCCGCGTGCCGGCAGAGAGGCTGCCATCGCAGATCGCATCGAGAATGGCGCCATAGGCGCGCTCGACAAGATCCGGTTGGATCGCTAGAGGCTGCATCTTGGTCTCACATTCTGTATACAGAATGCGGTAACCGCCGCGACATGTCAAGCTTTCCCACTACTGGAGTGGATTGCCCGGCGCCGCCGTCTAAGATGGCAGCAAGGCAGAAGGGAGCGCGCCATGGACGAAGACCGCTTCAACATGTCGATCCGCAAATACCTCAAGATGGTCGGCGTCAGCTCGCAGCGCGAGATCGAAGCCGCGACGCGCAAGGCCGGACCCAAGCCCGGCGCCAGGCTCAAGGCGAAGATCGTGCTGACCATGCCGGAGATCGGGCTCAAGCACGAGATCGACGGCGAGATCGAGACCTAACCCGCACGCCTGGCGGCTGGTTGGAAAGACGAAGAGCAAGAGGGGGACCCAGCATGACCGCGCATCAGGAGCCGATATCGACGCCGTCGTTGCCGCGCGCCGCACCGGAAGAGGTCGGGCTCTCGCGCGAGCGCCTGCAACGGCTGGGCGATGTGCTGCGCGGCGAAGTGGATAGCGGCCGTGTTCCCGGCGCGGTGGCGCTGGTCGCGCGCCGCGGCAAGCTCGCCTATCTCGAAGCGTTCGGCGTGCGCGATCCCGCGAACAGGGCCGCAATGCGCGCGGACGACATCTTCCGCATCTATTCCATGACCAAGCCGATCGTCTCGGTGGCGGCGATGATGCTGTGGGAGGAAGGCCAGTTCCTGCTCGGCGATCCCCTGCCGAAATACCTGCCGGAATTCGCCGAGCGCAAGGTCGCGGTCGAGCGCGAGGATGGGAGCATCGAGCTGGTGCCGGCCGAGCGCGACATCACGCTGCAGGATCTGCTGCGGCACACCTCGGGACTCACCTACGAGTTCCGCGGCAACGCGCCGGTGCAGAAGATGTACATGAACGCCAAGGTCTTCCGCCGCAACCAGACCAATGCCGATCAAGCGGCGACGCTCGCCGGCCTGCCGCTGATGCATCAGCCGGGAACGCGGTGGGAGTACAGCCGCTCGACCGATGTGCTGGGGCGCGTCATCGAGGTGCTGACCGGGCAAAACCTGGGCGAGGTGCTGGCCGAGCGCATCCTGCGTCCGCTCGGCATGGTCGACACCGATTTCCACGTGCCGCCGGCAAAGCATCCGCGGCTTGCCGAGGCCTTCGAGCGCGATCCCGAGACCGGCGCCGCCGTGCAGTTGCTCGAGGTGCGCGCCAAGCCGAGCTTCGAATCCGGCGGCGGCGGGCTGGTTTCGACCGCGACCGACTATGCGCGCTTCCTGCAGATGCTGCTCAATGGCGGCACGCTCGACGGCATCCGCCTGTTGAGCCGCAAGACGGTCGAATACATGACCGCCGACCATCTCGGCCCGATCACCGGCGCGTCCGATCTGCTGATCCCGGGCTACGGTTTCGGCCTTGGCTTCTCCGTCCGCCGTCATGCAGGGATCGCGCAGGTGCCGGGCTCGGTCGGCCAGTACTACTGGGGCGGCCTGGCCGGCACGACGTTCTGGGTCGATCCCGCCGAGGGGCTGTTTGCGGTTCTGCTGATCCAGGCGCCGGGGCAGCGCGAATATTACCGCGTGCTCTTCCGCGATCTCGTCTACGCCGCCTTCGCCGATTGAAAGCGCCGCCCCGATGGCCCGCCCTTCGCTCCGGGCAAACGCCAAGATGCAGCTGCTCATCGGCGCCCTGGCGGCGGCATCGCTGCCGCCGCTGAGCGGCCGGATCCTGCGTTACCTCGCCGAGGGCGTCATCGAGAGCGACGGTGCGGTGCTGCTGAAGGCGCTGAGCACGGGCGCGGCGTTCGACGCGCTGCGCCATCGCGACCGCACCGGCTACGAGTGCGCGATCAACCAGCTGCGGTTCGAGGCGACACCCGCGGGAGCGGACCGGGCGCTGGCGACGGCGCTCACTTTCGCCGGCCAGCTCATCGAGATGCTGGAGCGCAGCGGCTGTGCCGGTCCCTTCCGGGTGATCGTCTCGCAAGACCCGCGCGATTGCGGCTGCAGCGTGCGCTTCCACCGCCTGCGCCCGCACGAGGCGTCACCGGCCGAGGACGCCAAGGCGGATAGCGACGAAGCGATCCTGGTGCTCGATTGCGACACGCCGCCCGCGGCGGGATGACGTCAATCCAAAATTAACTGGAAAGGCGAAGATTCTAGGCGCGTTCTATCGCGGCCACGCCTAGCCGCGGGCGGTTCGAGGAGAGTGAAGGGTTCAGTATCTCGGCGCGCATCTGCGCAAATAGCGCGCGCGAGATCACGCGATGGGCGCCGCTTGTGGGGAGGGAAGCATGATTCCGTGGTGGTTTGGCCCTGTCCTAAATGGAGTGGAGGGTGCCAGATGGTCCGACGAAGAAATCAATGTAAACATGCTAATTTGGGGGATTGCACTGGTTGCGTTTCTACTGCTTTTCCTTGGCGGTATTGTCATAGCGCAGCGGTTAGGTCTTCGGGCCGGATTTGACGGAATTGGCGCGCCGCTGATGGCCATCAGTGTTCCCACGGCCGTGTATCTGGGCCGGCGACTTTCTACACTGTTCTGGCCAACCCTCACCAAGGTGGCCGATGAAAATGCGGCAAAGCGAATTGCGAAGAGAAATCGCGAGCGGCAGAACTGACGTGGGTGGGTTGACGTGTTCGGCGCGCCTCGCTGAGGCGCTATAGGCCCGAGCAAGCCTGATAAACGGGGAGCATCTATGTCTGCGTTGACACGTCGGCTGTCAGTGGGCGTCGCCGGCAAGACCGTATCCGCAGCCATAGCAAAGGAATTGCAGCGTGCGACGCGCGAGTTCGGCGTGGTCCTCGTTTTGGCAGGCATTCTTTCGAGTACGCCGTGCATCGAAGCGCTAGCAGCGAAGACAATGTGCTTGAGCGATCGCAATTTGACGCTCGCCCAGTATTTGGAGCTAAGCGCAGACCATGCCAATTGGCACATGAGCGTATTCACGCGCGTCCCAAAGGGACTGAAGGTGGTTCCAACGTCGAAGCGGTACATTCTCGCGCAGACTACGCAACAGCGCGTGCTGCCTTCTGAAAAGGCTTACGCCTTGGCTAATTTCAGATTTGGCTTCGAGTTTACGTCGCCATGCCGCGTTCAAGATCAAGCCGGCCAATGGTGGCTCGTGTATGACGCCGGTTTTCTCACCTACGTCCCCGCATCGGCAGCAGAAGTAGAGGAGTGACGGCTTGCGCGGGCAAATCGCAGCCTGCACCGACGAAATGACCGGCACTACCGCCGCGCCACCATCATCTTCTTGATCTCGGCAATCGCTTTCGCCGGGTTGAGCCCTTTGGGGCAGGTGCGCGTGCAGTTCATGATGGTGTGGCAGCGATAGAGCCGGAACGGGTCCTCGAGCGCGTCGAGCCGGTCGCCGGTCTTCTCGTCGCGGCTGTCGGCGAGCCAGCGATAGGCCTGCAGCAGGACCGCCGGACCGAGATAGCGGTCGCCATTCCACCAATAGCTGGGGCAGGCGGTCGAGCAGCAGAAGCAGAGAATGCATTCCCAGAGCCCGTCGAGCTTGGCGCGCTCGTCGATGGATTGCTTGCGCTCGCGGTCGGGCGGCGCCGTCTCGGTCTGGAGCCAGGGCTGGATCGAATGGTATTGCGCGTAGATATGCGTCAGGTCCGGCACGAGATCCTTGACCACCGGCATATGCGGCAGCGGGTAGATCGCGACATCGCCCTTCACTTCGTTGATGTATTTGAGGCAGGCGAGCGTGTTGGTGCCGTCGATGTTCATGGCGCAGGAGCCGCACACGCCCTCGCGGCACGAGCGCCGGAAGGTCAAGGTCGTGTCGACCTCGTTTTTGATCTTGATGAGCGCGTCGAGCACCATCGGCCCGCACGCATCGAGGTCGATGTCGTAGCGGTCGAGCCGCGGATTGGCCTTGCTGTCGGGATCCCAGCGATAGACCGTGAAGGTCTTCACCCGCTTGGCGCCGGCCGGCGCGGGGAAGGTCTTGCCGGCGCCCACCTTGGAATTGGCGGGCAGGGTGAACTCGGCCATCTCTCGACGCTCTCCGCTGTTCCGGGCTCAGTAGACGCGCGCCTTGGGCGGCACGACCTTGACCTCGTTCGACAAGGTGTACATGTGCACCGGCCGGTAATCGATCCGCACCGCGCCGGCGCCGTCGAGCCAGGTCACCGTATGCTTCATCCATTCCTTGTCGTCGCGCTCGGGAAAATCCTCGCGCGCATGCGCGCCGCGGCTTTCGGTGCGGTTCAGCGCCGAATGCATCGACACCACCGCCTGGGCCAGCAGGTTGTCGAGCTCCAGCGCTTCGACGAGATCGGTGTTCCAGATCATCGAGCGGTCGGTGATCGCGAGATCGCGCAGCGAAGCGGCGACGTCGTCGATCTGCCGCCGCCCATGCTCGAGCGTCTCGCGCGTGCGGAAGACGGCACAATCGTTCTGCATGGTGCGCTGCATGGCGAGGCGGATGTCGCTGGTCTTGAGCCTGCCCTTGGCGTTGCGCACCCGGTCGAGGCGGGCGAGCGCGGGATCGCTGGCGGAAGCAGCGAGCGGCTTGTGCGCCGTGCCCGGCCGGACCACCTCCGCGGCGCGATGCGCGGCGGCGCGGCCGAAGACGACGAGGTCGAGCAGCGAATTGGTCCCGAGACGGTTGGCGCCGTGCACCGAAACGCAAGCGGCTTCGCCAATCGCCATCAGGCCGGGAACGATGCGCTCGGGATCGCTGGACGTGGGCGCGATCGCCTCGCCGTGATAGTTGGTCGGAACGCCGCCCATGTTGTAGTGCACGGTCGGCAGCACCGGGATCGGCTCGCGCGTCACATCAACGCCGGAGAAGATGCGCGCGGTCTCGGAGATGCCCGGCAGCCGCTCATGCAGCACCTTGGGATCGAGATGCTCGAGATGAAGCAGGATGTGGTCCTTCTGCGGCCCGACGCCGCGGCCCTCGCGGATCTCGATGGTCATGGCGCGGCTCACCACGTCGCGCGAGGCGAGGTCCTTGGCGTGCGGCGCGTAGCGCTCCATGAAGCGCTCGCCCGTGCTGTTGGTGAGGTAGCCGCCTTCGCCGCGCGCGCCTTCGGTGATGAGGCAGCCGGCGCCGTAGATGCCGGTCGGGTGGAACTGAATGAACTCCATGTCCTGCAACGGCAATCCCGCACGCAGCACCATCGCATTGCCGTCGCCGGTGCAGGTATGCGCCGAGGTGCAGGAGAAATAGGCGCGGCCGTAACCGCCGGTGGCGAGGATGACCATATGCGCGTGGAAGCGGTGCAAGACGCCCGTCGCCAGATCCCAGGCGACGACGCCGCGGCACGCGCCCTCGTCGTCCATCAAGAGATCGAGGGCGAAATACTCGACGAAAAACTCGGCGTTGTGCTTCAGCGATTGCTGATAGAGCGTGTGAATCATCGCATGGCCGGTGCGGTCGGCCGCGGCGCAGGCGCGCTTGGCCATGCCGCCTTCGCCATACTCCATGGTGTGGCCGCCGAACGGCCGCTGATAGATCTTGCCTTCCTCGGTGCGCGAGAAGGGCACACCGAAATGCTCGAGCTCGATCACCGCCGGAATGGCGTTGCGGCACATATATTCGATCGCATCCTGGTCGCCGAGCCAGTCGGAGCCCTTGACCGTATCGTACATGTGCCAGCGCCAATCATCCGCGCCCATATTGCCGAGCGCGGCGCTGATGCCGCCTTGCGCCGCTACGGTATGGCTGCGGGTCGGGAAGACCTTGCTGATGCAGGCAGTCTTGAGGCCGGCCATGGTGGTGCCGAGCGTCGCGCGCAGCCCCGAGCCGCCCGCGCCGACCACGACGACGTCATAATTGTGATCGATGATCTCGTAAGCCTGGGCCATTGTCCCTCAGCCTCCGAAGGCGATGCGCAGCACGGCAAAGATGCCGGCGACCGCCAATCCTAGAGATATGAGCCGCATCGCGACGATCGTGGAGAGCTTCAGCCATTCGCTGTGGACATAGTCCTCAATCACTACCTGCAACCCGAGCGCCGCGTGATAGAAGACCGCCGCGAGCATCAGAACGGCGAGAACCGCCGAAAGCGGCTCGTGCAACCAGGCGACCACCGCGGCGCGATCGGCGCCGGCATGAGCGATCAGCGACGCAGCAAACCAAAGGCCGAGCACGATGAGCGCCACCGCGCTGACGCGCTGCGCCCACCAATGCTGCACGCCTTCCTTGGCCGAGCCCAGGCCGAAGGCACGGCCCAGCGGCGTGCGCAGCGGCGCTTCGGCCATCAGCCCCTCACCACGAGGCCAGCAATGAAGGCGATGAGGGTGAGCGCAATGCTCACCGCCACGACCGTCCAGCCGCTGGCGTAAGTGGTGCGCAAATCGAAGCCCCAGCCGGCATCCCAGCACAGATGGCGGATGCCGTTGCAGAGGTGAAAAAAGAACGAGAGGGTCCAGCCCAACAGCAGGATGAGACCAAGCCAGGAGCCGAAGAAGGACTGTGCCGCCGCAAAGGCGCTGTCGCTGGTCGCCGCGGCGATGAACCACCACACCAGGAACAGAGTGCCGATGCTCAAGGCGATGCCGGTGGCACGGTGGCCGATCGACAGCACCGAGGTGAGTTGCCACTTGTAAATCTGGAGGTGAGGCGAGAGCGGCCGTTGGGCTTCTGTCATTGCGGATGCCTTGCGCAGAGCGCGGCGCAAGCGCCGCGCGCAAGATGTAGCCCCCGCCGCCGCCGCAAGTCAACGTCGCCCCCGGCATGCCAGATCGCGCGCCGCAGCGCGTCGCGCCACTCAGCGCCGCTTGCCGATTGTGGAAAAGCCTGGGGACGAGGCGCGGACAAGCTGTGCAATTCGCGCAACTTTATGCACAGAATTCTTGGTTTAGCGCAAGAAAACTGCTTGTCGCACAAGCGGATTCTGCGATCATCAACTCGTGGCTCGCGAGAGCGACGGCCCCTCGATCAGGAGCCGCAGGCCCATCTGGCGGTGGGTCGGCAGCGACAGAGCCGAGAGGTTGCGCAACCCGCTGTCAAAGGCGGGCTCTCCGGGCGATGCGGCCGGCGCGTCACAGCGCGGGTCGTATCGAGGCGGGTGGTTCTCTGCCCTGTCCCGACCACAAGGCGACGCTGGCTGCCTCTCCAGACAGCCGTTGCGGCGCCGAACCGGGAGCGCATCCTCAGGGATGCGTCCTCGGGTTGGCGGTCGGTGCGATGCGAGGACTGCGCGCCGGGTCGGATCCGTAACAGGGTCCGCGCCGGAGAGAGAGCGGCGTCCCGCCCGGATGCCGCAAGCGGTGGGGGAAGCCCATCCGCTCGTCGAGCCAAGGGGAGCCGGCAGCGGCTCCTTGAGAGGCGTCAGCATCGCCCGCAAGGGCGCTCTGGCGCCTCTCGCCTTTGGCACCAATGCTATTCAGCGGCCGCGCGTCAATCGTCATACGTCTCGTGGGTCGCCGCGGCGCCGCGCCGCCAATAGGCCGACGCCCTCACGCGGTCCCGGCGCAGGCCGCGCTCCTCGACCAAGTGACGGCGCAGCGCCTTCGCCGCACTCGCCTCTGCCGCGACCCAAGCATAACCGTCCCCTGGCGGCAGGGTCAGCTCGGCGACCGCCTTGGTCAGCAGCGAAGCGTCCGGCTCGGCGCCGCCACGATGAAGCCACCGCGCATCGACGCGCGTGCGCGTGTCGATGCGCTGCTGCTCGCCGGCATCCGTCACTTCGATGACCACCAGCGCGCGCGTGCCCAGCGGCAGCTCCTCCAGCCGTCGCCCGATCGCCGGCAGCGCGGTCTCGTCGCCGGCCAGCAGGTACCAGTCGAAGCCGTTGGGCACGACGAAGGAGCCGCGAGGGCCGCCGACGCCGAGGAACTGCCCCGGCTTCGCTTGCGCCGCCCAGCTCGTTGCCGGCCCGTCGCCGTGCAGCACGAAATCGATCGCTAGCGAGTTCGCCGCCGCATCATATCGCCGCGGCGTGTAGTCGCGCGCAACCGGCCGCGCCAGCCCTTCTGGAAAGACCGGCCCGTTGGGCCCGGGCGTCGGCAGCACCGGCTTCCCCTGCCCCGCCGGCGGGAAAAAGAGCTTTACGTGGTCGTCGTGAGAGGCGCTGACGAAGCCGGCGAGTTCATCGCCGCGGAGCGTGATCCGCTTCATTTTCGGCGTGATCCGCTCGACCGTGTGGACTTGCAGCAACCGCAACCTGGTCTCGTAGCGAATCCGGCGCACCGTGCGGTAGGTCGTCGTCATATCGTCCATGGCTCGGGACCTTCCTGCTCAGGAGACTGTCGCCGACAGCTCGGTGCCGCCCTCGAGCGGCAAGGACATCACGCCAACCGAGGTGGCGAACTCAGCAACGCGAGTGGCGCGCTGCGCCCGGCACAGCAGATAGATCAGCTCGCCTTGCTCCGGCACGATCGAGAAGCCGTATTCCGCATAGGCATGCGGATCTAGATCGCCGGCGCGATTGTTGAGCGGGCCGCCATCGGCGGGATGGCGCCGCGTCGTCTGCAAAGGGGAAATGACGGCATTCACCCGCCGATCGAGGAGGGGACCTGTGGCGAGGGACATGTTGGTACCTTTCGTAACGGGTTTCGCCAGCTATTGCCCGAGGATCTCGGCCGCGGCGCGCCGCAAGATATCCGCGATACGCCGCGCCTCTTCGGGCGAACAATGGTGCTTTTGATGGAGTGCCTGCTTCAGCGCGCGACGCGCGGCGTGGAGTTCTTCCGAGCCGCGGGGATCGAAGCCTTCGTCAGCTTCGGGCGCGTCGTCTCCGGCGAAGGCGCGCCGCACGCGCTCCATCTTGCCGCCGATGCGCGCGAGCTCACTCAGCATCGCGTCGACGGCGGCGCGGTTCTGCTCGAGCTGATGGCGGCCCGCCTCGGTGATGCGGTAGCGCTTCTTCGCACCCTCGACCTCGACGGTCGCGTAGCCGATCTCTTCCAGATAGGTGAGCGCCGGATAGATCACGCCGGGGCTCGGGCTGTAGAAGCCGCCGGAGCGTTCCTCCAGCGCCTTGATCAGCTCGTAGCCGTGGCTCGGCTTCTCCGCCAGCAAGGCCAGGATGAGGAGCTGCAGATCGGCGGCGGCGAGCTTCCGGCCGGTGCGGAAGCCTTGGCCGCCCCAGCCGAGCCCGCCCATGAACCCGCCCGCGAAATGCCCGAAGCCGCGCCCGCCGCGATGATGCCGCCCCGCCCAGCGGGACCAGGGATCGAAGCCCTCAGGGCCAAATTGATCGTAAAACATATCTTACGATATAACGTTCGATGGTTCTGCTGCAAGCGGAAAATGGAATCAGGCCCGCGGCATCAGCACCCAGTAATCGAGATCGAGCACCACCGCGGGATGGTAGGCTTCGCCCTGCCGGTCCGGGAAATCGCCGCAGGGATGATCCTTGGCGGCGACGGTGCGCAGTCTCAGCGCGCCGACATCGCCGCGCCCGGCGATCTCCGCTTTATCGCGCACCTCGCTCCAGGCATAGATCGTGTCGCCGGCAAAGCAGGGCGCGACGTGGCGGCCGCCATTGAGCGCGGCGATGCGGAACGCGTTGGCAAGGCCGTTGAAGGAGAGCGCGCGCGCCAGGCTGATGACGTGACCGCCATAGATGAGGCGCTTGCCGAAGCGGCCCTGCGCTTCGCTGTGCCGGTTGAAATGGACCTTGGCGGTGTTCTGATAGAGGCGCGTCGCCATCGCATGCTCGGCCTCCTCGATGGTCATGCCGTCGACATGGTCGATGCGCTCGCCCGGCGCGTAACCCTCCCAGCCTTGCTTCGCTCCGGCGAGCGCGCGGTCGTAGCGGGCGAGATCGAGCCCGGATGGCACGCACAGCGCCGCGGGTGCGACCGCGTCGGGCAGGGCCGGCACCGCGGGCGCGGGCGCGGGCGACGCGGGATCGCGCTTGCGCACCATCACCCAGCGGACGTAATCGACCACGCTTTCGCCACGCTGATTGAAGCCCTGCGAGCGAACATAGACCGTTCCGGTCTGACGGTTCGAGTTCTCGCGCAGCCCGATCACCTCCGAGCGCGCGGTGACGGTATCGCCGGGATAGAGCGGCGCGCCGAAGATACCGGCGGCATAACCGAGATTGGCGACGGCATTGATTGAAACATCCGGCACCGTCTTGCCGAAGACGATATGGAAAGCGAGGAAATCGTCGAGCGGCGCACGCACGAAGCCGAGCGCCGCCGCGAAAGGATCGGCCGAGTTGACGGCAAAGCGCGTGCCGGTGAGCGCCAGATAAAGCGCCGCATCCGCGTCGCTCACCGTCCGCGGTGTAGCATGGAAGAGCGTCTCGCCGAGGTGGAAATCCTCGAAGAAGCGGCCGGGATCGGTCTTGTCGCTCATTGGCGGGCCCTCATCGCGAAGCTGCCATCGCCGCGATCTCGTCGGCGAGCGCCACGGTGCGGATGGCGTCCTCGACATGCAGATTCTCGATGAGCTTGCCGTCGACGAGCACGATGCCTTTGCCGGCGCGCTGGGCGTCCTCATGCGCGGCGATGATGCGGCGCGACCACTCGACCTCTTCGGCGGCCGGGGCGAAAGCGGCGTTGGCAGCGTCGATCTGCTTTGGATGGATCAGCGTCTTGCCGTCGAAGCCGAGCTCGCGCCCCTGACGGCACGCGGCGGCAAAGCCGTCGTCGTCGCCGAGGTCGAGATGGACGCCGTCGAGCACGCCGAGGCGGAAGGCGCGCCCGGCGAGCAGCGCCAGGCCGAGAGCGGTGAGCATCGGCAAACGGTCGCGCGTGTGCCGCGCATGGAGATCCTTGGTGAGATCGGAGGTGCCGAGAACGAGGCAGGCGACGCGCGGGCTCGCGGCCGCAATCGCTTCCGCATGCAGCACGCCGAGCGGCGTCTCCATCATGCACCAGAGCGCGAGCCCGGCGGGCGCGCCGGCGCCGGCGAGCACCGCCTCGGCCTGGCGCACGCCATCGGCACTCTCCACCTTGGGCAGCAGCACCGCATCGAGCGGCAGGCGCGCGGCGGCGGCGAGGTCCTCATAGCCCCAGGGCGTGGCGAGGCCGTTGACGCGCAGCACCAGCTCGCGCCGGCCATAGCCGCCGGCGGCGAGCGCGGCGGCGATATTGCCGCGCGCTCCCGGCTTGGCATCGGGCGCCACCGCATCCTCGAGATCGAGGATCAGCCCGTCCGCCGGCAAGCTCCGCGCCTTTTCGAGCGCCCTGGTATTGGCGCCGGGCATATAAAGGACGCTGCGGCGCGGGCGCGGCGTGGCGGCCATGGGCGATCTCCTTCGCAGCTCGGGAGGAGCAACTATAGCCAGAAGCGGCGCGCGCCGTCATGATGGCGCGACATCGATGGGAGGAAGCGTGATGATGCCCTGGCTGCGTACGCCCGAGGAACGCTTCGCCGATCTGCCCGGCTTCGCCTTCGCGCCGCATTACCGCGAGGATCTGGTCGGCTTCGAGGGCATGCGCCTCCACTATCTCGACGAAGGGCCGCGCGAGGCGAAGCGGGTGTTTCTCTGCCTCCATGGCGAGCCGAGCTGGAGCTATCTCTATCGCAAGCTCATTCCCTATGTCAGCGCTGCGGGACATCGCGCGGTGGCGCCCGATTTCTTCGGCTTCGGCCGCTCGGACAAGCCGGTCGAAGACGCCGCTTATACCTTCGATTTCCACCGCAACAGCATCGCCGCCTTCATCGAGCGGCTCGACTTACAGAACATCACCCTGGTCTGCCAGGATTGGGGTGGGCTCATCGGTCTCACCCTGCCGATGGACATGCCACGCCGCTTCACCGGGCTGCTGGTGATGAATACGGCGCTCGGCACCGGCGACCAGCCGCTCTCGCCCGGCTTCATCGCCTGGCGCGCCTGGTGCGCCGCCAATCCCGACATGGCGGTGGCGAAGCTGATGGCGCGCGCCTGCCCGTTGCTCACGCCGCAAGAGGCCGCCGCTTATGAAGCGCCCTATCCCGACGGAAGCTACAAGGCCGGCGTGCGGCGTTTCCCGCAGCTTGTCCCCGATGCGCCCGAGGCCGGCGGCGCCGCGCTGTCGCGTCGCGCCCGCGATTGGTGGCGGCGTGAGTGGACAGGCCGCACGGCCATGGTGATCGGCATGACCGATCCCGTGCTCGGGCCGCCGGTGATGCGCGGCCTCAAGGAGCTCATCCGCGGCTGCCCCGAGCCGATCGAAATCGCCGAGGCCGGCCATTTCGTCCAGGAATGGGCGCCGCTCTTCATGGAGCGCGCGCTGACCGCGCTCGCCTGATCCCGGCCCCGTGGCGATTCTCTCGATCCAATCCGCCGTCGCTTACGGGCATGTCGGCAATTCCATCGCCGTCTTCCCACTCCAGCGCCTCGGCTTCGAGGTCTGGCCGGTGGATACGGTGCAGTTCTCCAACCACACCGGGTACGGCGACTGGCGCGGCCGCGCCTGGGACGCGGCAACCATCGCCGAAGTGATCGCCGGCATCGGCGAGCGCGGCCAGTTCCAGCATTGCGAGGCGGTGCTTTCCGGCTATCTCGGCGACGAGGCCGTCGGCAATACGGTGCTTGGCGCCGCGGCGGCGGTGAAAGCGGCGAGCGAGGGTGCGCTTTATTGCTGCGATCCGGTCATCGGCGACGATCACAGCGGCGTTTTCGTGCGACCCGGCATCGCCGAGTTCTTCCGCGACCGCGCGCTTCCCGCCGCCGATATCATCACGCCCAACCGCTTCGAGCTGGCGCTGCTCGCGGAATGCGCGGTGACCGATATCGGCGACGCGCTGGCCGCGGCCGAGGCGTTGCGCGCGCGCGGGCCGCGCCTGGTCCTGGCGACAAGCCTGCCCGGCGCGGCCGGGGAGATGCCGATGCTGGCCGTGAGCCCGGAAGGTGCCTTCCTGGTGACGACGCCGCGCCTCCCGCTCCTCGCCAACGGCGCCGGCGACCTCACCGCGGCGCTGTTCCTGGGATATCTCTTGCGGACGCGCGAGGCGGGAGCGGCGTTGGCGATGACGGCCGCGGCGGTCCATGCCGTCATCGAGGCGACCCTGCGCAAGGGCGAAGCCGAGCTGCAAATCGTCGCGGCGCAGGACATCCTGGCGGCCCCGCCGCGACATTTCACGCCGCAACGCATCGCTTGAGCGGTGACGCATCGCCGGGCGTCCTGTGGCATACTGCGCCCCGCTTGGACACGCCCTCGCCCCACCACAGACAAGACGCCGCTGCGGTCGAATTGGCGGCCGTGGTCGTCGCCGTCACCGGCGAGGAGCCGCGTGTCCTTACGCTGCAGGAGGGTCGGGCGCTGCCCTCGGGCCCGCTCGAATCGGCGCATCGCACGCTGCAGATGGGCCTGCGCTCCTGGGTCGAGCGGCAGACCCATCACCCGCTGGGCTATATCGAGCAGCTCTACACCTTTGCCGATCGCGATCGCGGCGACACGCGCGGCCGCATCATCTCCATCAGCTATCTCGGGCTGACGCGCGAGGCGGAGGCGCCGGAGGGCCAGGAAGGACGCTGGCAGAACTGGTATCGCTATTTCCCCTGGGAGGATTGGCGTTCGGGCGCGCCGCCGGCGCTGGCGGCGATCCGGCGGCAGCTGCGGCAATGGGCCAAGACGGCGCCGGAGCCGGCGGCGGGGCCC
>DATJLU010000230.1:0-4809 GCA_035509275.1 Allostellaceae bacterium | reverse complement strand
GTTCGGCTCGCCCTACATCGTCAAGCTGAGCTTGGTCGCGGCGATCACCCTCGGCGCCTTCGTCGTGCTCGAGTTCTTTACCGCCGAACCGGTCGTCAATTTCCGGTTGCTCGGACGGCGCAATTTCGGCTTGGGCACGCTCGGAAACTTTCTGCTCGGTTTCGCCCTTTACGCCTCGGCCTATCTGTTGCCGCAATATCTCGCCACGACCCAAGGGTTCGATGCCGAACAGAGCGGCGAGGTCATGGCGTGGACCGGACTGCCGCAACTGCTGGTCATCCCGCTGGTGCCGATGTTGATGAAACGCGTCAGCGCCCATCCGCTTGTCGTGCTTGGGCTTTCCATCTTCGCGGCCAGCTGCTTTATGAACGTCTACCTCGATCTGGACTATGCCGGGCCGCAGCTGTTCTGGCCGGATATAATCAGGGCGCTCGGCCAGGCGCTGGTCATGACCCCGCTCTCCGCGATCGCCATGGTCGGCATCGCGAAGAGCGAGGCGGGCGCCGCGTCCGGTGCGTTCAACATGATGCGCAATCTCGGCGGAGCGATCGGTACCGCCGCGCTCCAGACCTTCTTTACCAAGCGTGAGCAGTTTCACTCCTTCATCATCGGCCAGCACGTGTCTTTGCTCGAACCGGCGACCCGCGATCGGCTCGCCGAACTGCAGCAGCACTTCATGGCGCATGGCGTCCCGAGCGCGGTGGAGGCTTGGCACCAGGCCGTCATCGCTGTCGGCGAGGCGGTCCGCGAGCAGGCGACGATCATGGGCTATGCCGACTGCTTCGCCTTGCTGGGGGTGGTGCTGCTGGTCGCCATTCTGCCCGTCGTGCTTATGGGAAAGGGCTCTGCCTCCGCCGGCGCCGCGCATTAATCAGTGGCGTTTTTTCTGTGCCCGATCGATGGGGGGCTGCCCGTCGGCGAGGCCAGCCATGCATGAACCGCCGGCCTGGTGCCGGATCGGCCCTTGTCATAACATGACGATGGTCATATTATCGTCGCGTTGCGTTCGAACGATGCGTAAGGTGCCATGCGCTACGATGCCGAGCACAAGCAGAGGACCCGTGCGAAGGTTCTCAAGGAAGCGGCAAAGGCGATCCGCGGCGCTGGACCGCACCAGGTCGGCGTCGCCGAGGTCATGGCTAAGGTCGGGCTGACGCATGGCGGCTTCTACGCCCATTTCAGCTCGAAGGATGAGCTGGTGGTCGCCGCGATCGCGCAGATGTTCGATGAGGCGATCGCGACCTTCGAGCATGTCACCGCCGGGAAGGCGCCGGCGGAAGCGCTGGCGGCGTACATCGACTTCTACCTCTCGCCGCGGCACCGCGAGGCGCAGGCGACCGGCTGTCCCTTGCCGGCGCTGGCGGCCGACCTGCCGCGCCTGGACGAAGGCGCACGTGACGGCTTCACGCGCGGCGCGGAGCGCCTCACCGCGGCGCTGTCGCGTCTCATCGCGGCTTTGGGACGCCGCGATCCGGACGAGCTCGCCAGCTCGGCGCTGGCCGAAATGGTTGGCGCCCTTTCGCTGGCACGCGCCATTTCAGAGATCAGACGTTCCAACGTCGTGCTCAGGCATTCGCGCGACGCAGTGAAGCGTCGTCTTGGCATCGAAGCGACGTAAGCCGGCGAACACCGAGGAGCCTGCCATGATGGCGCGTTCTCGTCACCGATTATATGATAATCGTCATCTCAACAGCGGCGGTGGAATGGCCATGCGGCGCGCCCGCCGATCGGCAAGCGGGAGATCGCGATGAAACACAGGGCGATATCCGGCCCCTATGTGGGCCAGCCGCTGCGCCGACGCGAAGATTTCAGGCTGCTCACCGGCAAGGGACGCTATGTCGACGACATCAGGGTGCCGGGGATGCTGCACCTGGCGCTCTTGCGCTCGCCGCATGCGCATGCGCGGATCACCGCGGTCGATCTCGCCGCGGCGCGGGCGGGTATGGGGGTGCATATCGCGCTGAGCGGCGCCGATCTCGCCGGCAGGATCGGCTCGATCCGGCCGAATTGGGTCTTGCCCGGGACGAAGGTGCCGGAGCGGCCGGTTGTCGCGGTCGACCGGGTCCGCTTCGTCGGCGAGTGCGTTGCCGTGGTGGTCGCCGAGACGCGCGCTGAGGCGCTTGATGCGCTGGACCTGATCGACGTCGCGTACGAGCCGCTGCCGGCGGTGGTGGACGAGGAGGACGCCGTCGGCCCGGGCGCGCCGCTGCTGCACGAGAACGTGCCGGACAACGTCACCACGCTCTACCGGATCGCTGGCGGTAATTATGCCGAGGCGGCGCGGCAGGCCGACCACGTCCTGCGCCTGCGCCTCGTCAACAACCGGCTCATCCCCACCTGCATGGAGACGCGGGCGATCCTGGCCGAGCCCGCGCCCGACGGGCTGCTGACCGTCTACATGCCGAGCCAGGTGCCGCATATGCATCGCCGCTGGATCGCCGAGACGGTGGGATTGCCCGAGCACCTGCTGCGCGTGGTGGCGCCCGATATCGGCGGCGGCTTCGGCGCCAAGATGCATCTCTACCCGGAAGAGCTGCTCTGCGCCTACCTCGCGCGTGCGCTCGATGCGCCCGTCAAATGGTGGGAATCGCGGACCGAGAGCCATCAGGCCACCAGCCACGGCCGGGCGCATACCGAACATGTCGAGGTCGCCTTCAAGAACGACGGGCGCATTCTCGGCATGAAGGTCGAGACCTTTGGCAATGTCGGCGCCTACCTCTCGAACATGGCCTCGGGCGGGCCGACGATCAACACGGTGAACTTCGGCACCGGCAACTACCGCATCGAGAATTACGAGGCGATGTCGAAGGTGGTCGTCACCAACACGGTGCCGGTCGACGCCTATCGCGGCTACGGGCGGCCGGAAGGCGCCTATATCGCGGAACGCAGCATCGAGGCGGTAGCAAAGCACCTGAAGCTCGATCCCGTTGTGGTGCGGCGGATCAATTTCGTGCCGCGCAGCGCGTTTCCCTACCGGCCTTATGGCAGCAAGACGGTGATCTACGACAGCGGCGATTACGAGGGCTGCCTCGAGAAGGCGCTGGCCGCTTTCGACTATGCGTCGCGGCGCGAGGAGCAGCGCACGCTGCGCGCCGCCGGACGCTACCGCGGCATCGGCGTTGCCGCCTACACCGAGATGTGCGGCATGGCTCCGTCGCGGCGCCTCGCCTTCAGCGGCTTCGACCGCGGCGGCTGGGAGAGCACGCGCATCAATGTCGATTCCAGCGGCAAGATCACGCTGTTCTCCGGCTCGATGAGCCAGGGTCACGGGCATGCGACGGTGCTCGCGCAGATCGCCGCCGATGAGCTGCAGGTCCCGGTGGACGACGTCGAGGTCGTGCAGGGCGACACGCGGCAGGTCCAGGCGGGCCACGGCACCTTCAACTCGCGCTCCATTCCCGTCGGCGGCTCCAGCGTCAAGGCCTGCGCCGGGCGCATCGTCGCCAAGGCCAGGAAGATCGCGGCGGCGATGATGGAGGTGGACGACAACGATGTCGTCTATCAGGAAGGCCGCTTCCAGGTGGCGGGCACCGATCTCGCGGCGCTCAGCTTCGCCCGCGTGGCGCGGATGGCCCATGTCGGGCACGTCCTGCCCAAGGACGTGGAGCCCGGCCTCGATGAGACGCTGTTTTACGATCCGACCGGCATGGGCGCGCCCTCGGGTGTCCACATCGCCTATGTCGAGGTCGATCCGGACACCGGAACGGTCGACATCCTCGACTACGTAGCGGTCGACGATTCCGGCGTCATCGTCAATCCGCTCCTCGCCGCTGGCCAGATCCATGGCGGCGTGGTGCAGGGCATCGGCCAGGCGCTTTCCGAGGAGGTCTGCTATGACCGCGACACCGGCCAGCTCCTGACCGGCTCGCTGCTCGACTATGCGGTGCCGCGCGCCGACCGCGTGCCGAACATCCGCTCGCAGTTTCAGGAGACGCCGTCGCCGGTGAACGCACTCGGCGTGAAGGGGATCGGCGAAAGCGGCTCGATCGGTGCGCCGCCGACCATCGTCCATGCCGTGCTCGACGCGCTCGCGCCCTTCGGCATCGGCCATCTCGACATGCCCCTGACGCCGCTCAAGATCTGGACCGCGATCCGGCATGCCGGCGCGCGCGGGACGGCGCCGTGAGACCAAAGGCCGGAGGTTGCCATGAGTGACGCCAGGGAAAGCCGCTCCACCATCGCGGTCGAGCACATCAAGATCGCATCGACCAAATCCTTTGCCGAAGCGAAGGCAGCGCTCGAGCGCCTGGTTCCCGAGCTCGACCCGGGGATCTTGGTATTGCTCCGCGCGGGCGAAAGCGAACGCGCGCTGAAGCAGCTCGAATCGGGGCCGGTGCTCGCCCGCTTTCTCAGCCGCGATCACGGCAGCCTGCTGCAGATCGCCGGCCGGCGGAGCAAGGCCGTGCAGTACGACATCGGCAATCCCTTGACGGCGTCGCGGATGACGCGCCACCAGCTGTCGGCGGCGCTTTACGCGCCGTTGCGTGTCCTGCTCTATGAGGACGCCAGCGGCCACGCGGCCTTCGAATACGACCGCCCATCGTCGCTCTTCGGGCAGTTCGGCGACGAGCGCGTCACTGCGGTCGCGCGCGAACTCGATGCCAGCCTCGAACGCGTCCTGATTGATGCCGCGCGTTGAAGCCGCCGCAGGTCACGGGCCGCGCGGTGCTAGCTCGCCATGACGGCGCGGTGGAGGCGCTGCGAGACGGCCTCGGCGGCAGGAGCCTCGGTCGCGGAAGCGGGTGAAAGGCGAACCGCGACCTGCTTGTGGTAGGGCGTCCCGGCGATGGGATCGCGGTGGTCGCTGGC
>DATJLU010000229.1:0-10469 GCA_035509275.1 Allostellaceae bacterium | reverse complement strand
CCTAAGCGGCGGAGATCTCGGAGCGCGGATCGTTGAGCGCGGCGGCGAGGATGCGGCGCGCCAGCATTTCGGGCGTCAGCGGGCGCAGCCCGAACGCAAAATGCGGCGTGACACCCGCGGCCGGCAGCGCCAGGCGGCCGGCATCGGCCGCCGCCAGCATGCCGCCCAAGCGCCGCACCAGATCGAGCCGCGTCGGCAGCAGCGTCTTGGCACCGAGCGGCGCGAAGAAGCGCACCATCGCCACCGCCTCTTCGGCGGCGATATCGGCGGGCAGCACCAGGATCGGCTGCGCCGACGCCGCGGCGAGGAAAGCGGCGAGCGCATCGCGCGCCCCCTCGTCGCCCGGCACGGCGCCGGCGGTGTCGATGACGAGGCTCCGCCGCTCGGCGCCTGCGGCGAGCCGCGCCAGCGCCGGCGCGTCGCTGGCGACCGCCACCGGCAGGCCGAGCACGCCGGCATATTCCTCGAGCTGCGCGATGCCGCCGGCGCGGCCGGCATCAGTGCTGACCAGCAGCGCCTGCCGCTCGCCGCGGCCGGCCGCGAGCTTGGCCGCCAGCGTGGTCTTGCCGGCGCCGGGTGGTCCCAGCAACAGCAAAGCCGGCTCGCGCATCAGCGCCGCCATCTCGGAGAAATGGATCTGATCGGCGAGCGCCGCGGCGAGGCGCTCGAGCAGCAAGGTGGTAAGCGGCAGCGCCGCCGCGGCCCGCGCCAGGCGCTTGATCAGCGGCGCCGGCAAATTATGCGCTTCGAGCACCGCGGTGAGAAAGGCGATGTCATGGGCCGGCCAGGGACGCGTCGGCATGCCGGGCTCGCCGGCGCTGCGGGCCGCGACGGCCACCAGGTTGAAATCGGGCTCGCCGCCCTCGCGGTGGCGCCGGGCAGCCCGTCTCGCGCGGCGCTGAGGCGCCTGCAATCGCCGGGTCATTGGTCTCTCCCCTCGCCGGGGAGTGTGGCGGGAAAAGGCTTAAGATTTGGTGGCTGGCAGCCACCAGGCGAGAGCGCCGCCTGCCGCGGCCACTGCGGCCATGGCGAGATATGCCTTGCCGCCGACGGCGCCGTACAGCGCGCCGGCCACCAGCATGAGCAGCCCCTGGCCGAGCCCGCCGACCACCGTGGCATAGAGCGCCTGCGCGGTCGCGGCCTGGGCCGGGGGCAGGTTGCGCGCCAGATAATGCATGGCGCCGAGATGCGCCGCCCCGAAGGTGAGGCCATGCAGGAGCTGCAGCAGCGCGAGCGCCGGCAGTGAGGCGACGAAGCCGGTGATGCTCCAGCGCAGCAATCCCCCGCCGCCGCCCAGCGCCAGCAGCCCGGCCGGGCCCAGCCACCGCAACAGCGGCGCGCCCCAGTAGAACAGCGCGATCTCGGCGACGACGCCCTCGGCCCAGAGCAGCGCAATGATGTCGTCGGCGATGCCGAGGCGGCGCCAATAGAGCGTGCCGAAGCCGTAATAGACCGCATGGCTTCCCTGGATCAGCGCGGCGGCGAGGAGAAACAGCAGGAAGGAAGGCCGCGCCAGGGCGCGCATGGCGCCGGCGCGCGGCGTCGCGTCGCGACCGCGCGGAGGCGAGGGGAGCGCGGCGCAAGCGGCGAGGATGAGCGCGGCTGCGCCGGCGAGCAGCAGCGCCACGCTGTCGATGCCGACCAGCGTCACCAGGCGCCCGGCGAGCAAGGTCGCGGCGATGAAACCCAAGGAGCCCCAGAGCCGGATGCGGCCATAGTCGAGTCTTCCGCCATAGGCGGCGGCGAGCGCCACATGGTCTCCCAAGGGCAGCAGCGCCGAAAGGCAGGCGCCGGTGAATGCGCTCAGCAGCAACAGGCGGGGGAAGCCATGCGCCGCCAGCAGCAAGGCAAAGCCCGAAGTCGCGCCGAGGCTCAGCAGCAGCATGACGCGGCGCGGCGCGCCGCTGCGGTCGGCGGCGATGCCGGTGAGCGGATTGGTGGCGAGCTTCAGCCATTGACTGATGGCGAGGAGCAGTCCGATCTCGCCGGCGCTGAGGCCGCGCGCGGCCAGCCAGGCTGGCCAGAACGGCAATTGCACGCCGGTCAGCGCGAACATCGCGGCATAGAAGAAAGCGAGGCGCGGCGCGGCGGACATCGGCGCAGTGTGCGGTTCCGCTCCGGTGCGCGCAATCGCCGCGGACGGCGCTCTCGACGCGCGCGATCGGTTGACTTGATGGCGCACCGATGCCAGAAGGCGCGGCGAGGGACAACTCGGGCGGATGCATCCGCCGAGCGGGAGGGGGGCTCATGCGGATTCGGATGGCGCTGCTCGTTGCCGGCGCGCTGGCATCGCTCGCCGCGCCGGCATGGGCGGACCAGCCCGGTTGGTATGTCGGCGGCGCGGGGGGCTTCGCGAAGCTTCAAAGCCTCGATTCGTCCGACAGCAGCCTCGACTTCACCACGTCGGAGACGAACGGTTTCGCGACGCTGGGTTTCGCCGGCTACGATTTCGGCGGCCTTTTCCGCGCCGAGGGCGAGATCGGCTATCGCCATCACGACATCCGGTCGGTCACCGTCGTCAATGATGGCGGGCTTGGCGAACGGCTCGGCGTCGGCTCGCTCACGGGCGCCACCTCAATGCCGTCCGGCACGATCACGGCGCTCACCTTCATGCTCAACGGCATCGTCAACGTGGTGCCGAGCTGGCAGCGCATCTCGCCTTATATCGGCGGCGGCTTCGGCGCGGCGCACCTGTCGCTGAACAAGCTCAGCGTCGCCAACACGACGATCTCCGATGATTCCGATACGAGAATCGCCGGGCAGGGCATTGCCGGCGTCGCCGCCCGCGTTGCACCGCACGTCTCGCTCGGTCTCGAGTATCGCTACTTCATCACCGCCAATCCCAGCTTCAACGATACCTCCGGCCAGAGCTTTCATACGAAATATCGCGAGCAGGATATTCTGCTTGCCGTGACCTATCACTTCGGTGCGCCGCCCCCGCCCCCGCCACCGGTCCCGGCCGCGGCACCGCCGCCGCCGCTGCCGGCTCCCGTGGCGGTGCCGCTGCCGGCACGCGTACCGCCGGTCTTTCTCGTCTTCTTCGATTTCGACAAGGCGAATTTGACGCCGGCCGGCGCCAAGATCGTGCAGCAGGCGGCCGCTGTCTATTCATCCTCCGGCGCCGCGCGCATCAACGTCACCGGCTATACCGATCTCGTCGGTTCCGAGGCCTATAACCTGCGGCTGTCGCAGCGGCGCGCCGAAACGGTTCGCCGCTATCTCCTGACGCTCGGCGTGCCCGAGGCGGCGATCATCGAGCAGGGGCGCGGCATGCAGGATCCGCGCGTGCCGACGGCCGAGGGCGTGCCCAACGCCGAGAACCGCCGCGTCGAGATCGTGCTGCCCTGAACCGCGCTCAGGCGCCGATGCGGCGATTGGCGAGGAAGATGCCGAGCAGGATGAGGGCGGCGCCGACGAGGTGATAGAGGGCGATCTCCTCGCCGAGAAAGGCATAGGCGAGCCCGGCCGAGAACAGCGGCATCAGATAGGAGAAGAGGCTGGCGCGATGCGCGCCGATCGCGCCGACGCCGCGGTTCCAGCCAAAAAAAGCGATGACCGCCGGGAACAGCCCGACATAGAGATAGCCCAGCGCCGCATCGCGGGTCACCGGCAAGGGCCGGCCGAGCGAGGATTCGAGCAGATGCAGCGGCAGGACGGTTACCGCGCCGATGGCGAAGAGCACCGCGAGCAGCGCCACCGGCGACAGCTCTTGCGGCGCGCCCGGCAGCAGTACCGTATAGACCGACCAGGTGGCGACGCCGATCAGCAAGGTGAGGTCGCCGCGATTGATGGCGAGATGCAGCAGCGCGGCGGGATCGCCGCGCAGCACGATGACGAGCACGCCCACCAGCGACACCAGCAGCCCCAGGATCTGCATCGGCGCGGCGCGCTCGCGGTGAAACAGAAAGGCGGCGATCAGCGTCAGCATCGGCCCGGCGGAATTGATGAGGCCGGCATTGAGCGCCGTCGTCCATTGCAGGCCGAGATAGCCGAGGCTGTTGCAGAGCGTGAGGCCGAGCAAGGCGATCAGCAGCAGGTAGCGCCAATGGTGAAAGATGATGGCGCGCTTGGCGACCACCTCGCCTGCAGCGAAGGGCAGCACGGCGAGGAAGGCGATGCTCCAGCGCATGAAGCTGAGGCCGAAGGGCGGCACCGTCCCCGCCAGCGCGCGCCCGACCACCGCGTTTCCCGACCAGGAGAGCATCGCAAGGACAAGCAGCAGATAGGCGATCGCCGTGCTCGGTCGCCGCTTTGTCTCTTCGCTCGTCAGCTGCTGGGCCATGACGCGGCGCTCGGCCAGCTCACGGTTGCTGCGGTGAGACAGCGAGCCGGGTCTGACGCCCCACCTCACCCTCCCGCTACGCGGGTCCCTCCCTCTCCGCCCCTGAGGGGCGGAGAGGGTTGGGGTGAGGTGGGGGAATCCCACGACGCGCTGCCGGCGAATTGCGTGTTGTAGAGCTCGGCGAAGACGCCGCCCTTGCGCATGAGCTCGGCGAAGCTGCCCTGCTCGGCGATGACGCCGTCGCGCAGCACCAGGATGAGATCGGCGCTGCGGATGGTGGAGAGGCGATGGGCGATGATAAAGGTGGTGCGGCCCTGTGTCAGCCGGGCGATGCCCTCCATCACCAGCGCCTCGGTCTCGACATCGAGCGCCGAGGTCGGCTCGTCCAGCACCAGGATCGGCGCGGCGCGCAGAATGGCGCGGGCGATGGTGAGGCGCTGCTTCTCGCCTTCCGACAGCGTCGCAGTGTCGCCGAGCACCGTCGCATAGCCCTGCGGCAAGGACCGGACGAGGTCGTGGATGCGCGCGAGCCGCGCCGCCTGTTCGATTTCCGCATCGCTCGCCTCGGGCCGGCCATAGGCGATGTTGTCGCGTACCGAGATCGGGAACACCAGCGGCGGCTGCAGCACCATGGCGATCTGCTGGCGCAGCGACTTCAAGCGATAGTGGCGGATATCGACGCCGTCGACGAGAACTCTGCCGGTACTGGGGTCGTAGAAGCGCGGCAGCAGGCCGAGCAGCGTCGACTTGCCGGCACCGGTGGCGCCGACGACCGCGACCTTGGTTCCCGGCGCCACGGCGAGATCGATCCCGCGCAGCACCGGCATCTCCGGCCGATAGCGGAAGGTCACCTGGCGCCATTCGACGGCGCCGCGCGCGCCTTCGGCGGGAAACGCGCGTGTGCCGTCCTTGAGATCGGCCTCAGTGTCGAGGATCTCGAAGCAGCGCGTGGCGCCGATGCGTGCGCCGGCGATCAGCCCCCAGCTCTGCGTGATCTGGTTCACCGGCACGTAGAGCTGCGCCAGATAGGTGATGAACACGACGAGCTCGCCGAGCGAGAGGCGGCCGCTCAGCACCGCGCGCGCGCCGACATAGACGACGAGCGCCGTGCCAAGCGCAATCAAGCTGTTGACCACGGCGGAATAGAAGGTCTGCCAGCTGTAGAGGCGCAGCGTCGCCTTGAGGCTGGCGCGGCTTGCGCCGATGAAGCGGCCGTATTCCTCCTCCTCCTTGGTGAAGGCCTGCACCACCTTCATCGAGCTCATCGCCCATTGGACGAGCGTGTAGACCGTGCTCTCGCGCTCGCGCACCTCGGTCGCGACCGCAGTGATCTTGCGGTTGAACAGCGCGATGACGACGAAAAGCGCGGGGATGACCGTGAGCGACAGCCCCGCCAGCAGCGGATCGATCGGCAGCAGCACCGCCAGCATGCCGGCGAGCAGCACCAGCGCCGACAGGATCGGCAGCAGCCCGTTCATGATCATGGTCTGGACGGCGAAGCTGTCGGCGGTGATGCGATACATGAGATCGCCGACCTTCTGCCGGCTGTGGAAGGCGAGCGAGAGCCGTTGCAGATGCGCGTAAAGCGCGCCGCGCAGATCGTTCACCATGCGCTGCCCGACGCCGATGGTGGTGTAGTTGTGGAGCAGCGCCATCAGGCCCGAGCCGAGCGTAACGATGACCAGCCCGGCGCAGGCGGCGAGAAGCAGCGGCCCGGCGGTTAGCGCCGACAGAACCGGCAGCGCCACCGGCTTGCCGCCCAGCACGTGATCGATGACGAGCTGCAGCGGCCAGGGCTTCAACAGGTCGAAGCCGGCGATGAGAAAGACCTGCAGCAGCGCCCAGGCGAAACGCCAGCGATAGGGGCGGAGATAGGGCAGGAGCTTCCCGGCGAGCGCGGCCATCGCGGCGCTGCGGTTAAGCGGCGCGCGGCATGTCGGCCGCCGGCGCCGCCGCTTGCGTCCCGACCGGCGTCAGGCCCTGAGCCTTTGCCACCGTGCCGATGATGCCGCGCATCAGCCGGCTGAACTCGAGCGTGCGATAGCCGATGAGGGCGCTTTGCCCCAGACCGAGCAGGCCGATGACCACCGCTGCCGCCGGCAGGTTGGCAATGAGCGCCGCCGCCGTCGCGACGGCGTAGCCGCGCAGGATGAAGGCCGAAAGCCGCGACAGCCGCATGGCGCAGCGCACGCGCAGCAGCCGCTTCATGCCGCCGTGGTTCTCGGTGCAGACCAGGACGAAGGCGCGGCTCCAGAGGCCGCGCGCGATCTTCAGATCCCAGTCGTTCCAGCCCTGGTCGGTGACGATGAAATATTTGTGCGGCGTCAGGAAACGCATGAGGGCGCCCAGCAGCAGCTCCTTCTCGTCGCCGCGCTCGCTCCAATAGGAGAGATAGATGGCGCGGTCGCGCCAATCGATGCGCGCCTTCTGATCGGGTTCGGGCGCCGGCACCGCGGCATGCTCATGCAGTCGCATTTCGCGGAAGCGCCATTTGAGCCGCTCGCCGCCGCGCAGGATCGGGCCGAGATAGATCAGCAGCGCCACCAGCGCCCGCGCTTTGAGGCCGGTGAAGCGCTTGTCGATCGGTGCCTTGAGCGCGCCATTGATGCACAGCACCCAGGTGGTGAGCAGCGGCACGGTCAAGAGCCACGCCCAGCCGCCGGCGATGACGCCGCCCAGCGCCAGCAGCAGGCCGACGACGTTCCATTCGAAGGACAGCGGCAGGAAGGCGGCGAGCGAGGAGGCCGGCTCGTAGAGCGTCTGGAACAGGCCGCGGCCGAAGACGCCGGAATAGATCACCGGCTTGCGCGACAGCAGCAGCGCCGTCGAGAGATCGCCATAGATGCGACCGAGCCATTTCGCCTGGCCGAAGAGGTTGAAGCGGAAGGGATGGCGCGAATAGACCAGCGCCTCCGCCTTGCCGTAGCCGCGCTGCTGGCCGATATAGGCGCGCACCGTGTTGCGGCGGAAATGCCAGACCACCGCAGCCGGGCTGAAGCCGATGGTGTAGCCCTCGTCCTGGAAGCGCCAGCAGATGTCGACATCATCGCCGGCGGCGCGATAGACCGGATCGAAGCCGCCAAGGCGCAGCAGCACGTCGCGGCGGAACGCCATGTTGCAGCCGGCGATGTGCTCGGCGACATCGTCGGAGAGCAGCACATGGGTGGGGCCGCCGGGTGACACCGCCACTGCCGCCGGCACCAGGCTGTCCTCGGGCGGCGGGAAGTTGGGACCGCCGCAGGCGACGAGCTGCGCTGCTTCCATCTTGGCGACGAGATAGCTGAGCCAGTCGGGATCGGCGACGCAGTCGCTGTCGGTATAGGCGACGATCTCGCCGGTGGCGGCCTCGGCGCCGACATTGCGCGCCACCGACAGGCCCTTGTTCTCCTGGCTGATGATGCGGCAATAGGGGAAGCGTTGCGCGATCTCGAGGGTGCGGTCGGTCGAGCCGTCATTGACGACAACGACCTCGTAATCGGGATAGCGGAGCTTCTCGAGCGAGGCGAGGCATGCCTCCATGGTGCGCTCGGCATTGTAGGAGCAGACCACGACCGAGACGCGGGGGTAGCGCTCGAGGCGGGGCGGGATCGGACCGCGATAACGCGCGCGCACCGCGGCGAAGGCGGGCTTGGGCTGGCGCTGCCGGTCGACCAGGCCGAAGGCCCAATCCTCGATCAGATGGCCGCCGGTGAACCATTCATCCGTCCAGGCGAAGACGAAGCTGCCGGCGACACCCATCTCGAACGCCGTGCGCAGCTGCCAGGAGAGGATCCTCGCCTGCTCCTCGGCGCCCTCGCGCATCGAGTCGATGCCGAACTCGGTCAGCACCAGCGGGCGGTCGACGGCGAGGTTGTGGAGGCGCGACAGGTAGCGGCGGAAGGCGGGCTCGTCGTGGAGATAGACGTTGAAGCCGAGGAAGTCGGTGAAGTCGACGGTGAGATATTCGGTCGAGGGGAAATTGGCGTAGCTGACCAGCCCTTCGGGGTGGATCTCCTTCACCGCCGCGACCAACCTCTTGAGAAATCCGCGCACGCGCTCGGGGCCGTGCCAGCGCACGATGTCGGGCGGAATCTCGTTGCCGATGAGATAGGCCAGGATCGCCGGATGGCGGCTCAAGCCGCGCACAGCCTCGACGACGGTACGCAGGATCTCGGTCTGGATCGCGGGGCTGTCGAGAAAGGTGATGTGCTGCGACCAGGGAATGCCGGCGAGCACCTTGAGCCCCGCCGCCTGGGCGAGGTCGAGGAGCCAGAGCGGCGGCACGGTGAAGACGCGGAGCGTATTGGCGCCAAGCTCCGCCATCAGCCGGAAATCGCGGATCACGGTCTCGCGCTCGGGAAACTGCGCGCCATGCGGGCCCGGCGCGAAGGGCCCGTAGGTCACGCCCTTGACGAAGAATTTCTCCGCGCCGGCGAAGAAGAACTTGCCCTGGACGCGGATCGCCGCGCTGTCGGCGCCGGCATGGGCCGGCTGGCGCGCCGCGACCGCGGTCTCGACCGGCTGCATACTCTGTTCAGATTCCCGTGGCATCTGGGTTGACGCGGCACTTCCAATCGGCGTGGCGGCAGGCTCTCCGGCAGAACGTTGCCGCCCCCCGCCCTATTCCGCGGCCGGCATAGCGCCGCAGAACGCCTGGCCTGTCAAGCCTCAGCCACCGGCCGGTTGCGCCGCGGGAAAGCGCCGGAGATGCCAGGCCCAGGCGGTGGCGAGGATGGTCTCGAGCGCCGAATGGCTGGGGCTCCAGTGCAGCACCGCGCGGGCCCGCGCGGCATCGGCGACGAGGGCTGGCGGATCCCCCGGCCGGCGCGGTGCCTCGCGGACGGGAATGCGCTTGCCCGTGACCCGCTCGGCCGCGGCGATCACCTCGCGCACGGAGTGACCGGTGCCGGTGGCGAGGTTGAGCGCGGTATCCGTGCCGCCGCGCTCGAGCCGGCCCAAGGCGAGCACATGCGCCTCGGCGAGGTCGGTGACGTGGATGTAGTCGCGGATGGCGCTGCCATCGGGCGTCGGGTAATCGCTGCCGTAGACATCGATCTGCGCCCGCCGGCCGG
Source organism: Allostellaceae bacterium (assembly GCA_035509275.1). Classification (GTDB taxonomy): domain Bacteria; phylum Pseudomonadota; class Alphaproteobacteria; order ATCC43930; family CGMCC-115725; genus DAHUYF01. The sequence continues at coordinate 1,136 of DATJLU010000229.1, read as the reverse complement.
CCGCCACGTCGAGGACCAGCGGAATGAGATGCGTCTCGGGCTCGTGATGCTCGCCGATCTCGCCCTCGGGATCGGCGCCGGCGGCGTTGAAATAGCGCAGCGACAGATGCCGCAGCCCGTGCGCGACGCCCGCCCAGTGCAGCATCCGCTCCACCATCAGCTTGCTCTCGCCATAGGGGTTGACCGGGCGCTGCGGCATATCCTCGCCGATCGGCACGCGCTCCGGCACGCCATAGGTGGCGCAGGTCGAGGAGAAGACGATGCGCCTGACGCCGGCCTCGCGCATCGCCTCGATGAGCCCGAGGCTGTTAACCACGTTGTTGGCAAAATAGAGCTCGGGCTTCGTCATGGATTCGCCGACATAGGCGAAGGCGGCGAAATGCATGACGGCGGCGATGTCGAAGCGTTTCAGCGTTGCCGCGACGAGGCGCCGGTCGCCGAGGTCGCCCTCGACCAGCGGCCCCCAGCGCACCGCCTCGCGGTGCCCATAGACGAGATTGTCGAGAACGACCGGGGCGTAGCCCGCCCGGGCGAGCGCCTTGCAGGCGTGACTGCCGATATAGCCGGCGCCGCCAGTAACCAGGACTGCCTTGCTCATACTTGCTCGCTATCGGAGCCGCCGCGGGGTAACGGTGATAGGATGAAGTGCGCGGGTGAACAAGTTGCTTCCGCGCGCAGGCGGGAGCGGCGCTTGGCTGCGGCATACCGCCGCGTGGGAGTTTGGCGCCGCATTTACCATGCCCGTCGATCGCTTGACGGGCGCGCGCGATTGGAGGTAACTGGACCCGAGGCCGTGACGCTTACGGGAAAAAGCACGCCCCCCGCCGTTCGCGCCCCGCCGCTTGGCGGGGCGGCCGCGTCTTTGGACGTGCCGTTAACTCCCGTATGCAGGCAAGGAGTGAGCCTCAGCCCGGCCGGAATAATTCGCCGCCAGTGACGTTTTTGTTTCATCGCCAAAAGGAGCAGGCATGCGCGTCGCAATGATCGGCACAGGCTATGTCGGGCTCGTCTCCGGCGCCTGCTTCTCGGAGTTCGGCGTGTCGGTCACCTGCGTCGACAAGGATGCGGACAAGATCGACCGGCTCGGCCGGGGCGAGATTCCGATCTACGAGCCCGGGCTCGATCAGGTCGTCGAC
>DATJLU010000228.1:0-45083 GCA_035509275.1 Allostellaceae bacterium | reverse complement strand
GCCGCTGCGCATCGTCGGCGCGATGCAGAACATCACCGCGCGCAAGCACGCCGAATTCGCCCTGCGCCAGGCCAAGGAGGCGGCCGACGTCGCCAACCGGGCCAAGACCGATTTCCTGGCCACCATGAGCCACGAGCTGCGTACGCCGCTCAACGCCATCCTCGGCTTCGCCGAGATCATCCGCGACCGGCTGCTCGGTCCGATCACCGATCGCTACGCCGAATACGCGCAGGACATTCACAGCTCCGGCAGCCATCTCCTCGGCATCATCAACGACATTCTCGACCTGTCCAAGGTCGAGGCGGGTCGCGTCGACCTGGTCGAGGAGATCGTCGATCTCCAGACCATCATCCGCAGCGTCGTGCTGCTGCTGCGCGAGCGCGCCGCGAATGCCGAATTGACGCTCAAGACCGAGCTGCCCGACGCGCTGCTGCTGCTCCGCGCCGATGAGCGCAAGCTGAAGCAGGTCCTCATGAACCTGTTGTCCAACGCGGTGAAATTCACGCCACCGGGCGGCGAGATTCTGGTGCATGCGCGGGTCGAAAGCCAGCGCGGGGTGGTGATCGAGGTTGCCGACAACGGCATTGGCATCGCGCCCGAGGATATCGAGCGGGCGCTCTCGCCCTTCGGGCAGGTCGATAGCCGGCTCAGCCGGCGCTACGAGGGCACCGGGCTCGGTCTGCCGCTGGCCCGCGCGCTGGCCGAGCTGCATGGCGGCACGCTCACGCTCGAGAGCGCGCTCGGCCGCGGCACCATCGTCCGCATAACCCTGCCCGCGGACCGCCTGGTCCAGCGCGAGATGCGGCGTTGGGTCGCAAGCTGAGGTGCCGGACGCGTCGATGCGGGAGCCGATAGCCAGGACTCGCTGTTTGCTCTAGTATGGCGTGAGGTCTCTGGGGCGCCTGGTTCTACGAGCACGATATGGGTCGAGCCGTCTTCTTCGCCGCTTTGTCGCTCGCGGCCGCGTTTGCGGTGCCGGCTTGCGCTGCGCCGGAGCGGTACGAGTATCGTGTCATCCATCCGACCTATGGCGATATCGGCACGTACAGCAACACGGTCGACCGTGTCGGCGACGACACCGAGGTGACGAGCGAGTTGCGTATCGCGGTGCGGATCCTGGGCATCGTCGTCTACCGCCAGGAGGCGCAGCGCGTCGAGCGCTGGCATGGGCAGACGCTGGTCTCCTTTGACGGTGTCACCGTCACCAACGGGAAGTCGCTGCCGGTGCATGGCGTCGCGCGAAACGGCGCCTTCGTGGTCAGCACCCCGACGGGAACCATCACCGCCCCGGCGGATGTCCACCCGTCCAACCCATGGTCGGCCATGGTGCTCGATTCGCGCGTGATGATGTCGACGCGCACCGGCAAAATCGAAGCGGTGCACGTCAGCGGTGGCGAACTCGTCCCGGTGAAGCTGCCGGGCCTCAACCGCACGGCACACCAATACGAGGTGGTGAGCGATAAGCGCCAGTTCGTCTGGATGGATGATGCCGGAACGCCGATCGCGTTTCGCACCACGGACGACGGCTCGCCGATCGACTTCGTGCTGAGCGCGCGCCAGCAGCTCGCCGAACGTATCCATTGAGCCGCAACCGGGCCTAGCGCTTCAGGGCGCGGGCGCAACGGCGCGGTACGCTCCCGTTTCCATAAGCGTTCGCAGAGTTTTCTTCCCCGCTGTCGGATTGGCCGAGCGCTGCGGCTGGCTCAAGGATACAGCGTCTCCTGCCAGACCGTTCTGGGGTATTGCCGCAACTTATGGGCGATCCCGATCCTGAAAAGTCGCGCCGCGTGATGCAGGCCTTCTCGCGCGCGCCGATGGCGGCACGCCCCCGAGCGGCCGATCAATCCGCGTCCTCGGATTGAAGCTGAATGTAGTTCTGCAGGCCAATTTTCGTGATCAGCACAAGTTGGGTCTCGATGAAATCGATGCCGTCCTCCTCACTGTCGAGAATATCGGTGAGGAGGTCACGCGTCGCGAAATCGCGCACCGACTCGCTGTAAGCGATGGCATCGCGAAGGCCGCTCACGCCTTGCTGCTCGAGCTTGAGGTCGCATTCGAGGATTTCCTGGACGTCCTCGCCGATCAGAAGCTTGTCCAGATCCTGGAGATTCGGCACGCCCTCCAAGAACAGGATGCGGTTGATCAGGCGGTCGGCGTGCTTCATCTCGTCTATGGATTCGTCGTACTCATGTTTCCCGAGCTTGGTGACACCCCAGTGCCGCAGCATCCGGGCATGCAGGAAATACTGATTGATCGCCGTCAGCTCGTTTTTGAGCACGGCGTTGAGGTGTTGGAGCACCTTGGGATCGCCCTGCATGACCGGCCTCCGTTGATCGGTTGAGGCGACCGCCGATCGGATCGCGGTCGCCGGTCGTGACATCGCTCGGCAACAAAGCTTAAGCCGATGACGACGGGTCGGCCAGTCCATCGGTTGGGGCGGCGGCGACCCCGCGGACGATGTCCCTCACCATCGGCACGCATTTACCGCATTGCGGGCGAACGCCGAGGGCGCGGTAGACGCAAGCGGTCGAGCCTTGGGCCCTCGCGGCGATGCGGCGGACCTGCCGGTCGGTGAAGCCGTGACAGAGACAGACATACATGGGAAGTTCCGTGCTGATTTCCGGCGCGGGAGTTCGACGCCTCAGGGACAAATGTTCATTCGGCGATGACGACGCCCTGGGCGGTGTCGGAATGGTATTCGCCCATGAAGGGGTAGCGCCCCGCGCCGAGTGGTCGCAGCCGCAGCGTCGCCGTGCGGCCGCCGACGATCACCTTCTCGACCTTGAGCGCCAAGGAATCGAACTCCTCGGCCGTCGCGTCCTCGTTTTTGATGCTGAGCATGACGGGCTTTCCTGCCGGCACGTGGATTTCGGCGGGCGTGAACCGATGATCCCGGATCGAGACGTCGATCGTGGTGAGGTCCTCGGCACGGGCGTGTCCGCTCGCGGCGAGCGCGAGCATAAGGAGCGGCAGGCGGTATCGCATGGAAGGAAGCCTCGCGCTGTCGTGATCAGGGGCGTGTTGGTCGGCGGTCATCAGGCGGTCTCGAACAGGCGCTGGCCGATGAATTCGCCTTGCGCCGCGCCGCCGGGGCACGCAAAGAGCCCGCCGCCGACATGGGTGACGAACTGGTTCATCATGTCGAACTTCGCCATCCGCTCGAAAATCTTGACGAATCCGGTCCGCGGGTCGCGCTGGTAGCAGATGAAGAACAGGCCGGCATCGTATTCCAGACCCTGCCGCCAGGGCGGCCAGCGCTCGGCGGTGAAATCGACGCCGTCATTGTAGGAGTAGGGCCGCCGCAGGATTTGCGCGCCATCATTGCTCGCCGCGGCGGCGAGTCGGACATGAGCGTTTTGCGCAATGACCGGGTTGCCATCCTTGTCGGTGGTGTCGAGATCCAGCGCATCGAACTCGTTTTTCTGGCCGATCGGCGCGCCGGAATATTTATGGCGGCCGACGGTCTGCTCCTGGAAGGCGACCTGCATGCGGTCCCAATGCTCGAGCGCGATGCGGATGCGCCGGGCGACGACATAGCTGCCGCCGCGCATCCAGTCCGGGCCTTCCTCGCCAACCCAGACAACCTTCGCCATCGCCGCGGGATCGCTGATCCGCGGATTGTTCGTCCCGTCCCTGAAGCCCATCAGGTTGCGCGGCGTCTCGGTGCCGCTGACGTTCGGCATGAAGCCCGACTGCACCCACCGGATTTGCGCGACGCCGTCGGCGAGCCGCGAAAGCTGGCGAAGTGCGTGAAACGCGACTTGCGGATCGTCCGCGCAGGCCTGGACGGAGAGGTCGCCGCCGCTATGTGCCTCGACGAGCTGATCGCCGACGAATTTCGGCAAATCGACAAGCGCCGCGGGCCGGCGCGCCGCGAGGCCGTAGCGGTCCTTGCCGTCCTTGCTGAAGAGCCCCGCGCCGAAGCCAAATGTCACCGTCAGCCGCGCCGGCGAGAGGCCAAGCGCTTCGCCGGTATCGGCGGCCATGGTGCTCGGGTCCGGCGTCGCGTAAGCATCGCCGCCTTTGGTTTGAGCGTTGCCGGCGGGCGAGGCGACGGCCGGCTTGAGCCCGCCGTCGAGCGGCTGCGCCGTCTTACCGCTCGCCATCCTGGCGGCGGCGGCGGTCCAGGCCTGCAGCAGAGTGGCGACGTCCTCGCGCTTGGTCGCAACGAGATCGAAGGCCGCAAAGTAGCTATGGCTTTGCGCCGGGGTGACGATGCCGCCCTGATGCATTCCCCAAAACGGCTCGGTCGATTGCGGGTTCGGCGCCGCGGCCGCCGCCGCACGGACGCCAACGCCGGCGGCGGCAGCCAGGCCGGCCGCCCCCGTCAGAAAGCCCCGCCGCGACGCGCGGCGCTCGCCGTCCTCCGGCCGGCTCATCGTGTTGCCTCCATCAAGGTATTGACGTCGTCCTCGACGTAATAGAAGCCCTTGCCGTCCGGCGTCATGGCGATGCCGAAGAGGTCGCCGTTTCCGGGCGGCGACTGGGCCTGGTTCGTGTCGATCCATTGGGCATAGAGCTGCTTGCCGGTTTTCGGATCGACCTCCACCACCTGACCGTTTTTGGCGTTGGTCACGAGGAGGTCGCCGTTGGGGGCGACGCACATCGCGAGCGGCCGCCTCAAAAGCCCGTCTTTGGTGACGGTTCGGCCGGTCCCCGCGCTGGTCGTGCGCGTGCTCGCCTCGGGAATCGCGACGATCTGATTGCCGAGCGCGTCCGACAGATAGAGTGTGTCATCAGCGCCCAGCGCCAGCCCGGTCGGGCCGATGAGGAAAACATCGCGGTCGGCGCGTTGCCCGAAGCCATTGGCGACCACCGTCTGGCTGGTAATCACCGGCGGCTTGCCTTGCGGGATCGACAGCTCCAGGCGCAGGACCGTCGCTTTGTTGACGGTCACGGGGTAGCCCGTCTGCGGGTCGCGGATCTGATAGCCGGGAACATCGAACCCGGCCATGCTGATAAACAAGATCGCCGTCGTCCCTTTGTCGATCACGGCCATATTGCCCCAGGGATCGTTGATGGTTGGACCCGCCCAGGCGGTCACGAACTGTCCATTGGGGTCGAGGACGATGAGGCAGCCATCGCCCTTGGTGCGCGTCGTGCCATCGGTGCTCGGCGTGCTGCCAACGATCACCCAGCCGGTCTTGAGCATGGTCATGGCCGTGCCCAAGCCGACGCCGCCGGGACATTGCGGCAGGTGTTGCGGCAGGTTGGCGAACAGCGTCGTTTTCTTGGTAGAGGGGGTGTAATCGACGATCGTGCCGCCGGTGCCCTGCAGGTTCGACACGTTATTGAAATTGGTCACCAGCACATCGTCCTTTTGCACCTTGCCGGCAGAGATCGGCGCGACGACGACGGCGTAGGGGTTGAGGTCGCCATTGTCGGTCACGGTCGAGGTCCAGGTGATGTGTCGGTGGATGGTTTCGAGGAAACCCTGATCCGCCGCCTCGGCGCCCGAAATCAGCAGCAGTGGCGCCGCGACCAGCGCGGCCAAGACCGCAAAGATACCCGTCGCGCATTGCCGTCGCGCGCGCTTCATGGTCCTGATCTCTTTCGTCATCGGCCCATGCTCCGTTCAGAAGAGGATGTTGGTGCGTAGTCCGAATACCGCCTCGTCCTTGACCTGCTGCGTCGGGGCGTTCGGATTGGCGATACCCGCACCGGGATTGAACACGTATTGGAAATCGGGCTGCAGCTGCCACCAGGGTGTGGCCTGATACTGATAGGTGACTTCCAAAAAGGTCTCGCCGCTGCGCACCGGGGTGAAAGAGCCGGTGAACGCCGCGGTATCCCGGTCGAGTGCGGCCGCGCGGCCGCTCACATGGGCATAGCCCATGCCGATGCCGAAGGTGTCATCGTCGCGATGCAGGATCGGCTCGTGAAAAACGACCCCGGCATTCAGACTGAAAGTGATCAGGTTACGATCGGCGAGCGGCGTCCCCATCGGGCGGATGAAGACGTTGACGGTCCGATCGAGTTCCTCCGGATCGACCCAGACGATCTGATCGGCGACACCGTAGACCGCCCAATTGCCCCGATGCATTTCCGGAACCCCGGTGCTGGCGGGGTTGGCGAGCGAGAGGCCGGTATTGTCGATCTCCTGATCGGCAAACTCCTTCGTGTCGTACCAGAAACCGAGCTTATAGGTCCGTCCGAGCGGCTCCGACTCGTTGGGATAAAGCATCGTGCCCAACGAGGGATAGGAGTATTGGAACTCAGTGATCGCGAGCGTGCCGTTCCACGGAAAGGTCGTGCCTGACGGGTTCAGCTGTTGCGGGTCGCCGGGAGCGTCAGTGCTCAGCGGGCTGCCGCTGAACACGCCGGCGAGGACGGTCAATGATTCCGTCGGGCGCGCGCGGAAGCGGACGCCGGGCGCGGATAACGGGTAGGCCGGGCCGCCGCCGGGCAGATTGGCCGAAGGCAGCATCGGCCAGCCGAACATCGTATTGATGAAGTACGACGCGTTCTGGCTGACCATGAATTCCTGATCGAGACTCTGCTGCCCGATGCGGACGTTGAAGCGATCCTGGCTGCCGAATTTCTGCTGATACCAGAGCTCCCACAACCGGGTCGCGCGATCGGCTTCGATCCCGCTCGCGGTCTGCAAGGTGGCGAGATTGTCGGCGCTCAGATTGCGGCCGTGAATTTGGAGAGCGCTCGCGTTGAAGGTGCCGCCATACCACCCGAAGGCGCGCTGCGTGTCCATCTGAACGACCGCCTGGGTGAGGCCGTCATATTCGGCACCCTGCCGCACTCCGCCGGTCACATTGCCAAAGACCTCGCTGGTCTCCTGCAGCGCGAAGGAAATGCCGTATTGGCTCAACAGCGTGCGCAGGCCCCACATATCGCCGAGCAGATAGTTGCTGCGCGAGAGCCCGGTCAGAAACCCGAACGGCCCGGTCGTGGGCTGGGTCGGCTCGAAGCTTTCCGGTTCGGTCGGCACCGAGACCGGCGGCGGCGCCGCAGCGGCGTGATCGCTGCTCACGCAGGCGTAGGCCCACGCAACCAGCACACCGAAGACCACCGGCGCGAGGCGCGCCGCCCCCGAAGCCGGGCCATGTTGTGGAACCAAGAGGCGCTGTCCTGCGGGCATGCGTAACCCCGAATGTCCAATTCGGGCTCGACGCTAATGCGAGTCAGTCTCAGTTGCAAGGAAAATGCGAGTCATTCGCAGACCAGCCGGAGACGGTGATGTTCGGTCCGGTGCCGCCTCGTCCCCTGCCGTGATCCCGGCTATACCGGTGCCATCGGTTGTGCCAACGAGGGAGTTGGATGCAGTCCGGGCTTGCGGTCGCCCTGAGCTGTGGCTTGACCCTCCTCATGCTCGCGGGCTGCGCGGCGTCGCAAGCCCCGCGCCCAGAAGACGAAGCGGCCTGCACGAGCCGTGGCTTTCAGGTCGGGACGCCGCAATTTGCGGCTTGCCTCGAGCGCGAGGAGCTGGCGCACCGCTGCGCCGCGGGGGCCACCCTTGCCCTGCACGTCAAGCCGCATCCGGAGCTGCTGCCCTGTCCGAGCGATCCTGCCTGACGGGCGCTCGGCGCGAGGCGCCGCTTAGAGGAGATCCCGCAGCATCGCCACCAGCGGCTTGTCCGCCGGCGGCATGGCGAATTGGTCGAGCTTCTGCGGCCTGACCCAGGCGAGAGCCTGCCCTTCCTGCGCCGCGACGATGCCGTTCCAACGGCGGCAGACATAGAGCGGCATCAGCAGGTGGAAGCTCTCATAGCGATGCGAGGCGAAGGTGAGCGGCGCGAGGCAGGCTTCGGCGACGTCGATGCCGAGCTCCTCCTTGAGCTCGCGGACGAGCGCCGCTTCCGGCGGCTCGCCCGGCAGCACCTTGCCGCCCGGAAACTCCCAAAGCCCGGCCATCACTTTGCCCTCCGGGCGCTGTGCCAGCAGCACGCGCCCGTCGGCGTCGACGAGCGCGACGGCGACGACGAGAACGACGGGGAGTTGGGCGCTGTCAGCTCCGGTAGCTGGCATTGATGTCGATGTAGCGGTGCGTCAGGTCGCAGGTCCACACCGTCCAGCGGCCCTTGCCGATGCCGAGATCGACGCCGATCTGGACATAGCGGCCCGCCATATGCTTTGCCACCGGCGTTTCGTCATAGTCCGGCACCGGTCCGCCCTTCTCGGCGATGCGGATGCCGCCGACTGTGACGACGAGCCGGTCGCGGTCGGCCTTCTCGCCGGCCTTGCCGACGGCCATGACGATACGGCCCCAATTGGCGTCGCCGGCGGAAAGGGCGGTCTTGACCAGCGGCGAATTGCCGATGGCAAGTCCGACGCGCCGCGCCGCGCGCGCCGAGGCGGCGCCGCTGACCTCAATGGTGACGAATTTCTCCGCCCCCTCGCCGTCGCGGACGATCTGCTGCGCGAGGTCGATCATCACGCGGTCGAGCGCCTGGCGGAAACCCTTGAGCCGGGGATCGCCGGCGCGGGTCACGCGCTTGTGCTTCGCCTTGCCGGTCGCGACCAGCAGCACCGTGTCGCTGGTCGAGGTATCGCCGTCGACGGTGATGGAGTTGAAGGAGCGCTCGGTGCTCGCCTTCAGCAGAAGCTGCAGCGCCGCGGCCGGGATCGCCGCGTCGGTGAAGATGAAGGCGAGCATGGTCGCCATATCCGGGGCGAGCATGCCCGAGCCCTTGGCGAAGCCGTTGATCGTGATCTTGACGCCGTCGATCTCCGCGCTCGCCGTGGCAAGCTTCGGGAAGGTGTCGGTGGTCATGATCGCCTGTGCCGCCGCGAGCCAGGCCGTATCGGCAGCGCTGCTTGCGGCGGGGGCGAGGCCCGCGACGAGCTTCTCGACAGGCATCGGCTGGCCGATGACACCGGTCGACGCAATATAGACTTCGCGCGGATGACAATCGGCGATTTTCGCCATGGTCGCCGCCGTCTGCTGCACCGCCTCTCTTCCGGCGCGCCCGGTAAAGACATTCGCATTGCCGGAATTGACGACGATCGCCCGCGCCTTGCCGCGCGGCAGGCATTGCCGGCACCAGTCGACCGGGGCGCCCGGCATGAGCGAGCGGGTGAAGACCCCGGCGACGGTTGCGCCCGGCTCGATCAGCGCCACCATCACGTCGTTTCGCCCCTGATAGCGGATGGCGCACCCGGCGGCGGCGAGCCGGACGCCGCCGATGACGGGCAGATCGGGCGTCCGATCGGGAGCGAGCGGCGAAGGCGTAGCCATGGCGAGATCGCGGGCGTAGCCGGCGCGGTTGGCGCTAATCCTTGGGTTTGGTTGCGGGCGACAGCACGGGAATGCCGGGCTGGCCCGGCGCGGCTTCGCCTTCGAGATTGGGCGCCGGCGCGCCCTTCCCCGCGGGCGCGGCCTTCGCCGAGGGCGCGGCGGCCGGGGCCGGCGCGCCAGGCTTCGTGCCATCGCCGTTGTAGAGCTCGATCTTGGCGGCGGTTTTCAACTCGTTCATCTTCTGCGCCACGAACTCGTGCGCGAGCTGACTGGTGAGCTGCGGCTTCAGCTCCTCGAAGCTGGGCGGCTTCGCGACGCGGCGATCCTCGACTTTGATCACGTGCCAGCCGAACTGCGTCTTCACCGGCGTCTCGGTGAACTCACCCTTCTTCAGCTTGAAGGCCGCATCGGCGAATTCCGGCACCATCTGGTCCTTGGTGAACCAGCCGAGATCGCCGCCCGAGGTCTTGCCCGCGGGATCCGTCGTCTTCTCCCTGGCCAGCGTGGCGAAATCGGCACCCTTCTTGAGCTGCTCGATCACCGCTTTGGCATCCGCTTCGTTGGGGAGCAGAATGTGGCGCGCATTCACCTCTTCGCGCGGCGGCGCCGTCTTCAAATACTTCTCATACGCCGCCTTGAGCTTCGCCTCGGTGACGTCCTTCTGGATCAGCTGGTCGATATAGAGCTGCGCCAGGACCTGATCCTGGATCAGTGCCAGCTTGCGCTTCATCTCGGGCTGGTCCTGGAACTTGGCGCGCCGCGCCGCCTGGGCGACGAGGGTCGTTCCCACCATCTGGTTGAGAAGTGCCTCATAGATTTTATCGGCCGGCTGCTGGCGCGCCTGCGGCGGCAGGTTGCGCGCCGCCTCCTCGATATCCGAGCGGTGGACCTCGAAGCCATTGATGCGCGCCACCACCGGATCGGCCGGCGCGGCCGGCTTGGCCGCCTGCGCCCAAGCCGGCGCGGCCAGCAGCATCAGGGCGAGCGTCAGGAGCGCGCGAAGCGTCATGCGAGAGTCCTTGTGACCGGGGGCGCAGCCTATCCGCGCGCCGGGAGGCGCCACCGCGGAGCCGGCGGAGGACGCTTTCGGGCGCCCATAAAGCATATTGGCGGGCGCGAGGCAATCTTTCCGGCGCACGTCGCGTCTCCGGGCGGGAAGCCGGCGCGCTTCCTGCGGGAAATCGCCGCGCAATTGACACTCCGGGCCGATCCGCCTATCTGTCAGGCGGGATTCGCGCGGCCCTGACCCCTCCCGCTCGCACCATTTCGAGGTTTGGATGATCGGCGCCCTGGCTCGGCGACTGTTCGGCTCAGCGAACGATCGATACGTCAAAAGCTTGCAGCCGCTGGTCGACGAGGTCAATGCGGCCGAGGCCGAGCTTGCCGCGCTTTCGGACGAAGCATTGCGCGCCCGCACCCCGGCGCTGAAGCAGCGCCTCGCTGCGGGCGACAAGCTCGACGACATCCTGCCCGAGGCTTTCGCCACGGTGCGCGAGGCGGCGAAGCGCACGCTCGGGCAGCGCCATTTCGACGTGCAGCTCATGGGCGGCATCGTCCTTCATCGCGGCATGATCTCGGAGATGAAGACCGGCGAAGGCAAGACGCTGGTGGCGACCTTGCCGGTCTACCTCAACGCGCTTACCGAGAAGGGTGTCCACGTCGTCACCGTCAACGACTATCTCGCCCGGCGCGACAGCGAATGGATGGGCCAGATCTATCGCTTCCTCGGCCTTTCCGTCGGCTGCATCGTGCATGGTCTCGACGACGAGGAACGGCGCGCGCAATACGCGGCCGACGTCACCTACGGCACCAACAACGAGTTCGGCTTCGACTATCTCCGCGACAACATGAAGTTCCGGCTCGAGGACATGGTGCAGCGGCCGTTCCACTATGCCATCGTCGACGAGGTCGATTCGATCCTCATCGACGAGGCGCGCACGCCGCTCATCATCTCAGGCCCGGCCGAGGACTCCTCGGAGATGTACCGGACTGTCGACCGCCTGATCCCGCATCTCGCCGCCGAGGATTTCGAGAAGGACGAGAAGCAGCGTCAGGTCGTGCTCACCGATAGCGGCGTCGAGAAGATCGAGGCGATGCTGCGTGAGGCCGATCTGCTCAAGGCCGGCACGCTCTACGACATCCACAATGTCGCGCTCGTCCATCACGCCAACCAGGCGCTGCGCGCCCACAAGCTCTTCGGCCGCGACACCGACTACATCGTCAAGGACGGCAAGGTCGTCATCATCGACGAGTTCACCGGCCGCATGATGGAGGGACGCCGCTACTCCGAAGGTCTGCACCAGGCGCTCGAGGCTAAGGAGAGCGTCGAGATCCAGGCGGAGAACCAGACGCTCGCCTCGATCACCTTCCAGAATTACTTCCGTCTCTATCCGAAGCTCGCCGGCATGACCGGCACGGCGATGACCGAGGCGGAGGAGTTCTCCGAAATCTACAAGCTCGACTCGGTGGAGATGCCGACCAACGTGCCGATGCAGCGCATCGACAATGACGACGAAGTCTACCGCACCGCGCGCGAGAAGTACGAGGCGATCATCGCGCAGGTGCTGGAATGCCAGCAGCGCAAGCAGCCGGTGCTCGTCGGCACGGTCAGCATCGAGAAATCGGAAGCGCTCTCCACCCTGCTCAAGAAGCGCAAGATCCCGCACCAGGTGCTGAACGCGCGCTATCACGAGCAGGAGGCCTATATCATCGCCCAGGCCGGCCGGCCGGGCGGCGTCACCATCGCCACCAACATGGCCGGCCGCGGTACCGACATCCAGCTGGGCGGCAATCTCGAGATGCAGCTCAGGCAGGAGCTGCCTGCCATCGCCGACGAGGCGGCGCGCGAGGGGCGCAAGGGCGAGATCCGCGCCGAGATCGAAGCGGCGCGCGAAGCGGTGCGCCAGGCCGGTGGCCTCTTCGTCATCGGCTCGGAGCGGCATGAGAGCCGGCGCATCGACAACCAGCTGCGCGGCCGCTCCGGCCGCCAGGGCGATCCCGGGGCGTCGAAATTCTTCGTCTCGCTCGAGGACGACCTCATGCGCATCTTCGGCTCCGAGCGCATGGACGGCATGCTGCAGCGCCTCGGCCTCAAGGAGGGCGAGGCGATCATCCATCCCTGGATCAACAAGGCGCTGGAGAAAGCGCAGCAAAAAGTCGAGGCGCGCAATTACGAGGCGCGCAAATACGTCCTCAAATTCGACGACGTCATGAACGACCAGCGCAAGGTGGTGTACGAGCAGCGCAAGGAGATCATGGCGGCAAAGGACGTGGCGCAGACCATCAGCGACATGCGCCACGAGACGGTGGAGGCGATGGTGGCGCGCTCCATTCCGGAGAACGCGCTGCCCGATCAGTGGGAGGTCGATACGCTGCGCGAGGAGTGCTTGCGCATCTTCAATCTCGACCTGCCGATCAAGGACTGGGCCCAGGAGGAGGGCATCGGCGACACTGAGCTCAAAGAGCGCATCATCCAGGCGGCCGACGCCAAAGCCGCGCAGAAAGTGGCAAATTACGGCGCCGACATCATGCGCATGGCCGAGAAGAGTTTGCTGCTGCAGATTCTCGACCAGAACTGGAAGGAGCACCTCGTCCAGCTCGATCACCTGCGTCAAGGCATCAATCTCCGCGCCTATGCGCAGCGCGATCCCGTCAACGAGTACAAGCGCGAGGCGTTCGAGCTGTTCAGCGGCATGCTGGTGGAGCTGCGCGAGGCGGTGACGCGCGTGCTGGCGCATGTCGAGCTGCGCGTGCAGCGCGGCGACGAGCCGCCGCCGGAAGAGGCGCAACCCTTTCCCCCGCCGCCGCGGCCCCGCGCCATGGCCGAGCGCCGCGGCGATCCCGCCTTGGCCGAGGGCGACGGCAATGTCGCCGCGATGGCGGCGGCCGCAGCCGTCGCGGCGCCTTGGGCCAAGACGCCGCGCAACGCCCCCTGTCCTTGCGGCTCCGGCAAGAAGTTCAAGCACTGCCACGGCCGGGTCTGATCCCGGCATCGCGCTAGGGTCGCGGGGCGCGCTCGCCGTTCCGCGCCAGGCGCAGCAGCGGCTGGCGTTCGCGCTCTTGCGCGCGCATATGAGCGCGCACCTGCAGCAGGTCCTTGCGGGAGACGATGCCGACCAGGGTGCCGCGCTGGCGGTCGACGATCGGCACGCGGCCGATATCCTGGGCGGCCATGCGGTCGGCGAGCTGGCCCACGAGCTCGTCGGCATGGCCGACGAGCGGCGCGCTGTCGCGCGCGACATCGGCCAGCGTCGTGCCCGGCTCCCAGCCGCGCATCAGCCAGCGCAGGGCGTCGGCGCGCGATGCCATGCCGAGCACCCGGCCATCTTCCGCGACGATCGGGTAGCTCTTGTGCCGCTTCGCTTCGTCGGTAAAGGAGCGCACGGCGTCCTCGACGCGCAGGCGCGCGGGGAGGGTGTCGACCTTGCGCACCATGACCTCGCCGACCCGGGTGATCTCGAAGGGGTCGACGATGTATTCGCGCGTCACATGCTGGCCGCGGCGCGCCAGCTTCTCGGTGAGGATCGAGCGCTTGAGCAGCAGTACGGTGACGGCGAAGGCCGAGCTGCACGCGACCAGCAGCGGCAGCAGGGCGCCGGTGTCGTGGGTCAGCTCAAGCGTGAAGACGAGCGCGGTCAGCGGCGAGCGCATCGTGCCGCCCATCATCGCCGCCATGCCGAGCATCGCCCAGAAACGGCTGTCGCCCACCGGCATCAGCGGCGCCTCCAGCGCGCCGAGCGCGCCGCCGATGATCAGCAGCGGCGCCAGCACGCCGCCGGACGTGCCTGAACCGAGCGCCACCGCCCAGATCACGGCCTTGACCACGAGCAGCAGCAGCAGCGCTTTGAGCACGATGCCGTGCTGCAGCAGGTCGCGGATGATGTCGTAGCCGACGCCGAGCGCGCGCGGCTCGATGAGGCCGCCGAGCCCGACAACGAGGCCGCCCAGCACTGGCCACCACATCCAATGGATGGGGAGGCGCTGGAACAGATCCTCGCTGCCATAGACGAGCGCGGTGAGGAGGCCGGAGGCGAGCCCGGCAACAATGCCGGACGCCGCGCAGGCCACCAGTCCCCACCAGGGCAGCGCCAGATGCGCCGTCACCGGGAAGAGCGGACCCGCGCCGATGAGGAAGGGGCGCAGCGCCGCCGCGACCGCCGATGCGGCGGCGACCGGGATGAAGCTGCGCGGCTTCCATTCGAAGAGCAGCAGCTCGACCGCGATCAGCACCGCTGCGACCGGTGAGGCGAAGGTGGCGGACATGCCGGCGGCGGCGCCCGCCACCAGCAGCGTCTTGCGCTCCGCCGAAGACAGCTCGAAGAATTGCGCGATGAGCGAGCCGAGCGCGCCGCCGGTCATGATGATTGGCCCCTCGGCCCCGAACGGCCCGCCGGTGCCGATCGATATGGCCGAGGAGATCGGCTTCAGCAGCGCTACCTTCGGCTGAATGCGGCTGCCGCCGATCAGGATCGCCTCGATTGCCTCGGGAATGCCGTGGCCGCGAATCTTCTCCGAACCGAACCGCGCCATGAAGCCGATGACGAGCCCGCCCACGGCCGGCACGAAAAGCGCGAACGCGCCGAGGTGATTACCTGCCGGGGTGGCGAGGCCGCCCTGAAGCTGGCCGGAATAGGCGAGATTGGTGATGAGCCCGATGAGCCAGAGCAGCACAGCCGCCGCGCCGGCGCCGGCGGCACCGATGACGAGGGCAAGACCGACCAGGTACAGCACCCTTGCATCGGTGGAGAAATCGCGGAGATAGTCGGTTCGCTCGTGCTCCATGGCGCTCCGAAAGCGGGTTGGCCGCGCTGGCGATGCGGAAGAACGGGAAGGCGCGGGTTGCGAGAAATGGGGCGGGATGGTCACCGCGTACTGTTCGTGGTGCAGTGCAGCATATGTCGTATTGCGATATAACTGTCAATAGATGGCGGCAGCTTGTGCCCCCGCGCGGTGCGCATGGCTGGTCCTAAGCCCGCCTTGAGCGACGCCGAATACCGGCTGCTGGCGGGGTTCCGCCATGCGCTCCGGCGTTTTCTGCGCTTCAGCGAAGCGGCGGCGGCGGAGCAAGGGCTGACGCCGCAGCAGCACCAAGCCCTGCTCGCGGTCCGCGGCGCCACGGGCGGGCGGCTTGCCGTGGGCGGATTGGCCGAGCAGTTGCAGCTTCGCCCGCACAGCGCCGCCGGCCTCGCCACCCGGCTCGAAGCGCAGGGTTTGCTGCGGCGCGAGCCCGGCGCCGCGGATGCGCGGCAGGTGCTGCTGGCCTTGACGCCGCAGGCGGAGAAATTACTTGAGCTGCTGTCGCTGGCGCATCGCCGCGAGCTGGAGCGCATGGCGCCGACCTTGCGCGCTCTGCTGCAAATGCTCGAGCCTGCGGATTAGCTGAGTTTGCGCCGGCAAATGCGCGCGGAGCGTGCCGCCGCTCTGCGAAACAAGATTACAGCGATTTAATCCAAGGGAAGGGGCGGCGTAATGCCCTTGGCGTAAATCTCAACGTGCGGGCGCCGAGCCGGGAGGCACGGCGTTTTTATGGTAAAGCTCCGCCTTCAGCCCCCAAGAGGTATTGACCCCATGTTGTCTCCAACCCCCTGCCGCTCGAAGGCCTCGGCTTTCCGGCGGATCCGTGCCGCAGCGCTCGCGACGAGTGTTGGCTTGAGCCTGGCCTATGCGCCGATGGTCTGGGCGCAGACCGGGGCGCCGGCGCCCGCGGTTTCGAGTCAGGCCGCGGCGCTGCCGAGCTTCGCGCCGCTGGTGAAGAAGGTGCTGCCGGCCGTCGTCAACATCTCCGTCACCGAGAAGGCGAACGCGCCCGACGACGGTGACCAGATGGATGATCAGGGCGGCCCGCAACAGGGCTTCCCGCAATCGCCCTTCGACCAGTTCCTGCGCAAATTCTTCGAGCAGCAGGGCCAGGGCATGCCGGGCATGCCGATGCAGCCCACCCCGCATGAGCAGCGCATCGCGCTGGGCTCCGGCTTCATCATCGATCCCAGCGGCTACATCGTCACCAACAACCACGTTGTCGCCAATGCCGACAAGGTGACGGTGGTTTTCCAGGACGGCTCCAAGCATCCCGCCAAGGTGATCGGCCGCGACAGCAAGACCGATCTGGCGCTGATCAAGATCAACGTCGACCATCCCTTGCCCTATGTCAGCTGGGGCAACAGCAATGCGCTGCAGGTCGGTGACTGGGTGCTTGCCGTCGGCAATCCCTTCGGCCTCGGCGGCACGGTGAGCTCGGGTATCATCTCGGCGCGCGGCCGCGACATCCATTCCGGACCCTATGACGACTACCTCCAGCTCGATGCCGCCATCAACCGCGGCAATTCGGGCGGCCCGACCTTCAATCTCGATGGCCAGGTCATCGGCATCAACACGGCGATCTACTCGCCCAATGGCGGCTCGGTGGGTATCGGCTTTGCCATTCCGTCGAGCCTGGCGCAGCCGGTGATCGATCAGTTGCGCGAGCACGGCAAGGTGGAGCGCGGTTGGCTCGGCGTGCAGATCCAGGAGGTGACGCCGGCGATCGCGTCGAGCCTCGGCCTTTCCAAGCCCGAAGGCGCTCTGGTTGCCGACGTGACCAAGGACAGCCCGGCGGCCAAGGCGGGCGTGAAGCAGGGCGACGTCATCCTCTCCTTTGACGGCCACGCCGTGCAGAAAGTGCGCGACCTGCCGATCGTCGTCGCCGAGACGCCAATCGGCGAGAAAGCCAAGGTCGAGGTCTTCCGCGGCGGCAAGACCGAAACCATCGATGTCGGCATCGGTCAGATGCCCGAGAACCCGCAGGTGGCGGAGAACGGTCACGGCCAGGCGGAGCCGGGCGAGGCCGACAACGCCTCGGCGCTCGGCCTCAAGCTCGCGCCGCTCTCTCCCGAGCTGCGCCAGCGCGCCGGCGTGCCAAAGGACGTCAAAGGTGTGGTCGTGACCGGCGTCAGCGACAACAGCCCGCTCGCCGAGCTCGGCATTCAGCCGGGCGATGTCATCGAGCAGATCAACCAGGAGGCGGTGACCTCGCCGAAGCAGGCCGAGGAGCGGCTGAAGCAGGCCCAGCACGAGAAGAAAAACAACGTCCTGCTGCTCATCAATCGCCACGGCACCAACCAGTACCTGGCGCTGTCGATGAGCAAGGGCGAGAACGGCTGATCAGCGCGGCACGGGGCCGGCACGGCACGCACCGCCGGCCCCGCCGCCGTTTCATTGGGCAACGTCATGCGCATTCTCGTTGTCGAAGACGATCACGAGGCTGCCGCCTATCTCGTGAAGGGGCTGACCGAGAGCGGCCACCGCGTGGCGCTCGTCGGGGAAGGCCGCGACGGGCTCGAGCGGGCGACGCAAGAAAACTTCGATGCGATGATCATCGACCGCATGCTGCCGGGCATGGACGGGCTGTCGATCGTCGCGGCGATGCGCGCGGCGCGCAACCAGACGCCGGTGCTGGTGCTGAGCGCGCTCGGCGATGTCGACGACCGGGTCAAAGGTCTGCGCGCCGGCTGCGACGACTATCTCTCGAAGCCCTTCGCCTTCGCCGAGCTGCTGGCCCGGCTCGAAGCGCTGACGCGCCGCGGCAACGCCGAGACGCGGCTTGCCGTGGGCGATCTGGAGATGGACCTGCTGACGCGCAGCGTAACCCGCGCCGGCCGCATCATCGATCTGCTGCCGCGCGAGTTCCGGCTGCTCGAATATCTCATGCGGCATGCCGGCCACATCGTCACTCGCACCATGTTGCTGGAAAAGGTCTGGGACCATCATTTCGATCCGCAGACCAATGTCATCGATGTGCATGTGAGCCGGCTGCGGCAGAAGCTCGACAAGGGCTTCGCTTCGCCGCTGCTGCATACGGTGCGCGGCGCCGGCTACACGCTGCGCGCGTCGGCATGAGCGGCGGCGGTCACACGTCGTAATTGCCGTCGTCGCCGACATCCTGACCGCCGACATCGGTGTCGGCCATGTCCTGGTCGGAGGCGTAATCCTGTCCGGGATCGGTGCCGAAATCCGCTTGCTGCAGGCTCGGATCGTTGCCGAAATCGGCGCTCTGCGGGTTACCCCGGTCGGTGTCCGGCGCGTCGCCGTAGTAGTTGTTGATCACGGTCTCGCTCAGCCCCGGCTGCATCGGCGTGCCGCCAAGGAAGCCGCCGCCGTAATGCGGCCCGAACAGCGATTCGATGCCCTGGAACAGCAGCGCGCCGCCGGCGACCCCTGCCGCCGTCGTCGCCGCTTGACGCAGGAAGCCGGAGCCGGATCCAGAGAGCATTTGTGGCGGGCTCATTGTCGGCGGAGAGGCGGGCACGGCGCCGGCAGATGATTGCGTCCATACCGGAGCCGGCGCCGTTGCGGCAGGCGATGGCGCCGACGGCCAAGCGCCCGCAGCGGGCACGCTGCCGCGTCCGGCGTTGCCGAGGAAGCTCGCCGGCGCGGCAGGCGCCGACACCGGACGCGCCGCAACTTGACGCTCGAGCTCGGCGATGCGGCGCTCGGCGTCGTGCAGCGTCAAATCCTGGATCAGCACCGTCTGCACCAGCAGGTATGGCGCATCGGCCTGTGCGGCCATGCCGGCGCGGATAAGCGCTTCGGCTTCGGCATCCTTCGGTTGATTTCCCTGCTGTCTCAGTCGCGCGAGTAGGGCGGTGATGAGATCGCGTTCCTGCGGTGTCATGGGGCGCCTCGCCGAAGCGAAAGGGACTGGCTGTTAAATCGGGCCGCAGACAGCGCGGAACAAGGGGGGCAGGCTCCTAAAGCCCGCGATTGCCCATCGCAAGGAATTTCTCGCGGCGTTGCTGACGGAGGTTCGCACCGTCCATTCCAGCGAGCGGCCGCAGCGCCTGTTCGATCGCATCGCCCGCGGCGGTGATTGCTGGCAGCCGCTCGCGATGCGCGCCGCCCAGCGGCTCGGCGATGACGGCGTCGATGACGCCGAGCTTGAACAGATCCTGCGCCGTGAGCTTCAGCGCCTCGGCGGCGTCTTGCGCATTCTCCGCGGTGCGCCAGATGATCGATGCGCACGCCTCGGGCGAGATGACGGAATAGACCGCGTGCTCGAGCATCAGCACCTTGTTGCCGGCGGCGAGCGCCAGCGCGCCGCCCGAGCCGCCCTCGCCGATGACGGTGGCGATCATCGGCACGGTGAGCTCGAGACAGGCTTCGATCGCGCGCGCGATCGCTTCCGCCTGGCCGCGCGCTTCGGCGTCGATGCCGGGATAGGCTCCGGGCGTGTCGATGAAGGTGAGCAGCGGCAGGCCGAAGCGATCGGCGAGCGCCATGAGGCGACGCGCCTTGCGGTAGCCTTCGGGTTTCGCCATGCCGAAATTGTGCTTGAGCCGCATTTCCGTGTCGGCGCCCTTCTCATGCGCCAGCACCACGACGCTGCGCCCGCGGAAACGGCCGATGCCGCCCAGAATGGCGCGGTCTTCGCCGAAACCGCGATCGCCGGCGAGCGGCGTGAACTCGGCGATCAGCTCCTTGATATAGTCGGAGCCGTGCGGCCGGTCGGGATGGCGCGCGAGCTGGACCTTTTGCCACGGCGTGAGCTTGGCATAAGTCTGGCGCAGCAGCCGGTCGACCTTGGCTTCGAGCCGCGTCACCTCGTCGGCGATGTTGATATCGTTGCCGTTGGAGAGGTGCCGGAGCTCCTCGATCTTGCCCTCGAGCTCGGCGAGCGGCTTCTCGAAATCGAGAAAGTGACGCATTGTGCGCTGCCTAGCACAGCGGCGCCCGCCGCGCCACTCTTCCGTCAGGCGCTGCCGATCGCCTCGGCCTTCTTCACCAGCACCTCGGCCTGGCGAATCGAGGCGATGTCGATGAGCCGGCCGTCGAGCGCCACCGCGCCGCGGCCCTCGCGCTTCGCCTGCTCCATCGCCGCGAGGATGCGCTTGGCGCGCTCGAGCTCTTTGGCCGACGGCGTGAAGCACTCATTGGCGAGCGCCACCTGCGAGGGATGGATCGCCCATTTGCCCTCGCAGCCCAGCGCCGCGGCGCGGCGCGCTGCCGCGCGGTAGGCATCGGCGTCGGAGAAATCGCCGAACGGGCCGTCGATCGGCCGGAGCCCGTTGGCGCGCGCCGCCACCACCATGCGGGCCAGCGCGTAATGCCACATATCGCCCCAGTGCGTCTCGCGCCGTCCCGCGTCGTCCTTGTCGGTGAGGATGGCATAGTCGGGATTGGCGCCGCCGATATTGGTGGTGCGCGCGCGTGTCGAGGCGGCGTAGTCGGCAACGCCGAAATGCAGCGATTCGAGCCGCTTCGAGGCGCCGGCGATGCCATGGACGTTCTGCATGCCGAGCGCGGTCTCGATGATGAGCTCGAAGCCGATGCGCTTCTCGAAGCGCTTTGCCGTCTCGATCTGGGTGACCAGCATGTCGAGAGCATAGACATCGGCAGCCGTGCCGATCTTGGGAATCATGATGAGGTCGAGCTTGTCGCCGGCCTGCTCCACGACATCGACGACGTCGCGGTACATGTAGTGCGTGTCGAGGCCGTTGATGCGCAGCGACAGGGTCTTGCCGCGCCAATCGACGTCGTTGAGCGCCGCGATCACGTTCTTGCGCGCCTTTTCCTTCTCGTCCGGCGCCACCGCGTCCTCGAGGTCGAGAAAGATGATGTCGGCGCCGCCTTTCGCGGCTTTCTCGAAGAATTGCGGATGGCTGCCGGGCACGGCCAGCTCGCTGCGGTTGAGGCGCGCCGGCGCGCTATCGATGATGGTGAAGCTCATGGCCTTCCCCGTCGCAGAGGGCGAGGTGCATGCATAGGCGAAAGCCGCCGCGGGGTAAAGCGAGAGGAGCTTCGGGTCTCTCAGGATGATGACCGCGTGACGGAAGATGACGCCGGCGCCGTGCGGCCGGAGCAAGAGCCGAAATGCGTCAGCGCCATTTATGTTCGGTTGCTGCCGCGCGCTGTGTGTCGGTGAGAGTCCGCGGGTCCTCGACATCGACCGTCAGATGCTCGGTCGGCTTCGGCGTCGCGGTCATCAACGTCACTCCGTCCGGCGCATGGAAGCGGTGCCACACGTTTTGCGGCACGATCACCACCATGCCGGCACTCAGCGCGTAGGATAGCGGCCCGTCTTCGCTGACGATGTGCAAAATCGTGGCGCCGTCAACGACCTGCACGAGCTCGTCGCCGCCGGGATGGCGCTCCCAGGCCGCCTCGCCCGAGAATTTCGCGCAGAAAACATTGCCGTCGCGGTAGGGCGACAGCGCGACGAAGGCACCGCTCGCCTTGCGCTCTGCCTCGGTGGTCTCCGGCCGCCGGTCCCGTAGCATCGGCAATTTGGCGACTTCGCGCTTCAGATCGATGATCTTGATCACCTGTCCCCTCCTTACGCAACTTGAGTTGGGGAACGATATATCCGCATCGAATTGAGCCGCAACGCTTGGGTCAAGTATCGCGGGTCAGCATACACCTTCTGCGCGCCACGGGGACCGAGCTTCGTTGCTCCGGTCGCGGCAGTTTCTTGCGGATCGGCGACCGCCGCCACCTCGGATATCATGCGCCGATGCTTCGGCGCCGTTCGAAGTGATCGCCCACGACATGGCGGACCGTAGGGGACAGAGTCTGGGGCGGCCGGTGATCGATCCGCGGCCACCGCCGGTGAAGACTCGGTCGGCCCTTTCACGGCCGTCACTCATTGTCACGGGAGCAAGGATCATGGTGAATATCAGCGAGATAAAGGACGGCTTTGTCGTGACCGCGTTCTGGGAGGCCCGCGACGGCGAGGAGGACGCGGTGGCGGCCATTCTGTCGCGTTTCGCGCCCAAGGCGCAACAGGAGCCCGGTGTGGTGATGTTCGTCGTTCATCGCTCGCGTACGGAGCCTGGCAAGTTCTTCTTCTATGAGGTCTTCAAGAACGAAGACGCCTTCGGTGCGCACCAGCAGACCGAGCACTTCAAGACGCTCGTCGCCGGAGAGGCGTTGCCAAAACTCGCCAAGCGTGAACGCGGTCAATTCGCCGTGCTTCGTTAGGTCACTTCCAGCGAGCAACCGCGCCGGCTCGTGGCGGCGATGCGCTATCGCCGCCGCTTCGCCAGCGGGTGATGCTCGCGCACCAGGCGCTGCAGCCGCTCGCCGGCGACATGGGTATAGATCTGCGTCGTGGCGATGTCGGCATGGCCCAGCATCTCCTGCACGCTGCGCAGATCGGCGCCGCGGTCGAGGAGATGGGTGGCGAAGGCGTGACGCAACACATGCGGCGAGAGCCGCGCCGGGTCGATGCCGGCGGCGAGCGCCAGCTCTTTCATCATCTGGCCGCAGCGCCGCCGCGTCAGATGGCCCGCGGCGCTGCGCGACGGGAAGAGAAAGCGCTCGCTCTTCTTGCCTGCGACGAAGGCATCACGCCGCGCCAGATAGGCGGTGAGCGCAGCGCGGGCCGGCTCGCCCATCGGCACCAGCCGCTCCTTGTCGCCTTTGCCGCGCACGACGAGGAAGCGCTTCTCGCCGCGCGCCGCGGCGAGCGGCAGGCTCACCAGTTCCGAGGCGCGCAAGCCCGCGCCATAGAGCAGCTCGACAAGACAGATGAGCCTCGCCCCCTCGGCGCCGCCCTGCACCGCCGCGGCCTCGAGCAGCCTGGTCGCCTCATCCTCGCTCACCAGCTTCGGCAGTGGACGGCCGAGGCGCGGCGCGTCGAGCGCGGCCGTGGGATCGTCCTGCCGCCGCCCATCCAGCAGCAGGAAGCGGTAGAACTGGCGCAGCGCCGAAAGCCGCCGCGCCGCGGTGCGCGCCGAGAAGCCGTCGCGCGCCAGCGCGCCGAGATAGTTGCGGAGATCCTCGGTCGAGGCGTTGTCGAGTGCACCGCCGAGGAATTCCGCGACCACGCCAAGGTCGTGGCGATAGGCGGCGAGCGTCAGCCGCGCCGCGCCGCGCTCCGCCGCGAGCATCTCGAGGAAGGCTTCGACGTGGTGCGACAGCTGTGCCGGCGGGGCGGGCTTGCGTCCCGGCGCGCTCATAGCCCGGCGGCAAGCGCCGCTTCGACGGCGAGCGCATGCGCATCCTGATCGAGCCCGACGGCTTTGAGCCCGGAAACCGCCGCGGCGACGACGATCGGCTCGGTCGAGAGGTGATCGCCGGCCCGGGCCAGGAGCAGCGTCGTCAGCACGGTTTCGCCAACGCGGTTCCCCGCTGCCGCCTGCTGCTGATCGAGCCAGAGCGCGGCGTTGGGCAGAGGTGCGTCATGCGCCGGCGCGATGAGCGGCGCCCAATCACCCGGCGTCACCTCGATGCCGAGCGCGGTCATCAGCGACAGCAGCAGCCGCGCAAGGTCGGCATTGTGTCCGGCAGCCGCGACCGCGTCGTGCAAGACCTTCGCATCACCGCCGGGACCGGCAAGCTGCGGCAGCGCCAGCAGCAGCGGCACCGTCGCCGGATCGGCATAGACGAGCCAAGGCGTCGCCGCCTCGGGGCGGCCGCCGGCATAGAGCGTGCGCACCGCTTCAGCCGCGAAGGGCCCAAGATCGCCACTCGGCGGGAGCTGCGCCAGGATCGGCGCGACGAGGCGCGCGGTGGTGAAGAAATCGCCGCGCTTTCGGGCCTCGGCCAGCAGCGCCTTCAACGCCGTCGCGCGCACGGCGGAGGCGGGATCGTTGCGCGCCACCTGGTAGAGCAGCGCGCGCTCGCGCGGCGTCGCCGGCGCTTTCGCCTGGCGAATCGCCGAGCCGAGCTCGTCAGGCTTGAATTCCACCTTGGCGTAGAGATCGCCCAGGACGGAAGGCGGCATCGCGCCCAAGTCTGTCGCACGCTCGGCCGCGGCCAAGCGCTGCAACGGCGGCACCGCCTCGTTGCCGGCCCAGGCGAGGAGCGTCGGCAGATCCGCGCTCGCTGCCGCCTCGGCCGGCAGCGGCAGCTTGGCTGCGGCCAACAGCGTCACCAGGATGGGCGATGGGTCCGGCAGGCTCGTGATCCGGATCGCGTGTCCCTCGGCGGCATCGATCAGCTCGTCGAAAACCCGGTCCGGCGGCGCCTTCTGCTCGCGCAGCAGGCTCAAGCCGAGCGATGCCTCGGCGCGCTGCCCGGCAAGCGTCTGACAGGCGATGAGCGCGCGCTGCCACCAGACGGTTTGATAGTGGTCGATGCCTTCCTGAACGCGCCGGCAGGCCCCGGCGACGTCATTCTTGGCGAAATAGAGCTCAGCCCGCTCATGGTCCAGCGGATCGGTGCGGGTTTCCGCCGGCAGCGCCTCGAGCACGCCCAGCGCGCCATCGACCTCGCCCAGCGCGATCAGCCGCTCGACGCGGAGCGCGGCAAGGCCAGGCTGGTTCGGCGGATCTTCGCCAGAGGGGGCGATAGCGTTGCTGAGTAGCAGCCGGTGCGCGAGCAGCTGCAGCGCCGGCGAGGTGGTCGGCTGCAGCTGTGGCAGCGCCGCCGCGACGAAGCGGCGCGGCGTGCCTTGCCACATACTGTCTGGCAGCGCATTGGCGCCGCCCTCGAGCGCACCGATCCAGGCGCTGTCGACCGGCGCCAGCGGCGTCGTGCGGATCGCTTCGTCGGTCGCGGCCGCAGGGGCGGGGGTAGGGGCGGGCGGCGGCCCCGGCACGGCCGGGCCGGCGCCCGGCGCCGGGGGAAGCAGGTGGACCGGCGGGCCGACTTGCGCCAGCGCCGCCGCCGGCATCAGCAGTGCCAGCGCCGCAACCGCGAGCGCAAGGCGTCGATCATTTCGGCAGCTTGGCATCTGGAATAACGTGCTCGACTCGGGCAGATGGCGCGGGGACGTTCCAGAACATCAGTGTGCCGACCACGCCAACGATGACAACGACCAGCACGGCGGCGGCGATCAGGGCAAATTTTCCCATCTTTTCCGTAAGTTCCTGCGAGGCACGCGCTACCAGGGGCGGGCCCGTCGCTCGGTTGACGATCAAGCAAGGCGATATGCTAGGGTGCCTTCATGGCATCTTTGCGGCGAGTGTATCGGTGCATCTTAACGCTTTCAACGGCACGGAAGCCGGCGGCGTGAGCGCTGCTCCGCCCCGGCCGGCAAAGACCATCGCGCTGGTGGGATTGATGGGCGTCGGCAAGACCAGCATCGGCCGGCGGCTGGGGCAGCGTCTCGGCCTGCCCTTCATCGATGCCGATGCCGAGATCGAGGCGGCGGCGCAGAGCAGCATCGAAGAGATCTTCGAGCGCCATGGCGAGAGCGCCTTTCGCGAGGGTGAGCGCCGCGTCGTCGCCAGGCTGCTCGAGAAGCCGCCGCATGTGCTGGCGACCGGCGGCGGCGCCTTCATGGATCCGTCGACGCGCGCTCTGCTGCGCGCCCGCGCCGTCACGATCTGGCTGCGCGCCGATCTCGAGCTGATGCTGGTGCGGGTCCAGCGCCGCAACAATCGGCCGTTGCTCAAGGGCGGCGATCCGCGCGCCGTGTTCGAGCGGCTCATCGCGGCGCGCTATCCGATCTACGCCGAGGCCGACCTCACCGTTGACAGCGTCGACGGTCCGCCCGAGCTCACCCTCGAGCGGGCGCTGGCGGCGCTCGCCGCGTATGGCACCGCGCAAGCGCAGCGGGTGGCGCCATGAGCGCGGCGGAGCGGCTCGCCGTTGCGCTCGGCGCGCGCGGCTATGACATCGTCATTGGCCGCGGCCTCATTGCCGAGGCGGGGGTGCTGCTCGCGCCGGTGATCCGGCAGAAGCGCGCCGTCATCGTCACGGACGGGAACGTCGCCCGCCATTACCTCGCGCGCTTCGCCGCGTCACTCGACGCCGCCGGCATCCGCCATGACGCGATCACGTTGCCGCCCGGCGAGGCGACGAAGAATTTCGCGCATTTCGCCCGACTCTGTGAGGATGTGCTGGCGCTCGGCATCGAGCGCGCGACGGCGATCATCGCGCTGGGCGGCGGCGTCGTCGGCGATCTCGCCGGCTTCGCCGCCGCCGCGCTGCTGCGCGGCCTCGATCTCGTCCAGGTGCCGACCACCTTGCTCGCCCAGGTCGACAGCTCGGTCGGCGGTAAGACCGCGATCGACAGCGTACACGGCAAGAATCTCATCGGCGCCTTCCATCAGCCCGCGCTGGTCCTGGCCGATATCGATACGCTGGAGAGCCTGCCGCGGCGCGAGCTGCTGGCAGGCTATGCCGAGGTCGTGAAATACGGCCTCATTCGCGACCGCGCGTTCTATGACTGGCTCGAGGTGGAAGGCGCAGGGCTCGTTGCCGGCAATGCTGTGGCGCGCCAGCAGGCGGTGCGGCGGAGTTGCGCGATCAAAGCGGCGATCGTCGCCGCCGATGAGCGCGAAACCGGCGAGCGCGCGCTGCTCAATTTCGGCCATACCTTCGGCCATGCGCTCGAAGCGGCGACCGACTTTGGCGAGCGGCTCAAGCATGGCGAGGCCGTCGCGCTCGGCATGAAGCTGGCGTTCGACCTCGCGGCGCGCCTCGACCTCTGTCCGCCGGAGGCGGCGGCGCGCGTGGCGCGGCATTTCGCTGCCCTCGGCTTGCCGACCTCGCTGTCCCTGCTCGGCGATGACGCGCCCAGCGCCGCGGCACTCATTGCCCTCATGCACAAGGACAAGAAGGTCAGAGATGGGCGCATCACGCTGATCCTGCCGCGCGATATCGGCGACGCCTTCATCTGCCGCGACGTTGCTCCCGCCGTGCTCGCCGATTTCCTTGCCGGCGCGCTGGCCGGATCAACCGCCTGAGCCGCCCGCTGCGCAGCGGCTCGGGCCGCTCGTCGATTTCTGCCACGCCTTCGTCGGCGATGGCGAGGTGGCCGGCGCTATTGGCCCGACTTCTATACCTGGAAGTGCCGCGTCAGCCCGCCATGGCCGGCGAGGCGATGGCCTTCGTCGGTGGCGGCGGCGGAGAAGTAGCGCAGGAGATAGACCCGGATTGCGGCGGTGAGGCTCGATTCCGAACGCTGGCGGTCGATCTCGGTCACCAGCTCGTTGAGCGACTTGCCCTCGCGGGTGCAGACCTGCTGCAGCGCTTCCCACATCGCCGGCTCGAGCCGCATGCTGGTGCGGCGTCCACCGACGGTGACATTGCGGTTGATCAAAGTCGAAGCCGACCGCAGATGCTCGCCTTCCGCGGTCGCGTCATGACCAGAGGTAGGGTGGGTGCTCTCTTGCATTGGTTAATGTTATGTCAAATCCCCCGCGCTTGCAATCATTTCGAGAAAAAGTGAACGCTCGGCAACCGCGAGTTGCCGCTCCCTCCCGCCCCTTCGCGGAAATCTGCGCGCGTTCAGTTTTTCTTGTCTTCTTCGGGGGTTAGCGTCGTGAGGGCCAGGGCATGGACAGGCCCTGCCAACTCTTCGGCGAGCAGGGCATAGACGCGGCGCTGGCGGGCGATGCGGCTTTCGCCCGCAAAAGCAGCAGCGACGACCTCGACCCGGAAGTGGCTCTCTCCCTCGGGCCGGGCGCCGGCATGACCGGCATGGCGGTGCGACTCGTCGACGATCGCCAGGCGGGTGGGCTGAAGCCCGGCGGTAAGCTTCTCGCGAATTCGGTCGGCGACGCGCATCGCCCCAAAGCTGGAAACCGGCGCGGACCCTGTCAAGAAGCGAGCGCATCGCTGCGCTGCGGCGCTTGTCAGGTTCCGGGGCGACCCCCATACTCTCTTTCATGCCCCGCGCCAGCATCGAAGAGAGTGCCGGTCCGACCGCGGCAGCCGCGGCAACGCGGCTTTGCGATCATCCCGGCTGCGCGGCAAGTGGCGATTACCGCGCGCCGCGCTCGCGCGATCGGCTGCGGCAGTTCTACTGGTTCTGCCTTGACCATGTGCGCGCTTACAATGCGCAGTGGAATTACTACGCCGGGATGAGCGCCGCCGAGATCGAGGCCGAGATCCGCAACGACACCGTCTGGCAGCGTCCGACTTGGCCGCTCGGCGGCCGATTCGGCGTCTTCCGCTCGCGCGTGCGCGATTTCGGCATGTTCGGCTTCGAGGAGGAGGATGAGCGCTCAGCGCGGAAGCGTCCGCTGACCGAAGAAGAACAGGCGTTGGCGGTGTTCGATCTGACGCCGCCCATCACCTTCGCCGGATTGAAATCGCGTTACAAGGAGCTCGTGAAGCTGCACCACCCCGACGCCCATGGCGGCGACAAGGCGGCGGAGGAGCGGCTCAAAGTGATCATCCGTGCCTATACCACGCTTAAGGCCAGCTATTTCCCTTCCGGATGATTTCAGCGCTATAAGACCCCCGACCGTCCTACCAGAAAGACCGATCCGATGGCTTCGCCACAATCCACCCCGGCAGAGACTCCGCTCGACCGGCCCGACATCACCGTCTCGGTGCGGCAGACCTTCGGCCTCGATAGCGACATGCAGGTGCCCGCCTTCTCGCGCGCCGATGACCATGTCCCGGACATCGACGAGGCCTACCGCTTCGACCATGACACGACGCTGGCCATCCTCGCCGGCTTCGCCTACAACCGCCGCGTCCTCATCCAGGGCTACCACGGCACCGGCAAATCGACGCATATCGAGCAGGTCGCGGCGCGCCTCAACTGGCCGTGTATCCGCGTCAACCTCGACAGCCATATCAGCCGCATCGATCTCGTCGGCAAGGACGCGATCGTGTTGCGCGATGGCAAGCAGGTAACCGAATACCGGGAAGGGCTGCTGCCCTGGGCGCTGCAACATCCGACGGCCCTCTGCTTCGACGAATATGATGCCGGCCGGCCCGACGTCATGTTCGTCATCCAGCGCGTGCTCGAGGTCGAGGGCAAGCTGACCCTGCTCGATCAGAACCGCGTCATTCGTCCGCACCCCGCTTTCCGCCTCTTCGCCACGGCGAACACGGTCGGCCTCGGCGACACCACCGGTCTCTATCACGGCACGCAGCAGATCAATCAGGGCCAGATGGATCGTTGGAACATCGTCGCGACGCTCAACTACCTGCCGCATGAGGCGGAGGTGGATATCGTTCTGGCCAAGGCGCCGAGCTGGGACACCGAAGAAGGGCGCCGCGCCATCCATGCCATGGTGGCGCTCGCCGAGCTGACGCGCTCCGGCTTCATCAACGGCGACATCTCGACCGTCATGTCGCCGCGCACGGTCATCACCTGGGCGGAGAATGCGCGCATCTTCAACGATGTCGCCTTCGGCTTCCGCCTCACCTTCCTCAACAAATGCGACGAGGTCGAGCGCGCCACGGTTGCCGAGTACTACCAGCGCTGCTTCGGGAGCGAGCTCAAGGAGACCGGCGTCAAGGCGCAGCTGGTGTAGTCGGCGCCGTATCGTCGAAAGAGAAACAGGTATGAACCACCGAGGCACAGAGACAGTGAGAGAAAGGATCGGCGCGCTGCGCGCGCCCATCATGCCTTCTCAATGTCTCTGTGCCTCTGTGGTTCATTGTTTTCTCTAGGTTTCGCGTGGCCGAGAACGAGACACCGCTCGAGGTTTTCAAGCGCGCCACCGCCGCCACGGTGCGGGCGATCGCGTCGCGCGAGGACGTGACGGTGAGCTACGGCGCCGAGCCTGCGGCCGCGGCGGGAACGCGCGTCCGTCTGCCGCTGCCCGGCCGCGATCTCAGTGTCGTCGAAGCAGCGCCGGTGCGCGGCGCGGCCGATGCCGCGGCGTTGAAGCTGCGCTATCACGACACCGCCTTGCATGCAAAGCGGCTGCCGTCAGGCGAGACCGCGCGCGCTATCTTCGAAGGCGTCGAGCAGGCGCGCGTCGAAGCGCTCGGCGCCCGGCGCATGGCCGGCGTCGCCAACAATCTCGCCGCCATGCTCGACGAGCGCTATCGCCGCCAAGGCTATGAGCATCTGGCGGAGCGCAACGACACGACGCTCGCCGAGGCCGTCCGGCTGCTGGCGCGCGAGGCGCTGACCGGCGCGCAGCCGCCGCCCGCGGCGCAACGCGTCGTCGAAGCGTGGCGTCCCTTCCTCGAAGGCAAGGTCGGCCGCGACCTGATCGAGCTCGGCCGCCATGTCGGCAATCAGGACGCCTACGCCAAGACGGCGCGCCAGCTCATCCACGACCTCGACCTCGATCTCGGCGATGTCGAGCAAGAGGCGGAGAGCGAGGAGCAGGAAGGCGAGGGCGACGACGCCGATCAGAGCGAGAGCCAGAGCGATGGCGGCGAGGGCGCTGCCGCCGGTGCGCAAGGCGCGCTCGAAGGCGGCGTTCCCGAGCATCAGCAGGAAGATGGCCAGCCCGACGGTGCCGAGGAGATCGAGGGCGAGCTGATGCCGGGCGCCGGCGACGATGATCCCGGCCGGCCCGGCCGCCCCGGCAATCTGCCGCGCCACGGGCTCAATGACGATCCCTCCGCCTATCGCGCCTTCACCGTCGAGTGCGACGAAACGGTCGAAGCCGAGGGGCTGTGCGACCCGGATGAGCTGACGCGGCTGCGCGGCCTGCTTGATCAGCAGCTCTCGCACCTCCAAAGCGTCATCGGCCGGCTCGCCAACCGGCTGCAGCGCCGCCTCCTTGCCAAGCAGACCCGTGCCTGGGAGTTCGATCTCGAAGAGGGGATGCTCGACGCGGCGCGGCTCTCGCGCGTCATCACCAACCCGGTCTATCCGCTCTCCTACAAGCAGGAGAAGGAGACCGATTTCCGCGACACGGTGGTGACGCTGCTGATCGATAATTCCGGCTCGATGCGCGGCCGGCCGATCACCGTGGCGGCGATGAGCGCCGACATCCTGGCGCGCACGCTCGAGCGCTGCGGCGTCAAGGTCGAGATCCTGGGCTTCACCACCCGTGCCTGGAAGGGCGGCCAGTCGCGCGAGCGCTGGATCGCCGCCGGCAAGCCGCCCAATCCGGGCCGACTCAACGATCTCCGGCACATCATCTACAAGCCCGCCGATGCGCCGTGGCGGCGCGCGCGGCGCTCGCTCGGGCTGATGCTGCGCGAAGGCATTCTCAAGGAGAACATCGACGGCGAGGCACTGCTCTGGGCGCATAACCGGCTGATCGCCCGCAGCGAGCAACGCCGCATCCTCATGGTCATCTCCGACGGCGCGCCGGTCGATGACAGCACGCTCTCGGTCAATCCCGGCAATTATCTCGAGCGCCATTTGCGCGAGGTCATCGGCGATATCGAGCGCAACTCGTCGGTCGAGCTCGTCGCCATCGGCATCGGCCATGACGTGACGCGCTACTATCGCCGCGCCGTCACCATCGTCGATGCCGAGCAGCTCGGCGGCACCATGCTCGAGAAGCTGGCCGAGCTCTTCGACGAGGACGAAAAGCCCGTCCGCACCATCCGCCGCCCGGCACCGCGCCGGAAGTCAGCATAGTTGTCAGTGATCAGTGGTCAGTTTTCAGTCTTCGGTTTTCAGTTCTAGGCCGCTGGCTCTTACAGCCCCGGCGCGAGAAGCGCGTCGGCGGCGTCAGCACCTTTACGTGAGCGTCGAAGCCTTCCATCACGCATCCTCCCTCGCACTGCCCCGGGGCGCAGCATAGCCGCCGCGCTGGCTCAGGTTTTGATCACCATTGCGTGATGAAGGAGTCGTCAGTTGTCAGTTTTCAGTCGTCGGTTCCAGGTGCGCCCCGACACCGAGAACTGATAACTGAAAACTGACGACTCTTCTCAATAATCGAGCCTCCAGGTGACGCCGATACCCGAGCCGGCGGTCTCGCCGCCGGCGGTGGTGTCGATGCTGATATGCGGTGTCACGCTGATCTGCACATCGACCGCGCTCGAGCCCGCGCTGATGCCTTGCGTCACGCCGACATAGACGCCGCTCGCCACATATTTGCCGGCATTCACGGTGGTGCCGGCGGCGCCCGTGCTGCCGGTCGCGCTGATCGGCGTCGGCGAGCTGCCGATCCCGGCGGTGGGAAACGCGCTCGGTACGCCGGCCGGCGTCGAGGGCATGGCGACGTTGCTCAAGGGGCTGGTCGCCGTCGCCGAGCCTAGGCTGAGGCGGTCGAGCCCGAGCCCCTGGCGAACCCGCTCGATGACGCCGATATCGCCGCCATTGGCGAGCGCCGCCGCGGCTTGCGCGATCTGCAGCCCTTGCGCCGCGGTGATCGAGCTGACGCTGGTGCCGAACAGCACGCGCGACAGAATCTCGTCCTGCGGCAGCTCCGGCTGCGAGGTGAGCGCGATCTTCGGCTGCGTCGCCGTGCCGGTGATGCGAATGATGGCGATGACGTCGGTCGAGCTGAGGCGCGCCTCGATGTTGATCTCGGGATCGATGCGCCTGCCGCCGAGGAAGCTGATGGTGCCGCTGCTGAGCGTCGCGGTGGTGCCGAGGAAATTGTAGTTGCCGCGCACCACTTCGAGCTTGCCGTCAAGGCTCGGCGCTGCGGTAGTTCCGGTAATGGCGAGCCGTCCGCGCCACTCGCTGTCGAGGCCGCGACCGCGTACGAACACATGCCCCGGCATGTCGACGGTGACATCGAGCGCGAGCGACAGTAGCGCCACGCGCTGCGGGCTCTCCTCGGGCCGAGACAGCACCTCGCCGGTGACACTGTTGATCATGGTCACGGCGATCGGCCGCACGTTCTGCGGCAGCCGCTCCGGCACGTGCAGCTCGGCCTGTTCGATCGTCAGATGCGCGCCGAGGCGCGGTGCCGCGATAGTGCCGGTGAGCCCCACCTCGCCGCTCACTGTCGCCGTCGCTTCGTCCCGCTGCACCGCCCGAAAGCTCTTGAACGAGCCGGTGAAGGCGAAGGCCGGCCCCGCTTCGCCGGCGAGGTTTACAGAGCCAGCGAGCGCGAGGCTGCCTTTCGCCCCGTCGCCGGCGTGGAAATTCTGCAGCACCAGCTGCTGGCGGCTGCCGACGAGGTCGAAATCGATGCCGGTGAGCGTGGTTCCCCAGAACAGACTCTCATAGCGGCCGTTGCGTACCGAGAGCCTGCCGCTCGCTTCGGGCGATGCAACGGTGCCGGCGATCGAAACGTCGACCGTGAAGTGGCCCGAGATGCGATCCTCGCCCAAAGGCGCAATGTCGGCGAGGTTGGCAAGCTCGCCGCCGCCTTCGAGATGGAAGGCCAACGCCCCTTGCGGCGGCAGGCGCGGCGTCAGGCCCGGCGCCTCGACCACGAACGGCACGCGGCCGCTGAAGCCCAGCGCGGCGTTGTTGGGGCCGGCGAGGCGGCCCTTCGTCGTCACCACGCCGTCCCGCCATTCCGCCGAGACGACGAGGCCGAGCGGCGACAGATCCGGCCGGCTCGCCGCGGCGAATTGCAGCTGCTCGCCATCGAGGACGAACTGCCCGACCGGCCGCGCGCGTGTGCCGGAGAGCGTCGCCTCGAAACTCAGCACGCCGCTCACTTCGCGGTATCCCGCCAGCTCGGCGAGGCGGTGCACCGGCAGTCCGCTCGCTTTGAGGTGGAGCGCCAAAGCCGTGCCTTTGAGGGAGCCATCGCCGCGCAGGCGGCCTTGGTCGAAGCCGAGATCGAGATTGGCGAAGGCGAGATCGCCGTCGCGCCGCGTCAGCCGCAGCGCTTGTTCGAGCCGCACCGGCGCGTTGCCGAGCGCGCCGGCCAGCTGTGTCACGTCGAGCGTCTGGCCGCGCGGATCGAGGCTGAGGCGCGCGCTCGCGTTCAGCCGATAGGCCTCTCCCGCTTGGCCTTCGGCGCTGGCGGTCAGCGCGTAGAGCCCCGGCCGCTCGCTTTTGCCGCTGAGCCGCAGGCTCGTTACCGTCGCCTTGCCGAGCGCTGCCTGATCGATCTCCATCTCGGCGCGGCCGCTCGGCGTCCCTAGCACATCGGCGAGCTGCGCCGTCGCGTGGAGCTTCGCGAGACTGACGCCGGCGAGCGACAGCGCCTTGCCATCGAGCGTCAGCTCGACCGACTGGCCCTTGCCGCCGGCGAGCCGCGCCTTGAGCGTGGCGCTGCCAGCGAGCGGCGTGCCGATGAGTGCCGACCACGGCTTCAGGTTGGGCGCGGTGCCGGTCAGCGTGCCGTCTGCCGTGCCGCTGTCGAGCCGGAGCGCGACGGCACCATCGATCCGCGTTCCGGCCGCGTCGAGACGCACGCGGCTGAGGCTCAGCCGCGTGCCCGCGAGCGCGCCGTCGCCCGCTACGGTGCCCGTCAGGTCGCGGCGACTGAACTTGGCCGTGAGGTGCCCGCTCGGCTGCAAGAGATTGCTGACGGCGAGGTGGGCTTCGAGGCGGTCGAGCTGCACGGTGCTGGCGCTGATCCCGTCGGCGGTGAGGGTCGCTGTCGCGTCGGGGGCGCTCTCATTGCCGTTCAGAGTGCCGACGACGCTGACCGCGCCGCCAAGCGACGGATCGAGCGCGGCAAGCCGCGGCAGCGTCAGCCGCCAGGTCGCATCGAGCCGGCCATCGGCGCTGCGGCTGCCCTCGCCGGAGAGGTCGAGTTCGGCGCCGGCGACGCTGACGTCGCTCGCGGCGAGTGCGCCGTTGGCCGAACGGCGGAGGGTTCCGGCGATGCTCGCCGTGCTGCCGAGGAGCCGGTCGATCGCGCCGATCCCGCTCTGCGGCGCGTGCAGCGCGCCGCTCAGCACGGCGGTCGCGCTGCCATCCCGGGCGGCGTGGAAATCGGTGGCCAGAGCGAGAGTGCCGGCCCTCCCGGCGCCGGCAAAGCGGCCGATATCGGGGACGCGCAGCATCGCCTCGCCTTCGATGCCGCTGCTGCTGGTGCCGGCCGCGCTCGCCACGAGGCTGCTGCCGGCATCGTCGATTTCGAGCGATTGGAGATCAAGCCGTTCCGCGGCGCGGTCGAGTCGCGCGCCGAAGCGCCAATCGAGCCGCTCGCCGAGCCCGCCCGGCAGCGCCGCCGATCGCAGCGTGATGCCGCTAAGATCGCCGCTGGCGGAGATGTCGATCGGCGTCGCGGAAGCGACGGGATCGCCCGCGGCGCCGAGGTCGATGGTCGCGGCTGCGGCCGCGGCGCGGCCATCGCCGAGCATGAGGTGCTGGCCCGTCAGCGTCAGCCGCGCCCGCGGCGCATGCATGGTGCCGCCCAGCGCCAACGACAATCCCGCCGCGCCCCCGGTCGGCGCTCCGATCAGCGGCGCGAGCGCGGTGAGATCGGGGAGGTCGAGCTTGCCCTCGCCGGCGAGCGCCTCGCTCGTGCGCGCGAAGCTGCCGCGGGCACTGAGCTGCACGGCGTTGCCGGCGAGGCGGAGCCCGGTCAGCGCGACCCGGTCGGCGTCGAGATCGAGCGTCGCCGAAAGCTCGATGCGGCCACCGAGCAAGGGTTGGAGCCGCGCCGGCAACAGGCTGGCAACGCTGCCATTTCCTGTCGCGCTGAGGTGATAGCCGCCATCCCGATGGATGCGGAATTGGGCGTCCGCCGCGGCATCACCGGCATGCAGCGCCAGGCTCCCTTGCCAATCCGCCAACGGGCCGTTGCCGGCGAGGTGGAGCGATAGCGGCAAGGGTGCCGGGGCGCCCAGCGCATCCGCCAGCAGCCTGCCGCTCGGCTCGGCGATATCGGCAGCGAGGTCGAGCTGCGGCGGTGAGCCGGAGAGCGCGAGATGGATCACCGCCTGTCCCGGCGTCGCGTCGATTCGGTGCAGCTCGAGATTCGCCGTCGCGCGGCCCTGGCCAAGCGCGCCGCTTGCGCTCACGCTCACCGCGACGGGCTCGCCGGTGAGCGCCGCGCCGAGGGCGAGCCGATCGATGCGCAGCGCTTCGAGCGTTACCGGCAGCGGTGGGTGCATCAGCGCGGACGGATTGGGGTGGATCGGCGTCGCCGAGGGTCGCGCGACCTCGATCTCGCGCGCCGAGAATCGCCGCACCGTCAAGCGCCCCCGCAGGAGATCGCCGGGCGCGATGGCAAGCGCTGCATCGCTGACGACGACGCGCGGCCCGGCGCTGTCGTCGATCTCGATGCGCTCGACGGTCATGTCGAAGGGGACGAAGCCCTTGAAGCCGGTGACGGTGATGCGCTCGCCGGGATCGGCCAGCGCGCGGCCCAGCACGGCGGCGAGCCCGGCTCGGCCCGGCGGCGTCTGCAGCAGCGCGAAGCTGAGCGCCAGCGCCAGCACGACTGCCAGCAGCGCCATGCCGGCGAGCCTCAACACCTTATGCAACTTGCCCGTTCCGTTGTTTCCGTTGGCCCTTCATCCGCATCCCTTAGAACGCTTGGCCGATGCTGATGTAGACCTCGATCGGCTTGTCGCCGGGACGATGATCGAACGGTGTGGCAAGGTCGAGGCGGACGGGGCCCACCAGCGTGTAATAGCGCAGGCCGATGCCCGCACCCCAGAACAAGCTCGTGCTGTTGGGAAAATTCGTCGGATAGACGTTGCCGCCTTCGACGAAGGGGACGACGCCGATCGTATTGGTAATGCGGTACCGCAGCTCGAGGCCGAGCTCCAGGCTCGAGATGCCGCCGACGGGCACGCCGCTGGGGTAAAGCGGTCCGGCATGCTGATAGGCATAACCCCTGACCGACCCGGCGCCACCGGCATAGAGCCGCTTATCCGCCGGCACGTCGTCCAAACTGGCGCCGACGATCGAGCCGAGCGCGCCGAAGCCGGCGAGGACCAGTCGTCCGGTATCGTTGAGCCGCTGGTAATGCCGCAGCTCCAGCCGCGAGCTGACGAAGTCGAGGGTCGGGCCGGCAATGGTGTGATAAGGCGTCACCGTCAGCGTCTGGCGGCCGCCGATGGTGGGATCGAGCAGATCGTCGGTCGTGTCGCGGCGCAGCACGACGGGCAATCCGATGAGCGTGTAGTCTTCATTGCTCAAGCCTTGCTCATATTGGTGGACCACGGCGTGCTCGAAATCGGGCCCGGCGATGAGGGTGAGCGAAGGCAGCAGCGGCCGCTGGATGCCGAGGAAGATCTGCTGGCGGCGGCTGTTGAAGGCATCGGTCGTCTGGTCGAGCAGCCCGGCACTGGCGAGCAGGTTCTGATCGCGATCGATGAAATCGGGCTTGGTGAAATCGGCGGCGAGGCCGAGCTGTTTCTGTGCCGCGCCGGCGGTGAGGCGCAGCCGCTCGCCATTGCCGAAGAGGTTGCGATTCTCCCAGAAGGTCTGGCCGCCAAAGCCGATATTGGTGTTGTAAGCAACGCCGGCGCCGATCGAGCGGGGCGGGCCTTCGACCAGCGTGATGGTCATCGCCACCTCGCCTTGCGCATCGGGCTGGGCGGCATGGTCGATGCGGACGGCGCTGAAGAGGCCGGTCCTGACGATGTCCTGCCGTGTTGCATCGACGATGCGCCCGTCATAGGGCGTGCCTGCTTTCCAGGCGATGCGGCGGACGATCAGATCGCGGTTGACATCCTTGAGGCCTGCGATGGTGACCGGCCCGAACTTCGCCGCCGCGCCGGGATCGACGGTATAGGTCACGTTCATCGCGTGCTTCGCCACATCGACGACCGCCTTGCGCTCGGTGACCCTGGCGAAGGGATGGCCGTTATGCGCGTATTGCTCGACGATCTGCGGCTCGGCGGCGGTGACCGGAGCCGAGCGCGCCGGGCCGCCGACCTCGAGCCCGAAGGCGCCGGGACCGAGCGATCGAAGCAGCGCCGGCTCGGTGCCGTCGGGCGTGCGGAAGACGACGCTCGCCAGCGTGTAGAGCGGGCCGGGATCGATCGTGACCGTCACCTGCTCCGGCTTCTTTGTCGTGTCGAGCCGAAAGTCGGCCTTTGCCGACCAATAGCCCTCCGCATGCATCACCTCGACGAGCCGCGGCAGATCATTCTCGGCGCGGCGACGCAGCGCGGCATTGCTCGGCGGCGGCTTGTTCTGCAGCGCGACGAGCTGTGAGGCGGCCTTGAGCGCGTCCGTGATTTGGCTGTTCTTGAGGCCGGTGAGACTGATCTCGGTCTTGTACGCGACGTCGGCGAAGGCGGGCGTGGCGCCGGCGAGCGCCAGCAGCACGGCGAGCGCCCACGCCAGCCGGTCTCCGGGCCGGGCGCGGCCGAGCGACCGGGCTGGCAGGCGACGCCTCATGCTTTGATATTACAAGGAATTTCCTGCCTTGTGCCATGCAAGGCCGCCTTGTCCTGCAGGGACTCGCGGTACTCTTCGGCTTATCTCGGGGCCGGGCTCCCAGCGAGATCGTCGCGCAGACAGGCGACGCGATGGCTTGGCCCGCGCTCGCGCAACGGCGGAACCAGCTCGGCGCAGGCTGCCGTGGCGTGCTGGCACCGCGTACGGAAAACGCAGCCTGACGGTGGCGCCGCGGGACTTGGCGGATCGCCCGCGAGCAAGATCCGCTGGCGTCGCCGTGTCGGATCGATGCTCGGCGCGGCGGAGAGCAGCGCCTGGGTATAGGGATGCCGGGGCGTGTCGAACACGGCGGCGGCGGGTCCCGCCTCCATCACCCGGCCAAGATAGAGCACCACCACACGTTCGCACAGGCTGCGAACGACGGGAAGGTCGTGGCTGATGAACAGCAGCGCCACCGCAGACTGCGCGCAGAGATCGGCCAGCAGCGCGAGGATCTGCGCCTGGACCGACACATCGAGCGCCGACACCGGCTCGTCCGCCACCAGGAACTCCGGGCCGGTGGCGAGCGCCCGAGCGATGCCGATACGTTGGCGCTGGCCGCCGGAAAATTCGTGCGGGTAGCGCTCGGCATGGGCTGGCGACAGCCCGACCTGGGCCAGCAGCGCGCGCACGCGCTCGGCACGCTCGCGGCGCGGCACCATGCGGTGGATGGCAAGCCCGTCGGTGATCTGCGCGCCGACATGCCGACGCGGATCGAGGCTGGAATAGGGATCCTGGAAGATGATCTGCATCCGCCGCCTCGCGGCGCGCAGCCGCGCCGCGCCGAGCGTCGCAAGGTCGGTGTCCTCGAGCATCACGCGGCCGGCGCTCGGCGCGATCAATCCGAGCATCAGCCGTCCGAGCGTGCTCTTGCCGGAGCCGCTCTCGCCGACGAGGCCAACCGTCTCGCCGCGGGCGATCGACAGGTCGACCGACGTCACCGCTTGCACGGCCGGCCGCCACGCGAGCAAGCCGCCGAGAGCGAAGCGGCGGCTCACGCCTTCGGCCGCTACCAGCGCGCTCATGCGAGCTCCCGCCAGCGCAGGCAGCGCGTGTGCCGGTCCGGCCGGAGCGTGTTGAGCGGCGGTGTCGCAACCTCGCAAGAAGGCGCGCGGCGGCTGCAGCGCGGCGCGAAGCTGCAGCCGGGCGGCCGATTGTGCAGCATCGGCACCATGCCGGGGATGCCGACCGGCGAGGTTCCGTCGTCGCGCGGGGCGCTCGCCAGCAGCGCGGCGGTATAAGGATGGAGCGGCGCTGCGAACACCTCCGCGGCCGGACCGTCCTCGACGACTTCTCCGGCATACATCACCGTCACGCGGTCGGCGATCTCGGCGACCACCGGCAGGTTGTGCGTGATGAAGACCAGGGCAATGCGGCGCTCCTTGCGCAACTCGGCGAGCAACTCGAGGATCTGCGCCTGGACCGTCGCGTCGAGCGCCGTCGTCGGCTCGTCGGCGATCAGCAGCACCGGATCGTTGGCGATCGCGATGGCGATCATCACGCGCTGGCGCATGCCGCCGGATAACTGGTGCGGATACTGCTTCAACCGCCGCGCGGCATCGGCGATACCCACCATGACAAGCAATTCCACCGCGCGCTTGTACGCCGCACCCCGGTCGAGGTCACGATGTTGCTCCAACGTTTCGGTGATCTGGCGGCCGATTGTCAGTACCGGGTTGAGCGACGTCATCGGCTCCTGGAACACCATGCCGATGGCGCCGCCGCGTACCGTGCGCATCGCCTCTGGCGGGAGTTGCAGCAGATCCAGACCGTCGAACCAGATCTGGCCTGATGTGATGCGGCCGGGCGGCGCGGCGATCAGGCGCAGGACGGAGAGCGCGGTGACCGACTTGCCGGAGCCGCTTTCGCCTACGATGGCGACCGTTTCCCCGGGACCGACATCCCAGGAAACGCCGTCAACCGCGCGCACGATTCCCGTTCCGGTGCGGAACTCCGTGTGCAGGTCGCGAATGGCGAGGAGTGGTTCCACCCCCTATACCCCAACGTTTGGCTCTCCCTTGATAATTGTATAATCGATCCGGGCGTGGCCTGCCAGCAGAAGCGCCCACTCCGGTCGTCTTGGGACCCTATCGGCCGCCCGGGGGACCTGAATCGGCCGCCATGGCGGCATTCTGTGCCGCCCATCCGGTCATGACGGCCATCCGCAATGTCGCGCTGATTCGGCCCTCGGCTTCCGGCATCGCCGCCAGCGCCATCGGAAACAGATCGCGCGGCGGCGGGCGGCGGTCGCGGAGACGGACTGCATTGGCCTCGCCGGCGGCGCGGAGATCGGCGAGCAATCCCAGCGGATTGGCGTAGCGCAACTGGATCATCTCCATGTCGGCGACGGGCATCGCGTATCCGGCGCGTTGCAACAGTCCGGCGCAGTCGCGCAGGTCCGGGAATGGCGACACCCTGGGGGCAGCGCCGCCGGTCAGCGCGACCTCGGCCTGGGTCAGGGCGCGGCGCAGTTCGTCGAGCGTGCCAAGGGCCGGCAGGCTAGCAAGCAGAAGGCCGCCGGGTCGCAGTGCGTGGCGCAATTGGATCAGCGCGCCGGGCAGGTCGTTCACCCAGTGGAGCGACAGGCTGGCCACCACCAGATCAAAGCTCGCCGGCGCGAAGGGCAGGAACTCCTCGTCCGCCGCCACACACAGTCCGCCGTTCCGGATCGCCATTGCTGGCGACAGGTCGCTGCTGACCACCGCGATGCCGCGGGCGCGCAAAAGCGGTGCCACGACGCCGCGGCCGCCCACATCCAGCGCCTGCGTGAAATGCATCGTCGTATCGTCAAGCCGGTCGAGCAATCGTTCCGTTGCGTCGCGCAGCACCTCGGCCACACGGTCCACCCGCGAGGCCGCGCGGTCGCGGTGTTGGCGCACGGCGGCGCGGTCGAACACCTGCATCGAGTCCATGCGCGGCATCTGCTCCCGCGGCCGTGCGTTGCCAAGCAGGGAAGTCAATCGGTGCCACGGTATTTGACATGCTCTATGAACGCACGCAGCTTGGGCAGGACTTGGCGTTTGTCAGGATAGTACAGAAAAACCCCAGACGTCGTCACCGCGAACCGCGTCAGCAGCGGCTGCAATCGGCCATCGGCAATTGGGGCTTTCGCAAGCGGGCCGGGTACCAGCGCGAGCCCCAAACCCTGGATCGCCGCTCCGAGGAGTGTGGGGAAGTCGTGCGCGATCAGCGGTCCCGACACAATCGCCTCGACCGTCTTGTTGCCATCGATAAAGCGCCAGGGTGCGATCGACCCGTTTGGACGACGCCTGCGCAGGCATGCGTGATGACGCAGATCGTCGATGCGTTCCGGCGGCTTTCGCCGGCGCAGATAATCAGGGCTGCCGACCACCACGAATGCAAACGGCGGTGTCAGCCGCACGGCGACCATATCGGGCGCGATGAACTGGCCAAGGCGAATACCGGCGTCGAAGCCCCCGGCTGCGAGATCTACCAGTTCTTCGCTCGCGGCGATCTCGACCTCGATCTCGGGATAGGCCTGATGGAATGACACGATCATTGGCTCGACGATCAGCGGGACGACGATGCGAAAAACGGCGAGGCGCAACTGCCCCGTGGGCCGCTGCCCCAGGTCACGCGCGGCTTCGGTTGCGGCAACGAGTTCCTCAAAAGCGGGCTTTGCGCGCAAAAAGAAGCGGTCGCCGGCTTCCGTCAGGCCTACGCTGCGGGTGGTGCGGATGAACAATGCGGCGCCGACGCGCGCTTCAAGCGCGCGGACAGTCTGACTGATCGCCGATGGGGTCACACCGAGTTCCGCGGCGGCTCTGCGGAAGCTGCGGTGCCTGGCGACGCTCAGGAAGGCTTCCACGCCGTCGAGCGCCCCATGCCTGACTGTTAAGCTTTGCTTCATACCCTATCGACATTATCGACGATAGTCGCTCACCGGAAGCGGTCATACGTGCTGATGCGCCAACGATGAGGCTTAGCATGAACGACGAGTTCGACGGTGTGCGCGATCACTATCGTGCCGCCGGCCTGACCCAGCGGCTGAGGACGGCGCTCGCTACGCTGGGGCCGAAGGATCAGCGGCTTACGCCACAGCAACTGGCTGGCCTCGACCAGTTTCACACGGGCGGACTCGCGGCGACCGCGGCGCTTGCCAGGTTGGCCGGGATTGCTGCCGGCATGTTCGTTCTCGATATCGGCTCGGGCATCGGCGGACCGGCGCGGTTTTTGGCCGCAACCCATGGCTGCCGCGTTGTCGGCGTTGACCTCAGCGAGTCGTTCGTCGATGCCGCGCGCTATCTGACCGAGCGCACAGGACTAAGCGGGCAGGTGTCGTTCGAGACCGCCAGCGCGCTGCAGATTCCGTTTGATACCGGTCGCTTCGACCTTGTGCTGCTGCAGCATGTCGCGATGAATATCGCAGACCGCGCATTGCTTTACCGCGAAATCCGGCGCGTTCTGAGATCGGGCGGCAAGTTCGCGTCCTTCGATGTCGTTTCGACCGGTGCTGAGCCGCATTTTCCGCTCCCGTGGGCGCGAACGCCGGCAACAAGTTTTCTCTGGAACGCCACCGCGACGCGCGAGGCGATCGAGCCAGCGGGTTTCCGCACCCTTGAATGGCGAGACGACACCGAAGCCGCCAAGGCGTGGTTCGCTCAGTTGCGCGCATCCGGGGCGCCACTTTTCCCAAACCTCAGTGTGGTGATGGGGCCCGACTTCCCAGAGCATGTCTCCAACCTCGGACGCAACCTCATGGAGGGCCGCCTGGGCGTCCTGACCGCGGTATTTGAGGCTGTGTCCCAAACAACCCGGGTGTACGGGGAGAACCGCTGATGAGCGCCACCACTGTTCCCGCAGATCTGGTCCCACCGCGCCCCGCCTCGCGTGTGCTGTATTGGCTCATTCCGCTGATGGCCCTTTGGGTTGCGTTGATCTATTGGCAGCCGCTGATCCAGACCAGCGGCTTCCCGACCACGGCGCATCAACTGATGGCGC
Organism: Allostellaceae bacterium; assembly: GCA_035509275.1. GTDB lineage: Bacteria > Pseudomonadota > Alphaproteobacteria > ATCC43930 > CGMCC-115725 > DAHUYF01. Next base: position 2,148 of record DATJLU010000228.1, on the reverse strand, counting down.
ATGGGGTGATCGCGGTCGGTTTGTGGCTCGGCCTGGAACGGACCGGCCTGACGCCGGGGCAACGGCGTGCGACCTGGCTGGCGATCATGATCCCGGACACGCATTGGTTCGCGGTCGCCTGGAGTGCGGCGATCAATGGCGCCTTGCTCGCCGGCGCTTCATCCCTGCCGGTGCTGCCGTCGGCGATCTTTCTGCCGGTGATCGTCGGCGTGCCAGTGTTGCTGATGTCGAAGCGGGTGGGAGAGGTGCTCGATGCGATGCCCTTGCCCTGGTTGGTCGCGGTTCAGGTTTATCGTGTTTTTGGCATCTGGCCCGTGGCTGCATGGCTGCATGGCGGGCTGCCAGCACTGTCTTCGTTGCCGGCGGGAATCGGCGATCTGCTGACCGGCCTGTTCGCCCTGCCGGCGGCGATCACCGTGGCGACAGACATTGCTCATGGCCGGAGGGCGGCAATCATCTGGAACATTTTTGGCCTTGCCGACTTTGCTGTGGCCCTCACCCTTGGGTTGATCACCGCGCCCGGGCGGTTCCAGTTGATCGTACCGGGTGTACCGGGGCTCAATCCCGGCGTGTATCCGAATGTGCTGACCCCGGCTTTCGTTGTGCCAAGTTCGATCCTTTTGCACACGCTATCGCTGCGACAGTTGCACCGGCGCAGCAAGTCGGAGGCCGCGCGTCGCTAGTGGCCAATTTCGGGGGAGCGCGAGACGGACTGCGCCATGTCATTGCGAGGACCGCGAGCAAAGCGTGGCAGGACCAAGCAATGTCCCGTGGGAAAGCGCACGGTTCATGAGCCTGCACGAACGAGATTGGTTCGTCGCTCCGCTCCTCGCCCCAAGTTTGGCACGCGATGCCGTGGGGCCGTCCACCCCAACAATGACATCCGGATCGGGTCCTCACACGTGACAGTATTTGCGAAAGGTGGCACTAACCATGCTTAGGGGTGTGCCTACCGCAGGGACCCATCGGAGATCGTCACCTCCAAAACACCCCAGACCCGCACGTTTGCCCGCGTCGCTCCGCCTTGGGTCGCTATCGGCCGACCGGCCTCGCGCGATCTTGATCGCTGGTCGTTGACTCCGGATTTACACAGACTATAGTCCCGGCCCTTCGGTTCACCCCCACCCGGGGGCGATGCCGTTTGGCCCGTTTTCTCCCCCCACAAGGGGACCCAGCAAATGTCCGGCGTTCCCCCGCCGGGCGGACAGGAGCAGCAGGCGTGGCGCGTATTGCCGGCGTGAACATCCCGACCAACAAGCGAGTGACCATCGGACTCCGTTACATCTACGGTATCGGCCCGACGAAGGCGCAGGAAATCTGCACCCGGCTGAGCATCCCCGATGAGCGGCGGGTCAACCAACTCTCCGACGAGGAGGTACTGCGCATCCGCGAATTGATCGACCGTGAATACCAGGTCGAGGGTGATCTGCGGCGCGAAGTCGCGATGAACATCAAACGGTTGATGGACCTGGGCTGTTATCGCGGCCTGCGCCACCGCCGCGGCTTGCCGGTGCGTGGCCAGCGCACCCACACCAATGCCCGCACGCGCAAGGGCAAGGCCGTGGCGATTGCCGGTAAGAAAAAGGTTACCAAGTAAGCCGGTCTCGCTGCCCGGCGCAGTCACGCAGCACTCACGGTTGCCGTCCGATCGCCGCAAAAGGCGCCTGGGGCGGCGCGGAATTGAAAGACAGGACCACCTCTCATGGCGAGACCGGCCACAGCCGCGGCAGCGCGCCCCCGTAGGAAGGAGCGCAAGAATATCACGTCCGGCGTCGCCCATGTGGCGGCGACGTTCAACAACACGGTGATCACTATCACCGACGCCCAGGGCAACGCCATCGCCTGGTCGTCGTCCGGCAGCCAGGGCTTCAAGGGCAGCCGCAAGTCCACCCCCTATGCGGCGCAGGTCGCCGCCGAGGACGCGGGCCGCAAGGCGCGCGAACATGGGATGGAGACGTTGGAGATCGAGGTCAGCGGACCCGGCTCGGGGCGCGAAAGCGCGCTGCGGGCGCTGCAGGCGGTGGGCTTCTCGGTCACCGCCATCCGCGACATGACGCCGATCCCGCATAACGGCTGCCGGCCGCGCAAGCGCCGGCGCGTCTGATTTCTGTCCCCGCGCGGCCCCACCCCGCGCCGGCATTGAGGCAA
>DATJLU010000227.1:0-106445 GCA_035509275.1 Allostellaceae bacterium | reverse complement strand
GGTCATGGCCGCGCTGTGTGTGGCGGCGCTGCCGCTCGCTTTGACCCTGCGCGAACCCGTTCGGAACGAGGCCTAGCCCGGATTTCTCACACCGTCACGTGCAACCCGGAGGGACGGCGCTCTTTGGCGCCAGGAGGGCGTAGCCGGGACGCTTACGATGCTCGCATCGCCGCGCGTCCCGGCTCCTACCCTGGCGCCAAAGATCGCCGTCGCAGCCCGCGACCGTGTGAGAAATCCGGGCTAACGCCGCACGCATCGCCGCATCATCCCGGCGGGAACTTCTTCATCACCGTGGCTGTGGCGAGCGCCTTGCCGGTGCCATCCTGAGCTTCGACCGTCCATTGATAGCGGTGTTGCCCCTGTGGCGGGCAAGGTCCTTTATAGCTGAACGCGCCACGCGCGATGCGATCTTGCCCATGATAGGACACCGATCCGCCGCCATGCGGAAAGCTCGGAGCATCCAGGTCTTTCAGAACGAAGCTGAGGACCTTCGTTCCGGCAGGAACACCGCTTAAAGAGAAGGGCGGCGATTTGGGATCGAAGCACTTGTCTGTCCCCGCCCAAGTGAAGTCGACAGCGAAGTTCGTCTGAGCCTGTGCCACCGCGCCGCCAATCAGCAGCAATGCCGCCGACGCCACGCACAGCCGTCGCTTCATTCGAAACCTCCCCGATCGCGATTGCAACGGCGGCGGCCAACGCAGGATCACCACCGTCGTCGCGCGACAAGACCAACGCGCTGCCTGCAGCGGTGTTCCAGACCGCATACGACAGGCTTGGCGGGCCGGCGCTGCACAACAGCGGTCGACGCGACCGTTATTGAGCGGTCGTTCGACCTCGGCGGCGATGTGGCGAAAAGCGAAGAACGCGGTATGGTTGTGCCGCTAGGTTTGCGCCGAATCTGAAACGCCAGGGAGGGTTACGCTATGGACTGCTGCGGTCACGGGCTGACGCGTCGACATTGGATGTGGGGCACGGCAGCGACATCGATCGGGGCGATGCTCGGCGAATGGGGAGAGCCGCGCGCAGCGACCGCCGCCACTCCCGCGCCCGACGACGCCGCTGCCGCGCGCGACGTCTTGGCGAAGTTCATCTCCGTCGACGTGCATACGCATGGCGGAACGACCGGCATCGTCTCCATGGCCCCGCCGAACGACGACCTTGCGAACGGCATGCGAGCGGGCTCGCTGGCCGCGGTCTGCCTCGCCGATGTCCCGGACGGCCCGCTGCTCGGCCGGAATGCGGCCGGCGTTCTCAGCGCCCTGCGCCCGGCCCAACCGGGCGAGCTCTATCGACATCATCTCGAGCGCCTCTCCTGGGTGGACGAGATGGTCGCCAGGCATGGCCTGCGCCGCGTGTTCACGGCTGCCGACCTCGAGGCGGCGCATGCCGCGCGCCAGCCGGCCATCGTGGCGGATGTCGAAGGGCTCGATTTTCTCGAACTGAAGCTCGAGCGCCTCGAAGAGGCGCACCAGCGCGGCGTCAGGCACGTGCAGCTCGTGCATTACACGCCAAACGACATTGGCGACTTCCAGACGGGCGCCGTCACGCATAACGGGCTCACCCCCTTCGGGGCCGAGGTGATCCAGGCTTGTCACCGGCTCGGCTTCGTCTGCGATGTCGCGCACGCGACCGAGGACACGGTCAAGCAGGCGACCAAAGTGGCGACGAAGCCGCTGCTCCTCTCCCACACCGCACTTTTGAATTCGCGCGCCATGGGGCCGACGCCGCTCAAGGGCCGGCAGATCACGCCAGACCACGCGCGCGCGATTGCAGAGACGGGGGGCTCGGTCGGCATCTGGCACTTCTTCCCGAGCCTCGACCGCTATGTCGACGGGGTGAAAGAGATGGTTGACGTCGTCGGCATCGATCACGTCAGCATTGGCACCGACCAGCAAGTCGCGCCCGGGAGCGTGCAAAACTACGCGCAATGGGTGCAGCTCGTCGCGGCAATGCTGCGCGGCGGCTTCACCCCGGAGGAGGCTGGCAAGATTGCCGGCGGCAATTACCTGCGGATTTTTCGTAACGCGGTCGCCTGACTCGGGCGCTCAATGTCCCGTATCAGACGCTGATCCAGCCTTCGAGATACGGCACGCAGCGCCCGGCGATGGCAACGCGCTCGCCCCTGAGCGTGCAGAGGAGCGCACCGACACGGCGTGAGATCTGGCGTGCTTCGAGGCGGTCCTTGCCGAGGCGCTTCGCCCAGTACGGGGTGAGCACGCAATGCGCCGATCCCGTCACCGGATCCTCGTTGATGCCATAGCGGGGCGCGAAATAGCGCGAGACGAAATCGACACCATCCTCGCCCGGCGCGGTGACGATGAGCGCGCCGTCCCGCCAGCGCGTCAGCGCGGTGAAATCGGGGGTGAGCGATGCGACGTCCTCGGCGCGAGCAAAGACAGCGAGATAGCGCCTGCCATGGCGATGCAGCTCGGCCGGGCGAGCGCCGAGCACGGCCGCGAGCTCCGGCGCCGGGGCGCAGAGCTCCGGCGGCATGGCTGGGAAATCGAGCGCCAGCGTTTCGCCCTCGCGCGTCACGCCGAGCCGGCCGGCTTTGCGCGTCTCGAAGCGGACTTCCCGCCGCGCCGGCTCGAGATAACGAAAGATCACATAGGCCGAAGCGAGCGTCGCATGGCCGCAAAGCTCGACCTCGACCGTCGGCGTGAACCAGCGCAGCGCGTAGTCCTCGTCCATGCGCCGGAAGAAAGCGGTCTCCGCCAGATTGTTCTCGGCGGCGATCGACTGCATCACCGCGTCGGGCAGCTCCTCGTCGAGCGGCACCACGGCGGCGGGATTGCCGGCGAAGAGCCGGTCGGCGAAAGCGTCGATCTGATAGAGCGGCAGGCGCATGGGACTCTCCTCACGGGGCTCGAGGGCGGGCGACAGGGGCGCGCTGGGTCAAGGCGACGGCGGCGAGCACGGTGGCGGCGGCAAGCGCCATCGCGGAGGTGACGCGCTCGCCCAGCAGCAGCGCCGACCACAGCAAGGTCAGGACGGGCTGGGCGAGCTGAAGCTGGCCAATCCGGGCGACGCCCCCCAAGGCCATCGCACGATACCAGGCAAAGAAGCCGATATAGGTGCTGACCACCGAGACATAGGCGAACGCGACCCAGACCGGAAGGCTGGCCGAGAGTCCGGTCGCTTCGGCGCGCCAGAGGACGACCGGCAGCAGCAGCGGCGCCGACAACACCAGCACCCAGGAGATCACCTGCCAGCCGCCGAGCTCGCGCGCCAGCGCGCCGCCTTCGGCATAACCGAGCCCGCCCAGCAAGACCGCGATCAGGATCAGCCCGTCCGCGGGCTGCGGCCGGCCGGCGCCTTCCGCCACCGCAAAGCCGAGGATCGCGCCCAGCCCCAGCAGCGCCGCGAGGCAGAAGGCCGGCGATGGCCGCTCGCCGCTGCGCAGCGCCGCCATGGCCGCGGTGGTGGCCGGCAGCAGCCCGACGATGACGGCGCCATGCGCCGCCGGGACGCGCACCAGCGCCCAGGCGCTGAATAGCGGAAACCCGAAGATGACGCCGAGCGCGGTCACGGCGAGGCGCGGCCAATGACGCGGCACTGGCAGTCGCTGACGCGTCGCTACGAGCATGACCACCGCGACGCCGGCGGCGACCAGCGCGCGGCCAAGCCCGACCAGGGTCGGATCGAGCTCGGAGACGGCGAGCCGCGTGGCCGGCAGCGTGAAGGAGAAGGCAAGCACGCCCAGCGCCCCCCACAGGAGCGCAGCACGCGGCACACCGACTCGCGAACTTGTACCGATACAATTTTCGGCCGCCATTACCAAATTCCCGATCTTTTCCGCAGAGTTCCGAATGCTCCTCCCGAATCAATTTGACGATTGCCTTGCCGTCAATGATAACATTGTCATCATGACAAGCTGGCTGCCCGATCTCGCGGCGCAGCGCGGACCGCGCTACCGCGCCATTGCCGAGGCCTTGGCCGAGGATGTGCGGAGCGGCGCTTTGCCGCCGGGTGCGCGGCTCCCGACACACCGCGACCTCGCCTGGCGGCTCAAAGTCACCGTCGGCACGGTGAGCCGCGCCTATGCCGAAGCGGAGCGGCGCGGGCTCATCGCCGGCGAAGTCGGCCGCGGCACCTTCGTGCGCGCCGCCGCCACGGCGCCGGCGCTGCGCTTCGATGGCGAGCCGCAAGGCGATGATGTCGTCGATCTCGGCGTTCATCGCCCGCGCGCCGCCAGCGAGGCAAAGCTGCTGGCCGAGGCCTTGGCCAGCCTTGCCGGCGATCCCGATCTGCCTCAGCTCATGGAGTATCAGCCGCATGCCGGACGTGCGGCGGAGCGTGCGGCAGGAGCCGCCTGGATCGAGCGCAGCGGCGGTCTCGCCACGACGGACGAGCAGGTGGTGGTGACGGCGAGCGGCCAGCACGCGATCGCCGCCATTCTCGCTTCCATCGCCGAGCCCGGCGACGCGCTCGCGGTCGAGGCGCTCACCTATCCCGGCATTCGCGCCGCCGCGAGCCTGCTGCATCTGAAGCTCGTACCGCTGGCGCTCGACGAGCATGGCGTGCTGCCGGAGGCCCTCGCCGCGTCCTGCCGTGCCGGGCGGGTGCGGGCGCTCTATACGCTGCCGACGCTGCACAATCCGACGACCGCGACCATGCCGGCCGAGCGGCGGCGCGCCCTCGCCGAGGTGGCGCGGCGTCACGAGGTGATGCTGATCGAAGACGACGTCTACGGCTTTCTCCTCGAGCGGCCTTTGCCGCCGCTGGCGGCGCTGGCGCCGGAGCACGCCTTCTACATCACCGCGACCTCGAAGAGCCTCGTGCCGGGGCTGCGCGTCGGCTATGCGCATTGCCCGCCGGCGCTGGTCGACGGCGTCACCGCTGCCGTGCGCGCCATGACCTACACCGCGCCGCCGCTGATGGCGCGCATCGCCTCGCGCTGGATCGAGGATGGAACCGCCGATCGGCTCGTCCGCGAGAAGCGCGCCGAGATCGCCCGGCGGCAGCAAGTGGTGCAGCGCCTTTTCGCGCAGCAGAACTACCGCATGGCGCCGGGTGCGGCGCATCTCTGGCTCATGCTGCCCGAGCCCTGGCATGGCGAGGCGTTTGCCGCCGCCGCGCGTCAACGCGGCGTCGCCATTGCTCCGGCCGCGGCTTTCGCCGTCGGGCGTCAGACGCCGCGCGCCGCGCGCATCTGCATCGGCACGCCGCCCAGCCTCGCCGCGCTGGAGCGCGGCCTCACCCGCCTCGCCGAGCTGCTCGCCGCCGCGCCGGAAGCGTATTTGTCGGTCGTTTGAAGGAGTCGTCAGTTATCAGTTATCAGTTGTCAGTAGCTGAGAGCTGACAGCTCGACTGATAACTGACCACTGACTACTGACAACTGATCCCCAGCGGTCCCCGGCCCTTGCCGTAGCCGGGAGCGGCGGCGATGGCTCGCTGAACGAAGCGATGCGCGCGCTCGATGGCGGCGCGCAGCTCCATGCCCTGGGCGAGGCCGGTAGCGATCGCCGAAGCGAGCGTGCAGCCCGTGCCATGCGTGTGCCGCGTCGGAATGCGCGGGCTTTCCAGCACGTAGCGCGCACCGGCCTCGACGACGACGTCGCGCAGGAGATCGCCGGGGAGATGACCGCCCTTGAGCATGACCGCGCCGGCGCCGAGCGCGCGCAGCGCGTCTGCCGCCTCGATCATCGCGTCCGCCCCGGCGATGGGCCGGCCGAGCAGTACCTCGGCCTCCGGGAGGTTGGGCGTCAGCAGCGTGGCGCGGGGAATGAGCCGTGCCTTCAGCACCGCAATGGCGCTTTCGTCGAGCAGCCGCGTGCCGCTCGTCGCCACCATCACGGGATCGACGACCAGCGGTACCGCGGGCGCCAGGGCGGCGAGCGTGTCGGCAACGGCGGCAATCACGCCGGCGTCGTGCAGCATGCCGGTCTTGACGCAATCGGCGCCGATATCGCTCAGCACGGCCACCATCGCCTGCCGTACGAAATCGGCCGGCACGGGAAAGATCGCGCTGACGCCTTGCGTGTTCTGTGCGGTGAGCGCGGTGATCGCGGTGGCGGCATAGCCCCTCAGCGCCGTCACCGTCTTGATATCGGCCTCGATGCCCGCGCCGCCTCCGGAATCGGAGCCGGCGACGATCAGCACCCGGCCACTCATTCGGCGGCTCTTCCCTCCGCCTCGCCGGCCGCAAGCACCGCCGCGGCGATCTCGTCGACGATCGCCGCGACCAGCGTCTCGTCCTCGCCTTGCGCCATGATGCGGATGACGGGCTCGGTGCCGGATTTGCGCACGGAAAGCCGCCCCGACGGGCCGAGCCGCCGCTCGCCGGCGCCGATCGCCTGCTTCACCGCCGCGCTGTCGAGCGGCGCGCCGCCGGCGAAGCGGACATTGCGGAGGAGCTGCGGCACCGGCTTGAACAGCGTGCAGACGCGGCTCGCCGGCGCCCCGGTCTCGACGATCGCCGCCAGCACCTGCAGCGCCGCCATCAAGCCGTCGCCGGTGGTGCAGGTATCGCCGAGGATGATGTGCCCGGATTGCTCGCCACCGAGATTGCTGCCGAGCTTGCGCATGGCCTCGACGACGTAGCGGTCGCCGACCGCGGTGCGGTGCAGCGCGATGCCATGCGCGGCGAGATGACGCTCGAGCCCGAGATTGGACATGATGGTGGCGACGACGCCGGCGCCGTCGAGCCGGCCCGTGCTGCGCCAGCTCATGGCGATGAGCGCCAGCAGCTGGTCGCCATCGACCAGCTTGCCGCTTTCATCGGCGACGAGAAGCCGGTCGGCGTCGCCGTCGAGCGCGATGCCGAGATGGGCGCGGTGCTGGACGACGGCGCGCTGCATCGCCGCCGTCGCCATGGTGCCGCTGTCGCGGTTGATGTTGAGCCCGTCGGGCGAGACGCCGAGCGGCACCACCTCGGCGCCCAACTCCCACAGGACCGTCGGCGCCACCTTGTAGGCGGCGCCATGGGCGCAGTCGATCACGACCTTGAGGCCGTCGAGCCGGAGCCGCTTGGGGAAGCTGCTCTTGACGAACTCGATGTAGCGGCCGCCGGCATCGTCGAGCCGCCGGGCGCGGCCGAGCTCGTGCGGCGGCACGCGGCCGTTGGTGCGGTCGAGCTCGGCTTCGATCGTCGCCTCGATCTCGTCGGAGAGCTTGTAGCCGTCGGCGCCGAAGAGCTTGATGCCGTTATCCTCGAAGGGGTTGTGCGAGGCCGAGATCATCACGCCGAGATCCGCGCGCAAGGAGCGCGTCAGCATGGCGATGGCCGGGGTCGGCAAGGGTCCGACCAGCACCACATCCATGCCCATGGCGATGAAGCCCGCGGTGAGCGCCGGCTCGACCATATAACCCGAAAGACGCGTATCCTTGCCGATCACCACGAGATGGCGGTGGTCGCCGCGTCGCAGGCAGCGCCCGGCGGCCATCGCCACCTTGAGCGCGGTCTCGGCGGTCATCGGCTCGCTATTGGCGGTGCCGCGGATCCCGTCGGTGCCGAACAGCTTGCGCGTCATCCGTGCCCTCGAAACAATCTCGCAACACCGCCCGTTATACCCCAGTCCGGCAGGGTCAAGAAAGCGCGGCGGCACGCCGCGGGCGGGCGCCATAGGGCGGCGATGACGCCTTGCGCCTCTTCTCATATGAGACTATCTTCTCTCTCATATGAGACGGAGCGGGCAATGACCGCGACTTTCGAAGAGGTTGCCGGACTTCTCGGGCTCAAGGGCCGCGCCGATCGGCCGACCTCGCCGCTGGAGATCATCGAGCGGATTCAGAAAGGCCTGCCGATCGCCGCGCTCGACCGCGTCGCCCAATTCGTCGCGCCGAGCGACGCGAATTTCAAATACCTGATCATTTCCCGAGCGACCTTTGCGCGGCGAAAGAAGCAGCATGAGAAGCTGTCGGTCGATGAAAGCGACCGCGTGGTTCGCCTGGCAAAGGTTTGGGGGATAGCGCGCGACGTCTGGGGCAGCGACGAAGAGGCGCGAGCTTTTCTGTTCCGTCCTCACGCGATGCTGGAAGGCCGTCGCCCGGTCGACCTCGTGCTTGCGACCGACATGGGAGCGCGCCTGGTCGAGGACATTCTCGGGCGACTGAAGTACGGCTCCGCCGCTTGACGGCGCGGGCGCTCGACCGCGTCATCCGCTGCTACCGCATCGGCGACCCGACCGGAATCTATCCCATTTTCGATGCGTCGGGCTCGAAGCTCTACCCGGGGCGCTGGAATACACCGGCAAGCCCGATGATTTATACCAGCGAGCATTACTCGACGGCGATGCTGGAAAAGCTTGCGCATGGCAGCGGCAGGCTGCCCCCCAACCAGCATTTCATCGAGATTACCATCCCCAACGGCGTGTCCTATGAGGTGCTGACGGCCGCGCATCTTCCCGGCTGGCACCACATCGCCGGCGCGGCGTCAAAAGCCTATGGCGAGGCCTGGCAACACTCGAAGCGGTCGCTGCTGCTCTTCGTGCCGAGCGTCGTCGCGCGCTTGGAGTCAAACATTCTCATCAACCCCGACCATGGGCAGTTTCCTAGGATCGCCTACGGCCCGCATCAGCCCGTGTGGTGGGACGCGCGGCTTTTCGCCGCGACGCCGTGAGGCCGCTGCTCCTCATCGCCACAGGAGAAATCCGAGACAGCGACCCAACCGTCAATCGGCTCCGCCGGCGATCGCGGCACGCAGCGCCAGCGCCTGGCGGGTCTCGGCGATGTCGTGGACGCGCAGGAGCTGCACGCCCTGCCCCGCCGCGGCGAGCGCCGCCGCGAGCGAGCCGCCGAGGCGTTGCCGCGGGCCGCCGCCACCGAGCCGGCCAATGAAGGATTTGCGCGACGCGCCGAGCAGCACGGCGCAGCCGGTGCCGTGGAAGAGCGCGAGCCGTGCCAGCAGCGCGAGATTGTGTGCATCGTTCTTGCCGAAGCCGATGCCGGGATCAACGGCGACGCGCTCGCGCGGGATCCCGGCGGCGACGCAGGCGGCAATGCGGGTTTCGAGAAAATCGAAGACGTCGAGCGTCACGTCGTCATAGCGCGGATCGACCTGCATGGTGCGGGGGTCGCCGGCCATGTGCATCAGCACGAGGGCAGCGCCGCTGGCGGCGGCAATGGCAAGGCTCTCCGCGGCGCCGGTCAACGCGGTGACGTCGTTGAGGATGCGGGCGCCGGCGGCGAGCGCCGCTTCCATTACAATGGCGCGGCGCGTGTCGATCGAGACGGTGATGCCGTCTTCGGCAAGACGCCGGACGACGGGCTCGACGCGGCGCAGCTCTTCTTCCGGGCTCACCGGCTCGGCGCCGGGCCGGGTCGATTCGCCGCCGACATCGACGATATCGGCGCCGGAAGCGGCGAGCGCCCGCCCCTGCGCGACGGCGCGCTCGGGATCGACGAAGTCGCCGCCATCGCTGAAGCTGTCCGGGGTGACGTTGAGCACGCCCATGAGCCGCGGCCGGTCGAGGCGAAGCCCCGCCCAGTCGCGGCGCGGCGCGGCGAGCGCCGCGAGCCCGGCGGCGATTTCGTCCTGGCGCGGCTTCCCCTGCTCCGCCGCCCAGCGCCACAACTCGTCGATAGGCCCCCGCGCCGCGACGGCGCCATCGGCGCGCCGCGCCCGCACCTCGATCTCGGCAAACGCGACGGGACCGCCGGCCAGCGGCAAAGCGACGCCTTGGGCCAGCGCCGCGACGGCAGCGGGACCTTCGAGGAAAGACACCGGGCAGAGCCGCACCGGCGCCGAGGGACGGAAAGCGGCGAAGCCCCGCACAGGGGCGGGGCTTCGCACGTCGGTCGGGTCGACGCTTGCGGCCATCAGCCGCCGGGTTGCGGCTCGGGCTCGAAGCCGGGCTTGTCGCGGCCCGCGGGTGGCACGGACGACCGCCGGCCGGAGGCGCTGCGCGACGGCTCTTCGGCCGGGCCGCCGGTATCGCGCACGATCTTCTCGCCGCGGATGATGCGCTTGATCTCGTCGACCGACAGCGTCTCGAACTCGAGCAGGCCCTTGGCCAGGGCGTGCAGCTCCTCGAGATGCTCGGTCAGGATCTGCCGTGCCTTGCGCTCGCCATCCTCGACGATGCGGCGAATCTCTTCGTCGATCACCTTGGCGGTGGCGTCGGAAACATTCTTGCGCTGCGTCACGGAGTGGCCGAGGAACACCTCTTCCTCGTTCTCGCTGTAGCGCAGCGGCCCGAGCTTATCGCTGAAGCCGAACTCGGTCACCATGCGCCGGGCGAGGTTGGTGGCGCGGCGGATGTCGTCCGAGGCGCCGGTCGTCACCTTCTGCATGCCGAAGATGAGCTCCTCGGCGACGCGGCCGCCGAAGAGGCTCGCCACCATCGCTTCAAGCTCCATCTTCGACTGGCTGTATTTGTCGCGCTCCGGCAGATACATGGTGACGCCCAGCGCGCGGCCGCGCGGGATGATGGTCACCTTGTGCAGCGGCTCGTGGCCTTCGGCGTAGAGCATGACCAGAGCGTGCCCGCCCTCGTGGTAGGCGGTCAGCTTCTTTTCGTCCTCGGTCATCACCATCGAGCGGCGCTCGGTGCCCATCAGCACCTTGTCCTTGGCCTGCTCGAACTCGGTCATGCCGACCGAGCGCTTGCCCTTGCGGGCCGCCATCAGCGCCGCCTCGTTGACGAGATTGGCGAGGTCCGCGCCGGAGAACCCCGGCGTCCCGCGCGCGATGATGCGCGGGTCGACGTCGCTGGCGAGCGGCACCTTGCGCATATGCACTTTGAGGATCTTCTCGCGCCCGACGACATCGGGGTTCGGCACCACCACCTGGCGGTCGAAGCGGCCCGGCCGCAGCAGCGCGGGATCGAGCACGTCCGGCCGGTTGGTGGCGGCAATCAGGATGACGCCCTCATTGGCCTCGAAGCCGTCCATCTCGACCAGCAGCTGATTGAGCGTCTGCTCGCGCTCGTCATTGCCGCCGCCAAGGCCGGCGCCGCGATGGCGGCCGACGGCGTCGATCTCGTCGATGAAGATGATGCAGGGGGCGTTCTTCTTGCCCTGCTCGAACATGTCGCGCACGCGGGAGGCGCCGACGCCGACGAACATCTCGACGAAATCCGAGCCGGAGATGGTGAAGAACGGCACGTTGGCTTCGCCCGCGATGGCGCGCGCCAGCAGGGTCTTGCCGGTGCCCGGCGGGCCGACCAGCAGCACGCCCTTGGGGATCTTGCCGCCGAGCCGCTGGAATTTCTGCGGATCCTTCAGGTACTCGACGATCTCCTCGAGCTCCTGCTTTGCCTCGTCGATGCCGGCGACGTCGTCGAAGGTGATGCGGCCGACCTTCTCGGTCAGGAGCCGGGCGCGGCTCTTGCCGAAGCCCATGGCCCGGCCGCCGCCGCCCTGCATCTGGCGCATGAAGAAGATCCAGACGCCGATCAGCAGCAGCATCGGGAACCAGTTGATGAGCACGCCGAGCAAGGTCGGCACGTTCTCATCGGCCGGCACGGCCTTGAAGTTCACATGCTTGTCGAGGAGGCGCTGGACCAGGCCCGGATCGGTGGGGGCGTGCGTCGAGTAGCTGCCGCGCTTGTCGGAAAGCTGATAGGTGATCGTGTTGCCCTGGATGGTGACGTTGCTGACCTCGCCCTTGTCGACCTCGTTCACGAACTCCGAATAGTCCTGCCCGTTGGCGGAGCTGTGGTTGGCCGAGTTCTGGAACAGGTTGAAGAGCGCGATCAGCAGAACGACGATGATGATCCAGAGCGCCAGATTCTTGCCGAAGTTATTCACGGTCCAGGCCTTTCTTCACCGAGCCCGACGAGGTTCCCCGCGCTAGGGAGGGGTAGTTGGCGGGAGGAAAGCCCTGGCCGAACTGCCGCGTCACTGCTCCGTCCATACAATGTAAGATGCACTTATCCTTAAACAACTGTAAACCCAGCCCCGCTCAGTGGTCGAGTCGGCCGGAACAAAAGGCGCCAGGAACCGAGTCGGCCGGGGTCAAAACCTGCCTTGATATACCCTAACGCCGGCACCGCCACCACCGCCGCTCCCTCGCGAACCGCGGGCAGGCCGGCCCTGACGGCGGCGGGAAATAACCCAGGCGTCGCCAAGGATCCGGCGCCCAAAGCGCCCAGCACCAGCCCTTCCGGTGCCGTCTCTGGAAGGTAGAGTGAAAACCTTCCGTCCCAGTAAACGGTGGCGCCGCGCGGCGCCGGTAGCGGCGGGGCGGACGCCTCCGCCTCGCGACAAACCAGCACACTCCCCGGCCGCGGCAGCACGCGGCAGCCGCCAAGGGTGCGCCCGCTCTCCAGCCCGCCGGGCAATTCGCGGTAGAGCCGCTCCAGCCGTTCGAGCCGCGGCGGGTAGGTGCCGCCACCGACCAGCGCCAGCACGGCGGCGAGCGCGCGCAGCCCGATCTCCTCGGGCGCGCGCCGCAGCGCCACGGGATCGAGCTGCACGAAACCGGCGGGATGGACCAGGACGCAGGTTGCCAGCAGCGCCGCAACCGCCGCTTCGAGAGCGGCGCGGGCGCGGCCGAGTCGCGCGGCGGTGGCGGCGAGGCGCTCCACCCCGAGCCCGGATTCGGCGAGGAGCGCTTGGGCGCAGCGCAAGCGCGCGCGCGCATAGGCCGGATCCCGGTTGCTCGGATCCTCGATCCAGGGCTGCCCAACCGCGCGGAGCGTCGCCTCGAGCCGGGCACGCGGCACCGCGAGCAGCGGCCGCAGGACCCGACATTGGCGATGCTCGGCGACCGCCGCCATACCGGCGAGGCCATCGAGGCCGCTGCCGCGCGCCAACCGCAGCAGCAAGGTTTCGGCCTGGTCCTCGCGGTTGTGAGCGACCAGGAGATGAAGCACGCCCTCCGCCGCACACCAAGCCTCGAGCAGGCGATAGCGTGCGGCGCGCGCCGCCGCCTGAATGCCGCGGGCCGGCGCGGCATCGTTTCGGCGCAGGATGCGATGGGCGATGCCGCGCGCCGCCAGCCATTCCGCCACCTGCACGGCCTCGGCGGCCGAGGCAGCGCGCAAGCGGTGGTCGACGGTGAGCGCGGTGAGGCTGCCACCCGCTGCCGCGGCCCAGGCCGCTGCCAGCAAGACGAGCGCCAGGCTGTCGGCACCGCCCGAAACGGCAACGGCGAGCCGGGGCGTCGGCTCGAACGGGGCAAAACCGGCCATGAGCGCCGCGAACTCCGCGTCGCCGAGCGGGAGTGCCGCATCGGCCCCGGCGGTCGGCCCGGGCGCGCTCATCGCACTAGGAGCAGCCGAGCTGCTTCTTTTCCTCGCCGGCACGGTCCTTGATGGTCGCCGGTGCCGTCGGGAAGTCGCGGTCGAGCCGGACGAAGGCGCGGCAGGCATCGGCCTTCTGGCCGAGCTGCCCCAGCGCCATGCCGAGCTTCAGCAGATTGTCCGCCGCTTTGCCGCCCTTCGGGTATTTCTGATAGCCCTCCGCGAAAACGGCAGCGGCGTTGCTGTAGTCCTTGCGCACGTAATAGGTCTCGCCGAGCCAGTATTGGGCGTTGCCGGCGAGCGGATCATTGGGGTAGCGCTGGATGAAGGAGCGCAGCGCCTGCTCGGCTGCCGGGTAGTTCGCCTGGCGGAGCAAGCCGAAGGCGTAGTTATATTGGTCCTGCGGCGAGCCGCTGGGGAGCGTGCCGGCAGCCCCGGCCACTGCAGCCGGCGCCGCGGCTTGCTGAGTGCCGACCGGAAGCTGGCCCAGGACCCCCGCCTGGCTCGCCGGCTGACCCGGATTGGCGCCTGCGCCCGGCGGCGGACCACCGGCCAAGGAGCGGGGCGGCTGGCCGGGCGGCGCCGCGCCGACGAGCGGCGGCTGGCCGGAAGCGGCATTGCCATGCTCGAGCGCGGTCAGGCGCTGATCGACGTCGCTCGACAAGGTGTCGAGACGGCGCTTCATCTGATCGAGGCTATTGTTGACCTCCTCGATCTGACCGGTGAGCTGCCGCATCTGGTCCTCGAGCGCGCTGATGCGGACCTCGTAATTCAGCGTGCCCTGCCCACCGGCCGGGCTCGGTGCCAGCCCCGCATTGTCGGGGCCGGTGCCGCGATAGACTTGGCGCTGCAGGAGGTTCATATCGCGCTCGAGCCGGTCGAGCCGGTCGAGCAGCGGGCGTAGATCGTCGGTCTGTTGCGCCAGGGCGCCACCCGCAAGCAGGCACAGCAGCCCGCAGCAGGCGACGGCGAAGGCCGTTAGTCGCATTGCGGTCAGATCCTCGTCCCAGGAACGGCGCCATCCCTACAGGCGACGGCGCGGCGAATCGAGGTCAGCCTAACCGGCCTTTTAGGCGAAAAAAGGGCGCCTGCCCTTCGCCGCGGCGGAGCGTCGCGGAAAGCGGCAGGCGCGCCTCAAACCCGAAAGGGGACGATCAGTTGACGGAGGTGATGGCGTTGCGGTTCTGTGCCCAGGCCGCCTCGTTGTCACCCACCACCGACGGCCGCTCCTTGCCATAGCTGATCGTCGAGATGCGGTTGGCGGGAACGCCCAGCGCAACCAGCGCCTTCTTCGCCGCCGAGGCGCGACGCTCGCCGAGGGCGAGGTTGTATTCGCGCGTGCCCCGATCATCGCAATTGCCGGCGATGGTCACGGTCACGTTCGGATACTTCTTCAGCCAGTCGGCCTGGCGCTGCAGCGTCTGCCGCCCTTCCGCCTTGATGTCGCTCTTGTCGAAATCGAAGAAGACTCGATCGCCGACATTCTGCGCCAGATCCTGCTCGCTACCCGGAGTCGCCGTCGACGTCTGCATCGGCTGCGATGCCGCACCGCCGGTGCCTGTCGTGGCCTCTTTATTTTCTGGATGTTCAGCGCAGGCGGCCACAAGCAGCACGGCCGCGAGCAGAGTCATGGACCGAAGATTCATTTTGTACTCCCTCGATAAGCCTGGGATTGCATTGGTGTGTGTTTGCTAGGTGGGCGTGGCCCAGAGGCCGCACTCGCTCCGGCCGGCGATCGCAGGCGTACGCCAGCCGCGGTCGGCGAAGCGGCGCGACTATACTTAGGGTTACTCAAGGAATCAAGGGGGACCACGCAGGGTCGGACGCGTCTTGCGGTGTAATCACCTCGCGCTCATTGTAGCCGGTCAAGTCAATCGTGTAGAGACGGCTGGTCCCGCCTCTGCCTTTCGAGTCGGACGGGGTCTGGCGCGTATACATGAGGACGCGTCCGTTGGGCGCCCAGGTCGGTCCCTCGACCAGGAAGGCCTGGGTCAGCAGCCGCTCGCCCGACCCGTCGGGACGCATCACGCCGATATAAAACTGACCGCCGGCAATTTTAGTAAAAGCGATGAGATCGCCGCGCGGCGACCACACCGGCGTGCCGTAGCGCGACTCGCCGTCGAAGCTGATGCGATGGATGTTGCTGCCATCGGCGTTCATGACGTAGAGCTGCTGCGAGCCGCCGCGATCGGAGTTGAAGACGATCTGCTTGCCGTCGGGCGAATAGCAGGGCGAGGTGTCGATCGCCGGGCTGTCGGTGATCTGCTTTGCCTGCCGCGTGCGCAGATCGAGCGTGTAGATGTCGCTGTTGCCGTTGACCGCCATGCTCATGATCACCGTGTTGCCGTCGGGTGAAAACCGCGGCGCGAAGGTCATGCCGGGGAAATCGCCGAGCACCTCCTGCTGGCCGGTGTCGATGTTGAAGAGATAGACGCGCGGCACCTTGGTCGCATAGGAGAGATAAGTGATCTCCTGGGTGGAAGGGGAGAAGCGCGGCGTCAGCACCAGCGCCCTCCCGTCGGTGAGGAAGCGGTGGTTGGCGCCATCCTGATCCATGATCGCAAGGCGCTTGATCCGCCGGTCCTGCGGCCCGCTTTCGGAGATATAGACGATACGCGTGTCGAAATAGCCGTCCTCGCCGGTGATGCGCTTATAGATGGCATCGGCCATGATGTGGGCGATGCGGCGCCAATTCTGGGGCGTCGTGGTGTAGCGCAGCCCGGTGAGCTGCTGCTCCTGATAAACGTCCCAGAGGCGGAACTCGACGGCGAGGCGGCCGTCACTTTGCACCTCGACGCTGCCCGTGACCAGCGCCTGCGCGTTGATGACGCGCCAATCGGCGAAGCGCGGCGGCGTACGAGTCGCCGCGTCCTTGTCGACGAAGGCGTTCGGGTCGAGCGGCCGGAAAAGACCGGAGCGCTCGAGATCGGCCGACATCACCTGGGTGATATCGTGCGCCGGCTGCGCCGCGGCGTCGCTGCCGGCGAATTGCGGGATCGCGATCGGCATCGGCTCGATCTTGCCCTGGGTGAGATCGAGGTGGAGCTCGGCATGGGCCGCGCCGGAGAGCGCGACGAGCGCGAGCACGGCGAAGACGAGACGCAGGCCGGAAAGGCGCGGCTTCGAGCTGATCATGCGATACCTCAGAGATCCTTGGGGTCGAAGGTAATGGTGAAAGTCTGCCACTGGTCGTACTTGTCGGGCGGCAGCTTCAGCGGCTGGCAGTGCGGATTGCGCAGCGCCCGCGCCGCCGCCTCGGCCGCTGCCTGGAAATATTGGTCGCTGTTGCGCTCGGGGTTGAGCTGGGTCGCCGATTGGATGGTGCCGTCGCGGTTCATGTAGACGCGGAACTCCGGCGTCAGATCCTTGGCGTCGCGCGCGCCCGCGGGCACGTTCCAGCATTGCTCGATCTGCTGCTTGACGATATCGAGCTCGTTGGTGGTGAGCTGGGCGCCGAGCGGAGCAATCGGCTGCGACGAGGATTTGGGGACCGCCGCCGCCTGCTTCTGCGGCTGATCGACCGGCTCGCGCACCGGGTCGTGCTTGGCGAGGTTCTTCAATAGCGCGTCGAAGGCGAGATCGTCGTTCTTCTTCTTGGGCGGCTCTGGCTTTTCCGGCGGCGGCTGCGGCAGCGGCGGCTGGGGCTCGGCCTTCGCCTCCTGCGGCTTGGGCTCCGGCTGGGGCTCGAGCTTCGCCTCCTGCTGCTTCGGCTGCGGCGGAGGCGGCGGGGGTGGCGGCGGCGCTGCCGCCTGTGCCGGCTCGGGCTTCGATTCGGGCGGTGGCTCCGGTTTCGGCGGCTCGGGCTTGGGTTGCGGCGGCTTCGGCGTTTCGACCTCCGCCACATCCGTCGGCTTGTTGGGCTTCGGCGGCGTGTGGGTGATCTGGGTCGCATGCGTCTCGGGCGCGAGATTGACGAGCTGCACCACGATCGGCTGCTCCTCGTCGATCTTGCGCTCGAACAGATGGAAATGGACGAGCGAGAACAGCATCAGCACCACGGCGACGTGGAACGCCGCCGAGTAGGCGTAGGCCCGTCCTGGCATGCCGCCGAACCCGTTCATCGCGTCAGGGCTTCGTCTTGTCCCGCGCCTGCTCGGTGACGAGCGACACCTTGTTGAAGCCGGCAGCGCTCACCATGCCCATCACCTCCATGACGCGGCCGTAATTGATGGCGCGGTCGCCGCGCACATAGATGTCGGCATCGGGATTATTTTTGGTGATCGCCTGCAGCCGCGGCACGAGCTGGTCGTCCGCGATCTCGGAGTTCTGCAGGAAGAGCTTGCCCTCGGCATTGACGGTGATGACCAGCGGCTCTTTCTGCTCGTTGATCGCCGGCGCCTTGGTCTGCGGCAGATCGACGGGAACGCCGACCGTGAGCAGCGGCGCCGCCACCATGAAAATGACGAGCAGCACCAGCATCACGTCGACCATCGGCGTGACGTTGATGTCGCTCATCGGCTTGTAGCGCGCGCGGCCGTTGCCGCCGTTGTTGATGATGCCGCCGGCCATGGCTCAGCCTTTCTCGTCAAGCTGGCGCGACAGGATCGCGCCGAACTCGGTGGCAAAGCCGTCGAGCCTTCCGGCATAACGGCCAAAATCGGTCGAGAACTTGTTGTAGGCGATGACCGCCGGGATCGCCGCAACGAGGCCGAGCGCGGTGGCGAAGAGCGATTCGGCGATGCCGGGCGCCACCACCGCAAGGCTGGTGTTCTTCGAGGCGGCGATCGACTGGAAGCTGTTCATGATGCCCCAGACCGTGCCGAACAGCCCGACGAAGGGCGACGTCGACCCGACCGTGGCGAGGAACGGCATGAAGCGCTCGAGCCGTTCCATCTCCCGGCTCAAGGTCACATGCATGACGCGCTCGATGCGCTCCTGCAGGTTGGTGCGCAAGGTCGAGGAGGCGGCAAGGCCCTTGGCGGCGCTGCGCCGCCACTCGCGCATCGCCGCGGCAAAGACCGCCGACATCGGATCGAGCGGCCGCTGGCCGATGCGGTCATAGAGGTCATCGAGCGAGCCGCCCGACCAGAAGCTCTCCTCGAAATGCTCCGCGTCACGCCGCAAGCGCCGCAGCTTCATCAGCTTGTCGAAGATCACCGCCCACGACCAGAACGAAGCCGCCAGCAGCAGGAACATGACGACCTTGACGATGAGATCGGCTTGCAGGAAGAGACTGATGATCGAAAGATCGTGGGGAACCGCGCTCCCGGCTAGCGGGAGCGAGCTGACATCACCTTGCATGGGCCGTGACCATCTTCGTTGTTTCGTTCAGCGAAAGGAGCGCCGCGCGGAGCGTCGGCGGCAGGCGCTGCGGCCGGCCGCTGCGGCCCACCGCGGCGATGGCGAGGGAAAGCCGGGCGAGCGTCGCGTCGCCGCGGTGCACTTCCTGCTCGATGTCGAGCGTCGCGGCACCGAGTCCGGCGAGCCGCGTCAGCACGACGAGGTCATCGTCGAGCCGCGCCGGCAGCAGGTAATCGACCGAGCAGCGGCGCACGACGAAGCCGAGCCCGGTCTCGGCGCGGAGCCGCTCCTGCTCGACGCCGAGGCGCCGCAGCATCTCGGTACGCGCCCGCTCGGCGAATTTGAGATAGTTCGCATAGTAGACGAGCCCGGCCGCATCCGTGTCCTCGTAATAGACGCGAACCGGATAGAGGTAGGTCGCCGCTTCGACGCGGCCTTCGCGCGGCAGGATCGGGCTCACGCTTCCTCCTCCTGATCGCCGGCCAGGAGGTCGAGCTGCGCCGCGCGCGGGCGCAGCGGCGTGACGCCCAGGTAACTATAGGCGAGGTCGGTGAGCATCCGGCCGCGCGGCGTGCGCTGCACGAAGCCCTGCTGGATGAGGAAGGGCTCGATCACCTCCTCGACCACGTCGCGCTGATCGGCGAGCGCCGCGGCGATGGTTTCGGCGCCGACCGGACCGCCGCCGTAATTCTCGGCCAGGGCGAGGAGGTAGCGGCGGTCCATCGCATCGAACCCGCGCTCATCGACCTCCAGCCGCCGCAGCGCCTGATCCGCGGCGGCGAGGTCGATGCGTTTCACGCCGGCGACCGCGGCGAAGTCGCGCACGCGCCGCAGCAGCCGCGCGGCGACGCGCGGCGTGCCGCGCGAGCGCCGCGCGATCTCGGCGGCACCTTCAGGGGCAAGCTCGACCGCCAGCACGCGCGCACCGCGGCTCACGATGCGCTCGAGCTCGTCGGGCGCATAGAAGACGAGGCGCAACGGGATGCCGAAGCGCTCGCGCAGCGGCCGGGTGATGAGGCCCGAGCGGGTCGTCGCGCCGATGAGGGTGAAGGGCGGCAGGTCAATCCGCACCGAGCGCGCCGCCGGGCCCTCGCCGATGATCAGGTCGAGCTGGAAATCCTCCATCGCGGGATAAAGGATCTCCTCGACCGCGGGGGTCAGGCGGTGGATCTCGTCGATGAAGAGAACATCGCGCGGCTGCAGATTGGTCAGGAGGGCGGCGAGATCGCCGGCGCGCTGGATCACCGGCCCTGAGGTGGCGCGGAACCCGACGCCCATCTCGCGCGCGACGATCTGCGCCAGGGTGGTCTTGCCGAGGCCGGGCGGCCCGAAGAACAGCACATGGTCGAGCGACTCGCCGCGCCCCCGCGCCGCCTCGATGAAGACGCGCAGATTGTCGCGCAGCTGTCTCTGGCCGACGAACTCGTCGAGGCTGAGCGGCCGGAGCGAGGCTTCGGCCGCGTCCTCCGCGCGCCGCTCGGGCATCACCATGCGCGGCTCGCTCATCGCGCCAGCTCCTGCAGCCCGGCGCGGATCAAGGCGTCGATCCGGGCTTCGGCGCCGAGGCGCTGCGCCGCCTGATTGACGGCGCTATAGGCATCGCTGCGGGAATAGCCGAGATTGATCAGCGCCGAGACCGCATCGGCCGCGGCGCCCGGCGGCGCGGCGACGGGTGCGCTCGCTGCCGCCGGCCCGAGCGCGATGCCGCCGACCTTGTCCTTGAGCTCGTTGGCGATGCGCTGCGCGAGCTTCTGGCCGACGCCATCGGCGCGCGCCAGCGCCGCCTTGTCCTGCGCCATGATGGCGGCGGCGAGAGTTTCGGGCGGCAGCACGCCGAGGAGAGCGAGGGCCAGTTTGGCGCCGACGCCCTGCACCGTCGTCAGCAGCCGGAACCAGCCGCGCTCCGCCTCATCGGCGAAGCCGTAGAGATGGATATGATCCTCGCGCACATGCGTCTCGATGAGGAGGCGGACCGCCTCGCCGCGCGGCGGCACGCGCGCCAAGGTCCGCGCCGAGACGAAGACGAGGTAGCCGACGCCATTGACGTCGACGACGACGCTCTCGGCCGCAGCCTGATCGACGATCCCGGCCAGCATGGCGATCATCGCCGCATCCCCGCGGCGACGGCCGCCTGCCCGCTCCACGCGCGCAAGGTCGAGGCGTGATGCGCATGGCAGATGGCGACGGCGAGCGCATCGGCGGCGTCAGGCGATTCCAGCACCGCACCCGGCAGCAGCCGGCGCACCATCATCTCGACCTGCTGCTTGTCGGCATGACCGACGCCGACCACCGATTTCTTGATCAGATTGGCCGAGTATTCGAACACGGGCAGGCCGCGCTCGGCGGGCGCGAGCAGCACCACGCCGCGCGCCACGCCGAGCTTCAAGGTCGAAGCCGGGTTCTTGTTGACGAAGGTCTCCTCGACCGCGGCCGCCGCGGGGGCATAGCGCTCGATGATGTCGTTGAGCTGGCGGAAGAGGTCGACGAGGCGCAGCGCCAACGCCTCGCCGTCGCGCGAATGCACGACGCCGTCGGCGATATGGCTCAAGCGATTGCCTTCGGCGTCGATCACGCCCCATCCGGTGTGGCGGAGGCCCGGATCGAGTCCGATGAGGCGCATGGCGATTCCCGTCCGACGGGGTCAGGCGCTCAAGCGCGCCATGACGTCGTCCGAGACCTCGAAATTGGCGTAGACGTTCTGCACGTCGTCGCTGTCCTCCAAGGTTTCGAGCAGCTTGAAGAGCGCTTCCGCGGTCGCGCCCTCGATGGGGGCGAGCGTCTTCGGCCGCCACACGAGGCGGGCCGAGCTCGCCGCGCCGAAACGGCGCTCGAGCGCGTCGCGCAGTTCGTTGAGCGCTTCGGGCGCCACGGTGATCGCGTGCGCTTGCGGTCCGCTGTCGACATTGTCGGCGCCGGCTTCGGCGGCTGCCTCAAACATGTCATCGGCGGCGGCGGCCGAAGCGGGATAGGTCACTTGGCCGAAGCGGTCGAAGAGGAAGCTCACGCTGTTGCTCTCGCCGAGATTGCCGCCCGCCTTGGTGAAAGCGGCGCGCACCTCGCTCGCGGTACGATTGCGATTGTCGGTCAGCGCCTCGACGATGATGGCGACGCCGCCGGGACCGTAGCCCTCGTAGCGCACCTCCTCATAATTCTCGCCGTCATCGGCACCGGAGCCGCGCTTGATCGCGCGCTCGACGGTGTCCTTGGGCATATTGGCTTCCTTGGCCGCAATGATCGCGGCGCGCAGGCGCGGATTGGCGTTGGCATCGGGCAATCCGGTGCGGGCGGCGGTGGTCAGCTCGCGAATGATCTTCGTGAAGATCTTGGCGCGCTTTTTGTCCTGCGCGCCCTTGCGATACATGATGTTCTTGAACTGGGAATGGCCAGCCATGGCGAATCGCTAATTCCTGAGATTTCTGCCGGGGACCATACCATACCTTGTGAAATGGCCAACTGCCGCGTCCGCGTCGGTTGCCTCTCGCGAGAGTTCGCGTCTTAGACCGTCAATATGGCAGCATTGCGGCGTCAGACGCCGACGAGTCGCCGCAGACCGTCGACGGCGAAAGCGAGCACGAGGAGGCCAGTCGCCGCTTTGGCGATCATGGCCCGGGCATCACCCGCAAGACGCAAGCGCAGCAGCACGACCGCCGGGCACAACAGCAGGACCCGGAGGTTGGTTCCGAGCAGCACCGTGCCGGCGACGACGAGCGCGGCGCCGGGCCCCGCCGCCGGTTACCCCTGGTCAGGCTGGCGCGGGTCGCGCGGCGGCGCGGCGCGACCGCCGGCCTCATCGTCATAGCCGTAGCGATGGCTGAAGAAGAGCAGCGCCATCAATCCGACGCCCAGGCCGACCGTCCCGAGAACGCCGAGGATCAGCGCGACATAGCCGTTTGAATCCATCTCGGTCGGACCGAGCGAGCGCCACGTGTAGACGCCGATCGCCACTAGAGCGAGGATGATCCCGGCACCCAGGACGGCAAGCGCGCGCTGTGACGCCGGCGCGGATGGTTTTTCGCGGGAAGGATCGCTCATCGGGCACCTCCCTTGGGCTATTGCCAGCGCGGAACATGTAGGAGTTCCCGCCGGTTCTGACAGCCGCCAAGCTACCAAAAGTTATAGTAATTTAACCAATCCCTTGCAGCATCCGTCCGGCGCGTGGCCGCCAGAGCGCAAGGGAAGGCCGCTATGGAGAGCAGAGAGCAGGAGCCGGCGATTCGCCTGGGCGACCCGGTGCCCTGGTTCGATGCGCGGACCGTGACCGGGGGCTCGGTCGCCCTGCATGTCGATGCCGGCCGCTGGGCGGTGCTGGCCTTTCTGGGCTCGCTCGCCGAGCCGAGCGCCGCGCGGGCGCTCGCCGAAATCCTCGGCGAAGCGGCGCTGTTCCAGGAAGATCACCTCGTCTTCTACGGCATCCTGACCGCGCCGCCCGCGCCCGAGGCGCTGGCAAAGCTCGCCGCGATCAGCGGTCCCGCCCTCGCCTTCATCGCCGATTACGACGGCCGCATCAGCGCCCGCTTCGGCGTGCGCGAGATGCCGCGCACCATCGTTCTCGATCCGCTGCAGCGCGCCGTCGCCGATATCGGCCACGACCATCCGGCGGGCCATGGCGAGGCGCTCCGCCGCGTCCTGCGCGGGCTGCCGCCGGTCGATCAGTCGGCGGGCGTGCCGCTCTGGGCGCCGGCACTGGTGGTGCCGCGCGTCCTCGATTTCGACCTCTGCGACTTCCTCGTTCGTCTCTACACCGCGATGGGCGGCGAGGAATCCGGCTTCCTGCTCGACCGCGGCGGCAAGACCGCGACGGTGATCGACCATCGCCTGAAGCGCCGCCGCGATCTGCCGATCGTCGACCCGGCGCTGCGCGGCAAGATGCGCGAACAGATCGTGCGCCGGCTGTTGCCGGCGGTGGAGCGCTTTTTCGGCTTTGCCGCAACCCGCATGGATCGCTACCTGGTCTCCTGCTACGACGCCGCCGAGGGCGGGCACTTCTTTCGTCACCGCGACAACGTCAATGCCGGCGCCGAGCATCGGCGCTTTGCCGTCTCGATCAATCTCAACGGCGATTACGACGGCTGCGACCTCATCTTTCCCGAATTCGGCCGCCGCACTTATCGCGCGCCCGTCGGCGGCGCCGTTGTCTTCGCCTGCGGCATGCTGCATCAGGTGACGCCGATCAGCCGCGGCCGGCGCTACGCCTTCGTGCCGTTCCTCTACGGCGAGACGGAAGCAGCGCTGCGCGAGCGCAACAACGCGCGGCTGGCAGAAGGCGAGCGGGTCTATGTCGAGGGCTCGGATCGGCTCTATCCAATGGCCGCCGAGTAGGCCGCTCGATCGCCGTGGACGCCGCCACGCTTGCCCGCTTCACGCCGGTCGCGCTCGACCTCGCGACGCCGGGAGGCACGGTCGATTGGGGCGATCTCGCGGGGCTGCGCTTTGCCGAGCCATTCTTCGACCAGACGGTGGAGCGCTGGGCAGGCGGCGACGCGCCGCGTCTCGTTCGCACCGATCTGGCGGCGCTGGCCGGGCTCGACGCTACGCCCTCGCTCGATCCGGCGGCGCTGATCTTCCACCTGTCGCGCTGCGGCTCGACCCTGGCATCGCGCCTCCTCGCGCGTCTTCCCGGCGCGCTCGTCATCGCCGAACCGCGGCCCGTCAACACGCTGCTGCTCGCCGATCCGGCGGCACTCGAGGCGGACCAGGCAGCGCGGCTGCTGCGCCTCCTGGTGCGCGCCCTCGGCCGGCGCCGCTTTGGCGATGAGCGCCACTATGTGCTAAAGCTCTCGAGCTGGAACCTGGCCCGGCTCGATCTCTTTCGCCGCGCCTTCCCCGGGGCGAAGCTGATCTGGGTGCAGCGCTCGCCGCTCGATGTGATGGCGTCGGTGCTCGCCGTTCCGCCGAGCTGGGTGGCGCTGCGCCGCGCACCGATCGAGGCCGGGCGACTCTTTGGGCTTGGCGCGGCAGAGCTCGCGCAACTCGATGACGCCGGGTTCTGCGCGCTGGTGCTCGCCTCGCTGCTCGCGGTCGCCGCCGCAGCCGAGGACCTGATGATCGTCGATTATCGCGAGCTGCCCGATGCGGTCTGGACGCGGATCGCGCCGGCGATCGGCCGCGTGCCCGACGCGGACGACATCGCCCGGCTCGGCGAGGAAGCGCGCTATTACGCCAAGGCTCCCGGTCGCCGTCTCTTTAGCGGCGACCGCGCCGACCGACCGGCCTTGCCGGAGGCGCTGCGCGCCTTTGTCGCCGAGCGGATGCTGCCGCTCTACGACGCGCTCGACGCGCGGCGGACACGTCCCTAGCCGCGCAAGGCGCGGCGGCGGCGATCGAGAAAGCGACGGACCGCCGGATCGTGCTCGAGCCCGATCGCCTGTTCATAGGCCTCGTCTGCGGCTGCGGCATTGCCGGCAGCAGCGAGGAGGCCGGCCCGCGCCGCCCAATAGGGCTGATACTCGGCGAGGCGGTCGTCGCTCTGAAGCGCGTCCAGCGCTGCAATGCCGGCCGCGGCGCCCTCGATCTCGGCCAGCGCCACGGCGCGATTGACCGCCACCACCGGCGAGCCGGTCAGCACCCAGAGCGCGTCATAAAGCCGGAGAATCGCCGACCAGTCGCTGCGTCCGGCGTGGCGCCGGACGACATGCGCGGATTGCACCGCCGCTTCGAGCTGAAAGCGGCCGATCGCATCCATGGCGCCGGCGCGAAACAGCAGCGCTTCGGCCTCGGCGATGAGCCGCGCGTCCCATTGCGCCGGATCCTGCTCGGCGAGCGGCACATAGTCGCCTTGCGCGTTGCGCCGCGCCTTGCGCCGCGCTTCGGCATGCAGCATCAGCGCCAGCAGGCCGAGCGCCTCGGGCTCCTCGGGCAGCAGCGAACAGACGAGACGGCCGAGCCAGATCGCCTCTTCGGCAAGATCGCGGCGGCGGATTTCGGTGCCGGCGGGATCGGACCAGCCTTCGGCGAAAGCGGCGTAGATGGCCTCGAGCACGGAATGAAGCCGCTCGCCGAGCTCGGCGCGCTCCGGCACGCGGAACGGAATCCCGGCCTGGCTAATCTTGCTCTTGGCGCGGGCGAGGCGCTGTCCCATGGCGGCGGGCGAGATAAGAAAGGCCGCGGCGATGGTCGCCGCGTCGAGACCGAGGATCGTCTGCAGCATCAGCGGCGCCCTGATCCCGGCATCGAGGGCCGGATGGGCGCAGGCGAACATCAAGGCGAGGCGGTGGTCGGGAATCACGGCTTCGCCCGATGCCGCCTCGGCGAGCTCTTCGGCGATGAGCCGGAGATGGTCGCCGGCGCCCGCGGCACTCTGGCGCCGGCGCGCCTGATCGATGAACTTGCGCCGCGCCACGGCGAGGAGCCACGCCTCGGGACTGCGCGGCACCCCGCTAAGCGGCCAATCGGCAAGCGCTGCCGCCAACGCTTCGGCGAGCGCATCCTCGGAAGCGGCCACATCCCGGGTGCGCGCCGCGAGAAAGGCGAGGAGCTTGCCGTAGCTCTCCCGCACCGCCGCCGCCGCGGCGGTGCGGGCCGCCTCCGCCGCCGATCGCGCCATCGCGCGCTACATCGCCCAGACGGGACGCACCTCGACGACGCCATGACTGGCTCCGGGACAGCGCGCGGCCCAGGTCAGCGCCGCATCGAGGTCCGGTACGTCGATCATGTAGAAGCCGCCGAGCTGCTCCTTGGTCTCGGCGTAGGGTCCGTTGAGCACCTTGGTCTTGCCGTCGGCGGTGCGCACCGTCGTCGCCGCGGGAGACCGCTGCAGCCGGTCGCTGGCAACGATCACACCGGCCTTGGTCAACGCCTGGGTATAGGCCTGGTAGGCGCCGATAATCTCCTCGACCTGCGCCTTGCCCGCGGCTTCGAATGCCGCCTCGTTCGAATAAATCAGCAGCATATATTTCATCGTCGCTCTCCTTCGCTGACCGGCGCATCCTGCACCGCCGTCTCGATGACGCGCGCGGCGACCCGATTTCGACAGCGGAAGGGAAGATTTTCGCAGGCGCCGGCGAGGATCAGAGATGCGCCGCGGCTACCTCCAAAGGCCAATGCGGCTGCAGCCGGCCGCCCAAGCGCAGCGGCGCGATGCGGCGGGCGAGCCCCGTCGCATCGTCGGTCTCGACGAAAGCGGCGCACAGCGTCCCCTCGCCTTCCGCCACCTGCAGCCGCTCGCCCGGCATCTTGCGCACGAAGCGCGCTACCGCCGACTCCTTCTGCATGCCGATGACGCTGTCGTAGTCGCCGCACATGCCGGCATCGGTCATGTAGGCGGTGCCGCCCGGCAGGATCTGGCAATCGGCGGTCGGCACATGGCTGTGCGTGCCGATCACGGCCGAGACGCGGCCGTCGCAGAAATGTCCCATCGACATCTTTTCCGATGTCGCCTCGCCATGGAAGTCGACGAGGACGGCATCGACGGCGCCGAGGGGATGCTCGGCGAGGAGACGGTCGACGCCGGTGAAGGGATCGTCGATGGCATCCATGAAGAGCCGCGCCATGGCGTTGATCACCAGCAGCTTCCGCCCGTCGGGCAGCGCCAGCACGGCGTGGCCGCGGCCGGGGGTTCCCGGCGGAAAATTGATCGGACGCAGCAGCCGCGGGTCGCCGCCGATGTAGCCGATGATCTCGCGCCGGTCCCAGACATGATTTCCGGTGGTGATGACATCGACGCCGGCCGCGTAGAGCTCGGCGCAGATCGTGTCAGTGATACCGAAGCCGTGCGCGGCGTTCTCGCCATTGACGATGACGAAATCGAGCGCCAGCTCGCGCCGCAGCCGCGGCAGATGCGCGATCACCACCTCGCGGCCGGCGCGCCCGACAATATCGCCGCAGAGCAGAAACCTCATGCCCGACCCATCGTCCCGCGCTTCAGGGAACAAGAAGTGAGGATGGAGCCACCTCGGCCGTTGGCATTGCTTAACCCTCGTGGCCCGCTTACGCAGGTGGGAGCCATATACCGAAACCAGGGCTCCGGCAGGGACA
Organism: Allostellaceae bacterium; assembly: GCA_035509275.1. Lineage (GTDB taxonomy): Bacteria > Pseudomonadota > Alphaproteobacteria > ATCC43930 > CGMCC-115725 > DAHUYF01. The sequence goes on along the minus strand of DATJLU010000227.1, from coordinate 79,104 downwards.
GCCCCCTAGAGGTAGATATCGGCCCCGGGGTTCATGCGACCTGACGCACCGCGCAGCCCCATCCTCCGGCTAAACATGGGACGCTTCGAGCCGCGCCGCAATCGCCTCGATGCGCTCGGCGAGATTTTCGACGCCGGCGGCGAGTATACCATCTTGGGCCGCATCGCCGTTCGCGAGCGTCGCGCCCCCCTTCCCCGCCTGCGCATCCGCCAGCTCGTCGGCCAGCACCAACGCCGCCAGCACCAGGAGGCGCGCCTCGCCGATCTGCCCGAGATCGCGGGCGAAGGTCTTCACCTTGGCGTCGACGTAGCGCGCCAGCTCGGCGATGCGCTGCTCCTCGCCTTCGTTGCAGGCGATGGGATAGCTGCGCCCATTGATGGTGGCGACGACTTGCGCCATCAGCCCTCCAATGCGCGATCGATGCGCAGGATCGCCGCGTCAAGCCGCGCGGCGACGCTCTCGGTCGTCTGTTGCAACGCGGCATAGTCCGCCCGGGCGGTGGCGAGCGCACCGTTATGCGCCGTGCCGCGCTCGTCGATTCCGTCCGATGCCTTCTCGAGCCGCAGAACGGCCCGCTCCAAGCGCTTTACTGCTTCTTCCAGGTTGGCCATCGCCCCCGGTATCCCCGCACAAAGTTGACACCTTACGCGTGCCGGGAACGCCGCGTCAATTGCCGCGCCGCGTCGATTTTACCGCGACGATACGCCGCTTGCCCGCTGCAACCCATGCGCTTGTTGCCTATACTTCGCTCGTGCTGCGAGATGTTGGAGCCGAGGAATGAAGGCCGGTCCGGCGCGCTGGCAGCCCGAGCGGCTGTCGCCGGAGGTGCGCCGCATGGCCGAAGCGGCAGCGCGCGAGGCTGGGCTGCCGCTGGGGCAATGGCTCGGCAGCGTCATCCGCGCCGTCAGCGCCATCGAGCGCGCCGCCCCTGACCCGATCGCCGCGAACGCGGCGCAGCGGGCGCTGGCGACGCTCGCGGAAACGCTCGGCGCCGGCGAGCTGCCGCCGCTCGACGAAGCCCGCGCCTATCTCCGCCTCGTCAGCGAGTTCGGCTTCGGTGCCGATGAGATCGCGCGCGGCGTCGGCCGCCCGCCGGCGCATGTCGCGCGCGCGCTCCGTCTGCTGGCGCTGCCGCAGAGCGTGCGGCAGCTCATCGAGCGCCGCGCGCTCTCCGCCGCGCATGCCTATGCGCTCGTCGAGTCGCAGGATCCGGAGAACCTGGCGCAGGCGGTGCTGGCCCTCGGACTTGCGGCGGATGAGACGCGACGGCGCGCCCGGGCCGAGCGAGGGCGCGGCTGATGTCGCCGCGCCGGCGAGTCGACCCGTGGAACAGCGAGCTGCTCGATGGCGCCAGTCTGAGGCTCGCCCAGCAGGCGGCACAGGCCGCGGGCGTGCCGGTCGAGCGCTGGCTCGAGCGCGCCATTCGCCGCGCCTGCGGACCCGGTCAAACCACCGTGCTGCCGCCCGGCAGCTTGCCGCCGAAAAACGCGGAGCCGCGCGCAACCGACGAGGAGCCGCGATCGCGATGGTGGCGTCCACCCGTCTTGCTGCTGCCGCCGCTGCTGCTGTTGGCCGGCTTCTTTCTGCTGGCGCTGCCGCCCGCCGGCACCGGCCCCGAAGTGGCGCTGCCGCGCGCGCCGCTGGCCGAAGTGGCGCTGCCGTTGCCGGGTGCGGCAAACGACGCGGCGCCGACCGATCCGCAACAGCTCGCCCTCTGGCTCGTGCCGCGCGCGGAGCAGGGCGACGCGCTGGCGCAGTACCGGCTCGGCACGCTCTATGCCTTGGGCAAAGGGGTCGACAAGGATTACACGCGCGCGGCGCCGCTGCTGCACGCCGCCGCCGCCAGCGGGCTTGCCGAAGCGCAATATGATTATGGCGTGCTGTGCGAGAACGGCTTTGGCGTCGTCAAGGATCCGCTCCAAGCGCTCGCCTGGTACCGCAAGGCGGCGGCGCAAGGAAATGGCGATGCTTCGCTCAGCCTCGGCTATGCCTACGCCAAAGGCATCGGCGTCGAGCGCGACATGGCGTCGGCGGCACAATGGTTCGAGCACGCCGCCCAACTCGGCGTGATCGACGCGCAGTACAATCTCGCTTTCCTCTACGAGCACGGCGAAGGCGTGCAGGCCTCGCTGACGGATGCCTTCAGCTGGTACAGCATCGCCGCCGCGCGCGGCGATGCCGGTGCCAGAACCGCGGCCGACCGGATCGCCCATGAGCTCTCGGCCACCGATCTCGTCGCCGCGACGACGCACATGCTCGAGCTGCAGAAATCGGTGAAGCCGTCGCCGTAGGGTGCGCGGCCCTACCGGTCGAATCGCTTGCTTCCTTTATCCGTCATTCCCGCGAAAGCGGGAATCCACGACCATGGACCCCCGCTTTCGCGGGGGTGACGAATGAGAGCGGTTTCATTTGACCGGCTTCGGCTCTGGCGTGCGGCGTCGATCCCTCGGCTCGCCGTCAAGCAAAAAGCGCCGGGAGGGTCTACGCCCCCGGTGTACACCGGGAGCATTTTTTCCACGTGAAACATCGGTTCACGATGTCAAAGAGCGCGGTCGACCGATGCTACCACGGCACCCCTCAACTGAGCGCCGCCGCCGCGACCCACCAGCGCGGCTCTTCCCTGCGGAGCTGCGCCGCCGCGGCGTCGGCGGCGGCGCGTTCGGCGAAGAGCGCGAAGCAGGTGGCGCCGCTGCCGCTCATGCGCGCGAGCAGCGCGCCGTCGAGCCGCGCCAGGCGGTCGAGCACGCGGGCGATCTCGGGCATCAGGCTCACCGCGGCGGCGGTGAGGTCGTTGCGCCGCGCGGCAAGCAGCGCGACGAGACCAGCCGCATCCGGCGGCATCGACGGAAATCGCGCCGGCGCCGAGAACGGCCCTTGGCGGGCTTTGAACACGGCAGGCGTTGCCAGCGCCAGTCCGGGATTAACCAGCAGCGCCGTCACGGCCGGCAGCGGCGGCGCGCGCTCGACCTGCTCGCCGATGCCCGAGAGCCAGGCGGCGTGCCCGATGAGGCAGACCGGAACGTCGGCGCCGAGCTCAGCGCCCAGAGCGATCAGCGCCGCCTCGTCGAGCCCGAGCTGCCAGAGCGCATCGAGGGCGCGGAGCGTCGCCGCCGCGTCGCTCGAGCCGCCGCCGATGCCGGAGGCGACCGGCAGGCGCTTGAGGAGCGTGAGCGCCGCCGCCGGAGCGCGGCCCGCGGCGGCGGCAAGACGCTCGGCCGCGCGCCAGACGAGATTCTCGGCGACCGGGCCGGTGAGCCGCTCCGCCTCGGGTCCGGCGATGTCGAGCGACAGCGCCGGCGCCGGCGCGGCGGCGATCTCGTCGCCCACCGCAGCAAAGGCGACGAGGCTGTCGAGCAGGTGATAGCCATCGGCGCGCCGGCCGGTAACGTGAAGATAGAGGTTGAGCTTCGCCGGAGCGAACCAGCCTCGCGCCATCAGCCGCCGCGCGTCGACGCCGCTGCCGGCAGCTTGGCGATGCCGTGGTCGAGCTTGATCTCGATCGTCTTGACTTCGTCCGCCTCGGGCTTGAACTGCAGCGCACGGTGCCATTGGTAGCGCGCTTCGACCACGCGGCCCTGCTGCCAATAGGCATCGCCGAGATGATCGTTGACGGTCGGATCCTCGGGGATCAGCTCGATCGCCTTCTCGAGATACTCCGTCGCATGCGCGAAATCGCCGAGCCGGTAATAGGCCCAGCCGAGGCTGTCGACGATGTAGCCGTCATTGGGCCGGAGCTCGACCGCGCGCCTCACCATGCGCAGGCCCTCGTCGAGATGCTCGCCGCGGTCGATCCAGGAATATCCGAGATAGTTCAGTACCAGCGGCTGGTCGGGCTGCAGCTCGAGCGCATGCTTCAGGTCGCCTTCGGCACGCGTCCACTGACCGGAGCGCTCGAGCGCCGCCGCGCGGCTGTAGAAGAGACGCCAATCCCTCGGCTCGACCTTGGTGACGCGGGCGATCGCCGAATCATAGGCGACGACCGCTTCGGCAAAGCGGCTGCGCCCGCGTAGAATATCGCCGAGCTCGACCAGCGGGTCCGGATCCTGCGGCCGCTCCGCCGCCATGCGCTGCAGCTCCGCCGCGGCCTCGTCGGTGCGGTCGAGCGCGTCGAGCGCGCTCGCCGCGCGCAAGCGTGCGGTCCAACCGAGCGCCGATTTCGGATCGACGGCGCGATACTCCGCCAGCGCATCGGTGGTGTGCTGCAAATCCTCGTCGATCTCGGCGATGAGGAGCTGCGCCAGCGGAAAATCCGGCCGCAAATCGAGCGCGAGGCGGGCATAGACGAGCGAGGCATCGAGCGTCTCGGGCTGATCGAGGACGCTGGCCACGTCGAACAGCGCCTCGGCGATGCCGTCGCGTGGCGAAGCGATGATGCGCGGCGGGATCTTGCCGCTGGCGATCCGCGCCAGCGCCTGGGCGGTGATCTCGGCGCCCTGGTCGGTGCTGCCGACGCGCGCATAGAGGCGGCGCGCCTCTTCGCTGCGCTCATGGCGCTCATAGAAATTGCCGGCCAGCTCCGCCGTGCGCCAGGTGAGCGCCTGCTGGTCCCCGGTGGCGCGCCCATAAGCCGCGGCCGCCTCGTCGAGGCGATCGGCGTAATCGGCAATGAGCGCGGTGTGCAGATCCTTCAGCATCTGCACGCCGCGCAGCTGATCGAGACCGTCGAGCGCCTGCAGCGCCGGCGCCGGCCGCTGCAGCCCCACTTCACACCAGGCGACGAGCAGCGGCGCGGCGAGGCGCTGCGCGCCTTCGATCGGCAGCGCCTGCGCGCGCGTTGCCGCCGCGGCGAAATTGCCAGCCTTCACCTCCTGCAGCAGCAGCACGATCTGCGCGAGGCCGACGGTAGGGTCGAGCTGAACCACGCGCTGTGCCAGCGGCACCGCATCGGTCATCTGACCGTCGCTCACGCGCAACGCGAAGGTGCGGCGCAGCAGGTCGAAATTTCCGGGATCCTGGGCGAGCGCATGGTTCATGTACTCGGCCGCATGCGCATAGTCGTGGATCTCTTGCGCATGGCGGGCGGCGAGATAACTGCCGAGCGCGCTCATCGGTCCCGCCGGCGGCGGGTCCGGGGGATCGTCCGCTTTGCCCGCCGCGCTGCATCCCGCCAGCCAGACCATGACCGATGCCGCCACCGCGGCACGACGCACCGCCGATCCTCGCTTCAACCACCGATCTCGCGTCATGATCCTCTATGCCTGCGGCACCGCCGAGGTTGCGCGCCACGCGGCGCCGTCTCATCGCAGCCCCAAGAGGCCGCGCCACCCGGCCGCCACTATAGTGAATGCGCCCTAAAGAGCCAGACGGCAATTCAGGGCGAAGGAGAGTTGCGTTAGTATCGGCTCACGCGAAGCGTCACGTGGAGCCGCGACGCGACTCGCCCCACCTCACCCCAACCCTCTCCGCCCCTGAGGGACGGAGAGGGGGAGCAGTGTACGATCTTGACCGACGTTCGATCTGAAACTCCGACCATGGACCCGATCGAAGCGACGAAAGAGCTGCTGCGCTGGTATGTCGCGATGGGCGCCGACGAAGCGATCGGCGAGCAGTCGATCGATCGGCTGGCGCCGCCGCCCGTCGCACCGCCGCCTCCGCCGACGGTGAGTGCACCATCTCCTTCACCCGCCGTTGCTGCACCCGTTGCCGTCGCGCCTGGAGCGGCGAGCGCGCGGCAGCTGGCGGCGACGGCAACGAGCCTCGCCGAGCTCGAAAGCGCCGTGCGCGGTTTCGACGGCTGCGCGTTGAAGCGTACCGCCACCAATACCGTCTTCGCCGACGGCGCTGCCGGCGCCGAGCTCATGGTGATCGGCGAAGCGCCCGGCGCCGACGAGGACCGGCTCGGCCGACCTTTCGTCGGCCGCAGCGGCCAGCTCCTCGATCGGATGCTCGCGGCCATCGGCTATGACCGGCGCCAGAACGCCTACATCACCAACATCCTGTTCTGGCGCCCGCCCGGCAACCGCAAGCCGACCAATGACGAGATTGCTGCCTGCTTGCCCTTCGTCTGGCGGCACATTGCGCTGCTGCGCCCGAAAGCGGTGATGATGTGCGGCGGCACCGCAACCGGCGCGCTGCTCGGCCGCGCCGAGGGCATCATGCGGTTGCGCGGGCGCTGGTTTCCGCTCGAGGCGGAAGGGCTCGACCACCCGGTGCCGGCAGTTGCGACCTATCATCCGTCCTTTCTGCTGCGCAGCCCGAGCCGAAAAAGTGAAGCCTGGCGCGACCTGCTGGCGCTCCAGTCAAAATTGAAAGACGCACAGTAAGCTACGGGAATCCGTAAGCATCTCGGTGAGATACCAAAATTTGCCTTAAATTTGATCAGCGTTTTCGCTTGCCAATAGACGCGGCAGTAGTCTATTGCCGTTGAGATGCAGGGCAGGAGACTCCATCTCCGGCCGGGCAACTCTGGGGCGTGGGTGGGACTTCTTGTCGCCCTAGCAGCTCTGCCCGGTTCTCTGGCGACGCTCCCCAGCAGCAGCGCAAGGGCGGAGTCTGTCCAGACCTCCGCCCTCACTCCCGGCGACGAAAACCTGCGCGAAGCCGAGCTGCCGACGCCGCTGAGCGTCAATGACGCCGAGCGCTACCGCCTCATCTTCGCACTCCAGCAGCAGGAGCGCTGGGCCGAGGCCGATCGCGCGATCCACAACCTCGACAATCCGCTGTTGCTCGGCGCGGTCGAAGCGCAGCGCTATCTCTCGAAGCGCTACCGCGCGAGCTTTGACGAGCTCTCCCACTGGCTGGCGCAGCACGCCGATGAGCCCGAGGCGAGGGAGATCCATGCCTTGGCGCTCGCCCGGCACCCGCGGGGCGCCCCCGCCCCCGCGCGCCCCGCCGCGGCAACCTTGCCGCCGCAGGGCTTCGACGATGAGAGCGACGGCGCAGCACCGGGGCACCCTTCCGCGGCGGAGCGCCGCGAAGCGCGCCAGCTCCGCGCCGAGATCAGGAGGCTTGCGCCGCGCGAGCCGCGCCGCGCCGAGCTGATCCTCGCGCGCGCCGAGGCCAATCATCTGCTGAGCGAGGCAGAGCACGATGAGCTGCGCACCCTGATCTCGGAGGGATATTTCGCCGCGGGCAAGGTGCAAGAAGCGCTGATGCTGAGCGCGGCGAGCTACACTCCCGCCTATGCCGCCGCGGCGCATTGGGAGGCCGGGCTTGCCGCGTGGCGGCTTGGCCGATACGCCGAGGCCGGCACGCATTTCCAGGCGGTCGCGCGCGCCTCGGGCCAATCTTCGTGGACGGTATCGGCGGCGGCCTATTGGGCGGCACGCGTCGAGCTCAGGAACCGCCATCCCGAGCTGTTCAATTACTGGCTCCGCATGGCGGCCGAGTATCCGCGCACCTTCTACGGCCTGCTCGCGCGGCGCACGCTTGGCATCGATACCTATCTGGATTTCGAGAATACGCCCTTCACCCAGGTCGATGCCGACATGCTCGAGGCGATGCCCGCCGGCCGCCGCGCGCTGGCCCTGGTGCAGGTCGGCGAAACCAGCCGTGCCGCGGACGAGCTGCGCGCACTCGTGCCGCATGCACATGCGGCGCTGATCGGCGCGCTGGTCGCCGTCGCCGAACGAACCAATATGCCCGGCCTCAGCCTGCAATTGGCGGCGCGCGCGGCCGAGGGCGACGGGCGCCACCGCGACCACGCGCTCTATCCGGTGCCGCACTGGACGCCGCTCGGCGGCTTCACCGTCGACCGGGCGCTGCTGTTCGCGGTGATGCGCCAGGAATCGCAATTCTCGCCGCATGTCCAAAGCACTGCCGGCGCCGTCGGGCTGATGCAGCTGATGCCGGCGACGGCGCACGCGATGGCGAAGCGCACCGGCGTGTCCTTGGCGAAAAGCGCCCGTCATCCGGCGCGGGACGCGCTGGCCGAGCCGGAGCTCAACCTGGCGCTGGCGCAGGAATATATCCTCAGCCTCACCGAGCAGGACTATATCGGCAACAACCTCGTGCTCATCGCTGCGGCCTATAATTGCGGGCCCGGCGCGGTGCAGCACTGGGAGACCACCCCGCAACTGCGACGCGATCCCCTGCTCTTCATCGAAAGCATCCCGTCGCGCGAGACGCGCATCTTCACCGAGCGCGTGCTGGCGAATTACTGGATCTATCGCCAGCGCCTGGGGCAGCCCGTGCCCGACCTCGATGCTCTTGCCGCCGGTCATTGGCCGACCTATACCGCGCTCGACAGCACGAGCGAGGCGGATCGTCGCCATGCCGAAAATCGATGAGCAGCGTCCCTTTCTCGCGGTCAACATCGCCGTCCTGACGGTTTCCGACACGCGCAGCGAGGCCGACGACAAATCGGGCGCGACACTGGTCGAGCTCATCACCGCCGCGGGTCATCGCGTGAAGGACCGGCGCATCGTCCGCGACGAGAAGGACGCGATCATCGCGCAGCTCAAGGCCTGGATCACCGACCCCGCGATCGATGTCGTGATCTCGACGGGCGGCACCGGTGTCACCGGCCGCGACGTAACGCCCGAAGCCTTCCACGCCGTCTATGAGAAGGAGATCGCCGGCTTCGGCGAGCTCTTCCGCTGGCTCAGCTATCAGAAGATCGGCACCTCGACGATCCAGAGCCGCGCCACCGCGGGCGTCGCCGGCAGCACCTATCTCTTCGCGCTTCCCGGCTCGCCCGGCGCCTGCCGCGATGGCTGGGAGGACATCATCAAATACCAGCTCGACAACCGGCTGCGGCCCTGCAACCTGGCCGAGCTCATGCCGCGCCTCGAGGAGCATCGCTCGAAGGCGTCGTGATTCCGCGCGCTTCCCGCCAGCGCCGGTAGCTTTCGGCATCGTCGACATCGTCGAGCGTCTCCAGCAGGGCGACGCGCAGGCTGCGCGGCAGGCTCGCCAGCGTGTCGGCGAGGGCGTGGCGGCTCGACCAGCGCACGCCGGCGAAGCTGCCGCGCGGCAGCGGCCGGCGGCGGAATCCGACGAGCCAATAGCCGCCATCGAGCGCCGGGCCGAACACCGCATCGCTCCGCCCGAGCGCGCGGAAGCCGGCCCAGATGTGGCGCGCGGCGATCGCGGGAATATCGGAGCCGACGAGCAGCGCCGGCCCCGGCGGCAAACCCTCGAACGCCCGTGCCATGCGCCGGCCGAGATCGCCGCCGCCTTGGCCGCGACGCTGCGCCGCGGCGGGCCAGCTTCGGTCACGCGCGCCGTCGGGCGTCACGGCGACATGGCAGCGCCAGCGCCGGTCGCGCGTTAAAAGCCGCAGCAGGGAGAGGCTGGTCTCGCGATAAAAGGCGAGCGCCGCGAGCGGGCCGATACCGGCGGCGAGCCGCGACTTGACGCGGCCGAGCCGCGGCACGCGGAGGAAGACGATGACGTGGCGATCCTGGCGCATCAGCGGTAGAGCCGCAGGAGAAGACTTGGCGGCAGGCCGAGGAAATAAAGTGTGAGGCAACCGAGATTGCGCAGCGGCCGCGCGAGATAGCCGTCGCGGTGATACCGCGCCGCCGACGTCACCGCATCCGCCGCCAGCGGCATCAACCGGGCGCGGCCGATCCGGCGCACGATGTCGACATCCTCCATCAGCGGCAGCGGGCGGAAGCCGCCGATCTCGCCATAGAGCGCCGCGGAGAGCAAGAGCCCCTGATCGCCGTAAGGCAGCGCCAGGTTGCGACAGCGCCAGCGCACGCCGGCTTCGATCAGCCGCGCCGCGCGCGCGCCATCGTCGAGCGAAAAGCGGAAATAGGCAGCGCGGCGCTGATGGGCGGCATCGGCCATGAACGCCGCCACCGGCGCGGTCCAGCCGCGGCCGAGCCGCGTATCGGCATGGAGAAACAGCAGCCACTCTCCCGCCGCCACCGCGCCGCCGGTGGCGAGCTGCATGCCGCGGCCGCGCGGCGCGGCGACCACGCGCCCGCCCAAGGCATTGGCGAGCGCCGCCGTCCCGTCGGCGGAGCCGCCATCGACGATGACGATTTCACGCAGCAACCCGGCGCTCCTGCCTTCCTCGAGCGCGCTCAGCACCGCGCGCAGCGTCGCGGCGGCATCGAGCGTCGGGATGATGACCGAGAGCGGCGGAGCGCCGAAGGACGGCATGATCGCGGCCGCCAGGATTCCCTCCAGATCGGAGTTCCATGCCGGATTTGGGAAGGAGGTGCAAGAGGAAATCCATTCTCGCGAAGGCGTGTATGAAGAAATCGGAGTGGACGAAGGTGACGTTTCGAGATCGCATGGATTCCCGCTTTCGCGGGAATGACGGAATAATTTGATTTTGCTTTAGAATTCGTCGCCCCCGCGAAAGCGGGGGTCCATTTCTGAGCCGCACGATGTGGCTTTGTGCGCGCTTCCTTCACACACTCGAAAGCGGGCATCCAGGAGCTCCAGCCCCGATGAGCGGAGCGCGTAGCCCTGGGTCCCCGCTTTCGCGGGGACGGCGGAAAAGACTGGGACCGCGGATGCGGCCCGAGCGTTGCAAGCTACGAAAGCAAACCCGCCGTCACAGGCGTGCGAAACGCAGCCGTAGTGAATTTGCAATCACCGACACCGAGCTGAAGCTCATCGCCGCCGCCGCCACGATCGGGCTGAGCAGCAGGCCGAAGGCGGGATAGAGCACCCCCGCCGCGAGCGGAATGCCGAGGGCGTTGTAGACGAAGGCGAGGACCAGGTTCTGCCGGATGTTGCCCATCGTCGCGCGGCTCAGCGCCCGAGCGCGCGCGATCCCGGCGAGATCGCCTTTGACCAGAGTGACGCCGGCGCTCTCTATCGCGACATCCGTCCCGGTTCCCATGGCGATGCCGACATCCGCCTCGGCCAGCGCCGGGGCGTCGTTGACGCCGTCGCCGGCCATGGCGACGACGCGACCTTCGCTCCGCAGGCGGCGCACGACGGCATTCTTCTGCTCCGGCAGAACCTCGGCCTCGATGTCGGAGATGCCGAGATTCGCCGCCACCGCCTGCGCGGTGGTGCGGTTGTCGCCGGTCAGCATCACGATGCGGACCCCATCCGCCCGCAGCTTTGCAAGCGCCGCTTGCGTCGTCGCCTTGATCGGATCGGCGACCGCGATGATGCCGGCCGGGCGGCCGTCGACAGCAACCAACATGGCGGTCGCGCCCTCGCGCCGCAGCGCGTCGGCGCGGGCTTCGAGATCGGCACCGGCAATGCCGAGGTCACGCAGGAGATTGGCGTTGCCGATCGCCACCGGACGCCCGCCGATCCGCCCGGTCACCCCTTTGCCGGTCAGGGAGGCGAAGTCGGCGACGTCCGCCATCGCGAAGCCGCGCGCTTTGGCGGAAGCGACGATGGCGGCGGCGAGCGGGTGCTCGCTTGCGCGCTCGAGGCTGGCGCCGAGCGACAAGACCGTGGCTTCGTCGAAGCCCTGGGCCGGGGCCACGGCGACCACCCGCGGCTTGCCTTCGGTCAAGGTCCCGGTCTTGTCGACGACGAGCGTGTCGATCTTCTCGAAGCGCTCCAGCGCTTCGGCATTCTTGATCAGGACGCCGGCGGTCGCGCCCTTGCCGACGCCGACCATGATCGACATCGGCGTCGCCAGGCCAAGCGCGCACGGGCACGCGATGATGACGACCGAGACCGCGGCGACCAAGGCATAGGCGAAAGCCGGGGACGGTCCCCAGATCATCCAGGCGGCGAAGGCCGCGACCGCGACCAGGATCACGGCCGGGACGAACCAGGCGGAGACGATGTCGGCGAGCCGCTGGATCGGCGCGCGGCTGCGCTGCGCCTCGGCGACCATCTGGACGATGCGCGCCAGCATGGTATCCGCGCCGATTCGCTCGGCGCGCATGACGAGGCTGCCCGTGCCGTTGACGGTGCCGCCGATCACCTTGGCGCCGGCCTCCTTCTCGACCGGCAGCGATTCGCCGGTGACCATCGATTCGTCGATGGCGCTCTTGCCGTCGAGCACGACGCCATCCACCGGCACGCTATCGCCCGGGCGGACGCGCAAGCGATCGCCGATTCCGACCTGCTCCAGCGGCACGTCCTCGTCGTTGCCGTCGTCGCGCAGGCGCCGCGCCGTCTTGGGCGCGAGGTTCAGCAGCGCGCGGATGGCGCTGCCCGTCTGCTCGCGCGCGCGCAGCTCCATGACCTGTCCCAGCACGACCAGCACGGTGATCACCGCCGCCGCCTCGTAATAGACGGCGACGACGCCCCCGGGCCGCAAGCTCGCCGGGAAGAGCCCGGGCAAAAAGGTTGCGGCGAGGCTGTAGAGATAGGCGGCGCCGGTGCCGAGCGCGATCAAGCTGAACATGTTGAGCGAGCGGTTGCGCAGCGACGCCCAGCCGCGCACGAAGAACGGCCATCCCGCCCACAGCACCACGGGCGAGGCGAGCAGGAACTGCGTCCATTGCGAGAGAAGCGGCGAAACATAGCGGTGGAGGTTCAGGCCTGGAACGTGCGAGCCCATTTCCAGGATCACGACGGGCAGCGCCAGCGCCGCGCCGATCCAGAAGCGGCGCGTCATGTCGATCAACTCGGCACTCGGCCCCGCCTCTTCGGCGACGCCGAGCGGCTCCAGCGTCATGCCGCAGATCGGGCAATTGCCCGGCCCCGGCTGCCGGATCTGGGGATGCATTGGGCAGGTGTAGATGACGTCCGGCGAAGCTCCGGGCTTTGCCGCCGGCGGGCCCGGCTGCAGGTATTTGGCCGGCTCGGCGATGAATTTCGCCTGGCATTTGGCGCCGCAGAAATAGTAGGGAGTGCCGTCGTGCTCCGTGCGGTATTTCGCGCTCGCCGGGTCGACGCTCATGTCGCAGACAGGGTCGCGTTGCGGCGCTGCGGCGGCTTGGCCGTGAGCGTGGTGGTGCTCGTGATGCTCAGCCAAACCCATAGAGGAGTCCTCGGTCGAGATGTCGAGAAGAATTCGAACGCCAAGCTGCCAGTAGCTGGAAGGTTAGCGGGGCCGGAACCGATCTCTGTTGCCGCCTCCATCTGGCCGCTCCGCTGCGCTGGGTCAAGACGCAGCTGCGCTGTGAGGTGATTTCAGACCCAGGCGAGAAAACCGATGCCTTGAAACCCATTCTCGCGAGGGATATGTTTTTCTCGTCGGGGTTCGCAGACTCCCGGCTTTCCCAAGACGGCGTGCCGTCCAAGTCTGCTCATCACTCGCATCGAGCGAGGGCTGAGCCATGGACGATTGCTGGATCCGCGTCTCCCCAGAAAGGCTTCATCAGCACATCGGCACCGCCGCTGCGCCGCTCCGGCAAAAGAGGAGCGATGCATGAGAAGCTCCTGCATCGCCATTGCCCTGGCCGCGGCCTTCGCCTTCGCGGCGCCCGCCCCGGCGGAACAACCGCTGGTGCTCGAAGCGAAGATCCCGCTCGGCGACGTCTCGGGGCGAATCGACCACATGGCGTTCGACGCCGCACGTCAGCGCCTCTTCGTCGCCGAGCTCGGCAACGACAGCGTCGGCGTGGTCGACATCAAAGCTAAGAAGACGATCCGCACAATTTCCGACCTGAAGGAGCCGCAGGGCGTCGGCTACGTCGCTGCCAGCGGCATGCTCTACGTCGCCAACGCGAGGGACGGCTCGGTGCGCCTCTTTCGCGGCGGCGACTACACGCCCGCCGGAACGGTCGATCTTGGCAAGGATGCGGACAATATCCGCGTGGACGCCAAGATGGGACAGGTCTTCGTCGGCTATGGCTCCGGCGGGATCGCCGTGCTCGACGCCGCCAGCGGACAGAGGCGCACTGACATCAAGCTCCGTGGCCATCCCGAGGCCTTCCAGCTCGCGCCCGCCGGCGACCGGATCTACGTGAACGTCCCGGACGAGCGGCAGATCGCCGTGCTCGACCGCGCGGCGCAGAAGCAGGTGGCGAGCTGGCCGACGCGGGATGGCCGCGCCAACTTCCCGATGGCGCTTGGGGATGACGGAGCGCACATCATCTCTGTGTTCCGGAACCCGCCGCGGCTTGCCGTGCTCTCCGCCACGAACGGCCGTGCGCTTGCCAGCATCGAGGTCTGTGGCGACGCGGACGATGTCTTCGTCGATGCACGACGCCACCGGCTCTATGTCAGCTGCGGCGAGGGCGTGGTCGACGTGCTGGAGCGCAGAGCCGAGGGCTACGTTCGATTGGCGCGCGTGCCGACGAGCTCCGGTGCGCGGACCTCGCTGTTCGTCCCCGAGCTCGACCGGCTTTTCGTCGGCGTGCGCGCGTCCGGCGGCATCGTGGCGAGCGCAACACCGGCGGCGATCTGGGTCTTCCGGCCGGCGCCGTGAGACGGGCGGCCGCAGCAATCCTCTTCCTCGCGGGGCTCGGCCCGGCGCCGGCGCTCGCCTTTCGCCCGTTCGACGGCACCGACGCCTCGGTGGCCGACACCGGAGATATGGAAGTGGAGCTCGGGCCGGTGGGGTATTTGCGGCAGGGCGCGGAGCACGCGCTGGTCGCGCCGGCCCTCGAGCTCAACTACGGCGTTGCGCCGCGGTGGGAGACGGGGATCGAGGGCAGCGCCAGTCACGCCCTGGCGCCCTCCGACACCGGCTCGACCTTTGTGGGTGACGCTCTCCACCTCAAAGGCGTGCTGCGCGAAGGCGTGTTGCAGCAGCAGGCGGGGCCGAGCGTCGCGACGGAGCTCGACCTGCTGCCACCGGGGATCGGCGACGAGAACGGCGTCGGCGGCAGCGTCGCCGGCATCATTTCGCAGGAATGGCGTTCGCTCACCTTTCATTTCAATGTCGTCGCCTCCGTGACCCGCGAGCAGCACGGCGATCTCTTCCTCGGCACGATTGTCGAGGGTCCGCGCCAATGGCCCGTGCGCCCGGTCGCGGAGATTTTCGGCGAGCGGGACTTCGGCGGCGTCGACACGCGCTCGCTGCTCATCGGCGCGATCTGGCAGGTGAGCGATACGCTCGCCTTCGATGCCGGTCTGCGCGGCGCGCGCGTCGGCGGCAACTCCGTCGGCGAGGTCCGCGCCGGCCTCACCTTCGCCTTTCCGTTGTGACCGGCGGGTTGAGCTGCCGTGACAGCCGCTACAGCAGATGCTCCGCGATCTGCACCGCGTTGAGGGCGGCGCCTTTGAGCAGCTGGTCGCCGGAGACGAAGAGCGCGAGCGAGTGGCCGCTGTCGTCGCTGAGATCGCGGCGGATGCGACCGACCAGGATGTCGCCCTGCCCCGTGGCGTCCTTGGGCATCGGGAAATGGTTGCGCTCGGCATCGTCGATAACGCGAATTCCGGGCGCCGCGGCGAGCAGCGCGCGCGCTTTTTCCGGCGAGATCGGTCGCGCGCATTCGATGGTGATCGCCGCCGAATGGGCGCGCAACACGGGAACGCGCACGCAGGTCGCGCCAACGCGGAGATCGGGAGCGGCGAAGATCTTGCGCAACTCGGCCATCACCTTGGTCTCTTCGACGTTGTAGCCGGTCGCGGGATCGATCGCCGTGTCATGGCTGAAGAGGTTGAAGGCGGCCGGATGGAGCAGCACGCGGGGGGCATGCTCGCGCCCGTCGAGATAGGCCCGCGTCGCGTCCAGCAGCTCCGCCACGGCCTGAGCGCCGGCGCCCGAGGCCGCCTGATAGCTCGCCAGCACGATGCGCGCGATCGGATTGACGCGGTGGATCGGCCAGAGCGGCAAGGCGGCGGTGATGGCGACGCAATTGGGGTTGGCGATGATGCCGCGATGCGCGGCGATGTGCGCGCCGTTGATCTCCGGCACCACCAGCGGCACGGCGGCGTCGCGGCGAAAGGCCGAGGAATTGTCGATCACCACCGCGCCGGCGGTGACCGCCCGTGGGGCAAAGCGCCGCGCGACCTCGCTGCCGGCGGAAAAGAGCGCGAGATCGACGCCGGCAAAGCTGTCCTCGCCGAGCGTCTCGATCGGCAGCTCGCAGCCGGCGAAAGCCAGCGTGCGGCCGGCCGAGCGCGGCGATGCAAAGAGGCGAAGCGCCGCTACGGGGAAGCGGCGTCGCTCGAGACAATGGAGCAACTCCACGCCGACGGCGCCGGAGGCGCCGACAATGGCAATGACGGGTGGGCGGGACAGGGGTTGCATGCGCGTTCTCCTCTAGAGAAGCCGGAGACGAGCGCCGCTAACGAAAAGGCCCCGTCCGGTTCCGGCGGGGCCTTGGGGATGTTGCTGCTTGAACGTCTCAGCGCAGGGCGATCCCGAAAGCGATTGGCCCGGATTTGACTTTCTTCGGAGTCATTGTTACAAATGGCTCCGACAGGCCGGCTCTCACCTTTCGCTAGTCCTCCTATTGGCGGCTGTCCCCTGCTTGGTTGTCGCTTTCGGCGGGTGCGCGCTCGCCGATGGATTAACCAGCGTAACTGGCGCGCAAGTCCAGGCTGGGCTTCTCGGAACTACCGATCAATCGGTAGAGCATGACCAAGATGCCATGGCTTCTTCGATCGAGAGACCAGTCGTAACGTGCGCAGACCAAGACATAAGGACCGGTGCCGCTAGCGGTGACTATTTGAGGCTGCTCGGAAAACGCATTGAATGGGACCCATTGATTATTTTTCACCGCCTCCGGGCAACTCCGCTGCGGGTCATTAACGTCTTCAACGTCTTTGACGTATTCGGTCTCGGAAAATCCTCTGGTGTCCCGCAAAAGAAACGCAATGACTTTGCCGTTACCAGCCGGGGATTGGCCTATCAGTTTGTAGGTAATTGCGAGAGTGATTGCGGACGCGGGGGCGCCGCTACTGACGGTGCCGACCGTTGGCGTATCAGCGACCAGTACCCACGGCCTCAGCGTGGCGAGCATTTGCTGGTGGGCGTTGGCGGAGTCGGTCTGCATCTGGGCCAGCTGATCGCCGATGGTGTGCCACGTTCCAGCGGCGACGATGACGCCATAAATCGTCGCCGCTGCTATGACGCAAGTAGCCAGTGCCGTCCAGTTTACGTACTTGGCATACCATCCACATACTATGGATATGGCGCGTCGATAGCCGGTTTTTTGCTGATGCTTCCCGGTCTTGGCGCTCTCGCCGCGTCGCTTAACAAGGCTAATAAATGTTCGTGGCTTCATATCACCTGCATTGCAGTTGGCGTGATAGGGGCTTGGCTTCTATTTCATGGTGCTAGTCTAGCCCTGACCGGCTACTGGTCAGCATCCTCTGACCGCCTCTCCGAAAATATCCGGGTTCTCGCGGTTGTTATACCGGAACTGAAACTCGGCAACGTAGAGCGGCAGGTACTTCTTGCTGACCTTGTGATAGGTGCCGACCACGCCGCGCTTAATCAGCGACCAGAAGCCTTCGATGGTGTTGGTGTGGATCGCTCCGACAACGTATTCGCCAGCGCTGTGCGTCACGGAGCCGTGGGGCAGGTGCTTGGGCAGTGCACGGTAGCCCATGTGTTCATCGGTCGCGATCAGGCTGACCTTGTGCGACACAGTTTCGGTAACGAACCGGGTGAGGGTTTTCAGATCCGCCCTAGCGATGACGCGGGCGACAACCGGCCCCTTCCGCTGCACGGCACCAATGATGATGGCCTTGTTCTTCGTCCCGCGCCCGCGCTTACCGCGTGGCCCATGCTTGTTGCTGGTGCTGCCGCCGATATAGGTCTCATCGACTTCCACGATGCCGACCAGCCGCCGGAACTCTTCATTGCCGAGACCGGCCCGGATGCGATGGCACATGTACCAAGCCGTCTTATAGGAGCCGAATCCCATCGTTCGGTGAACCTGAAGAGCCGAAACGCCTTTCTTGCTGGTGACCATCATGTGCAGGACGCGGAACCAGTCCCGCAACGGCTTATTCGTGTTCTCGAAGATGGTCCCGGTTATGTGGGAGAACCGGTAGGACGTATCGGGAGCGCAAGTATAGCACTGCCAGCGGTAGGTCATGGTCGAGACCGCGCCGATATTGACGCTCCCGCAGCGGGGGCAGCGAATGACCGTGGACCAACGGTGGCGCATCAGATAGTCAGCGCAGGCATCCTCATCGGGGAAGGCGGCTTCCCATTCCTTGATGGTCATCTGATGGATGCGCTTGGCGGCCATGGCCCGAACTCCTTAGAGAACGGAGCCATAGTGCCATGACATTACAAGTAAGTCAAGTTCGGGATAATCGCCATCCCGAAGCCTCCCGGGGGAGTCTTGAGGGCGGTTTTGCGCTTTTGGGTCGAGCGGATCATGGCGGGGTTAGGTATCACGGGTTTCGGTCGGGTGTAAAGGTCGGGCGCCGGGGGACGCGCTGCACATCCTAAGGTGCGTCCTTCGACATGCGCCCTGCGGGCGCAAGCTCAGGATGAGGTAGGACTTTGATGGCACAAAGAAAATAGCCTCATCCTGAGCTGGCGCGCAGAGCGCGCCTGTCGAAGGACGCAAGGCATTGATCCCAGCATCCGGCACTGAGTTCTTGATATGTTCCGAGCTCCGGGATAACATTCCCGATCATGGACGATCGCCTGCCCTCTCGTCCGCGCAAGGGCCGCGGTGCCATCGGCAATCCGACGCCGCGCTTCGATCGCGAGAGCCGGGTCGCCATCGATGATGGCTGGCAGCAGCCGCAAGCCGAGGCGGAGGAGGACCCGCCGCCGCTCCGCACCACGGTGACGATCGACAGCTCGCGCAGCATCATCGCGCGCAACGATTCGCCGGACGTCCCCTTCGAGCAGTCGGTCAACCCCTATCGCGGCTGCGAGCATGGCTGCGTCTATTGCTTCGCGCGGCCGAGCCATGCCTATCTCGGCCTCTCGCCCGGGCTCGATTTCGAAACCCGGCTCTTCGCCAAGACCGCGGCGCCGGAGCTGCTACGCGCCGAGCTGTCGCAGCCGGGCTATCGCTGCAGCGTCATCGCGCTCGGCGCCAACACCGACCCCTATCAGCCGATCGAGCGCGAGTACCGCATCACGCGGGGGGTGCTCGAGGTGTTGCAGGAGTTCAATCACCCCGTCGGCGTCGTCAGCAAATCGACCCTGGTGCAGCGTGACATGGACATTCTTGCGCCGATGGCGGCCAAACACCTCGCCAGCGTCGCCATCTCCATCACCACGCTCGACCGCGATCTCGCCCGCCATCTGGAGCCACGCGCGGCGACGCCGGCGCGCCGGCTCGACACCGTCCGCGCGCTGAGCGCCGCGGGAATCCCGGTGACCGTGCTCGCCTCGCCGATGATCCCGGCGCTCAACGATCACGAGCTCGATACGATCCTCGAGGCGGCGCGCGCTGCCGGCGCGATCGGCGCGGGCTATATCCTGCTGCGCCTGCCGCTCGAGCTCACCCCATTGTTCGAGGAATGGCTGGAGGCGCATGCGCCGGGCAAGGCGAAGCATGTCATGTCGCTGATCCGACAGTCGCGCGGCGGCAAGACCTATCGCTCCGAGTTCGGCACGCGCATGAGCGGCACGGGCGCTTATGCCGAGATGCTGCGCCTGCGCTTTGCGACGGCGTGTCGGCGCCTCGGCCTCAACGAGCGGCGCAGCGTCACGCGCCTCGACACCAGCCAGTTCCGCCGTCCGCCGCAGAAGGGCGATCAGCTGGCGCTGCTGTGAGGCGGGAAAGGATCACCACGGAGGCACGGAGGACACGGAGAAGAGAATAAGTGTTTGGCGCGCGAAGCGCGCCATTCTTCCCTTCTCCGTGATCTCCGTGCCTCCGTGGTGAGGCTTTTTCTGCCATAGGTGCGGCGCAAATGCGGTAGCGGCCGCTCTTCGCGCCCCCTTCTCTAGCCTCGCGCCACGGCCAGCCCGAACGGTGCGGCTCCCGCGATTGCTGCGCAATCGCTGCCGCCGCCGCGGACGAACACGCTCCGCGCGTTCGCCTTGTGGCTAGCGCCCGCCGTAAGGCCGCCAGTAGCCTTCGGGCTGGGCCAGGCGGTCGGCGATGACGCGCCAGGCGGCGGGGTTGCGGGCCATGGTGCTGTGCGGTCCCTTGATCTCGATATTCTCGCGCAGCGGCCCTTCGGCTTCGAGGCAGCTTTGCCAGGCGACGATGCCGTCGCTTCGGGTGTGGATTGCCGTCACCGGCACCGGCGGCGGTTGGTTGACGCGCTCGTAGAGGCTGCGCGAATCCGGGCTGTGCCAGCGCGACAGCATGCGGTAGACCGGCTCGAGCTGGCTCGCCGTCGGCAGGCGGATCGGGCTCGCCAGCACGATCACCTGGCGCACCAGCTCCGGCCGCTCCTTGGCGAGCTCGCGCACCAAAGCGCCGCCGAGGCTGTGGCCGATCAGGGTTACGGAACGATCATGGCGCGCGACGATGTCGGAGAGCCGGCGCTCGACCCCATCCAGCACCCGCTCGGTCGGTCCGAGATTGACGCCGAGCCGCCAGCCATAAACGGCGTAGCCGCGCGCATCGAGGAAGCGGCGCAGCGGCGCCATATAGCCCTCGCCGCGCAGGAAGCCCGGCACCAGCAGAACGGGATGGCCGTCGCCCGGCGGCGCGATGCGCGCGGCGGCGAGGATCACTTGGCGGGGCATCGGCGTCACCGCCGAAACCGCCTCGGCCCAGAGCCGACTCACCGGCGGCCGCGCCCGCTTGTCGCTGTGAAAAAGCGTGTCCATCAAAAACGTGTCCATCACTACCTCGTTCTCGCGATCGCCGCACGCGAAATCAAGACCATCGCGATGACGCGGACGTGACGAATGTTGTAACGGCGGCGCCGGTTCGCATGTTCACTTTTTGTGACGGAATGTTGCTTCTGCGAGACAAGCGGCTGGCCCCCAGGACTGACGCGTCCCTTTTAAGAAGACCGACGCTTGGTAAGGAAGAGTGATAGGTGCGGGGCGGAACTCCTCGTAAAGTCAGGATAGTATGTACTCCCTTCCGTCCCCGATGATCGCGCTCTTCACCGATTTCGGTCTTGCCGGGCCTTACACCGGGCAAGTGAAAGCTGTGCTGCAGCAAGCGGCGCCAAACGTGCCGGCGATCGATCTTTTCGCCGATGCGCCGATGCGCAACCCGAAAGCCGCGGCCTATCTCCTTGCCGCCTATGGCGTTTGGTTCCCGGCGGGAACGGTGCTGCTGGCCGTGGTCGATCCCGGCGTCGGCGGCGAGCGCGCGGCACTGATCGTCGAGGCCGACGGCCGCTTTTATGTCGGCCCCGAGAACGGGCTTTTCGAGCTGGTGTGCCGGCGGGCAAACAAAGCGAACCTTCGTGAGATCACCTGGCGGCCGCCGCTGCTCTCGGCGAGCTTTCATGGCCGCGACCTCTTCGCGCCGGTCGCCGCGATGCTGGCCCGCGGCGAAATGCCGCCGTCGCAAGCGCGCCCCGCCGGCTTCGGCCGCTACCCGGACTGGCCCGACGATCTCGCCGAGATCGTCTATATCGACCATTACGGCAACGCCATGACAGGGCTGCGGGCGGCGACTCTGCCGGCAGAGGCAACCCTGCTCGCCAGCGGGCGCCGCATCCCGCGCGCCCATACCTTCTCTGCCGTCGCGGCGGGGACGCCACTCTGGTACGAGAACTCGAACGGCCTCGCCGAGATCGCCGTCAATCTGGGCCGCGCGGATGAGGCGCTCGGGCTGCGCATCGGGAGCGCGGTTGGGGTCGAAGAGCAGGGCGGGGACTGACGTTAGAAAAGTGCGCCTCGCACCCATTATGGAAATGCGTCGATATGGACCCCCGCTTTCGCGGGGGTGACGAATACAAAGCAAAATCAACGTAGTCCGTCATTCCCGCGAAAGCGGGAATCCATGCGATCGTCGAAAGCATCGCCGCCACCCCGGCCCGCGGCAAACTGACTTCGGCGCGTAGCGGGCTTGCCAGACTCGGGCGGCTTCGTGTCTCCTGCGGCGATGCCGGATTTCGCGCTGGAAATGGCCTGCTCGGGCCTGGTCTGCGGCATCGACGAGGCGGGACGCGGGCCGCTCGCCGGGCCGGTGGTTGCCGCGGCGGTGATCCTCGACCGCCGGCGGATACCCAAGACGCTGCGCTATGGCCTCGATGATTCGAAGAAGCTGCTGCCGGAGGAGCGCGAGGAGTTCGCGGCCTTGCTGTTCGGCTGCGGCGCCGCGATCGGCATCGGCGCCGCCAGCGTCGGCGAGATCGATCGCCGCAACATCCTGCAGGCGACGCTCGCCGCCATGGGCCGCGCCGTGGCGGCGCTGCCGCGCGCGCCGGAGATTGCGCTGGTCGACGGCAATGTCCCGCCGCCGCTGCCCTGCCCGGTGAAAACCGTCATTGGCGGCGACGGGCTCTCGCTGTCGATCGCCGCGGCCTCGGTCATCGCCAAGGTGACGCGCGACCGGCTGATGCGCCGGCTGGCGCTGCGCTATGGCGGCTATGGCTGGGACACCAATGTCGGCTATGGCACACCCGAGCACCGGGCCGGGATCGAGCGCCTCGGGCCGACGCCGCATCATCGCCGCTCCTTCGCCCCGCTCCAGCTCGCCCTCGACCTCGCGCCGGACGGCGAATCGCTCGCGTCCGGCGCCTGAGGCGATCCCTTCCGCGCGGACTCCTCTTGTTCCGCAGCCACCAGCGATAGGGGTGACCGCGGAATCGAACGACCAGCGATTGCGCCGGATTCGAGTTCAGAATCCCAGCCTAACCGGTTGATTCTCAAAAACATTGACGCCGCGACTCGACCCCCGCACAGTAGCCGCGACTCGGGGGAGTGGGGACCATGCCGGATGCGGGCGGACAACGCGGATACAAGGAGTGCAAGGCGGAGATCCTGGTCGGCGACTGCGTGGCCGAGATGGCGGCGCTGCCGGCGGGATCGGTCGATCTCGTTTTTGCCGATCCGCCCTACAACCTGCAGCTCGGCGGCGAGCTGCTGCGCCCGAACCACAGCCGCGTCGATGGCGTCGAGGAGGATTGGGACCGCTTCGACGGCTTTGCCGACTATGACCGCTTCACCCGCGCCTGGCTCGAAGCGGCGCGCCGCGTCTTGAAGCCCGACGGCGCGCTCTGGGTCATCGGCAGCTATCACAACATCTATCGCGTGGGATCGCAGCTCCAGGATCTAGGCTTCTGGATTCTCAACGATATCGTCTGGCGCAAATCCAACCCGATGCCGAATTTCCGCGGCCGGCGCTTCACCAACGCGCATGAGACGCTGCTGTGGTGCGCGCGCTCGGCCGAGGCGCGCTACACCTTCAATTACGAGGCGATGAAAGCGCTCAATGAGGAGCTGCAGATGCGCAGCGACTGGCTCATCCCGCTGTGCTCGGGGCCGGAGCGGTTGAAGCGCGACGGCAAGAAGGCGCATCCGACGCAAAAGCCCGAGGCGCTGCTGCACCGCATCCTGCTCGCCTCGACCAAGCCCGGCGATCTCGTGCTCGACCCCTTCTTCGGCACCGGCACCACCGGCGCCGTGGCCAAGCGGCTCAACCGGGGCTTCATCGGCATCGAGCGCGACGCCGAGTATGCCGGCCTCGCGCGACAGCGCATCGCCGCCGTCGAGCCGGTGCCGGCCGAGAGCACCCTCCTTCCGGCAAAGCGCGAGGAGCCGCGGATTCCCTTCGGCACGCTGGTCGAGCGCGGCCTGCTCAAGCCCGGCACCCTCCTCTTCGACGCGTCGCGCCGCTTCACCGCCAAGGTACGCGCCGACGGCACGCTGATCTCGGCCGAGGCGCGCGGCTCGATCCATCGCGTCGGCGCCGAAGTCCAGGGCGCACCCGCCTGCAATGGCTGGGTGTTCTGGCATTTCCTCGATCGCGGCCGGCCGGTCGCGATCGATGTGCTGCGGCAGAAGGTCAGGGCGGAGATGGGGGCGGCTCACTGAGGTGCGGGTTGCGGAGCGCGACAGGGTGCTTTCGCGAGATGGTGCCAGTCCGAAATGGACCCCCGCTTTCGCGGGGGTGACGAAGAAAGAGGGAAATCAAACATTTACGTCATTCCCGCGAAAGCGGGAATCCAGCGTGGTTGACGCAGCCTGCCGGCCTATCTACTGTTGAAGCGATGCAGACCACCGGGTTCAACGGCCTTCGACTTATCGCCCCGACGCTCTGAGGAGTGTCGGGCTTTCGCCGTTGTCTTTCCTCCCGCGTGAGTTCTGCGCCATGCCCAGCCCCCGATCTCGATCCGTTTCCGCCCCGGTTTCCGCACGCCTCCTGACATCGCTGCGACTTAGCGGCGGTCGCTGAGCCCTGCCGCTCGGCGGCCATGCCTCGCGTCGCCTGCAACCCCTTCGGGAGTATTCGTGTCATGAACCGCATGCCCATCGAGAAATACCGCCCCTTCGCGCCCATCCACCTCCCCGACCGGCAATGGCCGTCGCGCGTCATCGAGCGCGCGCCGATCTGGTGCAGCGTCGATCTCCGCGACGGCAATCAGGCCCTCGTCGAGCCAATGGGACCAGAGCGCAAGCGGCGGATGTTCGAGCTCTTGGTGAAGATGGGATTCAAGGAGATCGAGGTCGGCTTCCCCGCCGCCTCGCAAACCGATTTCGACTTCGTGCGCCAGCTCGTCGAGGAGAAGCTGGTGCCGGACGATGTCACCATCCAGGTGCTGACCCAGTCGCGGCCGGAGCTCATCGAGCGCAGCTTCGAGTCGGTCCGCGGCGCCAAGCGCGCCATCATGCATCTCTACAACTCGACCTCGACCCTGCAGCGCCGCGTCGTCTTCGGCCTCGACCGTGCCGGCATCACCGAGATCGCGGTCAGCGGCGCCCGGCTCATCCGCGACCTTGCCGCGGCAATGCCGGAGACCGAGATCGTCTATCAGTATTCGCCCGAGAGCTTCACCGGCACCGAGCTCGACTACGCCGTCGAGATTTGTGAGGCGGTGCTCGAGGTTTGGCGGCCGACGCCGCAGCAGAAGGTGATCCTCAACCTGCCCGCCACGGTCGAGATGGCGACGCCCAACATCTTCGCCGACCAGATCGAATGGTTCGGGCGCACCATCAAGGGCCGCGACCGCATCGTCTTGAGCGTCCATCCCCATAACGACCGCGGCACGGCGGTGGCGGCGGCCGAGCTGGCGGTGATGGCTGGCGCCGACCGCGTCGAGGGCACGCTCTTCGGCAATGGCGAGCGCACCGGCAATGTCGACGTCATGACCTTGGCGCTCAACCTCTTCAGCCAGGGCGTCGAGCCCGGCATCGTCGTCGAGGACATCAACGAGGTCGTGCGCACGGTCGAGTACTGCAACCAGCTCCCCGTCCATCCGCGCCATCCCTATGGCGGCGAGCTGGTCTTCACCGCGTTCTCCGGCTCGCATCAGGATGCGATCAAGAAGGGCCTCGACGATCTCGCCCGACGCAATGACGGGCTCTGGGAGGTGCCCTACCTGCCGATCGACCCGCGCGACCTCGGCCGCAGCTACGAGGCGATCATCCGCATCAACAGCCAGTCGGGCAAAGGCGGCGTCGCCTATCTCCTCAAGGCCGATTACGGCCTCGACCTGCCGCGCCTGCTGCAGGTCGAGTTCAGCGCCATCGTCCAGGAGATGACCGACCGCACCGGCAAGGAAGCGACCGGCGCCGAGATCTGGCGCCTGTTCGAGAAGACCTATCTCGATCCCGAGGCGCCGATCGTGCTGGTCGATTACGAGATGCTGCCCGATGCCCAGCGCGGCCGGCATCTGCGCGCCACCATCCGCCGCAACGGGACCCTGCAGCGCATCGAAGGCCGCGGCAACGGCCCGATCGACGCCTTCATCGACGCGCTCCGCCGCGGCGCCGGCATCGCGCTCGAATTCCTCGACTACCGCGAGCACGCCGTCACCGCCGGCTCCTCGGCAAGGGCCGCCGCCTACGTCCAGGTCCGCGCGCCGGGCGGCAGCCGCTTCGGCGTCGGGCTTGACGAGAACATTGTCACGGCGTCGCTACAGGCGGTAGCGAGTGCGGCGGCACGGGTGGAGCAAGGGTAGCCGCACGCACGATCACCCCCTCTCCCCTTGTGGGAGAGGGGATGCGCGGCTCTGCATTTATTCTTGAGCTACCCCTTCCGCCGGCCTTGGCGGGCGTGGGCGACCACCTTTTTCATCAGGGTCGGCAGCGCTTGGCGGGGGAGTTCGTCGAGGCGGACCCAGGGGCCGCCGGCGTTGAAGCCGTCGCGGACCGTGCCGGCGAGGACGGCGAGCTCGAGGTGGAAATGGGTGAAGCTGTGGCGCACCACGCCGGGCAGCAGGCGCCAGCGCGCTTTGACCGGCGCCGCGGCGCGCGCTTCGGCCTCGCTCCATTCCGCCTCGCGCCAGAGCGTCGAGGGCACTTCCATCATGCCGCCCAACAGCCCCTTTTCCGGCCGACGCCGCAGCAGCACCGCGCCATCGGGACGCACCGCCCAGAAGGCGACGCCGCGGCGCAGCGGCTTGGCCGCTTTGGCGCGCCGCGCCGGCAAGGTCTCGGCGATGCCGAGGGCATGGCCGCGGCAGGCGGCACGCCACGGGCAGAGGATGCATTTGGGCTTTTTCGGCGTGCATAGCGTCGCGCCCAGATCCATCACCGCCTGGGCGTAGTCGCCGCCGCGCTCGGTGGGGGTCAGGCTTTGAGCGAGCCGGCGCAGCGCCGGCTTGGCGTCGGGGAGCGGCTCGGCGACGGCGAAGAGCCGCGCCATCACCCGCTCGACATTGCCGTCGACCGGCGTCGCGGCTCGGCCGAAAGCGATCGCCGCCACCGCCGCCGCGGTGTAAGCGCCGATTCCCGGCAGCTTCAGCAACGCCGGTTCCTCCGCCGGAAAGACGCCGCCATGACGCTCGACGACGGCACGGGCACACGCATGGAGGTTGCGCGCCCGGGCGTAATAGCCAAGCCCCTGCCAGGCATGCAGCACATCGTCGAGCGAGGCCGAGGCCAGCGCCGGAAGATCGGGCCAGCGCTCGGTAAAGCGCGCGAAATAGGCGCCGACGGTCGCCACCGTGGTCTGCTGCAACATGATCTCGCTGAGCCACACCCGGTAGGGATCGGCGCTTTCGCCGCGCCGCGCGCGCCACGGGAGATCGCGGCGATGGCGGTCATACCATTCGAGGAGATGCCCCGGCAGATCGCAGAGCTCCACCGCCGCGGCAGCGGGCGCGTCGCTAGCGGATTGGCGCAGGGAGCGGGACATGCGAGGCGAACGCGCGTCTTCTATCACGATGGCGGCAGAGCGGCCAGTGACACCGGCGCTGCTGCCTCGCAGTGGCGAGTGACGGCGCCTCCCGCTAAGATGCGGCACCAGCTTCGGAGGCAGGGATTGGCGGAACAGCGGCGCGGCGGCGTGCGTGCGATCGCGGCGGAAGTGCCGCGCATCGCCGGCGCGGTGCTCGGCAAGCGCGGCTTCGGCGAGGCGCAGCTCGTGGCGCAATGGCCGGCGATCATCGGCGAGTCGCTGGCCGACGGCGTCAGTCCGGAGAAGCTCAGCTTCCCGCGCGGCGAGCGCCGCGACGGCACGCTTCACCTCCGAGTCGCCCCCGGTCTCGGTCTTGAAGTGCAACATCGCGAGCCCGTGCTGGTCGAGCGCATCAATGCTTTCTTCGGCTATCGCGCCGTCGCGCGACTCGCGCTGAAGCAGGGCCCGGCGGCGAGCGCGCCCGCCCCCGCGCCACCTCGCCCCCGGCCGCTCAAAGCCGAGGAACGTCAGTCGCTTGACGCGCGTCTTGAAACCATCGCGGACGGCGATCTCAAAGCCGCGCTGCGGCGGCTCGGCGAGGCCGTGATCGGCACCCCCCGGGCGCGCGGCTGATTTTCACTTCCATGTCATCGACTTGCATTGGCCGATGTGAGGCCGTAGCATCAACATCTAGTGGCTTGGAGCGGAAGATGCGTCAGATTTGGTTGGTCTTGGCGGCTTTTTTGCTGACCGCATCGCTCGGCGCCGCCTCGCCGGCAGCGGCCGCGGCGGAAACCGCCGCGCCCGCGCCGACGGCGCAGGACCGCGTGCTGGGCAAGGCCGACGCCCCGATCACCATCATCGAATACGGCTCCCTCACCTGCCCCCATTGCGCCGAGTTCAACACCACGACCTTGCCCGATCTGAAGAAGCATTGGATCGACACCGGCAAGGCGAAGCTGGTCTTCCGCGTCTTCCCGCTGAACAGCCTCGATGTCCGCGCGGCGATGCTGGCGCGCTGCGTGCCGCCCGATCGCTATTTCGCCTTCATCGACACGGTCTATCACGACCAGGCGAGCTGGATGGGGGCGCACGACCCGGAAGAGGCGCTGGGCAGCATCGCCCGCCTCGCCGGGGTCAGCGAGGACAAGATCAAGAGCTGCCTCGCCGATAAATCGGCGCAGGACGCCGTCGTCGCCGACGCCTATACCGCCCAGAAGAGTTACGGTGTCGATTCGACGCCGACCTTCTTCATCAACGGCGCCAAGATGGATCCGAACGGCGCTCAACCTTACGACGTCTTCGACAAGCAGCTGTCGGCCGCATCCAAGAGCTGACGCGCGAACAGGCACGGATGGAAACGTGAATTTCTCGAAGCTTCGGCTGAGCGGTTTCAAGTCCTTCGTCGATCCCACCGACCTCGCGATCGAGCCGGGCATGACCGGCATCGTCGGCCCCAATGGCTGCGGCAAGTCGAACCTTGTCGAAGCGCTGCGCTGGGTCATGGGCGAGAACTCCGCCAAGCGCATGCGCGGCGGCGAGATGGACGACGTCATCTTCGGCGGCACCACGGCGCGCCCGCCGCGCAACGTCGCCGAGGTCTCGCTCCATCTCGACAACAGCCAGCGCACGGCACCGGCGCATTACAACGAGTACGACCAGATCGAGGTGGTGCGCCGGATCGAGCGCGGCGAAGGCTCGGGCTATCGCATCAACGGCCGCGAAGTACGCGCACGCGACGTGCAGCTGCTGTTCGCCGATGTCGCCAGCGGCGCGCATTCGGTGGCGCTGGTGAGCCAGGGCCGCATCGGCGCCATCATCAACGCCAAGCCGATCGAGCGCCGCGGCCTGCTCGAAGAGGCCGCCGGCATCGCCGGGCTGCATTCGCGCCGCCACGAGGCCGAGCTGCGCCTCAAAGCAGCCGAGCAGAACCTGTCGCGCCTCGACGATGTGCTGGCGACCTTGCAGACCCAGCTCGACGCGCTGAAGAAGCAGGCGCGCCAGGCGCAGCGCTATCGCCGCCTCTCCGACCACATCCGCCGCGCCGAAGCGGTGGTGCTGCATCTGCACTGGCAGCAGACCAGCGCCGAGCTTGAAGCCGCAAGCGAGCGGCTGCGCGCCGCCGAGCGCACCGTCGCCGACCACACCGCCGCCGCGCTCGCCGCCGACCGCGCGCGCGAAGCCGCCGCTGCCGAGCTGCCGGCGCTGCGCCACGCCGAAGCCGCCGCCGCGGCGGAGCTGCAGCGTCTCGTGCTGGCGCGCCAGGCGCTTGAAGAGGAAGAGCGCCGTGTTGCCGCGGCGCGCGATGCCGCGGTGCAGCGCCTGGCGCAGCTTGCCGCCGATCTGCTGCGCGAGGAGGAGCTGGCCGCCGACGCCCGCGCCGCGCTCGCCCGGCTCGAGGAAGAGCGGCGCGGCATTCTCGGCGCGCAAGCGCAGGAAGAGGCAGCGCAGCAAGACGCCGCCGCCGTGCTCGCCGCGGCGATGGCCGAGGTCGCCGCGCTCGACGCCGAGCTGACGCGGCTCACCGGGCAGGTGGCGGCGGATGAAGCGCGCCGGGTCGCGCTGACCCGCCAGCAGCAGGAAGCGGCCGAGCGCTGCGCCCGCCTCATCCAGCGCCAGGAAGAGATTGCGCGCCAGCGCGCCGCGGTCGAGGCCGAGGCGATCGCCGCCGCGGTCAGCGAGGAGGCCGCCGCGGCGCTGAGCGCCGCCGAGGCCGAGGTCGAGCGCACGCGCGCCACCTCGGACGGCGCCGCCGAGGCGCTGCGCCACGCGCAGGCGGCGGAGCAAGCGGCGCGCGAGCCGCTGCAAGCAAAGGAAGCGCGCCGCGCCAAGCTCCGCGCCGAGATCCAGGCGCTGACCGAGCTGATCGCGGCGGCGAGCGACAAGCGCTGGACGCCGGTCATCGACAATATCCAGGTCGAGCCCGGCTTCGAGGCCGCTTTGGGCGCGGCGCTCGGCGATGATCTCACCGCGCCGCTCGAGGCCGAGGCGCCGTCGCATTGGCGGACGCTGCCGGCCTATGGCTATGCCTTGGCGCTGCCGGGCGGCGCGACGCCGCTGGCAAGCCATGTCACCGCGCCGCCGGCGCTGTCGCGCCGTCTGGCGCAGATCGGCGTCGTCGCCGATGACGCCACGGCGGAGCGGCTGCAGCGCAGCCTCGTCCCCGGCCAGCGCCTCGTCACCCGCGACGGCGGTCTCTGGCGTTGGGACGGCTTCCGCCGCGCCACCGGCACGCCGACCGCCGCCGGGCAGCGGCTGCGCCAGCGCAACCGCTTGGTCGAGCTCGGCGACGAACTCGCCGCGGTCGAGCGCGACGTGGCGACGCTCGCCGCCGAGTTCGAAGCGATCCAGCGCGCGGCGCGGCAGGCGAGCGAGGCCGAGCGCTTCGAGCGCCAGGCGATGCGCGATGCGCTGTCCTCGCTCGCCCGCGCCCAGGAGCGCGATGCCGAGCTGCGCCGGCGCGCCGCCGCCACCGCCTCGAAGCTTGCCGGCCTCGCCGAGACCGCCGAGCGCCTCGCCGCCGATCTGGGCGAGGCCGAGGCGCAAGCGCGCGCCGCGGCGGAGGGCATCGCGGCCCTCCCCGATCCCGCGCTCGGCCGCGAGCAGATGCACCAGCTGCGCACGGTGCTGGCCGAGCGCCGCACCGTCCAGGCGGCGGCGCAGACCGAGCATGACCGGCTGCTGCGCGAAGCGGCGGCGCGGGCCGAGCGGCTCGCCGCCATCGCCGCGGAAGTGCAGTCCTGGACGAGCCGCGCCGAAGCCGCCGCGCGCCAGCAGACGACGATCGAGCGGCGCCGCGCCGAGGTGACGGAAGAGATCACGCGGCTCGACCGCCGCCCGGCGGAGATCGCCGCGCAGCGCGAGCGCCTCGCCGAGAGCATCGCCGGCGCGACCCTACGCCGGAACGCCGCCGCCGACGCGTTGGCGCAAGGCGAAACGCGGCTCGCCGAGGCCGAGAAGGCGAGCAAGGCGGCGGATGCCGCGCTGGCGCAGTCGCGCGAGGAGCGCGTGCGCTGCGAGGCCGGGCGCGAGCAGGCGGAATATGCACGCCAGAGCGTCGCCGACCGCGTCGCCGAGCGGCTCGAGTGCACGCCGGACGCCATCCTGACGGCGGGCGGCGTCGAGGAAGGCGAGACGCTGGGCTCGCTCGAAGAGGCGGAGGCACGGCTGCAGCGCCTGGTGCGCGAGCGTGACGGCATGGGACCGGTCAATCTCGTCGCCGAAGCGGAGGCGACCGAGATCGAGGAGCGCCTCACCGCGCTCAACCGCGAGCGCGAGGATCTCGTCGGCGCCATCGCCAAGCTGCGCGAGGGCATCTCCGCCCTCAACCGCGAAGGGCGCGAGCGGCTGCAGGCCGCCTTCGCCGAGGTCAACGAGCACTTCACCCGGCTCTTCACCCGGCTCTTCGGCGGCGGCCGCGCCCATCTCACCCTCGACCGCGCCGAGGATGGCGACGAGACGCGCGATCCGCTCGAGGCCGGGCTCGAGATCATGGCCAGCCCGCCGGGCAAGCGCTTGCAGGTGATGTCGCTGCTCTCGGGCGGCGAGCAGGCGCTCACCGCGCTGGCGCTGCTGTTCGCCGTCTTCCTCACCAACCCGGCGCCGATCTGCGTGCTGGACGAGGTCGACGCGCCCCTCGACGACGCCAATGTCGACCGTTTCTGCGCGCTCGTCGAAGAGATCGCCGAGACGGCGGAGACGCGCTTCCTCATCATCACGCATCACCGCCTCACCATGGCGCGCATGGACCGCCTCTTCGGCGTCACCATGGGCGAGCGCGGCGTCTCGCAGCTGGTCTCGGTCGATCTGCAGCGCGCGGAGCAGCTGCGCCGCACGGCGTGAGGGCGCGCAGCCCCTGGTGCTTAGGCGCGCCTTGCGCGCCGTGCCTTCGCTGAAGCAAAGCGGCTTTGGCTTCGCGCAAGCAGGCATTGCTTCTCCGTGACCTCCGTGTCTCTGTGGTGAATCTGAATGCGTGTCGAAGGGCGCACAATTTTCATGCCGCGATTGGCGCTGTCCCCGTCCCTTGACACTCCCCTGACCCGACCTTAAGGTGCGCGCCGTTTCGGC
Organism: Allostellaceae bacterium; assembly: GCA_035509275.1. GTDB lineage: Bacteria > Pseudomonadota > Alphaproteobacteria > ATCC43930 > CGMCC-115725 > DAHUYF01. Next base: position 47,197 of record DATJLU010000227.1, on the reverse strand, counting down.
GCCGAGGCGGCCGGGACGCGGGGGGAGTTTGCAAGGTTTTGCGGGCGCTTCGGCGATGAACGAACGCGACACGCACGACACCCTGAGCGACCTGGGACGGCGGCTCGATCGAGCCCGCCGCGAGCGGGAGCGAGACGCCGGCGATGCTGCCGCCAAGGGCGGTCCGAAGGTCTCCCAGAGCGCGCTCGGGCTGGCCTTGCGCATCGGCACCGAGCTGGTGGTCGCCATCGTGGTCGGCACCGGCATCGGCTGGGCGCTCGACCGCTGGCTGGGCACGCACTGGTTGGCGTTCGTCTTCTTCTTCCTCGGCGTCGGCGTCGGCATGGTGAATGTGTGGCGGGCGGTGACGGGGATGGGGATGGCGATCGGGTACCGGCAGCAGCAGCCGGAGCAGAAGGGGCAGAACGTGGATTGGTCGGACGACGAGGAGTGACGTGGTACACGAGAACCCCCTCCATCAGTTCACCATTCAGCGCCTGATTCCGATCCATATCGGCGGCGTCGACGCTTCCTTCACCAATGCCGCGCTGGTGATGACCCTCGCGGTGGTGATGGTGACCAGCTTCATCGTGCTGACGATGCGGCGCGCGGCGCTGGTGCCGGGGCGCTGGCAATCGGTGACGGAGATGCTCTACGAGTTCGTCGCCGACATGGTGGACACCAATGCGGGGCATGGGGCGCGACCCTATTTCCCCTTCGTCTTCACCCTCTTCACCTTCATCCTGCTCGGCAATCTCCTGGGGATGATCCCCTACAGCTATACCTTCACCAGCCAGATCATCGTCACGTTCGCGCTCGCCCTCACCGTCTTCATCGGCGTCACCATCATCGGCATCGTCAAGCACGGCTTCGGCTTCCTGCGCCTCTTCGTGCCGCAGGGCGTGCCGGCGGTGCTGCTCATTCTGCTGGTGCCGATCGAGCTGCTCTCCTACGTCATCCGGCCGTTCACGCTGTCGATCCGGCTTTTCGCCAACATGCTGGCGGGGCATACCATGCTGGCGATCTTCGCCGGCTTCGTCGTCGCGCTTGGCATCGTCGGCGTGCTGCCGCTTGCGGTTGACGTGGCGCTGGTGCTGCTCGAGATGCTGGTGGCGGTGCTGCAAGCCTATGTCTTCGCCATTCTGACCTGCCTCTATCTCTCCGACGCGCTCCATCTCCATTGAGGCGCGCCGGCAGCGGCGGGCTGATCCAACACCAACCTTCAACAAGAGGAAAAGACCATGGACGTAGCATCTGCAAAAATGATCGGCGCGGGCCTGGCTTGCGTCGCGCTGGTCGGCGCCGGCATCGGCATCGGCAATGTCTTCGCCGCGCTGATCAATTCCCTGGCGCGCAACCCGGCGGCGCAGGTGACGCCCTTCGCCTTCCTCGGCTTCGCGCTCGCCGAAGCGACCGGGCTGTTCGGCCTCGCCATCGCCTTCCTCATCCTCTTCGTGTTCTGAGGCGGGCAGCCGCCGAGGCCTAGGCCATGCCGCAACTCGACATCGCCACCTTCCCGCCGCAGCTCATCTGGCTGGCGATCACGTTCATCGTGCTCTACCTGCTGATGGCGAAGCTGGGCCTGCCGCGCATCGCCCGGGCGCTCGAGGCGCGGCGCGAGCGCATCGACGGCGATCTCGAGAAGGCGCAGCAGATGAAGGCCGAGGCCGAGGCCGTCATCGCCGCCTATGAGCGCGCGCTGGCCGAAGCGCGCCAGCAGGCGCAGCAGACGCTGAAGGAGACCACCGACCGGCTCAACGCCGAAGCGGCGGAGCGGCAGCGCAAGGTCGCCGAGACGCTCGCCGCCGAGACCGGCGCGGCCGAGCGCCGCATCGCCCAGGCAAAGACCGCGGCGCTCGGCAATATCCGCGAGGTCGCGGTCGAGGTGGCGCGCGCCGCTACGGCCCGGCTCACCGGCGCCGAGATCGATACCGGCCGGGCGGCCGCAGCGGTCGACGCGGTGATGCGGGAGCGCTCCTGATGCTGCACGAGCTGGTCACCGGCGGCGAGTTCTGGGTCGCCATCGCCTTCCTCATCGCTCTCGGCGGCGTCATCTGGAAGGCGTCGCCCATGGTCACGGGCGCGCTCGACTCGCGCGCCGGCAAGATCAAGACCGAGCTCGACGAGGCGCAGCGCCTGCGCGAGGAAGCGCAGCGCATGCTCGGCGAGTACCAGAGGAAGCAGCGCGACGCGCTCAAAGAGGCCGAGCACATCATCGCCGCGGCCACCGCCGAGGCCGAACGCTCCGCCGCTGAAGCCGCGCGCGAGCTCGAGGCCGCGCTGAAGCGCCGCCAGGCGCTGGCGCTCGAAAAGATCGCGCTGGAGGAAGCCAAGGCGACGCAGGAGGTGCGCAACACCGCCGTCGACGTCGCCATCGCCGCCGTGCGCCAGATGCTGGCGCAGGCGCTGGATCAGCCGCGCAAAGCCAAGCTCATCGACGACGCCATCGCCGAGCTGCCGCAGCTGCTGCATTGAGGCGGCGGGGGGCGTTACCCCCTCCCCGAGGCTAGTCCGCACGGTGCGGCTCTCGCGATTGCTGCGCAATCGCTGCCGCCGCCGCGGACGAACGCGCTACGCGCGTTCGCCTAGACCCCAGCGACTTGGTGGGCGCCGGTCCAGATCATCTTCAAAGCGACGTAGACGATGACGAGGAGCCCGAGATAGGCGATCCAGCGGTAGCGCAGCAGCAGCGCGGCGACGAGCGAGGCGGCGAGGCCCATGAGGAGCACCGAGATGCCGAGGCCCAGCGCCAGGATCATGGGGTGGCCGAGCGCGGCGCCGGCCACCGCCAGCGCATTGTCGAGCGACATCGAGACATCGGCGACAACGATCTGCCACAGCGCGGCGGCGAAGCTCTTGCCGCCGCCGCCCTCATGGCTCCCGGCCTCGCCGGTCCTGAGCTCGCGCCAGAGCCGCCAGGCGACCCATAGCAAAAGTATTCCGCCGGCGAGCAGCAGGCCGAGGATGCGCAGCAAGGTGGTGGCGGCGAAGGCGAAGGCGAGACGCAGCATCGTGGCGGCGCCGATGCCGAGCCACAGCGCCCAGAGGCGCTGCGCCGGCGGCAGCCCGGCGGCGGCCATCCCGACGACGATCGCATTGTCGCCGGAGAGCACGAGGTTGATCAGCACCACCTCGCCGAGCACCGAGAGCGCCTCGGCGGTCGCATGATCGAAGAGTCCGTTCATCCCCTCGCTTTAGCGAAGCCGTGAACCGGGCTTCAACCGAGCGAGGGGCGGTTGCCTCAGGCGAAGTAGTCGGAGGCGACGGTCTCGTCGAGAGCGGCCGGCTGCGCCCGCAGCGCATTGAAGACCGGCGTCAGCACCGCGACCACCACCAGGTTCAGAACCACGGTGTAGAACGCGGTATAGCCGGGGAACGCCCAGCCGCCGATATGGAGCACATAGGTCGGCGTCAGGTTCGCCGCAATCGCCATGGCCGTGCCGGCGAAGGTGCCGACGGCCCAGCCGATGAGCAGCGCCCAGTCATTGGGCCAGCGCGTATAGGCGCCGAGCATCACCGCCGGCAGCGTCTGGATGATCCAGATGCCGCCGAGCAGCTGCAGGAAGATGGCGTATTGCGTCGGCACGAACAGGATGAAGACGAGCGCGCCGAACTTGACGATCAGCGACACCCATTTCGCCATCTGTGCTTCCTGCTTGTCGGTCGGGTTCTGGTTGATGAACTCGCGGTGGATGTTGCGGGTGTAGAGATTGGCCGCTGCGATCGACATGATCGCCGCCGGCACCAGCGCGCCGATGCCGACGCCGGCAAAGGCGATGCCGACGAACCAGGACGGGAAGCTGTGCAGGAACAGCGCCGGCACCGCAAAATTGTTGCCGAACTGCTTGAAGCCGGCGGCATATTCCGGCAGCGCGCCCACGCCCGCGGCGATGGCGAAGAAGCCGACCAAAGCGAGGAGCCCGAGCATGAAGGAATAGCCCGGCAGGAGCGCGGCGTTGCGGCGGACGGCGCGGCCGCTGCTGGCGCTCAGAATTCCGGTCATCGAATGCGGATAGAGAAAGAGCGCCAGCGCCGAACCGAGGGCCAGGGTCGCATAGACCCCGTAGGCGCCGGTGGTGTTCGGCCCGGGCGTGGCCAGGAGCAGTTTCGGCGCCGGCACGGCGGCGAAGATCTTGCCGAAGCCGCCAAGCTCGATCGGAATGACAATGACCGCCGCGAACGCGGTGATGTAGATGAGGATGTCCTTGACGATCGCGATCGAGGCCGGGGCGCGCAACCCGCTCGAATAGGTGAAGGCGGCAAGGATGATGAACGCGATAATCAGCGGCAGATCGGCGGCAAGCCCCGATCCGGAGACGCCCATCGCGCCGATCACGACCTGCAAGCCGACGAGCTGCAGGGCGATATAGGGCATGGTGGCGACAATGCCGGTGATGGTGATCGCGAGGGCGAGCCAGCGATTGCCGAAGCGGCCGCGAACGAAATCGCCGGCGGTGATGTATTGGTGCTTGTGGCAGACATACCAGAGGCGCGGAAAGACCAGGAACAGGATCGGATAGATCACGATGGTGTAGGGCACCGCGAAGAACGCGATCGCGCCCGCGCCGAAGGCCAGCGCCGGAACCGCGATGAAGGTGTAGGCGGTGTAGAGGTCGCCGCCGATCAGGAACCAGGTGACGAGCGTGCCGAAGCGCCGCCCGCCGAGCCCCCATTCATGCAAAAGGTCGAGATCGCCCCGGCGCCAGTGGGCCGCGGCGAAGCCGAGCCAGGTGATGAAGGCGAACAACAAGACGAAAATGATGAGTGCCGTCCAGTTCACGTCCTGCACGATGCTTCCCCCGTGGAATTTGCTTTGCTGCCGGATACCGCGCCGGGCCTCATTGCCGGCTCTCGGTCGCGAAATAGACGATCCCCGTGAGCACCGCGCCGATGATCACCCAGAGCATCTGGTACCAGTAGAAATAGGGAATGCCCGCGAGGTAAGGCTCGGCCTTGTTGTAGAACGGCGGCCAGAGCGCAGCGACGAACTGGATCAGGAAGAGCAGGTACCACCAGCTCCAGCCGCGTTGCTTGATGCCTCGGTCGTTCATAGGTCGTCCCCCAGATAGCCTTCTTGCCGGCGACCGCCGGTGTTCAGCGGGCGGTCCAGCGCGTTAACCCTTTACGCGCGCTGGGCCCGCCATCAATCTGAAAAAATTCCACTTTTGGCGTAGCGGGTCAAGTCGATCGAAGGCCCGCGCCGGGGCTCACCCGGCCAGCGCCGCCTCGGCCGGGCTGAGCGGCAAGCCCAACGCCCCGGCGACCGCCGCATGGGTGACGCGGCCCGAAGCGATGTTGAGGCCGGCGCGCAGATGCGGGTCCTCGGCGAGCGCCTTGCGCCAGCCCTTGTTGGCGAGCGCCAGGGCGAAAGGCAGGGTGGCGTTGTTGAGGGCGAAGCTCGAGGTGCGCGCCACCGCCCCCGGCATGTTGGTGACGCAGTAATGGATGACGCCTTCCTCGACATAGGTCGGCTCGGCATGGGTGGTCGGGCGGCTGGTCTCGAAGCAGCCGCCCTGGTCGATGGCGATATCGACCAGCACCGCGCCCGGCTTCATCTGCCGCACCATGGCGCGGCTCACCAGCTTGGGCGCCGCCGCGCCGGGCACCAGCACGGCGCCGATGACGAGATCGGCAGACAGCACTTCCTGCTCGATCGTCTCCACCGTCGAGAACAGCGTGTGGAGCTGCGAGCCGAATTGCATGTCGAGCTCGTAGAGGCGCTGCAGCGAGCGGTCGATGACCGTCACATAGGCCTCCATCCCCATCGCCACGCGCGCCGCATTGGTGCCGGCAACGCCGCCGCCCAGGATCACCACCTTGGCCGCGGCGACACCGGGAACGCCGCCGAGCAGAACGCCGAGCCCGCCCTGCTCCTTCTCGAGGCAATGGGCGCCGACCTGGATCGACATGCGGCCGGCGACCTCGCTCATCGGCGCGAGCAGCGGCAAGCCGCCGCGCGCATCGGTCACCGTCTCATAAGCGACGCAAATCGCGCCGGAACGCATGAGGCCCTCGGCCTGCGGCCGGTCGGCGGCGAGATGGAGATAGGTGAACAGCACCTGCCCCGGTTTCAGCCGTGCAATCTCCGGCGGCTGCGGCTCCTTCACCTTGACGATCATGTCGGCTGCGGCGAAGACCTCGGCGGCACCGGCGGCGATGCGCGCGCCGGCGCGGCGATAGGCATCGTCATCGAAGCCGATGCCGGTGCCGGCGCCGCTCTCGACCAGCACCTCGTGGCCGTGATGCACCGCCTCGCGCACGCTACCCGGCAGCAGCCCGACGCGATACTCTTGCGTCTTTACTTCTTTGGGTACACCAATGAGCATCGTTGCACCGTCTCGGTCGCAGGCGGCGGCAGACTAGCAGAGGATTCATCATTCGCTAACCATGTTCGGCCACGCTCTGGGCCGTTCACCCATCGAAGAGGCGTCCGATGGCCAGCGTTGCGATCCTGCTGATGATGTATGTGGCTGTGGGCGCCGCGCTTTTCGCTCAGCCGCAACCCGGCGCCGCCGAGCCCGGCGACTTTACGCCGCGCCGCCAGGGCGAGATCTTCCGCGACAGCCTGCCGGCCGTGCTGCTGTGGCCGCTCTTCCTCTGGCGCCGACTCGGTGCCGAGTGAGTTATCAGTCGTCAGTTGTCGGTCATCAGTATGGCTGACAATCGGACTGACGACTGATCACTGACAACCGACCACTAATTCCGGTAGCTCGGATCCTTCGCGTCGAGGAGGCGCGTCAGCGCCGGCCACTCGCGCTCGCCGCATGGCGTCGGCGATTCGGCAAATTGCTGGGCGGTGTGGCGCGCCACATTGTCCGAGAGCCGCGTCAGCTTGCGGCCGGTCGCCATCAGGTCGATCTGGATGCGGCAGGATTGCTCGAGGTAGTACATGGTCACGAACGCTTCTTGCACGCTGTGCCCGGCGGTGAGGAGCCCGTGGTTGCGCAGCACCATCGCCGGCTTGTCGCCGAGATCGCGCACCAGCCGCGAGCGCTCGTCGAGATCGAGCGCGATGCCCTCGTAATCGTGATAGGCGACGCGATCGGTGAACATCGCCGAGTGCTGGTTGATGTGGAGGAGACCCTCCTCGAGGCAGGAGACGGCGACGCCGGCGCGCGTATGCGTGTGCAGCACGCAACTGACCTCGGGCCGCGCCATATGGACGGCGCTGTGGATGACGAAGCCGGCCTTGTTCACGGGATAAGGGCTGTCCTCGACGACGGCGCCCTCATGGTCGATCTTGACCAGGCTCGAGGCGGTGATTTCGTGGAACATCATCCCAAAGGGGTTGATGAGGAAATGACCGGGCTCGCCCGGCACCCGCGCCGAGATATGGGTGTAGATGAGGTCGTCCATGCCGAAATGGGCGATGAGGCGATAGCACGCCGCGAGCGCGATGCGCGTCTCGCGCTCGCTCTGGGCGCTGCCGGGCTGGTTGCTGCGGTGCAGCGCCGTGATCTGGGCCATGGGCGTCCTCTCCTTTTCCGGTTCCTGCGGTTGCGGCTTTGGCTCAATCCTAGCCTGCCGCCGCCCGCCCCGGAATTGCCGATTGCGCAGGGCTGTCGAGCAGCGACGAGACCCGCTCGGCGATCGCCAGCGAGGCGGTAAGTCCTGGCGATTCAATGCCGTAGAGGTTGACGAGGCCGGCAATTCCGTGCTCGGCCGGGCCTTGCAGAAGGAAATCGGCGGCCGGCTCCTTGGGGCCGCTGATCTTGGGGCGGATGCCGGCATAGCCCGGCTGCAGGGCGCCATCCCGCAGCGCCGGCCAATAGGTCCGGATCGCCGCATAGAAGCGCTCGCCGCGGCGGTGATCGACGGTGTAGTCGATGCCGTCGATCCATTCGACATCGGGACCGAAGCGCGCCTGGCCGGCGAGGTCGAGCGTCAGATGGACGCCGAGGCCGGCCGCCTCGGGCACGGGATAGATCAGATGGCGGAACGGCGAGCGGCCGGCGAGGGTGAAATAGACGCCGCGGCAGAAATAGTCGCGCGGGATCGAGGCGGGCGGAATGCCGGCAATGCGACGCGCCAGGCTCGGCGCGTGGATGCCGGCGCTGTTGACGAGGCAGCGGCAGGCGAGCCGCATCGGCTCGGCACCGCCGATCTCCAGGGTGAAGCCCCGCGCTTCGACGTGGCCCGACAGCACCGGCGCGCGCAGCACCACCATCCCGCCGGCGGCTTCGAGATCGGCCTCATAGGCGAGCATCAGCCCATGGCTGTCGATGATGCCGGTCGAGGGCGAGACATAGGCGCCGATGGCGGCGAGCTCCGGCTCGAGCGCGCGCAGCTCGTTGCTGCCGAGCCAGCGCAGATCGTCGACGCCATTGGCCTCGGCGCGCTGGCGCACGCCGTCGAGGATGGCGATCTCCGCCTCGCTGCAGGCGACGATGAGCTTGCCGAGGCGGCGATGGCCGATGCCGCGCTCGGCGCAATAGGCGTAGAGCTTGTGCTTGCCGGCGAGACAGAGCTGCGCCTTGAGGCTGCCTTTGGGGTAGTAGATTCCGGCATGGATCACCTCGCTGTTGCGCGACGAGGTCTCCGAGCCGATCCAGCGCTCCTTCTCGAGCACCAGCACCTCATGGCCGCCGAGCGCGAGCGCGCGGGCGACGGCGAGGCCGACCACCCCCGCACCGATGACGACGCAATCGACGCTCTCGGTCATGGCCGCGACCGGTCCAGCCGGCGAAGACGGATCATTTCGGCGGCTTCTCCCAGGTGACGTCGTGCTCGTAGAGCGGCACCGTCGAGATGCTCATCTTGGCGCTCGCATCCTTCACCTGACGGCTATAGACGACATAGATCAGCGTGTTGTTCTTCCGGTCATAAATTCGCCGCACCGCCAGCGACTTGAAGATCAGGCTGAGGCGCTGGGAGAACACTTCCTCGCCACGCTCGCTCAAATCGATGTCGCCGACGGTGATCGGACCGGTCTGGCGGCAGGCGATCGAGGAGTTCGACGGGTCGATGAACCAGTTCCCTTTGGACAGGCGGTCGATCAGGCTGCGGTCGAAATGGGTCAGATGGCAGGTGACGCCCTGCACTTTGGGATCGGGGACCGCATCGACGACGATGCGGTTGCCGGTCCAGTCATTGCGGAAGCTGCCGACTTCGTCGGCGCGCGCCGGAGCGGCGGCGAGAAAGAGGGCGGCGGCGAAAAGCGGCGCAAAGCGCATGGGAGGTTCCTCGTCGGGCAACAGCGTCGACGGATTGATAGTCGGCGGTAGGTAGCGCGTCTATGACGGAGAGCGGGCTTAGGGGTCCCCCGACGCCAGCAGCGCTACCGGGAAATCGGCGAGGAGCTCGCTCGCGGCGATGGCACCGTCGCGCCGGCCGAGCGGCTTTGCGGCGACCACGTCGTGCCAGGAGGCGGCTTCCGGCAGCTTCACCATCGTATCGCCCCAATCGATCGCGCCGTCCTCGCCCAGCAGCGACAGAACGAGCCGCGGCGCGACCGCGACCGCGGCCTTGCCATCGGCGAGGCGGGCGAAGGCGCAGAGCCGGTCGGCATGCCGGCCGGCGGTCTCGAGCGGGAGATAGGCGCCGCGGGCGAAGAGCTCCGGCAGGCTGGCGCGCAGCGCCAGCGCGCGCCAGATCAGGAACAGCTTCTCGCGGCCGTCACGCCAATGCGCGGCGAGCTCGGCCAGGGCCTGACGATCGAGCGGATGCGTGCCGAAGCGGTCGGCGAGCTCGGCAAGGATGCGCCGGCGCGCGCCCCAATCGACGGCGCGGCGATTGTCCGGATCGACCATGCTGAAGTCCCAGAGCTCGCCACCCTGATAAGTGTCGGGAATGCCGGGCGTGGCGAGCTTGATCAGGGTCTGCGCCAGGCTGTTGATCGCGCCGGGCCGCGCCAGGCTCTCGACGAAGCCATGCATGTCGGCGAGGAACGGGTTGGGCTTCCCGGCATCGAGCGCGCCGGCGACGAAACGGCCGAGGACCGCCTCGTAAGCGGTATTGGGATTGCTCCAGCTCGAGCGCTCCTTGGCTTCGCGCAGCGCCTTGGTCATGGTGAGCTGAACCCGGGCGGCAAAAGCCTCGAGGCCGGGGACGTCGTCGGGTGCGAGCGCGAGCGGCCAGGCGCCGAGCACGGTCTGATAAAAGAAATATTCGTCGTTGCGGTGCGGCGCCGGCTCGCCATCGACTTCGCCGCGGCGAAAGCGATTGAGCCGGGACCAGAGCGCCACATGCCGCGCCCATTCACGCGGCCGCTCGGACAGGAGTGCGAGGCGCGCGCGCGAATCCTCGCCGCGCTTGGTGTCGTGCGTGCTGCTCGCCAGCATGCCCTGCGGCCAGCGCTTGGCGCGCAGCTCGGCCAGGTGGTGAAAGGCCGCAACCGAGACGCCGAAGCGGCTGGGATCGCCGCCGACCTCGTTCAGCGCCAGCAGCGGGACGTAACGATAGAAGGCGGTGTCCTCGGCGCCTTTGGCCATCACCGGGCCGGTGAGCTGCTGAAAGCGCATGGCGACACGCTGCACCGCCGCGCGGCCATAGCCGCTGCCGCTGCGCGCCAGGTCGAGCGTGAGCACGCCATGAATGAAATCGAAGATCGAGGTGTCGATGCCCGGCCAATGCTTCTTCGCCTGCGCCACCGCCCAGTCGATGTAGCGCCGGTCCTCGGCCGCGGCGCCGCTATCGCCGACATAGGTGCGGTAGACGGGAAAGGCGGCGATCACCTCGTCGAGCGCGGCGCGCATGCCGTTCAAGGTGAAATCGCGGCTCTGCCAATGGTGGCGCGACAAGGCGTGGAACTCGGCGGCGAGGACGCCGGCCTCGCTGGCGAGATTGACGTCGGTGATGCGCCGCTTGCCGGCATGGAGCACGGTGGCGTATTTGTCGCGCGAAGCGGTGAAGCGGCGATAGGCGCGCAGCAGCGCGCCTTCGCCGGCGGGATCGATGAACAGGCCGCCTGCCTCGCGGATGAAATCGTAGCCGGTGGTGCCGGCCACCGGCCAATCGCGCAGCGTCTCGTAATGCGCCAGGATCTTCTCGACGACGATATAGAAGTTTCCCGTGGGCAGCTTTGCCGCCGCCGCGGCCTCGCGCTGCAGACGCTCGCAATATTCGGCGGGATCGTAGAGACCGTCGATGTGGTCGATGCGCAGCCCATCGACCCGCCCTTCCGCCACCAAGGTCAGCACCAGGCGGTGCGCGCGCTCGAACAGCTCCGGCAGCTCGATGCGGATGCCGGCAAGATCGTTGATGTTGAAGAAGCGGCGATAATTGATCTCGTCCGCGGCGACGCGCCAATAGGCGACGCGGTAGGCCTGCATCTCCAGCAGCGCATGCAGCCGGCGCCAGCTCGCGGGCTTGCCCGGCTCGCCGTTGAGCCGGTCGGCGGCACGCGCGAGCGCGGCGGCAACCGCCGGCTGGCGCCGCGCCAGCGCCGCAAGCTCGGCCTTGAGCCGCCCGCCTTCGGCATGGATTGCGCCATAGTGCCGCTTGCCGCGCGGCTCGCGCAGCTTGGCGAAGGCATCGGCAAGGGGCGACAGAAGATGGCCCACCTCCCCCGCAAGGTCGGCGCCGCGGAGCAAGGCGGCATAGCAAAACGGCGCGACGGGAAAGCGATGGTCGAAATACCAGGCGCTGAAGCTGCCATCCTCGGCATCGAAGCGCAGCCGGATCTCGCCCTTTGCCAGAATGACGCCGTAAGGCGCGCCAAGCACCGCGAGCAGCACCTTGCCGGCGAGGTCGGGCCGGCTGCCGCGCCAATCGATGTCGAAGAACTCGGCATAGGGCGAGATGCGGCCCCATTCGAGCACGTCGAGCCACCAGGCATTGTCCTTGCCGCCCACGCCCATATGATTCGGCACGAAGTCGAGAATGAGCCCCATGCCGCGTCGCTTCAGCCGGTCGACGAGGGCGGCGAGATCCTCGCTGCCGCCGATCTCGGGATTGAGCTGATTGTGGTCGATGATGTCGTAGCCATGGGTCGAGCCCGGCCGCGCCTTGAGGAAGGGCGAGGCGTAGACATGGCTGATGCCGAGATCGGCGAGATAGTCGACCAGGGCATGGGCATCGGCAAAGGTGAAATCGCGGTTGAACTGCAGGCGGTAGGTGGCGCGCGGCGCCGCGGTCACGGCGCGCCCCGCGCTTCCCGCATCGTCGCCGCCAGCCGCGCAAATTCGGGATCGGCCAGGATCGCGTCGAGGGCAAGGGGCACTCTTCGCCGCCAGTTCGGATGCTCGTCGACCGTGCCCGGCAGATTCGCCTGCTCGATCTCGCCCAGGACATCCTCGAGCTGCACCAGGACCAGGCCGGCGCGGCTCTGCGCGAGAAAGCGATAGACCGCCTCGGTCAGCGCCGGCTCGAAGACCGGACCATCGTCCTTCGGCAGCAGCAGCTGCGCCGCTGTGCGCGGCAGCGCCGCGGCGGCGATCAGCGCTTCGAGGAGCAAGCGGCGCTCGCGCCGCCGGTCGCGGCGCTCCTTCTCGCCCGCTTCGGCGCTGGGGTAGAGATCGAGCGCGCGGCGCCATTCGAGGTCGCGCCCAAGCCAGAAGCCGCGCAAGGTCGCGATGTCGTGCGTCGAGAAGGCGGCGCTCGCCTGCTCCGGATAGGCCTCGGGCGGGAGGAAGCCGCCGCCGTGATCGCGCTCGAACAGCATCACGCGATAGGAGAGCACGCCCGCCTCCGCCATGATCTCGCGGAAGCCGTCGGGCACGGTGCCGAGATCCTCGCCGATCACGGCGCAGCGCTGGCGCTCGCTCTCGAGCGCCACGATCTGGCGCATCGCCTCGAAGGGATAGGCGACATAAGCGCCTTCCGACGGGCCGGCCCCGCGCGGGATCCAATAGAGATGCATCAGCGCCATGACGTGATCGATGCGCAGCAGCCCGGCATGGCGCATATTGGCGCGCAGCGCGGCGATGAAGGGGGCGAAGCCTTCGCGCCGCAGCGCCACCGGATTGACCGGCGCCAGCCCCCAATCCTGCCCCTTCATGTTGAGAAGATCGGGCGGCGCGCCCACCGAGGCGCCCGTGACCGTCATGCCAGGGTCCGCCCAGACTTCCGCACCGTTGGGATCGACGCCGACCGCGAGATCGCGGTAGAGGCCGAGCGAGAGCCCGGCCGCCGTGGCAGCTTGCGCCGATTCGCTGAGCTGCCGGTCGGCTTCCCATTGCAGATACTGGTGCAGCTCGACCCGCTCGCGCCGCTCGGCGGCGAAGCGCGCCACCTCTGCCGAGCCGGCGGCGCGCAACGGCGCCGGCCAATCCTGCCAGCAGAAGCTATGGCGCTCGGCCAGCATATGCTCATGCAGCGCGGTGAAGACGGCGAAAGTCTCGAGCGCGCGGCCGCCCTCGCGCTGGAAGCGGCGGAATTCGGCACCGCGGGCGCTCGGCGCGGCGCCGAGATGGCGCTCGGCGAAGGCGCGATAACAGGCGTCGAAGGCGCGGTGCTTCAGCGCCGCCACCGCGGGATAGTCGACGAGATCGCCGGCGCGCGCCGCGGCAAGCTGCTCGGGCGGAAGGGTGCCGGCAAAATCCGGCATGGCTGCGACGTCGAGATACAGCGGATTGAGAAAGCGCCGGCTCGACGGCGAATAGGGGCTGATATGGCGCGGCTCGGCGGGAAAGAGCGCGTGCAGCGGGTTGATGCCGAGCGCGGCAGCCCCCTGCCGCCCCGCCCCTTCCGCCAGCCTGCCGAGATCGGTGAAATCGCCGATGCCCCAGTTGCTCTCGGAGCGCAGGGCGTAGAGCTGCGCCGTGAGCGCCCAGGGCCGCCGGGCGAGAGCGGGCGGTAAGTAGCAGCGCCGCGGCGCGACGATGAGCAGCGTTTCGGCCTCACGGTCGCCCAACGCAACGCTGAGCCGGTGATATCCGAGCGGCGTTGCTGCATCGATCGGCAGCGCCAGGCGCCGGCAGCGGCGGCGACGCTCGCGCCGTTCGGCGAGGAGGGTGAGCGCATCGACCGCCACTGTCCCGTCGCGCTCCTCGCCGCTTTCGCCGCGCAGGCGCCAGCGCAGCTTGTCCGCCGCGCCGGTCGGGACGGTGATCGGCACCGAAGCGGCGGCGCCGACGATGGTCGTCGCGACCGGCGGCAGCAACGCGTCCCATTCCGCCGCCTCGAGCGCGGCGCAGCTCGTCTCGATCGCCGCCGGCGTCGCGACATCGAGGCCCATGGCAGTGAGAATCGCGCGGAGGCTCTCCGGCGAGACGCGGCGCAATTTCCTCTGGGCGTCACGATAGACCGGTGCGACGCCGGAGAGGCGCGCCAGGCGCAACAACTGCCGGTCCGCCGTGCTCATGCCGCCGGCCCGTCCAGGAAGAAAGCGGCCGAGCAGGCGGCGAGCTCCGCCGCGGGCGGGGCGCCCGTTGCGTAGATCAGCCTGCCGCCGGGCGGTTCGGCGAGACTGACAGCGTCGGTGCCGAAATTCGCGAAGAGGCTCAGCCGCCCGCCGTCGCCGAGCCGCCACTCGACGGCGAGCGCACGCTCGCCAAGGGCGTGCCAGCCTCCGGCATTGCCGGCGATGCCGGCCAGCAGCGGCACGATCTCGCGCCGCCGCAGCTCCAGGAGATGCTTATAGAAGTGCAGCCATTCGCGATGCGGCGGCCGCTGCAGCAGCTTCCAATCGAGCACGGCGCTGGCGAAGGTCTCGGCGGCGCAGGGATCGGGAATGCGCGAGCGCGCGGCGGGATCGCGGAATGCCGGGAATTTCGCAAATTCGCGCCGCCTCCCCTCGCGCACCTTCTCCGCCAGCTCGGGACCGAAATCGCAGAAGAAGGGAAAAGGCTGCTCGGCACCCCACTCCTCGCCCATGAAGAGCAACGGTATCTGCGGGCTCAGCAGAGAGACCGCGGCGGCGACACGGATGGCTTCCGGCGCGGCGAGCTTCGGCAGCCGGGTGCCGAAGGCGTTGTTGCCGACCTGATCGTGGTTTTGAACGAAGCTGACGAAGCGGGTCGGCGGCAGCTGCGCCGATGGCTCGCCGCGGCTCTCGCCGCGATGGGCCGAGTGGTCGCCCTGATAAGCGAAGCCTTCCGCCAGCGCACGGCCGAGGCGCTCGACGGGGTGCTCGGCATAATCGGCGTAGTAGCCCCCGGTCTCGCCGCTGGTCAGCACGCGCAGAGCGTGATGGATGTCGTCGCTCCACTGCGCGGTATAGAGCCCCGCTTGCAGCAGATGTGCCTCGTTGCGGTCGTTCTCGAGCACGAGATGGACGGGGCGGATGCCGGCAAAGCGCGCGCGGACGGTCTCGGCGATCTCGGCCAGGATCGGGCGCGGGCTGTCGTCGAGAATCGCATGCACGGCATCGAAGCGGAGCCCGTCGATATTGAACTCCTCGAGCCAATACAGCGCGTTCTCGACATAGAAGCGCCGCACCTCCGGCACGGTGAAATCGATCGCCGCACCCCAGGGCGTGTGATGCCGCTCGGTGAAGAACGCCGGCGCGTAGGTGTGGAGATAGTTCCCCTCGGGGCCGAAATGGTTGTAAACGACATCGAGGAACACGGCGAGGCCGCGCGCGTGGCAGGCATCGACGAGCTGCTTCAGACAATCGGGCCGGCCATAATGCGCATCGGGCGCGAACAGCAGCACGCCGTCATAGCCCCAGTTGCGCCGGCCCGGGAAATCCGCGATCGGCATCAGCTCGATGGCGGTGACGCCGAGCTCGACGAGGTGATCGAGCCGGCTGGCGATGCCGGCGAAATCGCCGCGCTCGGAGAAGCTGCCGGTATGCAGCTCGTAGAGCACGATCTCTTCCCACTTCCGCCCCGGCCAGGCCGCGTCGCGCCACTCGTAGCTGCGGGGATCGACCACCTCGCTCGCGCCGTGCACATCCTCGGCCTGGTGCCGGGACGCGGGATCAGGCACGGCCATGCCGTCGACGACGAAGCAATAGCGGCTGCCGACCGCAGCCGCTCCGGTCGTCAGGACGAACCAGCCTCCGTCCTCGCGCACCATCGGCCGTTCGCCGATGCCATCGAGACGCAAGACCACCGATTGCGCGCGCGGCGCCCAGAGGCGGAAGCGCACGCCGCCCGCGACAAGCTCGGCGCCGAAGGGCAGGTCATGGTGACGTCTCATCCTCGTCTCCCGGGGGCTCCGTCTGCGCCGGCGGCGACACCAGGTCGATAGGCAACGCCGGAGGCGGCGTTTCGTGCCGCAGGACACCGTCGGGCGCTGATTTCTCCGGCGCGCGATTGATAAAGAGGGCAAAGGAGCGTGCTTTGAGCGGGAACACCTCGCCGGGCGAAAAGAGCCGCCCGTCCATGCCGAAACCGGTATCGCTCGCGGTATCGACGAGCTGCTCCCAGGCCATTCTCTCCGGCAATTCGGGAATGCGGAACTCGATATCCTGGTGCCAGGCGTTGAGCATGACGAGAAAGCTCTCGTCGATGTCGCGTTGGCCGCCGGGCGTATAGAACTCGCCCGCCGCGCCGCCGAGCACATAGGCGATCGAGAGCGCCGCCGGATTCTTCCAATCCTCGACCGTCGGCTCGCGCCCTTCCGGGGTCAGCCAGGTGATGTCCTTGAGCCCGGCCGCCGATACAACCTCGCCGCGGAAAAACCGCGGCCGGGAAAACACCCGATGGCGCCGGCGCAGATTGACGAGATAGCGTGCGAAGGCCTGAAGCTTCTGGTCCTCGGGGCGGATATGCTCCCAATCCGTCCAGGTGAGCTCGTTGTCCTGGCAATAGGCGTTGTTGTTGCCGTGCTGCGTCCGGCCGATCTCGTCGCCCGCCAGCAGCATCGGCACGCCCAACGACAGCAGCAGAGTGGCCAGGAAGTTGCGTTTCTGCCGGTCGCGGAGCGCGATGATCTCGGGATCGTTGGCCGCGCCTTCGGCGCCGCAATTCCAGCTGAAATTGGCGTTGTGGCCGTCGCGATTGTCCTCGCCATTCGCCTCGTTGTGCTTGTCGTTGTAGCTGACGAGATCGGTGAGCGTGAAACCGTCATGGGCGGTGATGAAGTTGACGCTCGCCCAGGGCCGGCGCCCGGCATGGCCGAAAATGTCGGATGAGCCGGCAAGCCGTGAGGCGAGCTCGGCGACGACGCCCTGGTCGCCTTTCCAGAAGCGCCGGACGGTGTCGCGATAGGCGGCGTTCCATTCCGCCCAGCCCGGCGGAAAGCTGCCGAGCTGATAGCCGTTGGGCCCGACATCCCAGGGCTCGGCGATGAGCTTTACCTGGGCGAGCAGCGGATCCTGGCGAATGGCGGCGAAGAAGGAGCTGTCGCGGCGAAACTCGCCGCCGGCGCGGCCGAGCGTCGGCGCGAGATCGAAGCGGAAGCCGTCGACATGCATTTCGTGCACCCAGTAGCGCAAACTGTCCATGACGAGCTGCAGCACGCGCGGGTGATCGAGGTTGAGCGAGTTGCCGGTGCCGGTGTAATCGGTATAGAAGCGCTTGTCGCTTTCGAGCCGGTAATAGGCCGCGTTGTCGATGCCGCGGAAGCACAGCGTCGGCCCCATATGGTTGCCTTCGCCGGTATGATTGTAGACGACGTCGAGAATCACCTCGATGCCGGCATCATGCAGCCGCATCACGGCGGTCTTGAAATCGGAGATGAAACCGCTGGCGAGATAGCGCGGCTCCGGCGCGAAGAAGCCGATGGTGTTGTAACCCCAGTAGTTGGTGAGACCGCGCTGCGCCAGATGCCGGTCGTCGACAAAGGCGTGGATGGGCATGAGCTCGAGGGCGGTGACGCCGAGCTGCAGCAGATAGTCGATCATCGGCGGCGCGGCGAGCGCGGCGAAGGTGCCGCGCCGCGCCCGATCGATCCCGGGATGGCGATGGGTCATGCCGCGGACATGCGCCTCGAGGATGATCGTCTCCTCCCAGGGCGTGTGCAGCCGATGATCCTCGGCCCAGGTGAAGGCGGTGTCGATGACGCGGCATTTCGGCATGCCGCGGGCATTGTCGCGGCGATCGAAGGAGAGATCCTCGCGCGGGCTGCCGACGCGGTAGCCGAAATGCGCATCGCTCCAGCGCACCCCGCCCTGCAGCGCCTTGGCGTAGGGATCGAGCAGCAGCTTGTGCGGATTGAAGCGATGGCCGTCCTGCGGCCGGTAAGGCCCGTGCACGCGGTAGCCGTAGAGCAGGTTGGGGCGCGCGTCGGGGAGATAGCCGTGCCAGACCTGATCGGTGTATTCTGGCAGCCGAATGCGCGCCATCTCGTGATGGCCGGTCGCATCGAAGAGGCAGAGATCGACCGCCTCGGCATTCTCGGAGAAGAGCGCGAAGTTCACGCCCTTGCCGTCCCAGGTGGCGCCGAGCGGATAGGAACGGCCCGGCCATACTTCGGTCGGCAAATCCGTCATCCCCGCTCCTGAAGCGGCGTCAGGATGAGCGTCGCGAGCGGCGGCAGCATCAGGCGCAGCGCATGGTCGTGGCCATGCATGGCATGCGCTTCGGCCTCGACCATGCCGGCATTGCCGAGGCCGCTGCCGCCATATTCCAATGCGTCGCTGTTGAAGCGTTCCTGCCAGAGCCCACCGCGCGGCACGCCGACGAGGAAATCGGCGCGCGGCACCGGGGTGAAGTTGCAGACGATGACGGCGAGCTCGTGCGGATCGTGGCCGCGGCGGAGATAGGCGAGCGTGCTCTGTGCGGCATCACCGGCGAGGATCCACTGGAAGCCGTCGGGCTCGCAATCGAGCTGGTGCAGCGCCGGCAGCGCCGCATAAAGCCGGTTCAGGTCGCGCACCACCATTTGCACGCCGCGATGCATGGGATCGGCCAGCAGATGCCAGTCGAGGCTGGTGTCGTGGTTCCACTCGCGCTCCTGCGCGAACTCGCCGCCCATGAACAGCAGCTTCTTGCCCGGATGGGTCCACATGAAGCCGTAATAGGCGCGAAGATTGGCGAAACGCTGCCAGCGGTCGCCGGGCATCTTGCCGATGAGCGAGCCCTTGCCATGCACCACCTCGTCATGGCTCAGCGGCAGGATGAAGTTCTCGTGGAAGGCGTAGAGCAGGCCGAAGGTCAGGTCGTTGTGGTGGTACTGGCGATGGATCGGGTCGAGCGCCATGTAGCGAAGCGTGTCGTGCATCCAGCCCATGTTCCATTTGAAGCCGAAGCCGAGCCCGCCGAGATAGGTGGGGCGCGACACCATGGGCCAGGCGGTCGATTCCTCGGCCGCGGTGGTGACGCCCGTGCCGGTGCCGAAGATCAGCTCGTTGAGCCGCTTCAGGAAGGCGATGGCGGCCAGATTCTCGCGCCCGCCATGCTCGTTCGGAATCCACTCGCCGGGCGGACGGCTGTAGTCGAGATAAAGCATCGAGGCCACCGCATCGACGCGTAGCCCGTCGACGTGGAACTGGTCGACCCAGCAGCGCGCGCTCGACAACAGAAAATTCGCGACTTCGCGCCGGCCAAAATTGTAGATGAAAGTGTTCCAATCGCGCTGGAAGCCCTGGCGCGGATCGGCGTGCTCGTAAAGCGCCGTGCCGTCGAACCGGGCGAGCCCGTGCGGATCGGTGGGAAAGTGTCCCGGCACCCAATCGAGCCAGAGCGCGAGGCCGGCGGCGTGGCACGCATCGACGAAGCCGCGGAAATCATCGGGCGTGCCGAAGCGCGAGGTCGGCGCGAAGAGCCCGATCGGCTGGTAGCCCCAGGAGCCGTCGAAGGGAAACTCGGTGACCGGCAGCAGCTCGATATGGCTGAAGCCCATGTCGCGGACATAGGGTACGAGCTGATCCGCCATCTCGCCGTACGTCAGGTAGCGCGCGCCTGCGTCGGGCACGCGCCGCCAGGAGCCGAGATGCACCTCGTAGATCGAGATCGGCGCCTCGCGCTCGTTCCTGCGCCAGCGCGCCTCGCGCCAGTCGCGGTCCCGCCAGCAATGCCGAGCCGGTGCGGCGACGCAGGACGCCGTACCGGGCGGATGCTCGGCGCGCTGCGCATAGGGATCGGCCTTGAGCGGCAGAACGACACCATCGGGCCCGACGATCTCGTATTTGTAAAACCGGCCGGGGCGAAGCCCGGGAATGAAGATCTCCCAGATGCCGGCGGGATAGCGCAGCCGCATCGGCCAGCGCCGCCCGTCCCAATCGTTGAAATCGCCGACGACGCTGACGCGGCGCGCATTGGGAGCCCAGACGGCAAAGGCGACGCCGGATACCCCTTCATGCTCGCGGCAATGGGCGCCGAGCACGTTGTAGCTTTCGAGATGGGTGCCTTCCGCCAGCAGGTGGATGTCGAGATCGCCGAGCACCGGCGGGAAGGAATAGACGTCCTCGAACTCGGCGATGCCTTCGGCGCCTTCGGCGCGCAGACGATAGCGAAACTGCGGGCGGTGGCCGAGCATGCCGGACCACAGCCCGTCGGGATGGACGCGCTTCAGCTCGCCCGCCGCCTCGCCGCTGGCCGCGTCGACGACGAAGAGCCGGCGCGCCCAAGGAAGGAAGACGCGGACGCTTTGATTGCCGCCGACGGAATGCATGCCGAGATAGCCGAAGGGATCGCCGCTGCGCGCTTCGAGGACAGCGCGCGCCCCGGCACTAAGCGGCGCCATGAACGCCTCCGTGGTCGAGCAAAGCGAGCACGCTGGCGAGCGGCATCGCCGCCCATTGCGGCCGCTGCGCCAGCTCGTACTCGACCTCGTAGACTGCTTTCTCCAGCATGAAGAATTCGAGCAGCGACTGCGCCGCCGCCGCATCGGCCGGCAAGGAGCGGACGCCGCCCATGGCGCTCAGATAGCGGTCGAGGAAGGCCTGGGTCACCTGGCGCCGCCATTCCTCGGCATGTTCCTGCAGCACCGGCAAGGCCGCCGGCTGGATCTCGGACATCTGCCGCACCGCGGTGGCGGCGGCATAGGCGTAAGATCGCAGCATGCCGGCGACATCGCGCAGCGGCGAGCTTTTCTGCCGCCGCTCGGCGAGATCGCGCAACGGCTCGCCTTCGAAATCGATGATCGAGAAATCGTTCTGCACGACCAGCACCTGGCCGAGATGATAGTCGCCATGAAAGCGCGTCTTCATGGCGTTGATGGATTGCGGCAGCAGCGCGTCATAGCGGGCGAGCAAGACGTCGCGATGCTCGATCAGGCGCTCGGCGAGCGGCTGCGCCGCCGGCGGAAGGCCGTCGCGCCGGCGCGCCAACTGATCGAGCATGGCGCGCGCAGCCTGGATCGCCCGCTCGCGCCATTCGGCGAGATCGGCCGCCGTGATCGGCTCCGGCGCGAAAGCCGGCTCGACGTCGAAGTCGGGGCAGAGCGCGCGGTGCAGCTCGGCGGTGCGCAGGCCGAGCTGGGTCGCAAGCTCGAGATAGAGCGGATGGGCGGTCGCTTCCGGCGTCAGCGGCGTCGTCGGCTCGGCCGGTCGCGTCTCGCGCCGCGCCATCAGCAGCCCTTCGTCGAGATAGCGCGCCAGATAGTTCAGCGCCTGCACCCAAGCGCTGCCCTGATTGCGCAGATAGGCGAAGAGCACGCCGAGCTCGGTTTGCTCGCCGGTCTCGGCGATGAAGCGGCAAGAGCCGAGCAGCGGCGGTGTGTTGGAGAAATGCGCCACGTCGGTGAGGAAGCGCGTCATCTCAATCTCCGGCTGCGCGCCGACGACGATGCGGCGGTAGAGCTTCAGCACGGCGTATTCCTCGATCAGGATCGAGCTGTTCGACTGCTCGCCGCCGACGCGCTTGATCACCGGATTCGGCGGCAGGCTCGCGCGCGCGAAGGCGCCGGTGCGGTCGAAGACGATGCGGCCGTTGCGCCCGGAGAGGTCGCTCGCGGCGCCGATTGCCGCGGCCATGGCCAAGCCAAAGTCGGGATCGGCTGCCGCTTCGTAGATGGCGCCTTCGCGCCTGCCGTGACGCGCACGCGCCAAGGTGCAGGGCAGCAGCGCATTGCGCTGCTCGCTCCCTTCCTCCTCCCAGGTCAGAGAGAGCGGCAGCGAGTAGCGCTGCTTCTCGCCATCGCGGAACTCGACATCGACCAGCATCAGCGGCCAACCCATTTGCCCCTGCCGACCGGGCAGCAGGGCACCGCCGCTCACCACGGTATTGGCGATTTTCCGGCCTTTGCCGGCGAACCAGCGCTGACCCGGGAGATAATCGGGCAGCACCTCGCTCTCGAAGAGCCGGCGGTTGTGCTGGTTGAAGGGGCTGGTCCAGCCGGCATCGCTCAGGACCATGGTCAGCAGCTCCGGCAGCGCCGGCGGCGGGCGCTCGTCCACCGTGCTCGGATCGAGCAGAAACCAGTAGAAGCCGTGTCCGGAGAGCGTCAGCAGGTAGGGCAGATCGCCGATCCGCGGGAAATTGGTGCGGCCGAAGAGCTCGACCGGCGTGCGTCCCTTGAAGCCGGAAAGATCGAGCTCGACGGCCTGAGGCCCGCGCGCCAGGTTGAAGACGCAGAGGATCGTCTCCTCGCCATAGGCGCGGAGATAGGCCAGCACCTTGCGGTTCGACGGGTAGAGAAAGTGCAGGCCGCCGCGGCCGAAGGCGAGCCGCGCTTTGCGTACGGCAATGAGGCGCTTCATCCAGTTGAGGAAGGAGGAAGGCGAGCGGCTTTGCGCTTCGACGTTGACCGAGTTGTAGCCGTAGACCGCATCCATGATCGGCGGCAGATAAAGCTGCGCCGGATCGGCGCGCGAGAAGCCGGCGTTGCGGTCGGGTGACCATTGCATCGGCGTGCGGACGCCGTCGCGGTCGCCCAGAAAAATGTTGTCGCCCATGCCGATCTCGTCGCCATAATACATGACGGGCGTACCCGGCAGCGAGAACATGAGGCCGTTGAGCAGCTCCATGCGGCGGCGGTCGTTCTCCATCAGCGGCGCGAGCCGCCGGCGGATGCCGAGATTGAGCCGCATGCGCTTGTCGGTGGCGTAGTGCTGCCAGAGATAGTCGCGCTCGCGGTCGGTCACCATCTCCAAGGTCAGCTCGTCGTGATTGCGCAGGAACACCGCCCACTGGCAATTGGCGGGGATGTCCGGCGTCTGGCGCATGATGTCGGTGATGGGATGGCGGTCCTCGGTCGCCACCGCCATGAAGATGCGCGGCATCAGCGGAAAGTGGAATGCCATGTGGCATTCGTCGCCTTCGCCGAAATACTGCAGCACGTCCTCCGGCCACTGATTGGCCTCGGCCAGCAGCATGCGGTCGCCGTAGCGCTGGTCGAGCGCGCGCCTGAGGCGCCTCAGCACGCCGTGCGTCTCCGGCAGGTTTTCGTTGATCGAGCCTTCGCGCTCGATCAGGTAAGGCACGGCGTCGAGCCGCATGCCGTCGACGCCGATGTCGAGCCAATAATGCATGACATTGACCACGGCCTTCTCGACATGCGGATTGTCGAAATTGAGATCCGGCTGGTGGTGGTAGAAGCGATGCCAGTAATAGGCTTGCGCCACCGGGTCCCAGGCCCAGTTCGATTTCTCCGTGTCGAGAAAGATGATGCGCGTGCCGAGGAATTTCTGGTCGGTGTCGCTCCAGACATAGTAGTTCCGCCAATGCGAGCCGGGCCGCGAGCGGCGCGCGCGCTGGAACCAGGGATGCTGGTCGGAGGTGTGGTTGACCACCAGCTCGGTGATGACGCGCAGGCCGAGGCGATGCGCGGCGCGCACGAAGGTGCGGAAATCCCCCATCGTGCCGTAGGCGGGATTGACATTGCGGTAATCGGCGATGTCGTAGCCGTCATCCTTCAGCGGCGAGGGATAGAACGGCAGCAGCCAGAGCGCCGTCACCCCGAGATCGGCGAGATAGTCGAGCCGGCGCGTCAGCCCCTGGAAATCGCCGATGCCGTCGGCATTGCTGTCGAAGAACGCCTTGACGTGCAGCTGATAGATGATCGCGTCCTTGTACCAGAGCGGATCGGCGACGATCGGGTGGGTTTGGGTGAGGAGCCTGGTGTCCGGCATGGGGCGCTGCAATAAACTACGCGGTCGGCGCTATCGGACAATGCGGAAGATCGCCGCGGGATTGACGTCGGGATCGAGAGTGAGGCGCTGGCGGGCGCCCTGCCATTGGTACCGGCGATCCGTGAACAGCTCGACGGCGGTGAAGGTTTCAACTTCCGCGATATGAATTTCCGCGAGCGGGAATTCGACCACCGCTTCATGCGCCGCGAAGGGATCGAGATTGACCGCGACGAAGACGCGGTTGGCGCCGTCCTCGGTCGTCTTGCCGTAGAACAGCACATTCGGATTGTCCGCGGGGTAGAAGCGCAGATTGGCAAGATGGTGCAGCGCGGGATTCTCACGCCGCAGGCGGTTGAGGAGCGTGATGTCGTCCTTGATATGGCCGGGCCGATTCCAATCCCAGACCTTGTATTCGTATTTCTCCGAATGGAGATACTCTTCGGTGCCGGGGATGGCGCGATTCTCGCACAGCTCGAAGCCGTTGTAGATGCCATAAGCGGGCGACAGCGTCGCCGCCAGGACGAGGCGGATGCGGAAGGCCGGCCTGCCGCCCTGCTGCAAGTGCGCCGGCAGGATGTCGGGCGTGTTGGTGAAGAAGTTCGGGCGGAAATATTCCTTGCCCGGGCCCTGCGCCAGCTCGGTGCCGTATTCGGTGAGCTCGGCCTTGCTCACCCGCCAGGTGAAATAAGTATAGGACTGACTAAACCCGGCCTTGGCCAGCGCATGCATCATCTTCGGCCGGGTGAAGGCCTCGGACAGGAAAATCGCGCCGGGATGACGGCTCTGCACCTCGCGGATGAGCCATTCCCAGAACGGCAGCGGCTTGGTATGCGGATTGTCGACGCGGAAGATCGTCACGCCCTCGCCGATCCAATAGAGCACGATGTCGCGCAGCTCCTGCCACAGCGCCGCGCGCTCGCGGCTGAAGAAATCGACATTGACGATATCCTGGTACTTCTTGGGCGGGTTCTCGGCATAGCGAATCGTCCCGTCCGGGCGAAACACGAACCATTCGGGATGCTCGCTGACCCAGGGATGGTCGGGCGCGCATTGCACGGCGAAATCGAGCGCCACCTCGAGGCCGAGCGCCTGCGCCGCCGCAACGAAGCGACGGAACCCGTCGATGCCGCCCAGCTCCGGATGCACCGCCTTGTGGCCGCCTTCGGCAGCGCCAATGGCATAGGGGCTGCCCGGATCGCCCGGCGCCGCCACGAGGCTGTTGTCCCGCCCTTTGCGATTGACCCGCCCGATCGGATGAATCGGCGTCAGGTAGACGACGTCGAAGCCCATGGCGCGGATCTCGGGAAGGCGCGCCGCCGCCGTGTCGAAATCGGCGCCGCGGCCGGCGACCTGTCCCTGGCTGCGCGGAACCATCTCGTACCAGGCAGAAAACCGCGCCGCGGGGCGATCGACGATAAGATCGAGCTCGCGGCCATAGCGGACGGCATCGCTCCGGTCGGGCCAGCGCGCCATCGCCTGAGCCAGGAGGCGCGACAGCATGATCTCGATGCGCCCGGCCCCGTCCGCGGCCTCGAAATCGCCGAGCAGCCGCTCCAGCAGCAAGCGATCGGCGCCCTCGGCGCGGCGCGCCGCAGCCGCGACCAGCGCGCGGCCTTCCAGCAGGTCGACGCCGATCTCCTGACCGGCCTGCCGCTTCTTCAGCGTGTCGGCGCGCCAGGAAGCGAAAGGCTCGGTCCAGGCCTCGATGGTGTAGCGATAGCGCGCATTCTCGCCGAGCAACGCATGGCCCACCCAGCGATCATTGTCGAACAGCCGCATCGGCGTCGCCTGCCACAGCGCTTCGCCTTCGCGCCGCAGCAGGAGGGCGGCGGCGAGCACGTCATGCCCGTCGCGCAGGATGTCGGCCCAGACGGCGAGGCGGTCGCCGGTCACGCGCTTCACCGGAAAGCGCCCGCCATCGAGCTCGGGATAGACCGCTTCGATGTTGATCCGCGCTTGCGGCGACCAGTCCTTGGGCATCGCCGCGACGCTCCGGTCCTCGGCCGGCAGCTTCAGCGGCGCGGGCGCGCGGCCGCGCAACAGCATGACGGAGAGCGGCTCGACGGCAAGGCGGATGCCGATGCCGCGCTCGCCGCCGCTGGCCACCGGCTCCGACAGGATCAGTGCCTCGCCGTCGGCGGCGTCGAGCAGCATATCGCTGTCGATCTCGTTTGCCGCCGCGTCATTGGAATTGATCAACGCGAAGGCCCAGTCCGCGCCCGCCTCGGTCCGCCGTGACAGCACGACCAGCGGATCGCTGGGCGGCGTCAGCCGGGTCTGCGGCCCTTCTTGGTTGAGCGCCGGCGTCGCGCGCTTCACCGCGTTGACCGCGGCGATGAAGGAAGACAGATCGAAAGCCCGCGGCTCGACCGGCTCGCGCCGGGTCTTGACGACATCGAGGCGCCGGCGCCAGCCGAACTCGTAGCCCATCGGCATCATTACACCGGCCGAGAAGCCGGCGGCAAACGCATAGGCCTGGCGATAGCGCGCTTCGACCGCCGCGGCGCCGGAGCCGCTGCGCGCGAGCTCGGCGGCAAGACGCTCGGTATCGTGGCTTTCCGGAAAAGCGATCGACGGCGCGATGGCGCGAAACCCCTGGTATTGCTCGAGCAGCCAGGGGCTTTTGAAATCCCACCATTTGCTGCTGTTGAAGAGGTAGTCGAAGCCCGCCCCGGCGAGACGGTGGACTTCCGGAAGGCGCGCGCCCAGGGTCTCGGCGGCGAAACGGCACGCTTTCGCCTCGGCGCGCGCCGCAGCGATGAGCGCGCGCCAAACCCGTGCCGGCACCTTGTAGGCGGCATCGCAGCGGAAGCCGCCGAAGCCGAGCCTGGCGTAATGGCGCACCATGTCGGCGAAATAGGCGACGGTTTCCGCTTCGGCGTCGTCGCCGCGATACTCGATCTCAGCGAGGTCGCCCCAGACCGTGACATTGGTCGCATTCGCCGGGTCGATCGCCGAGGGCGAGCGCAGGCCGCCGCCCGGCTCACGCGCGAACCAATGGGGATGCCCGGCGGCGAGCTCGCTGTCGCGCGCGGTGTGGTTCACCACCAGATCCATCATGGCGATCAGGCCATGGCGCCGGCAATCGGCGGTGAAGCCCGCGAGCAAGGCGTCGTCGCTGCCCCGCGCCGCGCCGCGAAACAGCGGATTGAGGCGGTAGTAGTCCTTCACGGCGTAGAGGCTGCCGGAAAAGCCGGGGTAGTGGAACGCGTTGACGAAGACGCAATTGAAGCCCATCGCGGCGATGCGCGGCAGCTCTTCGCGCCACTCGGCCACGCTGCCGGCGAGCAGCGGAAAGAGATTGTAGATGCGGAGCCCTTCCACCGGCTCGGCCGCGCTAACGCGGTCGGATCTGGGTTCCGTCATCGCGGGAGCGATCGGTAAGGAGGGAGAGAAGGCGCCTGTGGCCTGAGTTCCCCCAGGCTGCTCCTCCGGCTCGTTTTCCTAGGACCGAACCGGGGACGCGATACAGACTTTCCATCGCGCAGAATTCGGTGCGGCAGCGGAGGCCGATAAGGCCGCATCGGTCTCCCGCGCGTCTGTTTCACCGCGCCGCCACAGGTTGCCTAACGCCACCAACGGCGGCGCAGACGGCGAAGTTCCGCTGCACCTGCGAAAGCTTGGCCAGATGTCGCGGTGCGCCGTTGTTGCGCCCGCGGCACGCGGCGCCGACGCAAGAGACGTGAAAGACGTCGCAGTGCAGCATGGTTTCCCCGATTCTATGCTCTTGTCCCGACCGGCAGCGCGCGCGGCGTGCCGCGTGTTCCGCCGAGGGAACTCAAGGGGCTACGCGGCGTTCTGTTGGAGTTTTTCCGACCCGGACCTTTCCCGACTTGGACATTGGCGGCTCCCCCGCGCGGCTTCAGAGCGGCCGCGCAGAGGGTTGGGTCTTGTCGATTGGCGAAGTGGAAGCTCGCGTGAAGCAACCCTGGAGCGATATCAGCGAGGAAGACCTCCACGCCTATCTCGACGGCGCGCTCGATGCGGCGCGCCGCTTCCGAGTGGCGGCCTATCTCGCGCGGTTTCCGCAGCAAGCGGCGCGCGTCGAGGCTTTCCGCGCCCAAAAGGAGGGGATGCAAGCCCTTTTCGACGATGTCGCGCGCGAAACCCCACCCAAAAGGCTGAGCAGGATCATGCCGAAGCGATCCTGGCTGCGCTCTTGGGCGCCGATGATCGTCGCCGGAGGGATTGCCGGGCTGCTGTTGCTGGCGGGCAGCACCTTCGCGCAGGAGCTTGCCGCGCTGCATGCCTCCGCGGTGACCCCGCCACCTCCCGCTCCGACCAAGCTCTCCCACGTCGCCGCTCCGGTAAAGCTCTCCCATATCGGCACCTGAACCGGCGCACCGGCTGGTAAAGGTCGGCCGGGCACGGTTTGCTGCGCCCGGCCACAGTCAGCGGGTCTCGTAAAACCCGCTACGGGGAGACTATGCCAATGCCGGGCTGTGGGGGAGATCGAGTCTTTGGCGCGGGCCCCCGGCACGGCCCGCAAACCGGCAGGGCACGGGGAGCGCCCTACCTTCGTTTCAACACGGGCTTGATTGCGGAGGTTCCGCCGCCGCTTCAGGCGTTGCGGCGCGAGAGCTGGGTGTTCTCCCGGCCCTGGAGCGGACGCGCCCGGCGCAGCACCTCGCCAACGGCGATCTCCGACTGGCCGCGTGCCGGGGCGAGCCGGCGCGGCAGGGCGGCGCGGCCAGCGTCCTCGCTTTCCGGGATCATGCCCATGAGCTGGCGCAGCATCTCGCGGCCGCGCGACAGGCGCGAGCGGATGGTGCCGACGGGAACGTCGAGGACGGCGGCAACCTCCTCGTAGCGCATGCCCTCCAGCCCGACGAGCAGAAGTACCGAGCGCTGCTCCTCCGGCAGCTTGGCGATGGCGCGCTCGAGATCGCGCAGTTCCAGGCGCTTCCCCTGGTTCGGCGAGGTGGTCAACAGCGGCTCGCTGGCCGACAGGCCGACGGCCGAGCCTTCGCGCACCGCGCGGCGCACATGGTTTACGTATTGGTTGTGGAGGATGGTGAAGAGCCACGCGCGCAGGTCGGTGCCCTTCTGCCAGAGATGGACTTTGCTCAGCGCGCGGGTCAGGCAGTCTTGGACAAGGTCGTCGGCAGCGTTCACATCGCGGGTCAAGGCGCGTGCATAGCGCCGCAGGCGCGGGATCTCTTCCTCGATTTTTTTGTAAATATCAGCCATCCCCAGCTCCTTCGCGTGCGCCGCTGGCACGCCGCATGGGTGTTCAACGGGAAGCACCGAGATCGTTAAACTGTACCGGCATCCTGTAATTGCTTGATGTCACGGCCGGCCCAATTCTGTAAGAAATTGTAACGCCTTGTAATCGGCTGACATGCGCGCGTCGGCTGAACGGCGCGGCCGGCTCCCCCACCCGGACGATATTGCAACGATGCCCGAGATGCGCCACATTCAAATCCAGCCATGAAAGCGACAGGGCATATCCTTGTGGTGGACGACCAAAAGGAGATATGCGAGGTCGTCCAACAGTATTTGTCGAGCGAGGGTTACCGCGTCAGCGTCGCCAATGACGGCGGCGCGATGCGCAAGGTCATGGCGCAAGGCCCGGTCGATCTTGTCATCCTCGATCTCATGCTGCCCGGCGAAGACGGGCTGACGCTTGCGCGCCAGCTGCGCGAGGAGTCGAACGGGGTCGGCATCATCATCCTGACCGGCCGGGGCGAGACCGTCGACCGCATCATCGGGCTGGAGATGGGGGCCGACGACTATCTGCCGAAGCCCTTTCACCTGCGCGAGCTGCTGGCGCGCGTCAAAAGCGTGCTGCGCCGGGCCTCGAACCGGGTACAAAAGGAGAAGCCCGCGACCGGGCGCGCGCGCGCCAGTTTCGCCGGCTGGCATCTTGATCTCGCAACGCGCGAACTGGTATCGCCCGAAGGCGGCGAGGTGCGGCTGACGACGGGCGAGTTCGACCTGCTCGCCGCCTTCGTCAACAATGCCAACCAGGTGCTGAGCCGCGACCGCTTGCTCGATCTCGCCCGCAACCGCGAGGCCGGCCCCTTCGACCGCACCATCGACGTTCAGGTCGGCCGCCTCCGGCGCAAGCTCGAGCCCGATCCGGCGAAGCCGACGATGATCAAGACGGTGCGCGGCACCGGTTACATCTTCACGCCCACGGTCGAAGTCACCTGAGTGGGCCGCCGCGTCGCCTCGCGGCGCCGGGCGATCTTCCGAGACCGGCGAGTTGACGGATCACAGCGCGGCGCCCAGTCTCCGCGCCGATGAATTTCGCCCCTTCCCTGCCGCAAGCGCGGACGCGCTGGCGGCAGAGCCTCTATCCCTATCTGCTGCTGGCGCTGGCCTCGCTCCTCTGGGCGGGGAACTGGATCGTCGGCCGCGCCGTGCGCGATGCGATGCCGCCGCTGGCGCTGACCTTCTGGCGCTGGGCGGTGGCGGCTTTGCTGCTGGCGCCAGTGGCGCTGCCGCGGCTGGCCGGCAAAGGCGCGGTGCTGCGCCGCCATTGGCGGCTGCTGTTCCTGCTCGGCCTCAGCGGCGTCGCGCTTTTCCAGGCCTTCGTCTATACCGGGCTGCGCTACACCACATCGGTGAACGGCGTGCTGATGAACTCAGCCGCGCCGCTGTTCATCATCCTCGTCGCCCGGCTGCTCGACGGCACGCGGGTGACGGCGCGCCAGCTGCTCGGCATTGCGCTCTCCTTCCTCGGTATCCTCCTCATCATGAATCGCGGCGACCTCGCCAATCTGCAGCGCTTCAGCTTCAACCCGGGAGACATCATCATCCTGCTCGGCATGCCGGCCTGGGGCGTCTATTGCGTGCTGGTGCGGCGCCGCCCCGCCGAGCTGGACGGCCTCGCGCTGATCTTCGTCATCGCCAGCATCGGCGCCGCGATCCTCGCCCCCTTCTACGCGCTCGAGAGCGTCTTCTTCGCCACGCCGCGGCTCGGCTGGGGCTCGGCCGGCGGCGTGCTCTACATCGCCGGCTTCGCCTCGATCGCAGCCTATCTCTGCTGGAATCGCGGCGTCGAGCTGGTCGGGCCCAATCGGGCCGGCTTCACCATCCCGCTGCTCCCCGCGTTCGGCACGGCCCTCGCCATGATCACGCTCGGCGAGGCGGTGCATCTCTACCATCTCCTCGGCATCGCCACGATCTTCGCCGGCGTCTGGCTGGCGATAAGCGCGCGGCGGATGGCTTAGCGCAGGCTCCCTGTTGCGCAGCACGAGACCACGCCCCGCCTGCGCCCGACGGTGAGTCACACTCACAGAAACTGTGCTAGCGTCGCATCGGTCGATGCTGGCGCGGCGCTGCAACCAGGCTCGTGACAAAGACAAGCAGCCCGCCGACGGTGATGGCACCGGCGACATAGGCGAGAGCCGCCGGCGGAAAACGCGCGAGCAGCAGCCCGCCCAACGCCGCACCCGTCGCCGATCCGATATAGATCGACGATGAGATCAACGACAGCACGAGCCCGCCATGAGCCGGCTCAAGCTGTAAGAGCCGCGTCTGCTGCGCGGGAAACACCGCCCAACCAGCGAAGGCCAGAATGAAGAGCACCACACCCGCGCCCCAGGCGGTGGCGGCGGTGATGTTGAGCAAGGTGAGATTGGCAGCATTGATGCCGACACAGAGAAGGATCGGCGCAACCGTGCCAAAGCGGTCGACGAAGCGGCCGCCGAGCTGGCTGCCGGCGACGCCGCCGAGCCCGTAGCAGCCCAGGAGCCACATGATATTGTCGAGATGGAGGCGCGATCCAAAAACGACGGCGCTGTAGTTGTAGATGGTGTAGTTCCCTGCCGACCACAGCCAGTTGGCAACGAGACTCAACAGCACCACCGGCCGCGCGAGCGGCGAGAAGCGCTCAGCAAGGCGCGGCACGGCGGTAAGCGGGGTGGGCGCGCCAGGTGCCATCGCGAGCGTCGTCGCAGCCGCTGCCGAGAGCAGCGCGCCGAGCAGGAAGCTCGCACGCCAGCCGAACGCATGACCGATCCAGGTGCCGAGCGGCGCGCCGAAGACGGTGGCGGTCGTCATGCCGAGCGCCACCGTGGCGAGCGCCGCGCCGCGCCGCTCGGCTGGGGCGAGCGCAGCAGCCATGCCGTATGCGGTCGGCGAGAATAACGCCCCGCTGGCGCCGGCGAGAACTCGCGCCGCCAGCAGCACGGCATAACTGGGCGCCAGCGCGCAGATGGCGTCGGCGAGCGCGAAGCCGCCGAGCGCCAAAACGACGAGCCGTTCGCGCCGCCAGCGCGCCGTCGCAGCCGCGAGGAGCGGCGAGCCCATCGCGTACGTCAAAGCATAGGCGGTGGCGAGCTGGCCCGCCGCCTCGGTACTCACGGCGAGCCCGGCGGCGACGAGGCGCAGGATGCCGGCGAGGACGAAGACATCGGTGCCGAGCGCGAAGGTGCCGAGCGCCAGCAGCAGGATGCGCCGATCGCCAGCCGGCATCGAACGCGGCAACGACGGGGGAACGAAGCGCAAGCAAAACCCCTTCCGATCGATCGTCGCGCCCCACCCTAGCCAACGCAGCCGGAGAGAGCGACCTCAGCGCTTGAGCGGCTGCGCCTGCGGCTTCCGCGCTTCTGCGCTCTTGACAGGACGAGGCCCGACACGCCACGAACCATCGGGGCGGGCGCAAAAGCGTCGATCTCGCGCCGCTCGCCTCGACGGTCGCGGCACGGAGGATGCCATGGCATCCAAGGATGCTTCGTTCAGCGTGCATGAACATGATTGGCATTCGCGCGCCTATGTCGATCGCTGGATCGGCGAGGATGTCACGCGCGATGCTGAGCGCCGGCCGGTGCTGCGCAAGATGCTTTCCTTCGCGCCCTTCGCCAATAGAGCCGCGATCCGTGTGCTCGATGTCGGCGCGGGATACGGCGTCGTCGCAGAAGAGGTCCTGCGTGCCTTCCCGGAGGCGCGAGTCACCTGGCACGACTATTCGCAGCCGATGCGCGAGCACGCACAACAGCGTCTGGCGAAGCAAGCCGCGCGGCTCGATTACGTGCTGAGCGATCTCGCCGGCCCCGATTGGGGGAAAGACGTTGGTGGTCCGTTCGAACTCGCCGTTTCCGGCATCGCATTGCATAACCTGCGCGACCGCAAACTGATCTTCCGGTGCTACGGCACCATCCGCGAATTGCTCGTGCCCGAGGGCTGTTTTCTCGATTGCGATTATTTCGAATACGTCGGTGGCGTTGGCATGCACATGGCGGCGATGGAGAAAGCCGGATTCGAACGCGTCGAATGCGTGTGGCAGGAGGGTGCGGCGGCAATCATAAAGGCCGCGTAAGCGACGCTTCGGTGTCGCACTTGCAGCCTGCAGCCGGCAGCGCTGGTCGAGATCGAAATGATCGCGGTGGCCGAGTAAAACTCTCGGCAGTCTGGAGGAGACTTTCATGCCGTTCTATCAAAGGGGCGAGGTTCGCATTCGCTACGAGGAGACCGGCTCCGGCTTCCCGCTGCTGGTCACCCCCGGCGGCGGATTGAACTCGCGGGTCAGCAACTGGCAGACCGCCGTTTTCAATGCGATGGAGGAGTTCAAGCACGACTTCCGCTGCATCACCATGGACCAGCGCAACGCCAATGGCGGCGAATCGACGGGCCCGGTGCCGGTCGAGAACGCGTGGGACGCCTTCGCCGACGACCAGCTCGGCCTCATGGACCATCTTGGCATCCGCGAATTCTTTTACATGGGCTACTGCATCGGCGGCTGCTTCGCCGGGAAGCTGATCGAGCGAGCGCCTCGGCGCGTCGTGGCGGCGGTGTTCTGCCAGACGGTCGGCCACCGGCCCGAGGATCCTGACGTGATGTGGCGGCACTGCCACCAGAACTGGCTCGCGGATTTCCGCGCCCGCCGGCCCGAGGTGACGACGGAGACGATCGAGAGATATTTCCACAGCCTCTGGCGCGTGCAGCCCGATTTCCTCTACAGCGTGCCGCGCGCGTTCATCAAGAATTGCCGGACGCCGATGCTGGTTCTACCGGACGACACGCCCTCGCATCCGCTGCCGACCTCCATCGACGTGGCGTCGCTGGCGCCGAATGCCGAGATCACGGTCTTCCCGTGGCGCGAGCCGCCGGAACTCAAGGCACGCACAATCAACCGCGTGCGCACGTTCCTCAAATCGCAGATTCCGATGCGCAGCGCCGCGCAGTAGCCCGCGCCCCTCAGGGCCGGGCGGCCATGAGCTTGTCCTGCGTCTTGGTTTCGAAGTCGCTGGCATCGTGCCGCTCGTGGAGCTGGTCCGCGGGATCGCCGCTCAGCCGGTTGACCTTGCGGCCGCGCTTCACCGCCGGGCGTTGGCCAATCATCGTCGTCCAGCGCTGCAGGTTCTTATAATCCTGAACCTGCAGGAATTCGGCGCCGCCATATTGGTTGTACTGCGCCAGGCCGCCATACCACGGCCAGCTTGCGATGTCGGCGATCGTGTAGCTGTCGCCGACGATGTATTCGCTTTCAGCGAGATGTCGGTCGAGCACGTCGAGCTGGCGCTTCGTCTCCATGGCGAAGCGGTCGATGGCGTATTCGATCTTGGTCGCCGCGTAAGCGTAGAAATGGCCGAAGCCGCCGCCGACATAGGGCGTGCTGCCCATCTGCCAGAAGAGCCAGGACAGGCATTCGGCGCGCGCGGCGCGCTCGGACGGCAGCAGGGTGCCGAACTTCTCGGCGAGATAGACCAGGATCGCGCCCGATTCGAACACGCGCACCGGCTTGGGTTCGGAACGGTCGAGCAAAGCCGGGATCTTGGAATTCGGATTGACGGCGACAAAGCCGCTGCCGAACTGGTCGCCGTCGCCGATCCTGACCGGCCAGGCATCGTATTCGGCGCCGCGATGGCCGAGGGCCAGAAGCTCTTCCAGCATGATGGTGACCTTCACGCCGTTGGGCGTCGCCAGGGAATAAAGCTGCAGCGGATGGCGCCCGACCGGCAGCTCTTTCTCATGGGTCGTCCCGGCGATCGGCCGATTGGTCTTGGCGTATCGCCAGCCACTGACATCCTTCTTCCACGTCCAGATCTTCGGCGGCGTGTAGGGTGTTTCGGTCATCATCGTCCTCGTCGTGGTGGCGCAACCTTGCCTCTCCGCGAGCCTACGCCCTGCCGTCCTCGCGTGTAAGGGTGCTCGCTGGCGCTCTTCTCTACCCAGACCCTACAGAACCGCCGCCTACTCCGCCGCGGCGCGCGCCGCAGCCGCTTTGCCGTAGCCGCCGCCGCCGGGCGTCTCGATGACGAAGACGTCGCCCGGCGCCATCTCGATCGCGTGGGTGCCGCCGAAGCGCTCGATGCGGCCATCGACGCGTTCCACCCAATTGCGCCCGAGCGCGCCCGGCTCGCCGCCGGCGAGCCCGTAAGGCGGCACGCGGCGATGGCCGGACAGGATCGCCGCCGTCATCGCCTCGCGGAAGCGGATGCGGCGCACCGCGCCGTCGCCGCCGCGATGGCGTCCGGCGCCGCCGGAACCACGGCGGATGGCGAAGCTCTCGAGCAGCACGGGAAAGCGCCATTCCAGCACTTCGGGATCGGTGAGGCGCGAATTGGTCATATGGGTGTGAACCGCATCGGTGCCGTCGAAATCGGGACCGGCGCCCGAGCCCCCGCACACCGTCTCGTAATACTGGTAGCGCTCATTGCCGAAGGTGAAATTGTTCATCGTCCCCTGCGCCGCCGCCATCACGCCCAAAGCGCCGTAGAGCGCGTCGGTGATGCCTTGCGAGGTCTCGACATTGCCGGCGACGACGGCGGCGGGATAGCGCGGGTTCAGCATCGAGCCGGGCGGGACGATGAGTTCCAGCGGCTTGAGGCAGCCGCCATTCATCGGGATCTCGTCCTCGACCAGGGTGCGGAAGACATAGAGCACGGCCGCTTTGCAGACCGCCGCCGGCGCGTTGAAATTGGTCGCGAGCTGCGGGCTGGTACCGGTGAAGTCGATGACCGCGCGGCGCGCCGCGCGGTCGATCGCGATCCGCACCTTGATCACCGCGCCGTCATCGGTCTCATAGGCGAAATCGCCGTCCTTCAACACGCCCAACACGCGGCGCACCGCCTCTTCGGCATTATCCTGGACATGCTGCATATAGGCTTCGACCGGCTTCTGCCCGAAATGCCGGACCATGCGATGCAGCTCCTGCACGCCCTTCTCGCAAGCGGCGATCTGCGCCTTGAGGTCGGCGATGTTCTGCGCCGGGTTGCGCGAGGGATAGGGACCGGAAGCGAGCAGCGCCGTCATCTCGCGCTCGCAGAAGCGGCCGGCATCGACCAGGAGGAAATTGTCGATGAGCACGCCCTCTTCCTCGACACTGCGGCTCGCCGGCGGCATCGAGCCCGGCGTGATGCCGCCGATATCCGCCTGATGGCCGCGCGAGGCGACGTAGAACAGCACCTCGCCCTTGCCCTGGCGATCTGCTTCGGCGAAGACCGGGGTGATAACGGTGACGTCGGGGAGGTGGGTTCCGCCATTGTAGGGCGCGTTCAGGACATAGACGTCGCCCGGCCGCATGCCGCGGCCATCGGCGGGCTCGCCGCCGGCGATCTTGCCGCGCGCGCGGATCACCGTCTGCACACTCTCGCCCATCGAGCCCAGATGCACCGGCATGTGCGGCGCATTGGCGATGAGCGAGCCGTCGCGGTCGAAGAGCGCGCAGGAGAAATCGAGCCGCTCCTTGATGTTGACGGAATAGGCGGTGTTCTGCAGCGCGACGCCCATCTGCTCGGCGATCGCCATGAAGAGGTTGTTGAAGACCTCGAGCATGACGGGATCGACCTTGGTGCCGATGGCGACGCGGCTCGGCAGCGGCGTCACGCGCTCGAGCACGAGATAGCGCCGCCGGTCGAGCGTCGCGCGCCAGCCCGGCTCGACGATGGTGGTCGCCGTCGCCTCGCGGATGATCGCGGGGCCGGCGACGTGCTGGCCGGGCACGAGAGCGTCGCGGTCGAAGACCGGCGCCTGGTGCTCGGCGCCTTCGGTGAACAGCGCGACCGCGGCCAGCGGCGCCGGCTCGCCCGGGGTCTCGGGCACGGGATAGACCGGGTCGGCGGCGGCATCGGTGGCGCCCACCACCTCGACCGCGACCGCCTCGACGATGATCGGCTTCTCCGGCATGACGAAGCCGTAGCGCTGGCGATGCGCCGTGGCGAAACCCTCGGCGATCTCGGCGGTCGTGCCATAGGCGACGACGAGCGGCGTGTCGGTGCCTTCGTATTTGACATGCGCCTTGCGCAGCACGCTGATCTGCGCCGGCGCGATGCCTTGCGCGCGCATCTCGGCGACGCCATCGGCGGCAAGGCGCTCGAGCACGCGCTCGAGCTCGGGCATGGTCGCTTCGGCGAGCCGCTTCTCGACCGCCTGCTCGCGCAAGGTGCGCAGATCGGCAAGCCCCATGCCATAGGCCGACAACACGCCGGCGAAGGGGTGGATGTAGACGCGCTTCATGCCGAGGGCATCGGCGACGAGGCAGGCATGCTGCCCGCCGGCGCCGCCGAAGCAGCAGAGCGTGTATTCCGTCACGTCGTAGCCGCGCTGGATCGAGATCTGCTTGATCGCGTTCGCCATGTTCTCGACCGCGATCTTGAGAAAGCCGTCGGCGACCGCCGCCGGGCTGCGGCGGTGGCCGGTGGCGCCGGCGATCTCCTCGGCGAGCGCCGCGAATTTTCGCTCGACCACGGCGACATCGAGCGGCTCGTCGCCGGCGGCGCCGAAGACGCGCGGGAAGAACCGCGGCTGCAGCTTGCCGAGCATGACGTTGCAATCGGTGACGGTCAGCGGCCCGCCGCGGCGATAGCAGGCCGGCCCCGGATTGGCGCCGGCGGATTCGGGGCCGACGCGAAAGCGCGCGCCGTCGAAGCTGCAGATCGAGCCGCCGCCTGCGGCCACGGTGTGGATATGCATCATCGGCGCGCGCATGCGCACGCCCGCCACCACCGTCTCGAAGCTGCGCTCGTACTCGCCGGCATAATGCGACACGTCGGTCGAGGTGCCGCCCATGTCGAAGCCGATGATCTTGTCGAAGCCGCCCATCTCGGCGGTGCGCACCGCGCCGACGATGCCGCCGGCCGGGCCGGACAGAATCGCGTCCTTGCCCTGGAAGCGCCGCGCATCGGTGAGCCCGCCATTCGATTGCATGAAGAGGAGCCGCGTGCCGCCGAGCTCGGCCGCGACCTCATCGACATAGCGGCGCAGGATCGGCGAGAGATAGGCATCGACGACGGTGGTGTCGCCGCGGCTCACCAGCTTCATCAGCGGGCTCACCTCATGTCCGGTCGAGACCTGGGTGAAGCCCAGCTCGCGGGCGAGCGAAGCGGCGCGGCGCTCATGCTCGGGATAGCGGTAGCCGTGCAGGAAGACGATCGCGGCCGAGCGGATGCCGTCGCGGAAAGCGGCGGCAAGATCGGTCCTGAGCCGCGCCAGATCGAGCGGCGTCGGCACCTCGCCTTCGACGGTAACGCGCTCCTCGGCTTCGATCACGCGCTCATAGAGCTGCTCGGGCAGCACGATGTGGCGCTCGAAGAGCTTCGGCCGGTTCTGATAGCCGATGCGCAGCGCATCGCCGAAACCGCGGGTGATGACGAGCACGGTGCGCTCGCCCTTCCGCTCCAGGAGCGCGTTGGTCGCGACCGTGGTGCCCATCTTCACCGCCTCGATGGCAACGCCCGGGATCGGCGTGTCGGACGCGAGGCCGAGCAGGTCGCGAATGCCCTGGATCGCCGCGTCGCGGTAGCGCTCCGGATTGTCGGAGAGCAGCTTGCGGGTGATCAGCGCACCATCGGGGCGCCGCGCCACCACATCGGTGAAAGTACCGCCGCGATCGATCCAAAACTGCCAGCGGCCCCCGCTCCCCTCGTTCATCGACGCGCTCCTACGCTTCAGCCTGACACAGCGCGCCAAGTCACCCCCACCTCACCCTCCCGCTGCGCGGGTCCCTCCCTCTCCGCCCCGGGGGGCGGAGAGGGTTGGGGTGAGGTGGGGCAAGGCGCAGACGAGCGCGGCATGTGGTCCTAGCACCGCTGGCGGACCTTACGCCAGTGCGTTCACTCACGCCCCCAGGCGCTCGGCGAGCTGGTTGAAATCACCAGCGGTCACGTCGAAGGCGTGGCCGGTCGTGGCGGGCGGCTTGCGATTGGGACCATGCTCGAGCGGCCGCAGGACAAAGCCGGTCTTGAGGCCCTGGCGCGCGGCGGCGGCGAGGTCGTTGGGATGGGCCGCTACCAGCATGACTTCCGCGGGCGCAAGGCCGAGCAGGTCGGGCGGCATGCGATAGGCCTCGGGATCGGGCTTGTAGTGATGCGCGAGCTCGGCCGAGAGCACCACGTCCCACGGCAGGCCGGCGCGCTTTGCCATGTTGACGAGCAGCCCGACATTGCCATTCGACAGGGTGCCGATGATGAAGCGCCGCTTGAGCCGCGTCAGGCCTTGAACCGCATCGGGCCAGGGATCGAGCCGATGCCAGGCCCGGTTGAGCTCGACCTTCTCGGCCTCGCTCAGTCCGGAAACGGCGTGCTTTTCGAGCAGCCCGTCGAGGATCATGCGGTGGAGATCGTCGATGCGTGTCCAGGGCAGCTCGCCGGCCCGCACGCGCTGCATCGCCGGTTGATATCCCGCCCGCCAGTCATCGGCAAAGCGCGCCGCATCGATGGAAATCCCCTTGGCCCGGCTCAGCGCCTCGACCTCGCGGATGATGCTGCCGCGCCAATCCACCACCGTGCCGAAGACATCGCAGACGAGGGCCTTGACGCTGCCGCCGAGATTGCCGTTCATGGGTGTCACCCGTCCGCCGCAGGAGCGCCCAGTAACTCACAGGCACGGGCGAATGTCGATGCCGCCGTCTCGCCCCCGGACCGCGGCAAGGAGCAAGGGATCATGGACGATATCACCCCGGGCGCGACGCCGCCGCGCGTCCCACCCGTCGAACCGGACCTTCTCGGCTCGGCCATCTTCCTGTTCTCGGAATACCTCCAGCGCGTCGCCGACCTCGAGATCGTCGAGGATGACGAAGATGACGAAGGCAACGAGGAGGAGGAGTCCGAGGAATCGCCGATCAACATGCGCGAGGTGCTCGACCTCTTTGCCGAAGAACTCGGCACCAGCGTGCCGATGACGCTCAATCTCTATATGCGCGTGACCGCGCTTTATCGCCTGCTGGCGGCGAGCCCGTCGCTGGCGCGGATGGCGGCGGCCGACGAGGAAGGGGGCGGCGGGCTCAGCGAAGACGCGCTCCTTGCCTTCGCCCGGCTCGATGTTCATGTGAGCCGCACCGAAGCCGGGCTGGTCGCCGATTTCGATGCGCGCGAGCTACGCGACGCGCTCAGCAACGGGTGACGCCGCTCCGATGTCGTCCGATGCTGCGTCGCGCCTGATGTCGCCGGCCGAGGCTTTCGAAAGCGCGGTCGCGCTGCAACGACAGGATCGGCTCGACGAAGCGGCGCAACTCTATGAGGCGCTGCTCGAGCTCGACCGCCATCATGTCGGCTCGCTGCACAATCTCGCGCTCATCCGCGCGCGGCAGGGCCGGCTCGGCGAGGCGGCCGCGATGCTGCGGCACGCGCTCGACCGGCGTCCGGACGAGGCGGTGGCCTTGTCGAGTCTGGGCAGCGTGCTGCAGGCGATGGGTCAACCGGCGCAGTCGATCGCGCATTTCGAGCGCGCCATCGCGCTCGCGCCCGACCTCGCCGTGGCGCATTACAATCTGGGCAATGCCCTGCTGGCGCTGGGCCGCGCCGAAGAAGCGCTGGCGCGCTTCGACCGGGCGCTGACGCTGGAGCCGCGCTCGGCCGCGGCATTGAGCGCCAAAGGCTCGGCGCTGCAGGCGCTCGGACGGCCTGCCGAGGCGATCTCCTGGCACGAACAGGCCCTGGAACTCGATCCCGGCTACGCGTCGGCGCACAACAATCTCGGCACGACCTTGCAGGCGCTCGGCCGCGACGAGGAGGCGAGCCGGCGCTACGACGCGGCGCTGGCGCTCTCGGCCGGTGAGGCCGATTTTCACGTCAACCGCGGCAAGGTGCTGCATCGGCTCGGTCGCGACGACGAGGCCCTCGCCGCCTATGAGCGAGCTCTGGCGCTCCGGCCGCAAGACGCCGAGGCGCTCAACGATTTCGGCAATGCGCTGCAATCGCTCGACCGCCACGGCGAAGCGGTCGAACGCTACCGGCAGGCGCTCGATCTCAAGCCCGGTTTCGCCGCGGCGCATGACAACCTCGCCAACTCGCTGCATGCGCTCGACCGCCACGACGAGGCGATCGCCGAATACCAGGCCGCGCTCGCGGCCGGCCCCGACAATGCCGCCGCGCACAGCAATCTCGGCACCGCGCTGCGCGAGCTGGGACGCCTCGACGAAGCGCGGTGCGCCTTCGAGCGTGCGGTGGCACTGGCACCGTCACAGGCGTTTTTTCATCTGAATCTCGCCGAGTTGAAGCGTTTTGCCGCCGGTGATCCGCAGCTCGCCGCGCTCGCGCGGCTCGCCGACCACGCCCACAGCTTGCCGCCGCAAGAGCAGATCGACCTCTCCTTCGCGCTCGCCAAGGCGCATGCCGATCTCGGCGATTTCGCCACGGCCTTTACCCATTTACGGCAAGGCAACGCGCTGAAACGGCGCGAGATCGACTATGACGAGAGCGCGACGCTGTCCGTGCTGGCGCGCATCGCCACCATCCTCACGCCCGAGCTGCTGCGCGCCAAGGCGGGGCGCGGCGATCCCTCCGAGCTGCCGGTCTTCATCATCGGCATGCCGCGCTCGGGGACGAGCCTCGTCGAGCAGATCCTGGCGAGCCATCCCGACGTGTTCGGCGCCGGGGAGATCACGACATTCACGGCGCTGACCTACGCAGAGATCGCCGCTTTTCCCGAGGATGTGGCGTCGATCGGCAGCGAAGCGCTCGGCGCGCTCGGCGCGCAGTATGTCGCCGGCCTTGTCGCGCGTGCGCCCGGGGCGCGGCGCGTCACCGACAAGCTGCCGGCAAACTTTCTCCTCACCGGACTCATCCATCTCGCCTTGCCGCGCGCGCGCATCATCCATGTCCGGCGCGATCCCCGCGACACCTGCTGGTCGTGCTTTGCGACGCTGTTCACCGCCGGTCAGCCCTTCGCCTTCGAGCTCGGCGAGCTTGGCCGCTACTACCGCGCCTATGAGCGGTTGATGGCGCATTGGCGCCACGTGCTGCCGGAAGGCGCGATGCTCGAGATCAATTACGAGGATATCGTCGCCGATCTGCCTCGCGAGGCGCGGCGCCTTGTCGCGTATTGCGGACTCGATTGGGACGAGGCCTGCCTCGACTTCCATCGCACCCACCGCGCCGTGCGCACCGCCAGCGCCTCGCAAGTGCGCCAGCCGATCTATCGCAGCTCGATCGGGCGCTGGCGCGCTTATGCCGGCGAGCTCGGTCCGCTGTTCGACGCGCTCGGCGGCTGAGCCGGCGCGCGCCGCGCGGCGCGGTAGCGCTCGAGCAAGCGCTCGAAGCTGTGGACCAGGCTGCGCTCGATCTCGGGCTTTGCTTCGAGCCGGCTCAACAGCAGCGCCGTCGCTTCGATCGTCGACAGGCCCTCGCGGCGCGGCTCGCGGCGCAGCTTGCCGTAGCGCGAGGGGCGGCGCGGCCCGAGCACGACGCGCCGGCATTTCAGCATCCAGGGGTTGCGCCACCACAGCGCCTTCGCCTGGCTCCAGCTGCCGTCGAGAATGATGATGCCCTCGATCTCGGCGAGCGCCGCGTCCTGATCGGGCGGCGCCGCGCCTTTGCGGTCGAGCAGCACGAGCTCGCGGCCGGGCGCGAGCTCGGCGGCGCGCGCCGAGCCGAGATAGAGCACCGCCCAGCGCCGCGGCTCGACCTGGCGGCCGAGCAGCTTGGCCAGGCTCGGCCAGGAGAGGCCGATCCTCAGGGTTGCGCGCTTCAGATGCAGCGCCGTGAGGCGCGCCGTGCCGAGCGCCACGTCCTGCTCCTGCGGATGCTGCAGGATCACGACTTCGATGCGGTTCGCGATCGGCGCGATGTCGGCGCAGACGCAGAGCGACGGCGGCTTGCCACAACGCGGGCAGGCGGCGCTCTCCGCAACCAGTAGTCTCTCGCTCTCCATGCGTTCGCCTATAGGCGTTCGGCGCTTCGGCTTCAACCGCGGTCTC
Source organism: Allostellaceae bacterium (assembly GCA_035509275.1). Taxonomy (GTDB): domain Bacteria; phylum Pseudomonadota; class Alphaproteobacteria; order ATCC43930; family CGMCC-115725; genus DAHUYF01. Next base: position 4,352 of record DATJLU010000227.1, on the reverse strand, counting down.
GCTATCATCGCGCCGCCGATGCAGGAGAGATCCGAGCACGCTCCGACCGATGCCGAGCAGCGCCAGCGCCGCGCGCTGCGGCGCAACCAGGCGCTGGCGACGGGGCTGTTGTTGGCGGCGGCGGTGGCGTTCTTCGCGACGCGGCTCGCGCCGCAGCCGGGGTTCTGGGTGCTGCTGCTGCGCGCGGGCGCCGAAGCGGCGGTGGTCGGCGGGCTCGCCGATTGGTTCGCAGTGACCGCGCTCTTCCGCCATCCCTTGGGATTGCCGATCCCGCACACCGCGATCATTCCGCGCAGCAAGGATCGCATCGGCGAAGGGCTCGGCAATTTCGTCGAGCGCAATTTCCTCGCACCGGCGATCATCGCCGCGCGGCTGCGCAGCTTCGCGCCGGGCCGCCGCTTCGCCGACTGGCTCGCCGAGCCCGAAAACGCCATTCGCGCCGCCGACCAGATCACCGCGGCGCTGCCTTACGTCATCGGCTCGCTCGGCGACCCGGCGGTCCGCGACTTCGTCGCACGCTCTTTCGGCGAGCAGCTGAAAGAGGTGGATCTGGCGCCGATCGCGGGCAGGCTGATCACGCTCTTCACCGCCAGCAGCCAGTATGACGCGCTCTTCGACCATGCGCTCGACGCGGCGCAAGCGGCGCTCGCCGAGAATGCCGACCGCATCTACACCATCGTCGAGGAGCGCAGCCAGTGGTGGGTGCCGAAGACGATCAACCGGCGCATCGCCACGGCGCTCATCACCGGCATCGAGGAAGTGATGGCGGAACTGCGCCTGCCGGACAGCGGCGCGCGCGACCGCTTCCGCGCCGCGATCGAGGATTTCGCCGCCGGCCTCGTCGCTTCGCCGGAGCGGCGGCGGCGCTTCGACGAGGCGAAGAACCGGCTGATCGAGCATCCGCAGATGCAGGCCTGGCTCGGCACCGTCTGGGACGAGTTGCGGCGCCTCTTTCTCACCGATCTCGACGCGCCGGCCTCGCGCACCCGCGAGGCGGTGCGCACCGCCATGCGCACGCTCGGCCAGACGCTGGCGCGCGATCTCGAGATGCAGGCGCGGCTCGATACGACGATCGAACATGCGGCGCTCGCGGTGGTGCCGTGGCGCGGACAGATCGGCGCGCTGATCACCGAGGTGGTGCAGGGCTGGGACGCGCGCACGGTGACACGGCGCCTCGAGCTCGCCATCGGCAGCGACCTGCAATACATCCGCATGAACGGCACCCTGGTCGGCGCCTGCGTCGGCTGCGCGCTGTACCTGTTCGGCTATTACCTGTTTTAGTGGGCGCCTCTAGCCCATCGCCAGCAGCAGGAGCGCCGCGGTCGCGCTGCAGAGGCCGGCGATCTTGCGCGCCGTCCAGCGTTCGCCGAGGACCACGATGCCGAGCACGGCGGCGACGACGAAGCCCATCTGCGTGATCGGAACGACGACGCTGGCATCGCCGTGCTTCAAGCCGTGCAGCAGGAACAGAAAGGCCGCGATGAGGACGATCGCGGCCGGCCCCGAATGCCGAACGGCACCGCGGGGCAGCCGGATCGCGCCCGTCATCCGGTAGGTCATGGCGGTCAGCAGGAAGCTGAACACGACCGCCTGGGCTGCGAGCAGCGTCTCCGGCGTTGCGCCGCCGATAAGGCCGATCTTGTAGCAGAAATTGGCCGCGCCAGTCGCGAGCGTCGCCACGAACACCTGACGGAGCGAGCGCCGCGCCGCCGCCGCATCGACGCCGTCGCGGTGCAGCGAGCCGCCGAGCAGCAGCCAGCCCGCCCCGATCGCCAACAGGAAGCCGCCGACCTTCGGCGCCGTCAGCCTCTCGTGCAACCAGCCGATCGCCAGAAGCGCAGTGATGATGAAGTTGAGGCGGAAGACTGGCGCGATGATGCTGACGGAGCCGGCCTGCAGGCTGCGCGCGTAGTTGTAGAGGCCGACGACGAGAAACAAGCCGGCGATGCCGCCCCAAAGGGCGGCGGGGCTGAAGCGCAGCGTTCCGGTCAGCGCCGCATAGACGATGGTGGCAGGGCAGAAGATCCAAGCCTGTCCCATGAGGAAGTGCTGGGCCGCGAGTCCGGCGCGGGCGGCGCGCTTGTAGATGACATCGCTGAGGCCGTAGCAGATGAGCGCGGCCACCGCATCGGCAATGTCGCTGCGCATCTGACGCTCCCTTCGCTGGCATTACCCAGGCAGGTTCAACGGGTATGATCTCAGCCCGCGCCGCGCGAGCACCCCGGTAGAAGCCAAGGTTTGCGACGCGCAGCGGAACTCGTCAAGATGCGGCCTTGCGTTACGGAAATCCTTTGATGCAGCTGCGCGACCGCCCTTCGCCCAATCACGGACCGCGTCCCGCGGGCGGCAGCGTCGACATGCTCATCCTGCATTACACCGGCATGCGGACGGCGGCGGAAGCGCTGGACCGGCTCGCTTCGCCGGAGGCGCAAGTGAGCGCGCATTACCTCATCGAGGAGGACGGCACGCCGTGGCGGCTCGTGCCGGAGGCGCGGCGCGCCTGGCATGCCGGCGTCTCCTGCTGGGCCGGCAAGCGCGACATCAACGACCGCTCGATCGGCATCGAGCTGGTCAATCCCGGCCATGAGTTCGGCTATCGCGATTTTCCCGAGGCGCAGATGGCGGCGCTGGAGGCGCTCTGCCGCGAGATCTTGGCGCGCCATCCGATTCCGCCGCGCCATGTTCTCGGCCATTCCGATGTCGCGCCGCAGCGCAAAGCCGATCCCGGCGAGCGCTTCGACTGGCGCCGCCTGGCGCGGCAGGGCATCGGGTTTTGGCCGGATGCGGCGACCCGCGCGGACGCGCCGGCCGACATCGCCGGGCTGCAGCGCCTGCTCGCCCGGATCGGCTACGAGACGCCGCAAAGCGGCGTGCTCGACGCGGCGACCCAGGAGGTCATGATCGCCTTCCAGCGCCATTTCCGGCCGGTGCGCTGCGACGGCACGCCCGACGCGGAGACAGCGGCGCTGATCGCCGCGCTCGCCGCCGGGGTTTGACTTCCGCGCCGCGACACCCCTTATTTGTTCCGCCAGATGGCCGGATGGCCGCTCGCCGCTGCGGCGGCGAGAGGAAAGTCCGGGCTCCACGGAAATGCGGTGCCGGGTAACGCCCGGCGGGGGCAACCCCAGGGAAAGTGCCACAGAAACACACCGCCAACCCCGGCGTGCCGGGCGGCAAGGGTGAAATGGTGCGGTAAGAGCGCACCGCGCCGCCGGTAACGGCAGCGGCAGGGCAAACCCCACCGGGAGCAAGACCAAGTAGGGATGGCAGGGCCTTTGGGCTCAGGCGGGTTTCCGCGCCGTCATCCGGGTCGGTCGCGCGAGGCGCTCGGTAACGGGCGTCCCAGATGAATGGTCATCCTTCGCCTCGCGGCGAAGACAGAACCCGGCTTACAGGCCGCCTGGCGCTTTCTCCCCATTCCGCTTTTCCCACCGCTTTACTGGGCCATTTCGCATGGCGCCTGCGTACACACGGAACAAATAAAGAACTCTTCTCCATTTCACGATTACTGAAGGGGCTCGAATTTATCCACCGATTATCCTCTAACCCCCGATTTTTCATCGATTTTTACTAGCCAAACCCTTGCTTTCCCATAATCTCCCATGCTATCCCATACAGTCCCAATTTGCGGAGGCGCGCGCAGAGGGCGGTAGGTGCGCGATTCCCGGGATGGTCTTGGTCGCGGGCATGCTTGGGGAACCTGCGTTGGCGCTGTTTTCTTCGACCTATATCAACAAGATAGACCGCAAGGGCCGGGTCTCGGTCCCGGCGGGATTTCGCGCCGCATTGACGGGTCAAAGCTTTGCCGGAATCGTCGCCTTCCGTTCGCTGAAATTCCCGGCGCTCGACGCGGGCGGTTACGACCGGTTGGAAGAGATCGCCAAAGGCCTCGACGAGTTGCCCGAATTCTCCGACGAACGCGACTCCCTCGCCTCCGTCCTGTCCGACGCGCATGAACTCCCCTTCGACGGCGAAGGCCGCATCGTCCTGCCGCAACAGCTGATCGCTCATGCCGGGCTCGGCGAGCAGGTCGCCTTTGTCGGTATCGGCCGCAGCTTTCAGCTTTGGGAGCCGGCGCGTTACCAGCACCATCAGGACGAGATGCGCGAGCGCGTCCGCCAGCGCGGCTTCACCCTGCCGCCACGGAGTCCGGCGCGTTGACGCAACTGCCGGGCGCGCATATCCCCGTCCTCCTTGCCGAAGTGATCGCCGCGTTGAAGCCCCATGATGACGGGCTCTATCTCGACGGCACTTTCGGCGGCGGCGGTTATAGCGAGGCGATCCTGCGCAGCGCGAACTGCCAGGTCGTCGCGCTCGATCGCGATCCGGCCGCGGTGAAGCGAGGCGAAGAC
>DATJLU010000226.1:0-5316 GCA_035509275.1 Allostellaceae bacterium | reverse complement strand
GGCGGCGCGCGGCACGGAGCAGGTGTCGTCCAACATTTCCGGCGTCAACCGCGCCGCCGGCGAGACCGGCGCGGCGGCGGCGCAGGTGCTGGCCTCGGCCGAGCAGCTCGGCCGCCAATCCGAGACGCTCCGCGCCGACGTGAACCGCTTCCTGGAGAAGATCCGGGCGGCGTGAGGTGAGGCACGCCGTTCTTGCGCGCGCCGCCTTACCCTAGCTCGCCTTCACCTGGACATAGCTGCCAGGCGCATCCTCGATCGGGGTGAGCTTGCCGTCGCCCGGCTTGCGCGCCGGCACTTCGCCGCCGGAGTATTTGGCGATCCATTTCTCCCAGGCCGGCCACCAGCTGTCATTCTCGTATTTGGCGCCCTTCAGCCAATCCTCCGGGCTTTTGGGGTGCTTGGCGCTGTACCAGTGGCCGTATTTGCCTTGTCCCGGCGGGTTGACGACGCCGGCGATGTGGCCGGAGGCGGCGAGGCAGAAGGTCGTCGGACCCTGGTAGATCTGCGTCGCCGCATAAGTCGATTTCCACGGCGCGATGTGATCTTCCTTGGTCGAGAGCAGGAAGCTCGGCACCGTGATCTTGCGAAGATCGATCGGCACGCCGCAGAGCGAAATGCCGCCGGGCACGACGAGCTTGTTCTCCTGATACATGTTGCGCAGATAGAAGCTGTGCATCGCCGCCGGCATGCGCGTCGAATCGCTGTTCCAATAGAGCAGGTCGAAGGGGAAGGGCTCCTTGCCGAGGAGATAATTGTTGACGACGAACGACCAGATCAGGTCGTTGGCGCGCAGCATGTTGAAGGTCGTCGCCATGTCCGAGCCTTCGAGATAGCCATGCTCCCGCATCCGCTCTTCGAGCGAATGCAGCTGATCCTCGTCGATGAAGACGGAGAGCTCGCCCGGCTCGGCGAAATCGGTGAGCGCCACGAAGTAGGTGGCGCTCTTGATGCGGTCGTCGCCCTTCACCGCCATATAGGCGAGCGTCGCCGCCAGCAGCGTGCCGCCGAGGCAATAGCCGATGACATTGGCCTCGCGCTCGCCGGTCGCCTGCTCCATGGCGTCGAGCGCGGCGAGCGGGCCTTCGAGCATGTAATCGTCGAAGCCCTTCTGCGCGAGGCGCTCGTCCGGGTTCACCCAGGAGACGACGAACACGGTATGGCCCTGATCGACTGCCCATTTGATCAAGGAGTTACGCGGCCGAAGATCAAGGATATAGAACTTGTTGATCCAGGGCGGGATGATCAGCAGCGGCCGGCGCTGCACCTTGGCGGTGGTGGGCTCATACTGGATAAGCTGAATCAGGTCGTTCTGGTAGACGACCTTGCCGGGCGTGACGGCGATGTTCTGGCCGACCTTGAAGGCATCGAGGTCGGTCATCTTGATCATCAGCCGGCCGTTGCCGCGCTCGAGGTCCTCGAGCACGTGCTTGAGGCCGGTAACCAGATTCTCGCCGCCGCTTTCGATCGTCGTGCGCAGCACCTCGGGATTGGTCAGCACGAAATTCGAGGGCGCCATGGCGTCGACGAATTGCCGCGTGTAGAAATCCACCTTGCGCGCCGTCTTGTCATCAAGACCGTCGACCTCCTTGACGGTGCTCTGCAGCCAGCGCGCGGTGAGGAGATAGCTCTGCTTGATGAAGTCGAAGAGCGTGCCGTCGCTCCACGCCGTGTCCTTGAAGCGGCGATCGCTCGGCGAAGGCTCGACCAGCGGCTCGGGCTTGCCGCCGAGGAAACGCTCGGCCGTGCGCTGCCAGAGCGTCATGTAATCCTGCCAGAGCGAGACCTGGGCCTGCATCAGCTTGCCGGGATCGCTCATCATCCGGCCGGTCATTTCGAGGAAGGCGCTGCCGATATTGAGCGGATCGGCCATGCCGAGGCCGCCGCCCGATTGGCGCGCCAGGAACTCGAGCACAAGGCGCTGGCTGCGCTCGGCGATCTCGGCCATGTCGCGTGACCATTGTAGCGGATCGGGAATTTTGGGAGGCGGAGGTTCTGCCATTATTCCTGGTTTCCTTGCGCCAGCGCTGCCATCGCATCCCGAATATTGATGACGGGGCGCGTGGCGTTCTAATACAACAGCGGACCGGCGTTTGCACCGCTAGATATATGGGGCAAAACCCCGGTTTCGCCAGAGGAGAACGTGGAGCGATGCGTCCCACCAGGATGCCGGGGCGGCGAAAAATACGCAGTGATTTCCGCGCCTTGTGTGCGGTCGCGGCGGCTGCGACGTTAACGGGCTGCTCGTCGGTCCCGAACTATGCGAACCCCATCGAGTGGTATCGCGACATCACCGGCGTCTCCAAGAACGACGTCGAAGACCAGGGCGCGCGCAACAGCGCCAATCTCGAGGCCGGCGGCAATGAGCCTTACCCCAATCTCGCGAGCGTGCCGCCGCCCCCGGACACCGCGATGAGCACGGTCGATCGCGAGAAGCTGCAGCAAGGCCTCATCGCCGATCGCGCCAACGCCAGATACAGCGACCAGCAGCTCCAGCAAGGCAAGGACGTACCGCCGCTGCCAGGAACGCCGCCGACAGTGGCTTTGGCGGCGCCCTCGACCGCGCCGCCGCCCCCCGGGCCGGCCCCAGCGCCAACCGCGCCGCAAGGAAGTGGCCAGGCCCAGCCGACCAAAGGCTCGGCGCCGCCGCCGCAGGAATCGCCGCTGGTGTCGCCGAGCATCGCCAATGTGCCGCAGGGGCAGCAACCGCGCGCCGCGCCGCCGCCGCCGAGCGGGATGCAACCTGCCCGGCAGGTCGCCGCCGCGAGCCCGCCGCCGCGACCCGCCGCGACCACCACCCAGCCGGCCCCGCCGGCCGCCAATACGAGCCCGCCGCCGCAGGTGACGGCGCCGAGCCCGCCCCCCAAGCAAGTGGCGGCCGTGCCGCCGCCGCCCTCGCCGCTGCCGCCCTATGTCGACCCCGCCCTCGAGCCTTCGGTGATGCGTACCCCCGGCGGCAAGCACGCCGCCGTGACGCTCGAGGCGGCGGAGATCGCCTTTAGCGGCGGTGGCAAGACGCTCAGCTCGAGCGATAATCAGCGTCTCAGCGAAACCGCGGCGCTGCAGAAGCAAGGCGGCGGCTCGCTGCGCATCATCGGCTATGCCGCGCGCGGCAGCGGGCCCAAAGCGGCGGAGCAGGAGTTGCAGAGCTTCGGCGACGCGCTCGACCGGGCCAATGCGGTGGCGGCGGAGCTGACCCGCTTGGGCGTGCCGACGAACCGGATCACCGTCCAGGCGGCGCCGGCCATGGTCCAAGGCGGCTTGCCGCCAGGCCAGGTGGTGGTGCTGCTCGAGTATTGAGAGGGCGCTTCGACAGACCCGTGGGGTTCTTCCTGCGCTTGCGGAAGCGCCAAAGGGCCAAATCGGGCGGCGACGTCATGTCTCAAGTTTCGCCTTGGCCGCGAAAAAGGGTGCTTTCGCTGACATCGTGCGGCTTAGAAATGGACCCCTGCTTTCGCGGGGGCGACGAATTTTTAAAGCAAAATCAAATTATTCCGTCATTCCCGCGAAAGCGGGAATCCATACGATCTCAAGGCGGCCTGCGTCTATTTCGATTTCTGCATACCTTCGAAAGCGGGCATCCAGGCTGCTTCAGCCCCGCTGAGCGGAGCCACAGCTCTGGATCCCTGCTTTCGCGGGAATGGCGGGAAGGACGCTGGGATGCCATGCCCGGTTCCGCGGCAAGTCCCTGATCGGAAATATTATTCCTCCGGTTTTGAACGCATTCGCCGATGCCACCCAAGCGGACAAAACAGTCGCAACTTGGCGCCGCCGGCGCTACAAACGGGGTCGCCTGCCGCCGCCCCGACGAGGAGTCCGAAGCGAGCCGTGAAACCGCCCTTGAGGATCGCCATCGCCGGCCTCGGCACCGTCGGCATCGGCACGGTGCAGCTGTTGCAGCGGAATGCCGAGCTGCTCGCCGCGCGCGCCGGGCGCCGGCTCGTCATCGCCGCGGTGGCGGCGCGCGAAGAGCGGCGGCAGCGCGGCGTCGATCTCTCCGGGATCCGCTGGTTCGGTGATGCCGCCGCGATGGCCCGCGATCCCGAGATCGACGCGGTGGTGGAAGTGATCGGCGGCAGCGAGGGCATCGCCCGTGATGTCGTCGCCGGCGCGATCGCCGCCGGCAAGCACGTCGTCTCCGCCAACAAGGCGTTGCTCGCCCATCACGGCACCGCGCTCTCCCGCGCCGCCGAGGCGGCGGGCGTGGCGCTGCATTTCGAAGCCGCCGTGGCGGGCGGCATTCCCATCCTCAAAGCGCTGCGCGAAGGTCTTGCCGCCAACAACGTGACGCGCATCTACGGCATCCTCAACGGCACCTGCAATTACATCCTGACGGAGATGCGCGAGAGCGGCCGCGACTTCGCGGCGGTGCTAAGCGATGCGCAGCGCCTCGGCTATGCCGAGGCCGATCCGAGTTTCGACATCGACGGCGTCGATGCCGCGCACAAGCTGGCGCTGCTCGCGGCGGTGGCCTTCGGCAATGCCGTCGATTTCGCCGGCGTTCATGTCGAAGGGATACGCCACGTCTCGGCGCTCGATATCGAGTTCGCCGCCGAGCTCGGCTATCGCATCAAGCTTCTCGGCCTGGCGCGGCTCACGCCGCACGGGATCGAGCAGCGCGTTCACGCCTGCATGGTGCCGCGCTCGACGCCGATCGCCCATGTCGACGGCGTCTTCAACGCCGTCGTCGTCGAAGGTGATTTCGTCGGCCGCGTCATGCTGGAAGGCCGCGGCGCCGGGGCGCAGCCGACCGCGTCGGCCGTGGTCGCCGATCTCATCGACATCGCGCGGGGCCGCTGGTCGCAGGGCTTCACCGTGCCGGCCGCGGCGCTCGAAGCGCGGCCGGCAGCGCCGATGGCGCGCCATATCGGCGCCTATTATGTGCGCCTCATGGTGGTCGACCGGCCGGGCGTCATCGCCGATGTCGCCGCAGCGTTGCGCGACGAGCAGGTGTCGATGGAGCAGATGATCCAGCGCGGCCGCGCCCCCGACGAGGCGGTGCCGGTGGTGCTGACGACGCATGAGACCGAGGAAGCCGCGATGCGACGGGCCATCGAGCGCATCGATCGGCTGGACAGCGTGCTCGAGCCGGCGCGCGTGATCCGCGTCGAGGCACTGTGACGACAGGCTCTTGAAGGGAGGAAGCATGGCCGAAGGCGGAGCAATGGATCGCAATTTGGCGCTCGAAGCGGTCCGCGTCACCGAGGCGGCGGCGCTGTCGGCCTCGCGCCTGATGGGGCGCGGCGACGAGAAGGCGGCCGACCAGGCGGCGGTCGATGCCATGCGCCAGGCGCTCAACGGCCTCGCCATCGACGGCAC
>DATJLU010000225.1:0-13071 GCA_035509275.1 Allostellaceae bacterium | reverse complement strand
GAGGCGCTGGAGCGAACCTATGCGGCGACGCCGGCTCCGAAATGGGTGGTCGCAGCGGGCGATTGCGCAGCAGGGTGTGGGGTTTTTGCCGGCAGCGCGGCTTGTGTTGGTGCGGTTGCCAAGGTGGTGCCGGTCGATCTGGTGATCCGCGGCTGTCCACCGAGTCCGACGCAGCTTTTGCAGGGGTTGCTGGCGCTGCTTGGCAGAGGTTGAGGGTGGAATTACTCCGCCGCCTGGGGTCCGTCGTGGGGGCGACGGCCGCTCATGATGACCGGCCGGATTGGTGTGGATATGATGCGATGCTGGGCGAGGTGGCAGAAATCCGGGTTCAGCTCGACCCCTATGAAACGACGTCCTAACCGCCGGGCGGCGACGCAGGTGGTGCCGGAACCGGCGAACGGGTCCAGAACGATATCGCCGGGAAAATCGAGCTCCGGGACGGCGCGGAACGTGTACATCGCGATCAGCCGGTTGGGCAGGGCCTCGGGGAATGGCGCGGGATGGCCATCCTGGCGCGGGACGTTGTCCGGATACATCCACCAGACCTGTCGGGTCAGGTCCATCCACTCGTTCTGAGCGAGCCGCGATGCTTCCTTGACGGCGGCAGGTAGCACACGTGGCACGCCGGGTTTCACGAAGACGGCGATGAATTCGATGTAGTTCCGCTCGTATAGATTCGGCGGATAGGGGTACGATCCGAACATCTTCTCGGTCGTCTGCTTTTCCCAAATATAAAGGCTGAAAGGCCGCAGAATTGTCAGCGTTTCAATCCGGCGTTTGATATCGGAATAAAGGTCGATAAGAATTCTGGTATGGGTCGTCCCGAACGCCGTCTCGGAAACCGCCTTCGACAGCGGCAATAGCGGGACATTCAGGCAGAATTTGCCGTTGGGCAGCAGCACCCGCGCGATCTCCGACCAGACGGCGTCGAGTTCGTCAAGGTATTGCTCGTAGGTCCCCAGGCCGATCTGATCGCGAATCCCGTAATCGACCGTGTGCCAATAGGGTGGGGAGGTGATCGCACATGGGCACCACTCCGCCGGCAGTTGCCGCAGGACCGACACTGCGTCTCCGCAGACCATGCGGTCCGAGACGGTTTCAAGTGTCAGGCCCGACGCTGGGGCGGTGACGGTGCCCGATGCAGGAACGATCTCCCCTTGCCCGGAATAGCGCCGCGAATGCGGCAGCTCAGCGGTGGGCAATCGGCTTCGTATCGCGGTGTTGGCTGCGTACTTGCGGCCGCGACGCAGCTTGCCGGCCGATCTTTCGTCCGGGTGGGACGTCATGCCGCGAGACGACAGGGTCGAGGCGTCATGCCTGCTTTCCGCAGGCGTCCATGGGAGCCGGCGCAATGGCGTCCGGCTTGCACCGGAATAATGGGGGAACCCTGGAGCAAGGCTTGGCCTTTCCGCGACCAGCGCTATAACCGGCCCGCAAGCCGTCGCACAAGCAGGAGCCGGACCATGCCGACCAGACGTTGGGACAAGAGCAGGCTGCCCTCCCGCCATGTCACGGTCGGACCCGGGCGGGCCCCTCATCGCAGCTACTACTATGCGATGGGCCTGACCGCCGAGGAGATCGACCAGCCCTTCGTCGGTGTCGCGACCTGCTGGAACGAAGCGGCGCCCTGCAACATCGCGCTGTCGCGACAGGCACAGTCGGTCAAGAAGGGCGTCGGCGAGTCCGGCGGCACGCCACGCGAGTTCACCACCATCACCGTCACCGACGGCATCGCCATGGGGCATGCCGGGATGAAATCCTCGCTGGTCTCGCGCGAGGTCATCGCCGATTCCGTCGAGCTCACCGTGCGCGGCCATTGCTACGATGCGCTGGTGGGATTTGCCGGCTGCGACAAGTCGCTGCCGGGGCTGATGATGGCGATGGTCCGGCTCAACGTGCCCGCCGTCTTCGTCTATGGCGGCTCGATCCTGCCCGGCAAGTTCCACGGCAAGGACGTCACCGTCGGCGACGTCTTCGAGGCGGTCGGCGCGCACAGCGCCGGGCGGATGAGCGATGCCGAGCTGCACGAGCTCGAATGCGTCGCCTGCCCCTCATCCGGTTCGTGCGGCGGCCAGTTCACCGCCAACACCATGGCCTGCGTTTCCGAGGCGATCGGCTTGGCGCTGCCCGGCTCGGCCGGTCCGCCGGCGCCCTATGACAGCCGCGACGGCTTTGCCGAGGCGTCGGGCGAAGCGGTGATGGCGCTGCTCGCGCGCCGCCTCCGGCCGCGCGACATCGTCACGCGGAAGGCGCTCGAGAATGCGGCGATGGTGGTCGCCGCCTCGGGCGGCTCGACCAACGGGGCGCTGCACCTACCGGCGATCGCGCATGAGGCGGGCATCGATTTCGATCTCCATGCCGTCGCCGCGATCTTCAAGCGCACGCCCTATATCGCCGACATGAAGCCGGGCGGCCGTTACGTCGCGAAGGATCTCTTCGACGTCGGCGGCGTGCCGGTGCTGATGCGGGCGTTGCTCGATGGCGGCTATCTCCACGGCGACTGCCTCACCGTCACCGGCAAGACCATCGCCGAGAATCTCGCCGGGGTCAGTCTGCCGAAGAGCCAGGACGTGGTGCGCCCGACCTCTGCGCCGCTCAGCCCTACCGGCGGCGTCGTCGGGCTCAAGGGCAATCTCGCGCCGCAAGGGGCGATCGTGAAGGTTGCCGGCATGCACGAGCTCAAATTCCGCGGGCGGGCGCGCTGCTTCGATCGCGAGGAGGACGCCTTCGCGGCGGTCGAGCGGCGCGATTACAAGAAAGGCGAGGTCATCGTCATCCGCTATGAAGGTCCGCGCGGCGGGCCGGGCATGCGCGAGATGCTGTCGACCACCGCGGCGATCACCGGTCAGGGCATGGGGCATGAGGTGGCGCTGATCACCGACGGCCGCTTCTCCGGCGCGACGCGCGGCTTCTGCATCGGCCATATCGGTCCCGAGGCGGCGGTGGGCGGGCCAATCGCGCTGTTGCGCGACGGCGACGTCATCGTCATCGACGCCGAGGCCGGCACGATCGATGTCGAGCTGAGCGATGCTGAGCTCGCCGAGCGCAAGCAGGCCTGGAAGCCGCGGCGGCACGACTACCAGTCGGGCACCCTCTGGAAATACGCGCAGACCGTGGGCGATGCCGAGAAGGGCGCGGTCACCCATCCCGGCGGCAAGGCGGAGACGCATGTCTATGCCGACATCTGAGGCGCGATGACGGAACGCACGCTGCGCCGGGCGGCCGAGCTGGTTGCCGCCGGGCTGGTGCCGGCGGAGCGCGCGGCCGAGATCGCGGCTGTCGCCGAGCGCTTTGCCGTGGCGGTGACGCCGGAGATGGCGGCGCTGATCGAGCGCGGCGATGCCGCCGATCCGATCGCGCGCCAGTTCGTGCCGAGCGCCGGCGAGCTGGCCACCGCGCCGGAGGAGCTCGCCGATCCCATCGGCGATGAGCGCTTCTCGCCGGTCAAAGGCATCGTCCATCGCTATCCCGATCGGGTATTGCTGAAACCGAGCCATGTCTGCCCGGTCTATTGCCGCTTCTGCTTCCGCCGCGAGCAGGTCGGCCCCGGCAGCGACAGCCTCGATGCGAAAGAGTTGGCGGCGGCGCTCGACTACATCCGCACCCGGCGCGAGGTCTGGGAGGTGATCGTCACCGGCGGCGACCCCTTTCTGCTGTCGCCGCGGCGCATCGCCAGCCTCGTCCGCGCGCTCGATGCGATCCCGCATCTGGGTGTCATCCGCTTCCACACCCGCGTCCCGATCGTCGCGCCGCGCCGTGTCGGAGCGGCGCTGCTCGGCGCGCTCGCGGCGGAAAAGGCGGTTTATGTCGCGATCCACGCCAACCATCCGCGCGAGCTCACCGAGGCGGCGCGAGCCGCTTGCCGCCGGCTGGCTGGGGCCGGCATCCCGCTTTTGGGGCAGAGCGTTCTGCTCAAAGGCGTCAACGACGATGCCGCGACCTTGACAGCGCTCTTCCGCGGCCTGGTCGCGGCACGCGTCAAACCCTACTACCTCCACCATCCCGATCTTGCCCGCGGCACCGCCGCGTTCCGGCCAAGCCTCGCCGAAGGCCGGGCGCTGATGCGGGAGCTGCGCGGCCGGGTCTCGGGGCTCTGTCAGCCGAGCTACGTCCTCGACCTGCCCGGCGGTCATGGCAAAGTGCCGGTCGGGCCGTGCTATGCCCTGCCGGAGTCGGGCGAACAATGGCGGATCGAAGACCCCTGGGGTGGCCAGCATTTCTACCCGCCGCCATCTAAAGGCGAATGAGCCGACTCGCGTGCAGCTCGGGCGGAACCTGGGACGGTTAAGGTTAACTTATTGAAAATAAAAGTTATTGATCGCCTATCGCGCGCCGTGTAGACAAGATGCGGGGTGGCGACGGGTTGTGTCGCGACGTGCGGTGGAACCACCGGTTTCGGCGCGTGTTGAGCCTGTCGCTCGAAACCGCTTGTTAATGCAGGCGTGTTGTCCTGTAATCCGGCCGACAGAGGTCGTCCATGCGTATTGCCCGTACCAATTTCGACCGTCAGGAGCAGCGGCGCGACCGCCGTTATGCGCTGCCCCCGCTCACGGTCGTGATCGGCGAGCATGAATACGTCTCGGACAACTGGTCGCTGGGCGGGTTCCAGCTCACCGCAAGGCTGCCGCTCGCGATCGGCGCGGCGGTCACGGGCACCTTCCGGGCGGATGGCAGCAAGGAGAGCTTCGCCTTCAGCGCCGAACTTGTGCGCGAAGACCGCGAGGCCGGGTCGCTCGGCTTTCACTTCCACGAGCTTTCGCCCGCGGCGCTGACGCAGCTCGATCGCGCGCTGGCGCGGCGCCTGGTATCACGGCGGCGCGTGTGAGCAGCCGGCTTCGCCTCACTCTCGGCAGCGCCCTGGCGCTCGCTGCGTCAATAGCTGCAGGACCCGCCTTCGCCGCCGATCAGCTGCAGCCCTTCACCGTCAATGGCGGCACGATGGTGCGCGGCGGTGCGCCGATGCCGGAATTCCATTTGAACTTCCTGCTCGACGATCCCGGGCGGCAGGCGCTGCAGGTGCCGGGCAGCGAGGGGGACGTCGAAATCGCGCTGACCTCGCCGAATACCGGGGTGTTCCATTTCCTGTTCTCGCCGCGGCCGCAATTCGGCTATGGCTATGACCAGCTCACCGGCGTCAATCGCGGCTTTGCCGGCTTTACCTGGAATCTCTTCGACAGCGGCTCGCTGTTCGGCAGCTTTGGCCTCGCCGGCAGCGTCGATGCCGGAGCGAACCCGCTCGGCAATGACCCGCTGCGGCGTTCGCTGGAGCAGCCCATGATGCTGCAGGGCGCGCTCGAATTCGGCTACCGGCTCAGCGATCAGCACAGCCTCTCGCTTCGGCTCGATGAAAGCCACACGCCGGACCTCCGGTTCAACAACACCGAAACGTCCGACAGCCTGCGCCTGCGCTACGGCTTGAAGTTCTAAGCTCGTCTTCGCCGGCTCGGCTGCCATCGGCTTTCGCCCCTTGGGCAGCAGCGTGCTCGATCGCTATATCCTGACTTCGCGGATCGACGCAGGAGCCAAGCGATGAGCACCACCCAGGCCGATGAGCGCAACGCCGACCAGATCGCCTATTGGAATGGAGCCGGCGGGCGGCATTGGGCCGAGCGGCAGGAGCACCAGGATATCGTGCTGGCCTCGATCTTGGCCGCTGCTCTCGCGCGCGCCGCGATCCGGCCGGGCGAGCGCGTGGTCGATATCGGTTGCGGTTGCGGTGCCAGCGCGATCGAGCTCGGGCGCCTGGTGGCGCCGGCAGGGCGGGTGCTCGGCCTCGATGTTTCGGGGCCGATGCTGGCGCGCGCCGCCGAGCGGCTGCCGCCGGGGCTGCCGGTCGAGCTGGTGCAGGCCGACGCCACCACCTATGCCTTTGCGCCGGGGAGTTTCGATCTGCTGTTCTCGCGCTTCGGCGTCATGTTCTTCGCCGAGCCGGCGCGCTCCTTCGCCAATCTGCGTCGCGCGTTGCGCCCCGGCGGCCGCCTCGCTTTCGCCTGCTGGCGGGCGCCGCGCGAGAACCCTTGGATGATGCTGCCGTTGCAAGCGGCCTATGAGCATGTGCCGCGGCTGCCGCAGCTCGGCCCGGAAGACCCGGGCCCGTTCTCCTTTGCCGATCCCGCGCGGGTCGAGCGCATTCTCGGCGCGGCCGGCTTTAGCGCGGTCGCACTGGCGCCGTTCGATCTCGCCCTCGACATTGCCACCGGCAAAGGGCTCGATGCCGCGGTCAGTGCCGCGCTCGAGATCGGCGCCACCAGCCGCGCCATCGATGGCCAGCCGCCCGCGGTTCTCGCCGCGGTCGCGCAGTCGATCCGCAATGCCTTGGCGCCGCACCAGCAGGGCGGGGGGGTGCCGCTTGCTGCCGCGGTATGGCTGGTTACGGCGACCAACACGGCATAGGACGGTCGCCCCTCGCGACGAGCGTTAGGCGCTCGCGCGGAGCGCGGAGAGCTCGCACCAGACGGGGGTGTGGTCGGAGGCCTTGTCCTTGCCGCGCGGGCTCTTGTCGATGTCGGCGGCAAGCAGCCGGTCGGCCGCCTGCGGCGACAGCAGCAGATGGTCGATGCGCAGCCCCTCGTCGCGATACCAGCGCCCTTGCTGATAGTCCCAGAAGCTGTAGCGATGCGGCTCCTGATGGAACACGCGAAAGGCGTCGGTGAGGCCGAGATTGAGCAGGGCGCGGAACTGACGGCGTGATTCCGGCTGGCAAAGCGCGTCGTCGCGGAAGAGGGCGGGATTGAAAACGTCGGCGTCGGTCGGGCAGACATTGTAGTCGCCGGCGAGCACGAACGGGATCTCCTGGGCGAGAAGCGCCGCCGCACGCGCCTTGAGCCGCGCCATCCAGGCGAGCTTGTAGGTGAATTTCTCGGTGGCGATGGGATTGCCGTTGGGGAGATAGAGCGAGGCGACGCGGATATCGCTGAACGTCGCCTCGATATAGCGCGCCTGCTCGTCGCCCGCATCGCCGGCGAGGCCCTTCGTTACGTCGCGCGCCGGGTCGCGCGACAGCAGTGCGACACCGTTATAGGTCTTCTGCCCGACCACCTCCGCGTGATAGCCGAGCCCCTTCAGCTCGAGCGCCGGGAAATCGGCGGCAAGGCATTTGATCTCCTGCAAGCAGACGACATCCGGCTTCACCGCGTCGAGCCAGCCGAGCAGGATCGGCAGCCGCACCTTGATCGAATTGACGTTGAAGGTGGCGATCTTCATCGGCCGCGTCGCGGGTTGGTTGCCGGAGACGGGACGGGCTGGCGCGGACGCCCCACCTCACCCTCCCGCTGCGCGGGTCCCTCCCTCTCCGCCCCCGAGGGGCGGAGAGGGGCGGGGTGAGGTGGGGCAGGTCACGGATCGGCGATCGTCAAAGATTGGCTCAGCCGACCGAGAATGAATTGCCGCAGCCGCAGGAGGAGGCGGCGTTGGGATTCTTCACCTGGAACGAGGCACCCATCATGTCCTCGACGAAATCGATCTCGGCGCCTTTGACCAGCTCGAGCGAGACCGCGTCGATCACCAGCTCGACGCCGTCGCGGGCGAAGACCGCATCATCGGGCTGCCGGTTGTCGTCGAAGCTGAAGCCGTATTGGAATCCGGAGCAGCCGCCGCCCGAAACCGCGAGGCGCAGGAAGGCGTTGGGCGCGTTCTCCTGCCGCTTCAGCTCGGTAACGCGCCGGGCGGCGCTGGCGCTCAAGCTGACGCCGCCGTCAGGGGGGATGCTGCCGCCATCGGACATCGCCGGGTCTCTCCTTGCCGAGCGCCAAGGCGCGCCCGGATCATGCCCTCTATGTAGTGAAATCGCGGTCGTTGTCAAACCGTTGCGGCGTTAACCACGACCTCCGCCGGTGCCGCACCGGAGGCCGCTTTAAGGGCCCATTCATTTGCCAATAGCGGGCTGCAGCATTAGGTTTCCGCCATCATGTCGGTACCGGCGCCGCTCGCCCCCTACGCCTCGCGCCCGGAGGAGAGCCGCGGCCGTCTCCATCCGGAAGAGGAGAGCGCGTCGCGCAGCGTTTTCCAGCGCGACCGCGATCGGATCATCCATTCGACCGCCTTCCGCCGGCTGCAGTACAAGACCCAGGTCTTCATCTATCACGAGGGCGATCACTACCGCACGCGGCTGACGCACAGCCTTGAAGTGGCGCAGATCGCCCGCAGCATCAGCCGCTCGCTCGGCCTCAACGAGGATCTCGCCGAGGCGCTGGCGCTGGCGCATGATCTCGGCCACACGCCCTTCGGCCATGCCGGCGAGGACGCGCTGGCGGCGGCGATGGAGCGCTTCGGCGGCTTCCGCCATAACGACCAGACGCTACGCATCCTGACGCGGCTGGAGCGGCGCTATGCCGGCTTCGACGGGCTCAACCTCACCTGGGAGACGCTCGAGGGCACGGTGAAGCATAACGGACCGCTGGTGCCGCCGATCTCGAGCACCATCGCCGATTATGTGGTGCAGCATGATCTCGAGCTCGCGACCTGGCCCAGCGCGGAGGCGCAGGTGGCAGCGATGTCGGACGATATCGCCTACAACAACCACGATCTCGATGACGGGCTGCGCGCCGGGCTGTTCGCGCTGAGGCACCTCACCGATGTGCCGCTGGTCGGGCCGATGCTCGCCGAGGTGAGAAAGCTCCATCCCGATATCGACGAGGGGCGGCTCATCCACGAATCGATCCGCCGCTTGATCGACCGCATGGCCTCCGACCTCATTGCCGAAAGCCAGCGGCGCCTCGCGGCCGCTCGCATCCACAGCGCCGCGGAAATCCGCGCTTTGGGCGCGCCGGTGGTGGCGTTCTCCGACGCCTTCAGCCGCGAGGCGAAAGGCTTGCGCGACTTCCTGTTCGAGCGCATGTACCGCCATTACCGCGTCAATCGCATGGCCTCGAAGGCCCGCCGCGTCGTTCAGGAGCTCTTCCGGCTCTTGCTCGCGGAGCCCGAATGCCTGCCGACGGAGTGGCGCCTCCAGGCGGCGGGTGCGGGCACCCCGGCAACCGCGCGACTCGTCGCCGACTACATCGCCGGCATGACCGATCGCTTTGCTCTCGACGAGCACCGCCGCTTATACGATAGATACGCGCCCTCGTGATGAACCTCTTCAGCCATTTCCGCGACATCGTCATCGCCGAGCTGCAAGCGCTCGACCTTCCCGCCGGGCTCGATCTGAGCCGCGTTGCGGTCGAGCCGCCGCGCGATCCCGCGCATGGCGACCTCGCCACCAATGCCGCGATGGTGCTGGCAAAGCCGGCCCGGCTGCCGCCGCGCGCGCTGGCGGAGCGCCTGGCCGAGCGTCTCCGCCATCACAGCGCCGTCACCGCCGCCGAGGTGGCGGGCCCCGGCTTCATCAATCTGCGGCTCGCCGACGGCTTCTGGCATGCGCGGCTCGCCGAGATCCTGCGCACCGGCCCCGCCTATGGCGATGCCAAGACCGGCGGCGGCCGCAAGGTCAATGTCGAATATGTCTCCGCCAACCCGACCGGGCCGATGCATGTCGGCCATGGCCGCGGTGCGGTGCTGGGCGACGCGCTCGCCGCGCTGCTCGAGAAGGCGGGATACGAGGTGACGCGCGAATACTACATCAACGATGCCGGCGCCCAGGTCGAAGCCTTGGCCTGGTCGGCCTATTTCCGCTACCTGCAGGCGCTCGGTGCCGAGATCGACGAGAAGAGTTTTGCCGGCTTCCAGTACCAGGGCGACTACCTCGTTCCGGTGGGCGAGGCGCTGAAGGCGACCTATGGCGAACGCCTCGCCGAGCGCGGCGCCGATGGCCGACTCGCCGGGAAGCCGCTGGACGAATGGCTGCAGCCGGTGCGCGACTCGACCATCGCCGCGATGATGGCGCTGATCCGCGCCGACCTCGCTTTGCTCGGCATCGAGCATGACGTGTTCGCCTCCGAACGCGCCATTGTCGAGAGCGGCGCCGTCGACCGCGCGCTCCAGACGCTCGAGGCGGCCGGGCTCATCTATGTCGGCACGCTCGAACCGCCCAAGGGCAAGCTGCCGGAGGATTGGGAGGAGCGGCCGCAGACGCTCTTCCGCTCGACGCGCTTTGGCGATGATGTCGACCGCCCGCTCAAGAAATCGGACGGCTCCTGGACCTACTTCGCCGGCGACATCGCCTATCACCTCGACAAATATCGCCGCGGCTTCAACGAGATGGTCGATGTCTGGGGGGCCGATCACGGCGGCTATGTGAAGCGCATGCAGGCGGCCGTGACGGCGTTCACCGGCGGCGCGGCGCGGCTCGACGTCAAGCTCTGCCAGCTCGTCAGCCTCTTCGACAAGGGCGTGCCGGTGCGCATGTCGAAGCGCGCCGGCACTTTCGTCACCTTGCGCGAGGTGGTGGACGAGGTCGGCAAGGACGTCTTTCGCTTCGTCATGCTGACTCGCCGCAACGACCAGGCGCTCGACTTCGATTTCGCCAAGGTGGTCGAGCAGTCGAAGGACAATCCGGTCTTTTATGTGCAATATGCCCATGCGCGCGCCCGCTCGGTGCTGCGCCGCGCCGCCGAGACTCGCCCGGCTGCAACTTTGACGTCCGAGTCGCTGGCCTCTGCGCCACTCGCGCGCTTGACCGACCCGGCGGAGCTTGCTCTCATCCGACATCTCGCAGGTTGGCCGCGTCTCGTCGAAAGCGCGGCGGAGGCGCATGAGCCGCATCGCATCGCGTTTTATCTCCAGGAGCTCGCCGCGCTCTTCCATGGGCTGTGGAACAAGGGCAATGACGATGCCAGCCTGCGCTTCCTGCTCGACGACGCGCCCGCGCTCACCGAAGCGCGGCTCGCGCTGGTGCAGGCGGTCGCTTTCGTCGTGGCGTCGGGCTTGACCGTCATCGGTGTGACCCCGGCAGAGGAGATGTAGATGGCCTTTGCGCTGGGACCGATGCGGCCGGATGAACGGCATGAGCGAATCTTCGTTCGGCGCCGCTCGCGGCGCATCCTGGTGATCGGCGTCGCGGTGCTGGCGATGCTCGGCTCGTCCGGTGCTTTTCTCGCCTTTTATCGCTCGATGACGCGGCCCGCGGCGCCCGCCAACGTGCCGCTGCTGCGCGCCGATACCTCGCCGATGCAGCATCGCCCCGAAAATCCCGGCGGCGTCGAAGTGCCGGGGCAGGGGACCATGGTGCTCGACGGCGGACAAGGCGAGCCCAAGGTGGAGCAGCTCCTGCCGCCGCCGGAGACGCCGTTGCCGCGGCCGACGCCGCCGGCCGACAGCGCCGCCGACGCGTCGCAGCCTGTTGCCGCGCCCGCGATGCCGCCTCCGGCATTGGCGAGTCCGGCCGCGCCGCCGCCGGCGACACTGCCGCCGGTCGTTGCCGCGACGCCGGAGCCGCCGCCCGCGGCTCCTCCCACACCGGCGCCGCGGGTGACGATGGCGACGCCGGCGCCCCCGCGGCCGGCGCCGCATCCGCCGGCCGCCGCGGCAAAACCACCCGCAGCACCCGTCGCCGCCGGCAAAACCTACCGCCTGCAGGTGGGCGCGGTGCGCTCGGCCGAAGCGGCGAAGCAGGAGTGGGAGCGCTTGAAGCGCGCCCATAGCGAGGTGCTGGGCGGCCTCACCTTCTCGACGCAACGCGTCGATCTCGGCGCGCGCGGCATCTTCTATCGCATCGAGGCCGGGCCCATCGCCGATGCGGCCAAGGCGGAGCGCGATTGCAGTGAGTTGAAGCGGCGCGGCGTGGGTTGCATCCTTGTCAAGCCGTGAGCCTTCGTCGGTCATCTTTGGCTGCGCCGGAACCAGTCTCAGCGCCGGCGAGCGCGGCTTTTTCCGCGACGCCGATCCGCTCGGCTTCATCCTGTTTCAGCGCAATTGCGAGACGCCCGCGCAGGTGCGGGCGCTGGTCGCGGCGCTGCGTGACAGCATCGGGCGCGCCGACGCCCTGATCCTCATCGACCAGGAAGGCGGCCGGGTCCAGCGCTTGAAGCCGCCGCATTGGCGCGCATATCCCGCGCCGGCCCGGCTGGCGGCGCTGGGCGGGGCACGGGCGCGCGAAGCGATCCGGCTCGGTGCGCGCCTCATCGCCGATGATCTGGCGCGGCTCGGCATCACGGTCGACTGCCTGCCGGTCCTCGACATTCCGGCCGCCGGCGCAGATCCGGTGATCGGCGACCGGGCCTATGGCGACACGCCGGAAGGCGTCGCCACGCTCGGCCGCGCCGCGTGCGAGGGGCTGCTTGAGGGCGGCGTGCTGCCGGTGATCAAGCATGTTCCCGGGCATGGCCGTGCCACCGTCGATTCGCACCTGGCGCTGCCGCGGGTCGCGGCGCCGCAGGCGCTGCTGCATGCGACCGATTTCGCTCCGTTTCGCGCGCTCGCCGACATGCCTCTGGCGATGACCGCGCATATCGTCTACACCGCGCTCGATGCCGAGCGTCCCGCGACCCTGTCGCGGCGGGTGATCGACGCGGTGATCCGCGGCGACATCGGCCTTGACGGCCTCCTGCTCAGCGACGATCTGTCCATGCACGCGCTCGGCGGCAGCTTCGCGGAGCGCACAACGGGCGCGCTCGCTGCCGGCTGCGACGTGGTGCTGCATTGCAATGGTGACAGGGTCGAGATGACGGAGATCGCAACGGCGGCGCGGCCGCTCAGCGCCGCGGGGCGCACCCGGCTGGAGCGCGCGCAGCAGCGCCGCGCCACGGCGCAACCGATCGATCGGCCGGCGCTCGAGGCGCGCTTCGACGCGCTGCTGGCGGGAGAGGCCTGATGCACGGCATGGAAGGACAACTTGATACGCTGCTGCAGCAGATCTCGATCTTTGCGCTGCCGGCCATCTTCGCCATCACCTTCCACGAGGCGGCGCATGGCTTCGTCGCGCATCGGCTCGGCGATGACACCGCCTTCCGCATGGGCCGCGTCACCTTCAACCCGCTGCGCCATATCGATCTCTACGGCACCATCCTGATGCCGATCTTCCTGCTGCTGATTTCGCAGGGGCGCTTCGTCTTCGGCTTCGCCAAGCCGGTGCCGGTGAATTTCGGCCAGCTCCGCCATCCGCGCCGCGACATGATCTGGGTCGCGCTGGCCGGCCCGGGGATCAACATCCTGCTCGCCCTCGTCTCGGCGCTGCTGTTTTACGTCGTCCCTTAC
>DATJLU010000224.1:0-18557 GCA_035509275.1 Allostellaceae bacterium | reverse complement strand
GCTTGGCTGCGCGGGTCCTGCGCGCCGATCAGCCGGGTCGACGCCATGCGCGCGGCCAGCGCTCCGACATTGGCGCCGACGCGCGCATAGCGCGCCGCGCGCGCCGAAAAACGATTGGCTTCCTGATCTTGCATGTACCTTCCGTGACTACCCTCCCCGTCGTCGACGGAGAGGAAGGCTCGCCTAACCCATCTTCTCCAGCTCTTCGATCATCCGCTCGATCAGCGACAGCCCGATGCGCCAGAACGCAGGGTCGCGGGCGTCGAGGCCGAAGGGTTTGAGCAGTTCGGCATGGTGCTTGGTGCCGCCCGCGGCGAGCATCGCCAAATACCTTTCGGCGAAACCTTCGCGAGCGTTCTCGTAAACGCCATAGAGCGAGTTCACCAGGCAATCGCCGAAAGCATAGGCATAGACATAGAAGGGCGTGTGGATGAAATGCGGGATGTAGGTCCAGTAATGGCGGTATTCGTCGGCGAAGCCGATCGCCGGGCCGAGGCTTTCGGCCTGCACCGCCATCCAGATCTCGCCGATGCGGTCGGGGGTGAGCTCGCCCTCGCGGCGCTCGTCATGGACGCGGCGCTCGAACTCGACGAAGGCGATTTGCCGCACCACGGTGTTGAGCATGTCCTCGACCTTGGCGGCGAGCATCACCTTGCGCCGCTTGGGATCGGTCTCGGCGGCGAGCATGGCGCGGAAGGTCAGCATCTCGCCGAAGACCGAAGCGGTCTCCGCCAGGGTCAGCGGCGTGTCCGCCATGAGCTGGCCTTGCGGGCCGGCCAGCACCTGATGCACGCCATGGCCCAGCTCATGCGCCAAGGTCATCACGTCGCGGGTCTTGCCGAGATAGTTGAGCAGGAGATAGGGATGGGCGCTCGGCACGGTCGGATGGGCGAAAGCGCCCGGCGACTTTCCCGGCCGCACCGGCGCGTCGATCCAGCGCTGCTCGAAAAAGCGCCGGCCGATGGCGGCGAGCTCCGGCGAGAAGGCGGCATAGGCGCCGAGCACGATGCGCTGGGCCTCCGGCCAGGGAACCACCTTGTCGTCCTGCTCGGGAAGCGGCGCGTTGCGGTCCCAATAGGCCAGCCGCTCGACCCCGAACCATTTCGCCTTGAGCCGATAGTAGCGATGCGAGAGCGAAGGGAACGCGCTGCGCACGGCCGCGATCAGCGCGTCAACCACCTCGTCCTCGACGAAATTGCCGAGATTGCGCGACGAGATCGGGTGCGGGAATTTGCGCCAGCGATCCTCGATCTCCTTGTCCTTGGCGAGGGTGTTGGTGATGAGGGCGAAGAGCCGCACATTCCGCCCGAAAACCTCGCCCAGCGCCTTGGCGGCACGCTTGCGCTTTTCCGGATCGGGCTCGGAGAGCAGGTGCAGCGCTTCGGCGCTGGTCAGCTCCTTGCCGTCGATGGAAAAGCGCAACCCCGCCATGGTCTCGTCGAAGAGCCGCGTCCAGGCGGCGCGGCCGGCGACGTATTTCTCGTGCAGCATCTTCTCGAGCTCGTCGCTGAGCTGGTGCGGCCGGAAGGCGCGGGTGTCGCGCAGCCACGGCGCATAGTGAGCGAGCTCCGCCGCGCCGAGCTTCTGTTCGAGGTCGCGATCCCCGACGCGGTTGAGCTCCAGCGCGAAGAACAGCAGCACGGTCGAGATGGCGTTGACCTTCTCCTGCATGTTCTGGAAGAAGCGGCCGATCTCCGCATCCTCCATATTGCCGGCATAGACGAGATAGGCGTAGCTCATGATCCGGCCGAGCGTCTCTTGCAGCCGCTCATAACTGGCGATAGCGGCGCCCAGCGCCGCACCCGAGAGGCTCTGCAGCTTGCCCTCGTAGCGCTCGCGGAAGGCGCCGGCATCCGCCTCCGTCCGCGCCAGATCGCGCTTCAGCTCCGTGCTGTCGCGTCCGGGATAGAGATCGTTGAGATCCCATTCCGGCAACGGCCCGAGCGCGGCCTCGGGCGCTGCGGCGGTGGCGGCCTTGTCCTGCGACTGCGACGTCATCACCCTCTCCTCGTCCATTCCGCCCCAGCATATGGGCCGCCGCGCTGCGGACGCCAACCGGTCGCCGCACCGACCGGGTATTCCGCCCGAGCGGCAAAACCCGTACAACAGCGGCAACCGGTGCCGCGGCGCCCGATGACCCCGGAGCAGGGGGAGACATGGATTATCATACCTGTCCCAATCTCGCCGCCATGTTCTTCGACTGGGCGGCGAAGAAGGGGGGCCGGCCGTTCCTCTGGGCGAAGCGTGACGGGCGCTATCGTGCGATGTCGTGGCGCGATGCGGCCGAGGAGGTGCGGCGTCTTGCCCGCGGCCTTGGCGCGCTCGGCATCGCGCGCGGCGACCGGGTCGGCCTCGTCGCCGAGAATCGCCCGGAATGGATGATCGCCGACCTCGCCATCATGGCGGCGGGCGGCGTGACCGTGCCCGCCTATACGACACACACGGTCGAGGACCATCGCCATCTCCTGTCGAACAGCGGCGCCAGGGCGGTCATCGTCTCGACCGCCGCCATCGCCCATCGCGTCATGCCGGCCGCCGATCAGATCTCGACGATCGGCGCCATCATCACCATGGAGCCGTTGACCCGGGGCCAGCTCTCTCATGCCGAAGTCCACTCCTGGCAGGAAGTGATGGCGCGCGGCGCCGCGGCCGCCGACCAGATCGATGCCATGCTTGCGTCGATCCGCCGCGACGATATCGCCTGCCTGATCTACACCTCCGGCACCGGCGGCGTGCCCAAGGGGGTGATGACGACGCATGCCAACATCCTCGCCAATTGCTTCGGCGCGTCTCGCCTGCTGCAGACGATCGGTCTCGGCAACGACGTCTTTCTCTGCTTTCTGCCGCTGTCGCATTCCTACGAGCACACCGCGGGGATGATGTTTCCGATCTCGCTCGGCGCCGAGATCTACTTCGCCGAGGGGGCGGAGACGCTCGCCGCCAACATGCAGGAGGCGCGCCCCACCATCATGACCGCGGTGCCGCGGCTCTACGAGACCATGCATCAGCGCATCCTGCGCGGCATGGACCGGCAGAGCCCGCTGCGCCGCCAGCTCTTCGAGCTGGCGCTGCGCCTCGGGCGCAAGCGCCTCAACGAGGCGCAGAGCTTTGCTCCCGGCGATCGCCTGCTCGATATCGCCGCCGAGCTGCTGGTGCGCCGCAAGGTGCGCCAGCGCTTCGGCGGCCGGCTCAAGGCGATGGTCTCGGGCGGGGCGCCGCTCAACGCGGAGATCGGCAGCTTCTTCCTGGCGCTTGGCGTCCGCTTGCTGCAGGGCTATGGCCAGACCGAGGCGTCGCCCGTCATCAGCGTCAACCCGCCCAAGCGCATCAAGATCGACACGGTCGGGCCGCCGCTCGAGGGCGTCGAGGTCAGGATCGGCGAGGACGGCGAGATCCTGGTCCGCGGCGAGCTGGTGATGAAAGGCTATTGGAACGACCCGGAGGCGACGGGGCGCGTGCTGCGCGAGGGCTGGCTTCATACCGGCGATGTCGGCGAGCTCGACGGCGACGGCTACATCAAGATCACCGACCGCAAGCGCGACTTCATCAAGAATTCGGGCGGCGACATGCTGTCTCCGGCGCGCGTCGAAGGCTATCTCACGCTGCAGCCCGAGATCGGTCAGGCCATGGTGTTCGGCGACCGGCGGCCTTATCTCGTTGCCGTCATCGTGCCGCATCTGGAATTTCTCGACAGCTTCGCCGTGCGCCGCGGCGTCAAGCCCGACCTCGAGCAGCTGGCGCAGGATAACGAGCTGCACCGCGTCATCGGCGCGGCGGTGGCGCGCGTCAATGCCGAGCTCTCGCCGATCGAGCGGGTGCGGCGCTTCATCCTCGCGCGCGAGCCCTTCACCACCGCAAACGGCCAGATGACGCCGACCCTCAAGATCAAGCGGCACGCCATCCGCCACGCCTATGGCGACGCGCTGCTCGCGCTTTATGAAAGCAAATGAGGTCGCGCCTTGTCTCCTTCGGGTGAGGCATTCGTCCGGCATCGCTCATAGGTGTGAGATCCACGCGCACCGCTGGCGCGCGCGCCGCCACGCGCTTTGCGAAGCTTCACCATTTGGTGCGGTTATAGCCATTTGGTTGCCCCTTCGGCGGCGCTATTTACAATTTCTACCCTTGGCTAAGGCATTGATCTCTATATGTTACTGGGCACGCTGTTTTCGCGGGTCAGCATCACCATGCACGTGCCTTGCATCGATTGCCGGCTGCGGACGCGAGCGTGCTACCGACCCTTCAGCACCGCCGAGCTCGCCGCGGTCACATCGTTGAAGGCGGATCATGTGACCTTGCCCGCGAAGCACGACGTCGTGCGTGAAGGTGAAGTCGGCGGGGCGCTCTACACGCTCTATGAGGGCTGGGCGTTTCGCTACGCGCGGCTCTCGGGCGGCGGGCGGCAGATATTGGATCTGGTGCTTCCCGGCGAGATCATCGGCCTCTCTTCGGCGCTGCTCGGCACGATCCGCCATTCCGTGCAGACCTTGACGCCGGTGAGCCTCTGCGTTCTGGGCGGCTATCCGCTGACGGAGCTGCTGCGCGGGCACATCGATCTGACGCTCGATCTGCTGCGCTGGCGCGTCGAGGAGGAGCATCGCGCCGATGTGCGCCTGGCGCTGCTCGGCCGCCGCAAGCCGCTACAGCGCATCGGCTATCTCATGCTGGAGACCTTCGATCGGCTGCGCCGGCTCGAGCTTGCCGAGGGCACCATGTGCCCCTTCCCGCTGCAGCGTCAGCACATCGCCGACGCGACCGGATTGTCGATGATCCATCTCAACCGCACGCTGACCAAGCTGCGCGACGACAAGTTGGCGCGCATCGAGAACAAGATGCTGATCATTTACGACCGGCGCCGCCTCGTCGAACTCACCGGCTATGCCGCCAAGCAGCTGATCACGCAGCGTATGCTGCTTTAGCGTCGCGTCGCGGCGCGGGCGGAAACGTGCAGGCCGAGGTCGGCCGGCCGGCGAAATCGAGCCAGCAGTGCTGCTGATAGTCGTAAAGCTTGCAGCGCGCCAAGGTCGAGAGCAGATAGGCCGGCGAGAAGCGCTGCGTCACGGCGCGCTCGCCGAGCAGCCGGTTGAGCTGACGCTGCGCGCCGGCAAGGCGGTAGAGCGGGATCTTCGGATGCAGGTGATGCGCCGGATGGTCCATGATGTGATGCGAGATCAGCCCGTACCAGCGCGGCACCTGAAGCTGAACCGTGACATCCTCCTGTCCGCCGAGGCGGCGCAGCTCGGCCAGCGCCTCGAACCAGGGGACGCGCGGATGGGTGTGCTGCATATAGGTCGTGGCCCCCATCATCGCGTTCCAGACGAGATAGGGGAGGAGAAAGCCGAGCAACACCGCATCGATGGCGCCGGTGCCGCAGCTGCTGCCGCCCCAGGCGAGGAGCGCGAGGAAGCCGGCGAGGAAGCTCAGCAGCAGCGCGAAATCAACCCAGAACACGGCGCGGCGCCCGTTTCGCCGCCGCGGAAAAAACTTGTCCTTCCACCAGCGCTCGACGAGGTAATAGGGCGCAAAGCCGAGCGGTCCGCGATACAGCCGCTCGACCGCCCGCCGCCAGGCCGGCAGCCGGTCGAATTCCGCTTTGGTCATCGGCGACCAGGAATTGAAGCCGCGCAGATTGGTCAGGCGGTGATGGAGGCGGTTATGCTGCACCTGCCAGAGGCTGTAATTGTGCAGCGCCGGCAGGAAGGCGATGCGGCCGATGACGGCATTGATGCGGCGGCTGTCGGTATAGGCGCCATGCGCGGCGTCATGGCCGATGACGAAGAGCGAAGAGATCGCGAGACCCGCCAGCAGCGAAGCGGCCAATCGTGCGGCAAGCGGCGTCAGCATCACCGCGCCGGCGACCCCGGCGGCATAGATGGCGATGGTCGCCAGCAGCAATGTCCAGGCCAAGACGCTCGAGCGCCGGACATAAGGCTCCAGCGCCCTGCGCAATTGCCTCGCTTCGCTGCCCTGCATGGCCGCGCCCACCCCTCCGTTCCCGCCATGTCAGGTTAAACAGCTGCGCCGCCGCATGCAATCCTGCAGCGTGCTGGCGGCCGCACGCGGCTTAGCGCGCGGCGGCCAGCGCCGCGGCTGAGGTGGCGGTCTTGGCCGCGGCGTCGCGGCGGCGCAGATGCAGGGTCTTGGTGAAGGCGGCGTGGACGGTGCCGCCGGCGTCGGTGAGCTCGACCTGCCAGGTGCGCTCGAGCTTGCCGTCGCGCTCGAGCAGGCGCCGGAGCTCCGCCAGCTCCGCTTCCTCGAGGCGGAAACGGGCATAGAGGGTGGAGCGGCCAGGCTTGCGGAAGTCGATCGTGGCCGCCTTGTCCCAGACGATGTATTTGGGTCCGAGCCGGCGCGCCAGCATCACCAGCAGTATTGGATCGATCGCGCCATACATGCTGCCGCCGAAGGTGGTGCCCCAATAGCCGCGGGTCTTCCAGTTGAGCGGCAACTTGACGCGCACCTCGCTGTAATCGCCCGCGGCATAGATGATGCGCGCGCCGGTGCGGCGATAGCAGGGATAGAAGTTGAAGGCGAAGCGCAGCAGCCGCGTCTTCAGCGACTCGCTCATCCCGAGATCCGCGTCGGTTCGATGGCTGCCCAGTCTAACATCGCCCCGGCTCAGACGCGATGATAGTCGCGATACCAGGCGACGAAGCGCGGCAGGCCGATATCGATCGGCGTCGTCGGCGCAAAGCCCAGATCGCGCGTCGTCTCGCTGATATCGGCATAGGTCGCCGGCACGTCGCCGGGCTCCATCGGCGCCAGTTCGATCGCCGCCTTCTTGCCGAGCGCTTCTTCGAGCAGGGCGATGAACCGCATCAGCTCCTCGGCGCGGTGATTGCCGAGATTGTAGACGCGATAGGGCGGCGCGCCGTCATCCGTCGGCGGCCGGTCGAGCGCGGCGAGCACGCCGGCGACGATGTCGTCGATATAGGTGAAGTCGCGCCGCATGGCGCCGCGATTGAACACCCGGAGCGGCCGCCCGGCGAGGATCGCGTCGGTGAAGATCCAGGCGGCCATGTCCGGCCGTCCCCAGGGGCCGTAAACGGTGAAAAAGCGCAGCGCGGTCATCGGCAGGCGATGAATGTGCGCATAGCAATAACCCATCAGCTCGTCGGCCTTTTTCGTCGCGGCGTAGAGCGAGCGCGGCGTGTCGACGGGGTCCTCGATCGAGAAGGGCAGCTTCTCATTGCCGCCATAGACCGAGGAGGAGCTGGCGAAGACGAGGTGCTTGAGGCGCGGCAAGCGCCGGCAGGCCTCGAGTACTTCGAGATGCCCGTTGATGTTCGAACTGATATAGGCGTGCGGATTGACCAGCGAGTAGCGGACGCCGGCCTGCGCGGCGAGGTGGATCACCCGGTCGATCGCGCCGTGGCGCAGGGTCAGCGCCGCGAGCGCGCCGCGCTCGGCAATGTCGAGGCGATGGAAGTTGAAGCCCGGGGCGCGGGCGAGCGCCGCGAGCCGAGCCTCCTTGAGCGCCACGCTGTAATAGTCGTTGAGGTTGTCGACGCCGATCACCTGCTCACCCCGGTCGAGAAGCGCCTGACTCGTCGCGGAGCCGATGAAGCCGGCGGCGCCGGTGATGAGGATGGTCATGCTCGGCGGTATAGCCTGCCCCGGCGCGGAAATCACCTGTTGCGTGCGCGTGCCGGCGCGGTTGGCAGGCCTGCCCCACTCGCCTATGGTTGCTTCAAAACGGGAGGATGGTCATGAAGAGCTACGATGTCGTCGAGTTCGGCGCGCCGCTCAAGGCGACGGAGAAACCGACGCCGAAGCCGCAGGGCACCGAGGTGCTGCTGCGCACGCTCGCCGCGGGCGTCTGCCACAGCGACCTGCATATCTGGGAGGGCTGGTACGATCTCGGCGGCGGCAAGAAGCTCACGGTGCGGGATCGCGGCCTGGTGCCGCCGCTCACCATGGGTCATGAGATCGTCGGCGAGGTCGTGGCGCTCGGGCCCGAGGCGACCGGCGTCAAGCCCGGCGACAAGCGCCTCGCGCATCCCTGGATCGGCTGCGGCACCTGTCCGGTCTGCCGCCGCGGCGAAGAGCAGCTCTGCCTCGGGCCGCGCTTCCTCGGCGTGCAGCGGCCGGGCGGCTATGCCGATCACGTGCTGGTGCCGCATCCGCGCTATCTGCTCGAGCTCGGCACGCTGACCCCGGCGCAGGCGGCGCCCTATGCCTGCTCCGGCATCACCGCCTATGGCGCCTTGAAGCGCGTCGGCGAAGCGATCCTGCGGGAGCAGCCGATCCTGGTGATCGGCGCCGGCGGTCTCGGCCTCATGTGCCTCTCCTTGCTCAAGGCGATGGGCGGCAAGGGCGCCGTCGTTGCCGATATCGACCCGGGCAAGCGCCGGGCGGCGCTCGAAGCGGGCGCGCTCGCGGCGATCGATGCCGGCGCCGCCGATGCGGTGAAGGCGGCGCAAGAGGCGGCTCGGGCGCCGATCGGCGCCGCCATCGATTTCGTCGGCGCGTCGGCCACCGCCAGGCTCGGCGTCGACGCCATCGCCAAGGCTGGCAAATATGTCATCGTCGGGCTCTTCGGCGGCGACATCACGCTGAGCCTGCCGCTCATCCCGATGCGGGCCATCACCCTCCAGGGCTCCTATACCGGCAGTCTGGCCGAGATGAAGGAGCTGCTCGCGCTGGTGGCCACCGGCAAGGTGCCGCCGGTGCCGGTGCACGAGCATCGGCTGGCGGAGGCGAATGCCGTGCTTGAATCGCTGAAGGCCGGCCATGTCGTCGGCCGCGCCGTGCTGACGCCCTAGGCGCATGCCGCGCCGGCGCTCAACGAGCGGGATGGTAGCGGGAACCTGTCCGCACGCGCCGCGTTGATGGCGGCGGCGGCGCGGCCGGGCGCCTGCCCAAGCCGCCGCAAACCGGAAACGAGAATGCGTCGCGCCGCATGGAACGTTGGACGTTCTCTACCGTTCGTTGGGCGCCAAACAAGGCTGGGAGTTGGAAGATGCCAGTGCCTGTCCGCATGATCCTTGCCGCCTTGCTGATCATGCTGCCGCTCGCTGCCTGTTCTTCGCAGGGCTCGGGCCTGCCGCCGCTCGGCTCCGGGGCGAACACCGACGAAGCCAACTACAAGCTCGGCCCCGGCGACAAGCTTCATATCGCCGTGGTCGGCGCCGATGATCTGACCGGCGATTACGCCGTCGGCGACAATGGCGCGATCAGCATGGCTCTGATCGGCGACGTCCAGGCCAAAGGCCTCACCCGGGCGCAGGTCGAGAAAGCGATCTCGGACAAGCTGGCGCAGGGCTACATCAAGAACCCCAAGGTGAGCGTGTCGATCCTCACCTATCGGCCGTTCTACATCTATGGCGAAGTGCAGAAGCCCGGCGAGTATTCCTATGCCAGTGGCATGCGCGTGATGAGCGCGGTGGCGACCGCTGGCGGCTATACCTATCGCGCCAACCAGAATTTCGCGGTGGTAACGCGGAACGGCCAGGAGAGGCGCGCGTCTCCGGACACGCCGATCGAGCCCGACGACATCATCAAAGTGCCGGAGCGCTATTTCTAGCTTCCGAAGCGATGGCGGCCGCAGGGTGCGGCCGCCATCGGAACGTTCCTCGCTCGCGCCGGATCCTCGCTGAAGGGTCGGCGCGATTGCGCGCTGAAGCGCTCACGACAAAGCGTCGCATTGCACTCCGCCGGCGCTCCCTCACCATAATGATGACGAGTGCCGGTGCGGTCGGGCCTTCCGACATGCCGGGACGTTAGACTCGCTGCGAGCCGAGAGAGGAGGCGGGGGATGGAGCTGCGAGAGGAACGCATTCGTGAGCGCGCCTACCAGATTTGGGAGCGCGAGGGCAAGCCGCATGGCCGCGACGCCGAGCATTGGCAGCAGGCCGTTTCCGAGGTCGACGCCGAAGTTGCGGCGACCGCCGGCGCCGGTGTCGGCGAGACGCGAACCGAAGAGCCGGCTCGACCGGCAGCATCGCCGTCGCCGACGCGGCGCAGTCGCGCTGTGCCCCGCCGCGAGCCCGGCGAGAAGCGACGCTAGACCAGGGCGCTAGGGACGGGAGGCGACCGTCACCGACGCGTTGCGGGCGGTGAGAATGGCGCGCGCCACTTGGCGCGCAAGGCAGTCATAGCTCAGGTCCGACATATGCAGCCGGTCCGGCGCCAGCATTGCGGGTAAGCTCATCTCGCCATCCTCGGACCAATGGCGCATCATGGCGAAACGCCGGACCAGAGGCACGTCCTCGCTGCGCGCCACCGCCGCGATCACCAGCAGCATCTCGCGGTAGCGGGTGTGCAGCAGCACCGCCGGCGCATATTGCAGGTCCATCAGCATGACATCGGCGCCGGTGGCCTTGATCCGCGCAATCCCTTGCTTTGCCCAGTTGGCCTCCCCGGCGGGGTCGAGATCGTGCAGCACGCTGTTCGTGCCGAGCTGCCAGATGACCAGGTCCGGCCGCTCGGCCAATACGTCGCGGTCGAGCCGCGCCATCATCTGTGGCGCCATCTCGCCGCCGACCCCGCGGTTGAGGACGCGAATGGCGATCTTGGGAAAGCGCGCCGTGAGCAGCGCCCCGAGCCGGCTCGGATAGCTGTGCTTGGGGCTGGAAGCGCCATAGCCTTCGGTCGAGGACGAGCCGAAGGCGACGATGGTGAGCGGCCCGCCCGTGCGCAGCCGCTCGACCGTGCGCGGCAATGGCCCACCGAGCGAGCCGAGCTCGGCCGGGATGGCGCAGCGATTGATCGCGGCGCCGGCGCTATGCCCGCCGGGCGCCAGCAGGAACGGCAAGGCGGCGGCGAGGGCGATCAGCGCCAGGGCCGCCAGCATCGGGCGGCGACGGGAAAAGCGCTGATCGCGGGCGCCGCTCATCGGGCGGCGTATTCGATGGCGTCGGCGAGCCGCTGGGCGAGGCAGTCGTAGACCTCGGCTGCAAGCGCGGCCCGCTGCTCGCGCGGGACGTCGGCGAACTGGAAGATGTCGTTCTCGCTCCAGTAGCGCATCATCTCAAATCGCCGAAAGAGATAGACGTCGTCCACGTCGGCTCTCTGTTCCATTGCCTCGAGGTAAGGCGCGAAATCGATGATCGAGGCGGTACTGCGGCTATATTGCATGTTCATTAGCAGAATGTCGAAATGATGCTCGCGCAGCGCGGCGATGCCGGTTTCGAGCGCGCCGGCGAAGACATCGACGTCGACGGCGCGCGCGGCATCGAAGGTGCCGGTCTCCCAGATCACCAAAGTGGGCGCCGGCGCATAGACGTCGCGGTCGAAGCGATCGACCATCTCCTGCGTCGTCTCGCGCGCCACGCCCTTGTTGATGACGGTGATCGGCACGTCGGGATGGCGCTGCCGCAACACCACCTCGAGACGATGGGCATAGGATTGCTGCGCGGGGTTGGCGGCGGCGACGCCGGCGGTGGTGGCGCCGCCGATGGCGACGATGGTGATCGGCTGCTTGTGCTTGAGCCGCTCGGCAATCAGCGGCAGCGTTGGATCGTCCTGGAGAATGTCGCTCGGTACGCGGCAATCCGGCGCCTCGGCCGCGACGACCGGCGGCGCCCAGAGCACCGCGGCGAGAAAGAGCAGCGGAAGACGCGTCATCGGGCTTACTCCGAGGGTGTCGCCGGGACCGACGAGCGTGCCGATCCCGCGCCGCTCGCCACCCGATACCAGGCGAGCATCGAGGCGGTGCCGACCATCAGCGCGAAGCCGACGAGGTTGACCAGGATCTGCATGGGGATCGCGGCATAGAATTCCGTCAACACGAAATGCGCGCAAACCGCGAGCACGATGCTGAGGCAGAAGACGTAGAGCGAATGCTGGCCGCAGAGAATGATGGGCCGGGCGATGCGCCAGCGCAGGAAGGCGCTTTCCGGCGTGACGAAATAGACCGTGGCCAGGGCCAGCGCCAGAAAGTTCAGCAGCCGCAGCGGCGCCAGGTCGCTCTTGTCGATGGTGTAGCTGAGCAGCGGCTTCGCCAGGATGGCGGGGAAGGGCTCCCAAAGCCAGTGGATGAGCCAGCTCAGATTGATGACGACGCAGAGGCCGGCCAGCACCACCGCGCCTTGTGACAGCCAGGTGCCGTGCGGGAAGGGCCATCTTCGGCTGATCCGCGCATGGCCGGCGCAGGCGCCGATGACGAACAGGAACTGCCAGGCGAGCGGGTTGAAGTACCAGAGGTGCTCGGGATAGGCGGGAAGCCCCCAGCCATGGCGCAGGGTCAGCGCATAAAGCGCCGCGGACGGCAGCAGCGCCCAGAGCGCGCCGCGCGCCAGCGCCAGCAGCACCAGCGGAAAGAAGCCGAGGAGCACGATGTAGAGCGGCAGGATGTCGAGATAGGTCGGCTGGAACTGCAGCAGCAGCGCCTTGATGATGGCGATATGCGGCTCTGCCAGGAAGTCGCCGACATGCAGCTCCTCGGAATACATCGGGTTCTTGAGCTTGAGCACGGCATAGGAGACTTCGGCCGTGAAGATCATGAAGAGAAAGATATGCGCGACATAGAGCTGCCAGACGCGGCGGTAGATCTGCGCCGTGGCGAACAGCGCGCCGTGCTGGCGCAGGCTTCGGCCATAGACCAGCGCGGCGGTGTAGCCGGAGATGAAGATGAAAACTTCGGC
Organism: Allostellaceae bacterium; assembly: GCA_035509275.1. Classification (GTDB taxonomy): domain Bacteria; phylum Pseudomonadota; class Alphaproteobacteria; order ATCC43930; family CGMCC-115725; genus DAHUYF01. The sequence continues at coordinate 5,973 of DATJLU010000224.1, read as the reverse complement.
CGCGTCCGAGAAGGCGATCGAGTGCAGCGTGAACCAGCCGAGGATGTTGTTCGGGATATGGTCGACGAAGATGAAGAACAGCGACAGCCCACGGAAGAAGTCGAGCCGAAGGTCGCGTCCCGGGCGCGGGAAGGCGTCGGCCATGCCGCTGGAGCTCCTCGTCTTCGTCTCCGGCCGATCATAGACAGCCCGGGCGCTAGCCCCAAGCCGCGCTTCGGAGGATTGCGACGGTGAGGACAATGCGCCACGCGGGAAGCCCGCCACGGCGCCGCCCAAACCCTGGTCCGACGCGTCAGATCGTGTCGAACTGGTAGGCGAGGTCGTTGTGGATGTTCCAGAGATAGTTGATGCTCGCGGTGCCGGCGATGGCATAGGCGTGGCCATGATGGCGCCAGCGCAGCACGTTGATGTCGCCGCTATGATAGAAATCCGTGCCCTTGTCGGCGTGGGGCGAGTTGGCGACGACGACGAGCACCGGTCCGAGCGCCTTGTTGGCGGTCGTGTACATCAGCGCCATCGCCGGCTGGCCTTCGACCATGAGGAAGCGCGCGCCCTGAAACTCGAGCCCCCAGGGTTTCAGATTGGGCAGGTGGAAGTTTTGCGGCAGCTTGTCGAAGGTGGTGCCGTCATTCGGCCCCATATTGACGTAGCGCCGATAATACCCGGCGAGATTGTCGGGGAAGCTGTCCGCCGGCTGGTCGCCGGAATGCGGCGCATAGGCCGCCACAATCGCGTCGGCAAGCCCGACATCGCCGCCGCCAATGCCGAAGCCCACGGCGAACGCCGCGAGCGATGCGGCTGCGGCCGTGCCGAGCCAGAAGCGGCGATCGCCCAGCACGCGCTTCCAGCGTTTCTGCCGGGCAGCGGCAAGATCGGCGACCACGCCGCTCTCGCCCCGCGCCGCCCGGATGAGGCGCTCGGGCAGCGGCTCGTGCAGCACCTCGTCGAAGGCGGAGCGCAGCAGCACCGCGCTCTCGCTCAGCACCGCCGAGCGCTCGCGCAACTCGGCGTCGCGCTCCAACGCATGGGCGATGGCGGCGCGCTCGCTCTCCTCGAGCTCGCCGTCGAGATACGCGATCAGGCTCTCGTCACTCGGCCTTGGCATCTTGCGCACTCCTCCGCAGGCCGCCGCCGGCTTCGAGCTTGGCCAGGAGCGCTGTCCTTGCGCGCGCCAGGCGGCTCATGATCGTCCCCACCGGTACGTCGGCGGCCTCTGCCGCTTCCTTGTAACTCAACCCGTCTACCGTCACGAGGAGGAGCGCCGCCCGCTGCTCGGCCGGCAACTGCGCCAGCGCGCTTCGTACCTCCTGCAGCGCCAGCCGGGCCTCGGCGCGCCGTCCTGGCTCGTCGGTGCCGACATTGACGCCTTCCTCCTCCGCCTCCTCCCGACGGATGTCCCGCGAGCGCAACTGATCGATCCAGATCGTCTGCACGATGCGGAACATCCAACTGTCGAAACGCGTCCCCTCCTGAAACTGGTGCGCCCGGGAAAGCGCCCGTTCGCACGCCGCCTGGACGAGATCGTCCGCTTCGACAGCAGAGCCGGTCAGACCACGGGCGAACCGCCGCAATCGCGGCAGTACGGCAATGAGCTGGTCACTGACCGAGACGCTCAAGGCCGCACCCCCAAACAGGGTAGTGTCGCCCTGATCAACCTAACAAAGTGATAACGGTTAAGGATGGGGCTTATTCCCTGGCAAAAATCGGCCCACTCGACCGGCTGGAGGGCGGGTAACAGGTTTCTCGCCGCCCGGTTGATGATAAAAAGGGCGGCCGGTCTGCCGCGGCCGGCATTTGCGCATCTTAGTGAGTGGAATTGTCCATGAAAAGAGCACGAGCCGGATTGCCGCTGGCAGTCCTGGTCCTCCTTGCCGGCGGCATGCTGGCGCTTCCCGCCCATGCCGATTGTTCCGCCGAAATCCAGGCGATACGCGCCCAGCTCGCCGCGGTCAAGGATCCGCAGCGCCGCGAGGAGCTGCAGATGCTGCTCGACAAGGCGCAGAAGGACGAGGCTGCGGGACGTAGCGAGCTCTGCGGCCAGGCCATCCAGCGCGCGCAGGTGCTGGTAAAAGGCTGACGCTCGGGGCTGAGGCTTCACAAACTTGCCAAGGCACGTCTATTGTGTCGCGCCAGCCGCCGGAGAGCGGCCGGCGAGGGCAGGGGAATCCCGATTCGATGAAAATCTGCGTCGCCAAGGAGCGCCGTCCCGACGAGCGGCGGGTCGCCGGTTCGCCCGACACGGCAAAGCGTCTGGTCGGCCAAGGCCATGAGGTGGTGGTCGAGACCGGAGCGGGGCTCGGCAGCGCCTATCCCGATGCGGCCTATGAGGCAGCGGGCGCGCGAATCGCGCCCGACCCGGCCGCGGCGCTGGGTGGCGGCGAGATTCTCCTCAAGGTGCAACCGCCGCTCCGCGCTGGCGAAGGCGCGCTCGATGAGCTGGCGCTAATCAAGCGCGGCACGGTGCTGATCGGCTTGCTGCAGCCGCTGCAGCGGCGCGAGGATGTCGAAGCCTATGCCAAGGCCGGCATCGCCGCCTTTGCCATGGAGCTGGTGCCCCGAATCACGCGCGCGCAATCCATGGATGTGCTCTCCTCTCAGGCGAATCTTGCCGGCTACAAAGCGGTGCTGGACGCTGCCGGCGAGTTCGGTCGCGCCATGCCGATGATGATGACGGCTGCCGGCACGGTGCCGCCGGCGCGGGTCCTTGTGATGGGCGCCGGCGTCGCCGGTTTGCAGGCGATTGCCACGGCGCGGCGCTTGGGTGGCGTCGTCTCGGCCACCGATGTCCGCTACGCCGCCAAGGAGCAGGTGGAAAGCCTCGGCGCCACGTTCCTCACCGTCGATCTCGAAGCGATGAAAGCGATGGAGACGGCGGGCGGCTACGCCAAGGAGATGGGCGAGGATTTCGCCCGGCGCCAGCGCGAGCACGTGACGGAGGCGCTGAAGAAGACCGACCTCGTGATCTGCACCGCGCTCATCCCCGGGCGCAAGGCACCGGTGCTGATCACGCGTGCGATGGTGGCGGTGATGCGCCCGGGTTCGGTGATCGTCGATCTTGCCGTCGAGCAGGGCGGCAATGTCGAGGGCAGCGAGCCGGGCAAGACGGTGCGCACCGACAACGGTGTTGCCATCATCGGTCATGCCAACGTGCCGTCACGCATTGCCGTCGATGCGAGCCAGCTTTACGCCCGGAACCTTTTGGCCTTCCTCGCGCTGATCATCGACAAGGACAAGCACCTCACGATCGATACCGCCGACGAGATCGTCAAGGCGACGCTGCTCACCCGCGATGGCGCGATCGTCCACCCTCAGCTGGCGCCTCAGCCGGCGGCAGGAGCGTGACCCATGGAGCATAATTTCGTCTCCTTCCTCACCGTCTTCGTGCTCGCCTGCTTCGTCGGCTACTACGTCGTCTGGCGGGTGACGCCGGCGCTGCATTCGCCGCTGATGAGCGTCACCAACGCCATCTCCAGCGTCATCATCGTCGGTGCGCTGATCGCCGCCGGCCCGGCCGGCTTCAGCTTCTCGAAGGTGATGGGGTTCGTCGCCGTCATCCTCGCCTCGGTCAACATCTTCGGCGGCTTCATCGTGACCCAGCGCATGCTGCAGATGTTCCAAAAGAAGAAGACGAAGTAGGAGCACCGGACGTGAGCGCCAACCTCGCCGCCCTGCTCTATCTCGTCGCCTCGATCTGCTTCATCATGGCGCTGCGCGGGCTCTCCTCGCCCGACACCGCGCGCGGCGGCAATCTCTTTGGCATCACCGGCATGGTGATTGCGGTCGGCACGACGCTGGCCTTGCCGGGTGTGGTCAGCTACCCCCTGATCGTGCTCGGCGTCGTCATCGGCGGCGCGATCGGCACCTTCATCGCGCTGCGCATCCAGATGACGGCACTGCCGCAGCTCGTTGCCGCCTTTCACAGCCTGGTCGGCCTTGCCGCCGTCTGCGTCGCCACCGCGGCGTTCTACGCTCCCGCCGCCTACCATATCGGCGCGCCCGGCGAGATCTTCGCCGGCAGCCTGGTCGAGATGTCGCTCGGCACGGCCATCGGCGCCGTCACCTTCACCGGCTCGATCATCGCTTTCGGCAAGCTGCAGGGGCTCATCACCGGCAAGCCGCTGGTCTTCCCCGGTCAGCACCCGCTCAATGCGCTGTTGGGGGTGCTGCTGCTGGTGATCATCATCTGGTTCGTCCTCGCCCAGTCGGCGGCGGGCTTCTGGAGCATCGTGGTGCTGTCGTTGGCGCTGGGATTGCTGCTCATCGTGCCGATCGGCGGCGCCGACATGCCGGTCGTCATCTCGATGCTCAATTCCTATTCCGGCTGGGCCGCCTGCGGCATCGGCTTCACGCTCGACAACAGCCTCCTCATCATCACCGGGGCGCTGGTCGGCTCCTCGGGCGCCATCCTCAGCTATATCATGTGCAAAGGGATGAACCGCTCGATCTTCAACGTCATCCTCGGCGGCTTCGGCACCGAAGGCGGCGCCGTGGCCGCGGGGGCGGGGCATGGCGATCGCGCGGTCAAGGCGGGGAGCGCCGAGGACGCCGCCTTCATCATGAAGAATGCGAGCTCGATCATCATCGTGCCCGGCTATGGCATGGCCGTGGCGCAGGCGCAGCATGCGCTGCGCGAGATGGCCGACCTCTTGAAGCGCGAAGGCGTCACCGTCCGCTACGCCATCCACCCCGTGGCCGGGCGCATGCCCGGGCATATGAACGTGCTCCTGGCCGAGGCCAACGTGCCCTATGACGAGGTGCTGGAGCTCGAGGAGATCAACCGCGATTTCGCGTCCACCGACGTCGCCTTCGTCATCGGCGCCAACGACGTCACCAACCCCGCGGCCAAGACCGACCCCTCCTCACCGATCTACGGCATGCCGATCCTCGATGTCGAACGGGCGAAGACGGTGCTTTTCGTCAAGCGCTCCATGGCGTCCGGCTATGCCGGCGTCGAGAACGAGCTGTTCTTTCGCGACAACACCATGATGCTCTTCGGCGACGCCAAAAAGATGTGCGAAGAGATCGTCAAGGCGACGGAGTAGCGGCGAGCGCGCTCTAGCGCGCTCGTCCGCGGCGGCGACAGCGGTTGCATAGCAACCGCGAGAGCCGCTCGCCAGCCAGCAAAGACCGCAGCCGCGCGGCGCGCGCGTCAGCGCGCTCGTCCGCGGCGGCGGCAGCGGTTGCACAGCGACCGCGAGAGCCGCTCGGTAGCCGGCGAGCCAACACCCCCAAAAAAACCAAAAGCCGCCGCGGAAAATCCGGGCGGCTTTGCCAATCGGCAGCTCTAACGGCGCCTAATACCCCTCGCGCTCCATGCGCTTTCTCAGGAGCTTGCGATAGCGGCGCACGGCCTCCGCCTTCTCGCGGGCGCGGCGTTCGGAGGGCTTCTCGTAGTTGCGGCGAAGCTTCATCTCGCGGAACACACCTTCGCGCTGCATCTTCTTCTTGAGAGCGCGCAACGCCTGGTCGACGTTGTTGTCGCGGACGAGAACTTGCACGAGAACTCCTCTCCTTTCATCAGGGCGAAAAAAAGCCGGCTGCGGAACCGCAGCCAGATTGGATAATTAATAGCACGCCGTCGCGGAGTTGTGAAGCGGCGGTCGGTGATCGTGAGCCCCGGGCGCGGCGATTTCCGGCTAGGCTTACCCTTGGAAGGTGAGCGAATGGTGAAGAAACTCACGACCACCGTGGCAGCGATGCTGGCCCTGCTCGTCGCCGGTTGTGCCGCGAACAATTCCTCATCGCAACCGCCGACGCAGCACAATACCCTTGGCCAGACGATCGATCCCCAGACCGGTCTTCCCGCGCCGGGGTCGCCGGGTTATGGCGGATACTAGATAGTCGCCGGAGGCGGCGCGGTAGCGATTGGGGCTCGGCCACGCGCCGCAGTGCTTTACCGCGGCGACGCTGGCGCACATATTACCCGCCATGGCCATCCTCAAAATCGCCCGTATGGGCCACCCGGTGTTGCGC
>DATJLU010000223.1:0-3170 GCA_035509275.1 Allostellaceae bacterium | reverse complement strand
CTCACCGGCGTGCATCTGCGGTGATCATTCCTTACTTTCTGCACACCGTTCGATGACTCGAGCCATGAAATAGGTCACAGCAGTTATGAAATGACGCACTAGCCAGGCTCCCGCCTCAGCCCGCGACTCTCAAGCTCGTTCAAATACCCCTGCCACCGTTGCTCCTGCTCCCTTCCCAACTCGTGCAGATACTCCCACGAATAGATCCCGGTATCGTGCCGATCGTCGAACACCAGCCGGACCGCGTAATTCCCCACCGGCTCGACCGTCACGATCCCCACGTCCCGCCGCCCGGCGACGATCTGCTTCTGCCCCGGACCATGCCCCTGCACTTCCGCGCTAGGGCTCTCCACCCGCAAATACTCCGCCGGCAGCACAAACCGGGTCCCGTCGTCGAACGCCACCTCCAGCAGCTTCTCCGCCCGGCGCAGACGAATTTCCGTGGCAGCGACCATCAGGGATCCAGCGTGCGCGCTTCGTCCGGCAGCATGATCGGAATGCCGTCGCGGATCGGATAAGCCAGGCCGGCGTCGACGCTAATCAGCTCCTGCGCGGCGCGGTCATAGTGGAGCGGCGCCTTGGTCAGCGGGCAGACCAGGATCTCGAGCAGCCGCGGATCGATCTCGGGCGCATGATCGGCCATGGTTTCCTCCCGCGGTCAGTGGCGCGCGCCCTCGGCGCGCTCGGCGCCGCCATGGACGGACATCTCGACGAGCGCGGTGAGGAGATGCGCGCGCTCGGCGAGATCGCGCGCCTCGAGCAGCGCCTGCTTCTCCGCCGGCTGGAACGGCGCCACCATCGCCACCGTGGAGACGAGCCGCTCGTCCGGCGTCGCTTCCACCGCCGGCCAATCGGCGACGACGCCCTGGCGCTCGAGAAACGGCTTCAGCGCCGCGAGCAAGCGCGCGCGATCGATCGTGTCGGTGGCGGGGGCGAGGTCGGCGCGATAAGGCTCCCAATCCGGCACGATCCGGCGATAGAGCTGGGCGCGCGGCAGCTCGCGCGCGATGTCGAAGCGGGCGAGGCCGGAAAGCGTGATGAGATAGCGCCCGTCATCGGTCTCGCTGAACGAGACCATGCGGCCGGCGCAGCCCGTGCGGTAGACCGGCGGATCGCCGGCATCGCCCCCGCCCTCTTGCGGCTGCACCATGCCGATGAGCCGCTCGCCCTTGAGCGCATCCGCCGTCATGGCGAGATAGCGCTCCTCGAAGATGTTGAGCGGCAGCCGGCCGCGCGGCAGCAGCAGCACGCCGGTCAAGGGGAAGATCGGCAGGCTCGCCGGCAGCGCGTCGAATCCGGGATCGAAACGCCCGCTCATGCGAAGAGGATCGAGGAGAGGCGCTTTCTCGCCGCGACGGTGAGCGGATCGGCGTGGCCGAGCGCCTCGAAGAATTTGACGAGCTGCTTTCGCGCCGCCTCCTCGTTCCATTTGCGGTCGCGCTTGACGAGGTCGAGGAGCTCGTCCACCGCCTCGGCGCGCTGGCCCGAAGCGAACAGCGCCGAGGCCAGCTCGTAGCGCGCCTCGTGATCATTGGCGTTCTGCTGCAGCCGCTGGCGCAGCTCGCCGACCGCGCCTTGCGCCTTGCTGCCGGCCTCGGCCAGCTCCAGCGCGGCGCGCGCCGCGGCGATCTCGGCATGCCCGGCATGCTCCTTCGGCACCCGTTCGAGGAGCTGGTGCGCCTTGGCAAACTCCTTGCGGCCGATGGCGATGCGCGCGAGCCCGGCGGTCGCGACCGGGTTGCCGGGCTCGTGCTGCAGCACCTGGGTATAGATGTTGGCGGCGCGCGCCGCGTCGCCGGCGCCCATCGCCTCCTGCGCCAGGGCCAGCGCCTCGTCGATCGGCGACGGACCGGCGGCGGCATTGGCCGCAAGCCGGCCGACGAACTGCTTGACCTGGCTTTCCGGGAGCGCGCCGACGAAACCGTCGACCGGGCGGCCGTCCTTGAAGGCATAGACCGCCGGAATCGACTGGATGCGCATCTGCTGCGCCAGCTCCGGGTTCTCGTCGATGTTGATCTTGACCATGCGCACGGCGCCGCGCGCCTCGCGCACCGCCTTCTCGAGCGCCGGGCCGAGCTGCTTGCACGGGCCGCACCAGGGCGCCCAGAAATCGACGACCACGGCGGCGTCGTGCGAGGCATCGATCACATCGGCCATGAAGGTCGCGGTCGAGCCGTTCTTGATGAGATTGGCGGTGTCCGCGGGGGCGGGGGCGCCGCCGAGAATCGGTTCCATAGGCGTCAAATCCTCAGATTTCCCCTAAGATGGCGGCAGAGGCGGGTCCTGACAAGCACCGGCTTCCGCGGCAGCGCGGTCGAGCCCCGCCAGCTCCAGCACCCGGGCCGAATGCCCGCAATCGGCGATGAAACGGCGGAGATCTGCCGCGGAAATGGCGGTCGTCGCGGTATTGACCAGCGGATGATAGTTGACCGGTTCCTGCCGCAGCATGTCGGCGTCGAGGACGACGCGGACGCGATGGGCCCGGTCGTTCATCAGCGCAAACGGCGTGACGCTGCCCGGCGTCAGCCCCAGCACCTCCAGCAGCAGCGCCGGGCTGCCGAAGGAAAAGCGCGGCGCGCCCAGGCTGTCGGCCAGCGCTTTGAGGTCGAGGCGGCGGTCCTCGAGCAGGACGACGAGCCAGAGCCCGTCCTTGCGGTCACGCAGGAAGAGGCTCTTGCAATGCGCGCCGGGCAGCTTGCCGCGCAGTATCACCGATTCCGCCACGGTGTGGAGCGGCGGATGGCGGTGCGTCGCATGGCGGATGCCGAGCGCATCGAAACGGGCGAAAAGCTCTTCTGGTGTTGCCGGCATCGCTCAGCGCAGCGGCCCTTTGGTCCAGCGGAAGCCGGTGAGGATGCCATTGTCGAAGCGGCATTCGACGGCGATGTCACGCGGCAGCGGGCTGTCCGCCGGCAGGTCGTTCCGCTCGCCTTCGGCGGTGACGACGCTGGCGGCGTAGCTCTGCGTCTCCTGCGCCACCAGCGCTTTTTTCGTCACCTTGATCTCGGTCTGGGGAAAGGCCTGCTGCATCGCATCGCCGCAGCGGTCGAGCAGGCTTTCATCGCGCAGCCTGGTGTCGCAGCCGGCGAGGCCGAGGGCAGAGCAGAGCAGGCAGGCGAGGGCGGCGGCACGGTGCATCGGCGGATACTGGCGCGGCGCGGCGGCGGATT
>DATJLU010000222.1:0-13149 GCA_035509275.1 Allostellaceae bacterium | reverse complement strand
AATGTCTGGGTCACCGACAAGGGCTCGGACATGGTGATCAAGTTCGATCCTGAGGGCCGCGTGCTGATGGTGTTCGGCCGCAAGCAGGAAGCCTCCGACGAGGACACCGCGCCGCTGAAGCATCCGAAGCCGCCGCTGCCTGCCGAGGACGGCCGCTTCCGCCAGGTCACGGATGTAGCCTGGGACAAGGCCGGCAACACCTTCATCAGCGACGGTTACATCAATTCGCGCGTCGCCAAGGTCGACAAGGACGGCAATTGGCTCAAATCATGGGGCGATCGCGGCACCGGCCCCGGTCAGTTCCACACGCCGCACAGCATCGCGGTCGATGCCAAGAACCAGGTCTATGTCGCCGATCGCAGCAACCGGCGGATTCAGGTCTTCGACGGCGAGGGCAAGTTCCTGCGCCAATTCACCATCGACGTGCCGGTACCGCCGGGCGCGCGGCCGGCGATCGGCAATGCGCCGAACGCGGCGGAGATCGCCGCCGGCACCTTGGCGCCGGGCTCGCCCTGGGCGATCTGCATCTCGCCCGGGCCGAATCAGGTGCTCTACAGCGCCGATGCCTTTCCCGGCCGCATCTACAAGCTGACGCTCGACGGCAAGGTGCTGGGCGTCCTCGGCCAATCCGGCAAGCAGCTGAAGCAGTTTGGCTGGATCCATGAAATGGCTTGCCCCCGGGAAAACGAGCTTTACGTCGCCGAGCTCTTGAACTGGCGCGTGCAGCGGCTGGTTCTGCACGGTTAGTCGATTTTTTGGCTCATTTCTCGACATCCATTTCACGGATATTGTCAACGTTGCGAAATGGGAAGACCTCAGTATGCGTCGTCGTGTCTTCCGCCTCGCTGCTCTCGGACATGCCATACTCCGGCGCCGACTCCAGGTTGAACTGCACCTTGATGGGGGATAGACGATGCGCTTCTTGCTTGCTGCCCTGCTGATGTTGAGCGTTACGTTTTCGGCTCAGGCGCGCGATACCGAATACCATCTCAAGATCGGCGACCTCCTGCAGAGCGCCGAGTACAAGGACAAGGTCGGCAGCGACGTCGCGTTTTATTTCGGCAGCCAGCCGACGCCAGCCGTGGCGCAGAGCTTCGGTGCATTTGTGACCAACCGAAAGACGAATTCGGTCGGAAGGCCCGACGAGCAGGCCTGCCGCTGGGCGATGCTCAGCGCGCTCGTCGAATTGCGCAGCCGCGCCCTGAAGCTGGGCGGAAATGCGGTCGTCGGCATCGAGAGCTACTACAGGAAACGCGGCGTGCCCAGCGAGAGCGAATACGTATGCCATGCCGGCGCCATCATCGCGGGCGTCGCCCTCAGAGGCACGGTCGTGAAGCTGCGATAACGCTGATCACCTTCCGGGCGCGGTTCAGGGTCACGGCGGCGCGAATGAGAGGCTTCAACGCCTCCTCACCTATAGCCGCGCCCTCGTGGAAGTCGATGGTGCCGTCCGACCCGACTAGAGAAGCCGAGGGCTAACGCGCGGCAATCGTCGCCCAGCGACCGGGCGAGAGGCCGTAGGCTTTTTTGAAATGGCGCGTCATGTGGCTCTGATCGGCAAAGCCGCACGCGGCCGCCGCGTCGACCAGGTGCGCACCGGTGCGGATGAGGGAGCGCGCGCGGTCGAGACGGCGCAGGACGAGATAGCGATAGGGGCTCGTGCCCAGGCAGGCCCGGAAGTGCCGCGCCAGGGTGTAGCGTGACAAACCCGCGACCGCTTCCATCTCTGCCGCGGTGATGGCGCCCTCGAGATTGGCATCGAGAAACGCGCGCACTTTGCCGACCGCGCGCCAATGTCGCGCCGTGAGTTTTCGCCGGACGATCGACGGATCGGCCGCGGCCAGGGCTTCCGCGAGATCGAGAATGATCTGGTCGCGCTGCAGTTCTTCCAGCGCCCCATCGAGATCGTCGAGCACCGGCAGGATCGCGGCGGCGAGGCGCTTGTCGGTCGACACGGCGTCGCGCACGAAGGGCAGGGGAGCGTGCAACTCGCCTAACGCCTCCTGCAGGACGCGGGGCTCGACATAGAGGATCCGATAGCGAAAGCCGGCGCCGGTCCCGGCGCGACCGTCATGGGCCTCGTCCGGATGAAGCACGAAGATTTGGCCGGGGAGGCTCAGCTCGGCAGCGCCGCGGTAGCGGAAGGCTTGGACGCCGGCGAGCGTGAAACCGATGGCATAGGTGTCGTGCCGGTGCGGCGCGAAAGCGTGTCCTGCGAAAAAGGCTTCGACCCGCTCCAATCCCGGGCATGAGGGCGCGATCCGGATCCAGTCGCCATCCGTTGCGCCGCACGATCGTTCAAGACGCTCCACCGCAGTTCCGTTCATAAGTGGCGCCATGGAAGGCTTCCCACGACCGAAATCCGGGAGGGCATTGATGAAATCCGCGGCAGCCATAGTCAAATATGTTCGCTTCGAACACGAGGGGATCGTCTCCTATGGCCTCTGGGACGGCGACCGGGTCAAAGCGCTTGCGGGCGATCTGTTCAGCGGTCCGACGTTGACGGGGCGCGAGTACCCCGCCAGTGAAACCCGATTTCAGGTTCCCTGCGAGCCGTCGAAAGTGATCGCGGTCGGCCTCAACTACGCCAGCCATCGCGTGCATGTCGAAAGCTCGGAAGGCGTCATCGTCAACGCCGCAGGTCGGCCGGTCCCGTCGGACTATCCCGGCGTCTTCGCCAAATTTCCGACAAGTCTCATCCCGGACGGCGCGGACATCGTACTTCCCGAGGATGCAACCAACGTTCATTTCGAAGGCGAACTGGTGCTGATCATCGGCAGGACCGCGAAGAATGTTTCGGTCGCGGAGGCTTCGGGTTACGTGTTCGGCGTCACGATCGGCAACGACCTCGTCGATCGCGAATGGCTGCTCGAGGATCTGCAGTGGTTCCGTGCAAAGGGGTCGGACAATTTCGGGCCCATCGGGCCGGCGATCGCGACTGGCCTCGACTACAACGATCTCAAGCTCGAGACGCGGGTGAATGGCGAGCTGCGGCAATCCTCGAATACGAGCGAGCTGGTGTTCTCGCCCGACGAAATCCTGAGCTACTGCAGTCGCTACGTGACGCTGCTGCCGGGCGACGTCATTTTCACCGGGACTCCCGGAAAAACCCAGAGAGTCACCAGCGGCGACACGATCGAGGTGGCGATCGAAGGTATCGGCACGTTGCGAAACGCGATCGCCAAGAGGACGCAGCGATGAGCCTTGAGTCGGTTCGCGCCTTTCTGGCGGAGAAGGCGCCAGACGTCACCATCGTCGAGCTGCAGCGAAGCAGCGCCACCATGACCCTCGCAGCCCTGTGGAACATCAAGCCGGCGCAGATCGCGAAGACCTTGTCGCTCAAGGTGGGGGAGCGCAATCTTCTCCTGGTCACCTGCGGTGATTCGCGGCTCGACAACAAGAAAGTGAAAGCCGTGCTCGGCGGCAAAGCGAGAATGCTTCCGGCGGAAGAGGCGGCGGCGCTCACCGGGCATCCCGTCGGCGGCGTTTGTCCCTTCGGTCTCGCGACGCCCCTGCCGATCTATTGCGACGTCCTGCTCAGAAGCTTCGACGTCGTCGTGCCGGCGGCCGGCTCGACCCATAGCGCCATCCGCATCAACCCGCTGCGCTTGGCGGCGCTGGTCGAGGCGGAATGGGTCGATGTCTGCGCCGCTTCGCCGAGCTCGTAACGTCGACTGTCTTCTCAGCTCTGGGTTGAGAAATCCAGGAACTGCGGGAAGATGAAGCTATCGCGGGGTCGATCGGCACGATCGGCCAGTGCGACAGCGAGGCTCGCACCCTGACGGCCGTTTCGACAAAGTAACCGTCTGGTTTGGCCGTAGCAAGGCATGACCTGGTATTGGTCGCCTGAGATCGACGCGACGCGGAGGCACGCTCACGCCAACATCCTCCTGCACGATTTACCGAATGTGCAGTGCGAATAGGGCAGCGTCATCATAGTGTCAGAATGAGGCAGTAGGAGTTGTCTTGAACGGGGTGCAATGCCGTTGCGAGTCCGCGTGGCAGGATCACCTAGGCCCGTAATGGGCAGTTCTCCGTCGAGAACTTAGGGAGTTCGTACGATGCTCAACGTCGCCGCACCGAAAGCGCAGCCGAACGCCAAGACCGTGCAGGAATATATCGACGAATTGCCCGTGTGGTCCGATGGCACCATGCTGAGATCCACGCCCATGACGGGCATGCAGTGGCGGATCTGGGCGCTCGCGGCCTTTGGCAAGTTCTTTGAAGGCTTCGTCGTCTTCATGGGCGGCGTGACGATGCCGCTGATCACCCGTGAATTCCACCTTGCCGCCGGCGAAAAGGGCTTCGTCACTTCGGCGAGCCTCGCCGGCATCCTGGTCGGAACCATCCTGCTCGGCGGCCTCTCGGATTATTTTGGCCGTAAGCGCATGTTCATTGCCGAGATGATTATCTTCTGCCTGTTCCTCGCCCTGCTGATCATGGTGGGGAACTTCTGGTCGCTGGTGATCTGCCTGTTCGGCGTCGGCTTGGCACTCGGTTGCGACTACCCGACCGCGCACATGATCATCTCCGAGAACATCCCTAGCGCCGCTCGCGGTCGCCTTGTGCTCGGCGCCTTTGCCTTCCAGGCGGTGGGCGCCATGTGCGGCATTGCGATCGGCGCCCTCGTGCTCGTGCTCTACCCGAGCCTCGATGCCTGGCGGTGGATGTACGCGACCGCATTGGTGCCGGCAGTGCTGATCACCCTCGGCCGCTTCTTTATCCCCGAAAGCGCGAACTGGCTGATCGTGCGCGGAGCGCATGAACAGGCAGAAGAAGCCGTGACGCGGCTGCTCCATCGCAAGCCTCTCTATCCGCACGCGGTGGAGCTCGCCCGCCATGTCGCCGACGAGGCGAGCGCGTCGAAACAGAGCTTCCTGGCGTTGTTCAACTCACGCAACCGCCGCGCCACGATCTTCTCTTCGGCGCCGTGGTTCCTCCAGGACCTGGGCACTTACGGCATCGGCGTCTTCACCCCCACGCTGATCGCTACCGCCCTCGGCAGCGGTCCCGACAAGATCCGGAGCCCAGCCGACCTGATCGCGAGCGGCATTCACTCGGCCGAGGCCGCAGCGCTCACAACGTCACTGCTGGTCGTCGGCATTGTCTTTGCGATCGCGCTCGCCGACAAGTTCGGGCGCATCCGACTGCAAGTCTTCGGCTTCCTCGGTTGCGCGGTTGGACTCGCGATCGCCACGATGTCGATCGACGCGAGCGGCGCGCTCAAGCTCTACCTCATCATGGGCGGCGTGATGCTGTTCAACTTCATGACCAATCTCGGTCCCAACGCGCAGACCTACCTGCTCGCGGGCGAAGTGTTTCCGACCGAGGTGCGCGGCATGGGCGCGGGCTTCGCGGCGATGATCGGCAAGGTCGGCGCGGTCGCCACGACGTTCGGTTTCCCGATCCTGCTTGCATCGATCGGCACTCGCACGCTGCTTTACACCCTCGCGGCCACCTCGGTCGTGGGCGCGCTCGTTACCTGGGTGTACCGGATCGAGACCACCGGCGTGAATCTCGACCGGATCGGGCGCTGATGACGTCACAGCTGAAGACGTTACAGGAGACGCGTTCATGACGAATAAACTTCGCCACGCGCTCGCTGGCGCCGCCTTTGCCTTCTCGTTTGCGGTCGCGCCCGCCTACGCGGCCGGTATCGCGCTCAACGAAAGCGGCTCGACCCTGCTCTTCCCGCTCTTCCAGTCCTGGATCGCGGGCTACAAAAGCATCGCGCCCGACATCGATGTAACAGCGACCGGGAGTGGCTCCACGGCCGGCATTGAAGCGGCAATCGCCGGGTCGGTCCGCATTGGCGCCTCCGACGCCTATCTCTCCGACGAGGTGGCGGCACACAACCCGGAGATCCTCAATATTCCGCTCGCCATCTCTGCGCAGACGATCAACTACAACCTGCCGGGTCTGAACGGGACGAACATCAAGATAAATGGCCCGACACTCGCCGCAATCTATTCCGGGGCTATCACCGAGTGGGACGATCCCGCGATTAGGACGATGAATCCGGGCGCAGCACTCCCGCATCACGCGGTCATCCCGGTGCGCCGCGCCGACGGCTCCGGTGACACCTTCATCTTCACCCAATTCCTGGACTTCTCGACCGAGACCTGGGAAGACAATCCCGGCTACGGCACCGATATCCGCTGGCCCAACGTGGCCGCGGAGAAGGCCGCAGTCGGCAATGAGGGTGTCGTCGAGGCCCTCGCCGCCACTCCTTACGCGATCGGCTATGTCGGCATCAGCTATGGCAAGGACATTGCCAAAGCCGGTCTCGGCACCGCCATGATCGAGAACCAGGCTGGCAAGTTCCTGCTTCCCACACAGCAGTCGATCGCCGATGCTGCCGCCCGGCTCGACCCACGCACACCGCCCTACGAGCGCATCAGCCTGGTCTTCGCTCCAGGCGATAACAGCTACCCGTTGATCAACTACGAATACGCTGTCGTGTCAAAGTCGCAGCCCGACGCTGCGACAGCCACAGCGCTTCGCTCCTTCCTGCTATGGGCGATCTCGGTCTCCGGTGGTAACAGTGAGAAATACCTCACGCCGGTCGGCTTCATCCCGCTGCCGGATTTCATTCGCGGGCTCAGCGAGGCGCAGATCGCGACGATCGGGAGACAGTAGGATAGAGTAACGCCTGTTCTAAGGAACTTAGTGCGAGGACAGGCCGATCGGCGTCAGTGGGCCCGCGGTCCCCAGACGCGTCCGCTCTGTCCGAAAATGAACGTCTGTTTCGCTGAGTAAATCTTTAAACGCTCTACTTGCGAAGGCGAACGGACGGGTATGCCCCTTGCGGGCGCCCGTAGCGGCCAAGCGGCGTCCGCGATGTTGTTCATCCATCCCTGGGTTTCTTACTGCCGGCTAAAGGTCTCCCGTACGTCGAGTCGTGTCCTGACGACGCCGCCGCTCACCGCCCTCGAACGCGTGGCATTTTTCGCCACTCGACCAGGCCGCCTATATTTTGCTATGCGCTCGCGGTCGGAGGAGGCTCTGATGGAATTGAATGCGGACTTCTCCAAGCGCGCTGCGGTTCATGCCGCGCGCCTGTCCTGGTCGCCGTCGCCGATGGCGGGGGTGGAGCGGCGCATGCTCGACCGCATCGGCGAAGAGGTGGCGCGCGCCACCTCGATCGTGCGCTACGCGCCGAAATCGCACTTCTCCCCCCATACCCATGGCGGCGGCGAGGAGTTTCTGGTCCTCGACGGGGTGTTCTCCGACGAGGCCGGGGATTTCCCGGCTGGCGCCTACATCCGCAACCCGCCGACCTCGCGCCACACGCCGGGCTCGGAGCCGGGTTGCACGATTTTCGTCAAGCTCTGGCAGTTCGATCCCGAGGACCGTCGACAGGTGCGGATCGACACGACGAACCAGCCGTTTCTGCCGGCGCCGGGGCGGCCTGGTGTCGACGTGATGGCGCTGCACCAGGACGCGCGCGAGACGGTGCGCCTCGAGCGTTGGAGCGCGGGCGCTGAGATCGCGCTGCCGGTTCAAGGCGGCATGGAAATCCTTGTGCTCGACGGCACGTTCAGCGAAGGCGGCGAGGGTTTCGAGCCGCAATCCTGGCTCCGCTTGCCTGCCGGCGCTAGGCTCGCGGCGCGCGCCGGAGCCGGGGGCTGCAAGGTCTGGGTCAAAACCGGTCACCTCGCACGCCCCCAGACAGCGCCTTCGGCGGCGGCGTGAAGCGGCGTGGCATGTCGGCCGTAGCGCAGACAGGTAAGGGGGTAGGTAATGGCGTCTGAAAGCGACATCAGAAAGATGCTGATCGATGCGCTGTGGCCGAGCATTCAGGACATCGTGAAACAGGAAATCAGCTCTCTGACCGATTGGCGGGCGGAGCTTGCCAACGCCACCGCCGCCATGCGGCGCGAGCTCGACGAACTGCGCAAGGCGATCTCGGACGAGATCGCGGCGCGGACCGCGCAGGCCACGAAGGACGTGCCGCGCCAGGTGGCGCAAGAGATCGATGGGAGGTTGTCGGCGCTCCGGCAGCAGCTGGTTCTGGGCGCAACGCAGCTGCAAGCGCTGCGCGAGGAAGCCGGCGACGGCATCGCCCAACTTCAGCAGCGCGTCGACGCTCTCGATTTCCGGCTCAGGGGTGCGGCTGCCGCGCTGGGCGAGGGATCGGCTCCAGAGCCGGCCAGCATGGCCGCGACCGGAGCCGAATAGCCGCGGTGCTCCCGACCGCATATCGGTAGCCCAAGCAGTTGATTCCACGCCCGGATACCCCATTATCTCCGTCGGTTCGCTGACCTCGCCGCCGGTGTTTGCCCGTGACGCTTGCCGCGCTGTTCCATCCTGCCGTTGCCGCCTGGTTCGAGCGGAGCTTTGCTGCGCCCACCGCGGCGCAGGCCGAAGCTTGGCCGGCGATCAAGGCCGGCGAGCATGTCCTGATCGCAGCGCCGACCGGGTCGGGGAAGACGCTGGCGGCGTTTCTCGCCGCGATCGACGAGTTGGTACGACAGGGCATCGCGGGCGAGCTCGGCAAGGCGACGCAGGTGGTCTATGTCTCGCCGCTGAAAGCGCTCTCCAACGACATCCAGAAGAATCTCGAAGCGCCGCTTGCCGGCATCCGCGCCGAGCTCGCCGCCCAGGGCCTTCCCGATGTCGAGATCCGCACCTGGGTGCGCACCGGCGACACGCCGCAAGGTGAACGCGAGCGTATGCGCCGCTCGCCGCCGCACATCGTCGTCACGACGCCGGAATCGCTCTACATCCTGCTCGGCTCGGAGTCCGGCCGCGCCATGCTGGCGACGACGCGGACGGTGATCGTCGACGAGATCCATGCCGTCGCGCCGACGAAGCGCGGCTCGCATCTGGCGCTGTCGTTGGAGCGGCTCGACGCGCTCTGCGGCCGCCGGTTGCCGCGCATCGGCCTCTCGGCAACGCAAAAGCCGGTCGAGACGGTGGCGCGCTTCCTCACCGGCGCTGGCACTGCGGGCGCTCCGCCCGCCTGCCGGATCATCGATACCGGCCATCGCCGCGACCGCGACCTCGCTTTGGAGCTGCCGCCGGTGCCGCTCGAGCCGGTGATGTCGGGCGACGCGTGGAAGCAGGTCTACGACCGTCTCGCCGAGCTCGTTGCGGCGCACCGCACCACGCTCGTCTTCGTCAACACGCGCCGCATGGCGGAGCGGGTGACGCGCGCGCTCTCCGAGCGCGTCGGCGAGAATGACGTCGCCGCGCATCACGGCAGCCTCGCCAAGGAGCGGCGGCTCGATGCCGAGCAGCGGCTGAAGCATGGCAAGCTGCGCGCGCTGGTGGCGACGGCCTCGCTCGAGCTCGGCATCGATATCGGCGATGTCGATCTCGTCTGTCAACTCGGCTCGCCGCGGTCGATCGCCGCTTTCCTGCAGCGCGTCGGCCGCTCCGGCCATGCCGTGAACGGCACACCCAAAGGCCGTCTCTTTCCGTTGTCGCGCGACGAGCTGGTCGAGTGCGCCGCGCTCATCGACAGCGTCGGCCGCGGCGAGCTCGATCGCCTCGCTTTGCCCGAGCAGCCGCTCGACGTCCTGGCGCAACAGATCGTCGCCGAGGTGGCGGCGCGCGACTGGAGCGAGGATGGGCTGCTCGCGCTGATCCGCCGCGCCTGGCCCTATCGCGACCTCGCGCGCGAGGACTTCACCGCCATCGTGCAGATGCTGGCCGAAGGTTATGCCAGCCGCCGCGGCCGGCGCGGCGCGCTCATCCACTATGACGGCGTCAATCATAAGCTGCGGGGCCGGCGCGGCGCGCGGCTGACCGCGCTCACCTCGGGCGGCACCATTCCCGACACCGCCGATTATCAGGTGCTGCTCGAGCCTGAGAACCAGTTCATCGGCACGGTCAACGAGGATTTTGCCGTCGAGAGCCTTGCCGGCGACGTCTTCCAACTGGGCAACGCGGCCTATCGCATCCAGCGCGTCGAGCGCGGTGTCGTGCGCGTCGAGGACGCTGCCGGCCTCGCGCCCAATATTCCGTTCTGGCTCGGCGAGGCACCCGGCCGCAGCGACGAGCTTTCGCTCTCGGTGTCGCGGCTGCGCGCGGCGGCGGCCGAGCGGCTTCGCTCCGATCCGAGCGGCGAGGGCGCGCGTCGCTGGTTCGAGGACGAGCTCCGTCTCGGGACACCGGAGGCACGCCAGCTGGCCGAATACCTTGCCGCGGGCCATGCGGCGCTCGGCACTTTGCCGACGCAGGAGACGCTTGTTCTCGAGCGTTTCTTCGACGAGGCCGGCGGCATGCAGCTGGTGCTGCATTCGCCCCATGGCAGCCGTCTCAACCGCGCCTGGGGCCTGGCGCTGCGCAAGCGCTTCTGTCGCAAGTTCAATTTCGAGCTGCAAGCGGCCGCGACCGAGGACAACATCGTGTTGTCGCTGACGACAGCACACAGCTTCGATCTTGCCGCGGTACCGCGCTATCTTCATTCGGCGAGCGTACGGCAGCTTCTGATCCAGGCGCTGCTCGATGCGCCGATGTTCAACACGCGCTGGCGCTGGGTCGCGGGCGTGTCGCTGGCACTGCCGCGCTTCCGTGGCGGCAAGAAGGTGCCGCCGCAATTGGCGCGGATGAACGCCGAGGATCTGGTTGCCGCGATTTTCCCCGACCAGATCGCCTGTGCCGAGAATGTCGCCGGCGAGCGCGAGATTCCCGACCATCCGTTGGTGCGCCAGACCATTAGCGACTGCCTCGAAGAGGCGATGGACATTGTCGGGCTCGAGCGTCTCTTAAGGCGGCTCGAAGCGGGCGAGATCGAGATCGTCGCGCGCGATCTGACCGAACCGTCGCCGCTTGCCGTCGAAGTGCTCTCGGCGCGTCCTTACGCCTATCTCGACGATGCACCGCTCGAGGAGCGTCGCACCCAGGCGGTGATGAGCCGCCGCTGGCTCGCGCCCGAGGACGCGGCGGCGCTCGGCCGGCTCGATGCCGAAGCGATCGCGCGGGTGCGCGCCGAAGCCTGGCCCGAAGCGACGAATGCCGATGAGCTGCATGACGCACTGGTCTGGCTCGGCTTTCTCACCGTCGAAGAGGCGGAGGCGCAGCCGGGCTGGCGCGATTTCCTCGCGGCGCTGGCGCGCGATCGCCGCGCCGCCTTGCTCGTCTCGCCGCGGGCGCGGCTCTGGGTGGCGGCCGAACGCTTGCCGCATGTAGCGGGGCTGTGGCCCGGCGCACGGCTCGAGCCGCCGATCAGTGCTCCGCCGGCCCTGGCCGACACCGCGGTCACGCGCGAAACGGCGCTCGTGGAGATGCTGCGCGGCCGGCTGGAAGGGCAGGGGCCGATCACCGAGGCGGCGCTGGCGGCGCCGCTGGGCGTGGCGCCAGGCGAGATCGCGGCCGCGCTCGCGGCGCTCGAAAGTGAAGGCTTTGCCATGCGCGGGCGGTTCACGCCAGGCGCGGAGAGCGAGGAATGGTGCGAGCGCGGTTTGCTCGCGCGCATCCATCGCTACACGGTGAAGCGGCTCCGCGCCGAGATCGAGCCGGTCGCCGCCCGTGATTTCCTGCGCTTCCTCGCGCGCTGGCAGAAGGTCGAGACGGAAACGCGGATGGAAGGACCCGACGCGCTCGAAGCGGTGATCTCGCAGCTCGAGGGGTTCGAGGCGCCGGCCGGGGCATGGGAGACGGAGATCCTGCCGGCGCGGTTGCCGCGTTACGAGCCGGGCTGGCTCGATGATCTCTGCCTTGCCGGGCGCGTCGCCTGGGCGCGGCTCCGGCCGCGCAACGCCCGGCCCAAGGACGGCGAGCGCGGCGCCATGCCGGTGCGGACGACGCCGATCACGCTGCTGGCGCGCCGCCACTTGCCGCTTTGGGCCGCGCTGTCGCCGGCGCCGGAGGTGGCGCCGTCGAGCACCGCCGCCGAAGCGGTGCTTGCCTTCATCCGCGACCGCGGCGCTTCCTTCTTCGACGAGATCGCCGCGGAGAGCGCGCTGCTGCGGCCGCAGATCGAAGAGGGGTTGGCCGAGCTGGTGGCGCTCGGCCTCGTCACTTCCGACAGCTTCGCCGGCTTGCGTGCGCTGCTGGTGCCGGCGGAGAAGCGTCGCTCGATGCAGGGGCGCCGGCGGCGCGCCGTCGGCTTCGGCATGGAAGATGCCGGACGATGGGCGCTGGCGCGCCGGGCGCGGCCGACCGCAATCGGCGCCGAAGCCGATGCGGAGGCGACGGAGCATCTCGCGCGCGGCCTGCTGCGCCGCTACGGCGTCGTCTTCTGGCGGCTGCTCGAGCGCGAGGCCGACTGGCTGCCGCCCTGGCGCGATCTGCTGCGCGTCTATCGGCGGCTGGAGGCGCGCGGCGAGATTCGCGGCGGACGCTTCGTGGCCGGCTTTGCCGGCGAGCAATTCGCGCTGCCGGAAGCGGTGGGCCTGTTGCGCGAGGCGCGGCGCAAACCCGAGACCGGCGCGCTGCTGTCGCTGTCCGGTGCCGATCCGCTCAATCTCGCGGGCATCCTCACGCCCGGAGCGAAGCTTGCCGCGCTCACCGGCAACCGGCTGCTTTATCGCGACGGCGTGCCGGTTGCCTTTCTCGCCGGCAGCAAGGTGCAGTTTGTCGAGACGCTCGACGCGGGCAGCGAATGGGCGGCGCGCAAGGCATTGCTGCGCGGCTCGATGCCGCGAGCCTTGGTCGGGTTTTCCTGAGCGGCAGGGCGGTTTGCAGCGGTATGTAAGGCGGCGCGCGCCGCATGGCGCGCGATCCGCGCTTACACTTTTTCAGTGGATAATCGGTGGATAAATCGCACGGCGCGGTTGCGTTGCAACAAGACCGTAAGCTACGTTATCGCCTTCTTCACGGGATGTGGCGGTTTTCGCCATCGCGCCGAATACAAGGGGGGCGCGTGGACCCTATCGCGCAAGCTTTGCATGAGCGGGCGGCCCGTTGCCGCAGGCTCGCCAAGATGATCTACACGCCGTCCGTCGTGGCCGAGCTCGAAGCTTATGCGGCTCAGTTGGAGGAACGCTTGGCGCGTCTCGAAGAAGCGGAGCGCCTGGCTCCGTCGCGGCCCGCACAGCGTGCCGCTCAATCGCTGCGGACCAACAGATAAGCCGGCCGCTTCTCTCGCCTCAGCCGTCGCACCGCCGCTTCGAGATAGGCCTTGACATCGTCAGGCAACAGCCGATCGCGCGCCATGACAAGGCGCACGATGGGATCGTCGAGCACTTCATCAAGCGG
>DATJLU010000221.1:0-9230 GCA_035509275.1 Allostellaceae bacterium | reverse complement strand
CTCGGTGGTGAATCCCTTCCTGCCCGAAGAAGGTGGGGAATCAGGACGCCTTCACCTCGATCTTCTTCTGCTGCTTCTGCGCCTCGGCGGTCTTGGGCAAGGTCAGCGTCAGCACGCCCTGGCTGAAATCGGCGGCGATCTTGTCGCGGTCGATGCCCTCGGGAAGCTCGAAGCCGCGCTGGAAGGCGCCGTAAGAGCGCTCGGAAAGGTAGCGGTTCTTGTCCTTTTCTTCGCGCTCCTGCCGCTTCTCGCCCTTGAGCACGAGCACATCGCCGGTGACGGTGACCTCGATGTCCTTCTCGCTCATGCCGGGCAGCTCAGCGGCGATCTTGTAGGCCTTTTCGTCCTCGGTGATGTCAACCGCCGGTACCGCGATGCCGAAGCCGCTCTCGAACCGCGTCATCGGCTCGATGTCGAAGAGGCGCCGGAAGGCGGGCGTGCCGAAACCGAATCGGTCGAACAGCCGATCCATCTCGGTGCGGAAAAATTGCCAGGGGTCCGGCGCGGGGACGCGCGCCGGTGCCGGCGCTGCTTTCTTCACGGTTACGGGAGTGTCAGCCATGTCATGTCTCCATTGATGATCACGCGTGACGGGTGGCGACCACCCGGCAGGACGTTAGGGATCTCGCTGCGGCGTCGCTTTGATTTAGCTCAATCCGCCACCTGTGCCGCGCGCGATCGGCGGCGGCGATGCTCTACGCCACGAACGAGGATTTGCCGGAGTCGATCCGCGCCCCTGTGCCGCCGCGCGCCGGACATCGCCGCGCCGCGACCTCGACCTGGGTCAAGGCGAGATCAGCCGCGATAGAACGGCTTGTCGCCGCAGACCGTGACGCGGTGCCCGTGGCGGTGCAGCGGGTAGTAGTCCCACATCGCGTGATGCTGGGCGCAGCGATTGTCCCAGAACGCGATCGAGCCCGGCTGCCATTTGAAGCGGCAGTGAAACTCCGGCGTCTCGATGTGGCGGTAGAGCATCTCGAGCAGCGCCGCACTCTCATGCCGCTTGAGCTGCGCGATGCGCGTGGTGAAGCCGCGATTGACGAAGAGGCCTTTGCGGCCGGTGACGGGATGAGTGCGGATCACGGGATGCTCGGCGCGCGGGAACTGTTTGCCCTGATCGTCGACGCCGTAACGGCCGCGGAAGACATGCTCGCCGTCATGGATCGCGGTCAGGCCTTCGAGGAAGCGCTGCATCGGCTCCGACAACGCCTCAAAGGCGGCATAGGTGCTGGCGAACAGCGTGTCGCCGCCGCCATTGGCGGGCACCTCGTGCATATAAAGGATCGAGCCCATCGGCGGCTCCAGCTCGCAGGACACGTCCGAATGCCATTCCTCGCCGGCGACGCGCTTCGATTTCTCGTTGGCCTTGATGACGAGAATCTCGGGGTGGCCCTCGAGCCGTCCCGGCGCGGCCGGATGCACATGCAGCTTGCCGAAGCGGCGGCCGAAGTCTTCCTGTTGCTCGGGCGTGAGCGTCTGGTCGCGGAAGAAGATCACCAGGTTCTCCATCAGCGCGTCATGGATCTCCTGGAATTGCTGATTGCCGAGCTCCTGGCTGAGATCGGGGCCGAAAATCTCGGCGCCAATGGTCGGAGTCAATTTCCTGACCTCGATCGTCTGATAGCCCATGGGTCTCCTCCCTGGGGTCGTCGCCGCGCGCCGGCGCGCCGCCTGCTCGATCGGCCGATCGTATTCTATATCCGCGACCGTTCGCCCGCCTAGGCTTACCGCAAGCGGGCGTCACGCCACCGCCATCGGCGACCAGCGAGGCCCCCGGCGGAGGGCATCTTCTTTTGCCGGCTTCGCCGCCTCTCGATCCGTTGTGTTCGAGGATCAACCGGCGCACACTGGCCCGCAAGAAAAGTCAATCTGCGGAATATCGGATAAACCGGGAGGAACCAGATGGCGGCGCTCATTGCTTCCGCGGCCGAGCAGGCAATCGAAAACCAGCGGATCGGCGGCCTGCAGCTGCGCGTGGCCGCGCTCTGCATGCTGGTCCAGACTTGTGACGGCTACGACGTGGGCTCGATCGGTTGGGCGGTGCCGTCCTTGACCCATGAATGGCATGTGGCGCCGCCGGCCTTCGCCCTCGCCTTCCTGTTCTCCAACCTCGGCATCATGGCGGGGGCGCTCATCGCCGGCCCGATCGGCGACCGTCTCGGGCGCAAGCCGCTGTTGATCGGCAGCGTCGCGCTCTTCGGCCTCGCCTCGTTGCTGTCGGCCTATGCGCCCTCGCTCGAGGTGCTGACGGGCTTGCGCTTCTTCACCGGGCTCGGGATCGCCGGCGGGTTTGCCGGAAGCACCGCCTTGACCGCCGACTACGCGCCCGAGCGATTGCGGCAAACCATGATCCTCATCACCTTCACCGGCGCGCCCTTGGGCACCTTCATCGGCGGCCAGATCGTGGCTTTGCTGCTGCATCTCGGCTTCGGCTGGCAAAGCATCTTTTATGTGGGCGGGGCGTTCCCGTTGGCGCTCGTGCTGGTGATGGCGCTGTGGCTGCCGGAATCGCCGCGCATGCTCGCCGCCAAGGCAAGGCTCGCGCCGCGTGACCGCGCGGTCCTGGAGCGCTTCAACATCGCGCCTGGATCGAGCCAAGCGCTCGACGTGGCCCGCAGCAATACCGTCAAGATGCTGTTCGGCGAGGGCTATGCACGCCAGACCCTGCTGCTGTGGGTGATCTTCTTCTGCAGCCTGATCAACCTGTTCCTCTTTCTGTTCTGGCTGCCGGAGGTTCTGCATCTCTCGGGCATGACGCCGTCGCAGTCGGTGTTCGCGAGCAGCCTCTACGGGTTGGGCGGGATCGCGCCGGTTTTCTATCTCGGCCTTGCCATGGACCGGTTCCGCGCCGACCGCGCCTTGGCCCTCCATTACGCCCTCGGTATCGTGTTCTTCGCGCTGATCGCGCTCGTGACCTTGCCCTATGCGGCGCTTCTGGTCGTCGCGTTCATGTGCGGCGCGACCGTGATTGGCAGCCAGGACGCCGCCAACGCGGCCTGCGGCGCGCTTTATCCGGCGCGCATGCGCACCAGCGCCATCGGCTGGGCGCTCGGCATCGGGCGGCTGGGCGGCATCGCCGCGGCACCCTTGGGCGCTTATTTGCTGGCGATGGGCTTGCCGCCGAAACACATCTTCCTGGTCGCCTGCGGCTTCGCGTTCGTCGCCGCCGTGGCGACGGCGTGCCTTGCCTACTGCGGCAAGCGGCAGGTGGTGGCGGCAAGCGCCGCGGCATCCTAGGCGGGTGGTCTTCGCTCACGCCGGAGCGGAGCGTGATGGCGATGACCGAGAAGATCGCGGCCGCGGCCGATGGGGAGGAAAAGCATGGATTTCGGCATACAGCTGGCGACGTCGGCGCATTCCTGGAAGGTGGCGCAGCGGGCGGAAGCGCTGGGGTTCACCCATGCCTGGTTCTACGACACGCAGCTCCTCAATGCCGACATGTTCGTCGCCATGGCGGCGGCGGCGATGCAGACGACCCGCATCCGCCTCGGCACCGGCGTGCTCATCCCCTCGAACCGCATCGCGCCTTCGGCGGCGAACGCGCTCGCCTCGCTCAACGCCCTGGCGCCCGGCCGGATTGATTTCGGCGTTTCCACCGGCTTCACCGCGCGGCGCAGCATGGGCCTGCCGGCGATCACGCTGGCGCGGCTCGAGGCGTATATCCGCGTTGTCCAGGGCTTGCTCCGGGGCGAGACGGTCGAATGGTCGGAGGAGGGCGGCCCGCACAAGATCCGCTTCCTCAATCCGGAGCTCGAGCTGATCAATCTGCGCGACCCCATGCCGCTCCACGTCTCGGCCTTCGGGCCGCGCGCGCGCCGGCTCACGGCGAAGCTGGGTGCCGGCTGGATGGTCGCGGCGCGCGACGCCCCGGGCGCCCGCGCCGCGCTCGCCGATATGCGGCGGGCTTGGCAGGAGGTCGGCCGCACGCCCCAGGAGCTCTACGCCACCGCCTTCGGCGGCGGCTGCGTGCTGCGCGAGGGCGAGCCCGCCGACAGCCCGCGCGTCAAGGCACAGGCAGGGCCGGCGGCGGCGATGATCTTCCACAACTTCGTCGAGGCGGCGGAGTTCGGCTCGATGGGCTTCCCGGCGCCGCCGCCGCTCAAGCCCGCGCTCGACGCCTATCGCGCGCTCTATCAGGGGTATGAGCCGGAAGATGCGCGCTACCTCACGGTCCATCGCGGGCACCTCATGTTCCTGCGGCCGGAAGAGGAGCCGCTGCTGACCGGCGCGGCCATCCGCGCGCTCACCTTCACCGGCACCCGGGCAGAGCTGGTCGAGGGGGTGCGCGAGCTCAAGGCCGCAGGCTTCAGCCAGTTCGGCGTCCACATCCGCCACGGCCACGAGATGGCGATGCTGCAGGACTGGGCCGAGGTCTTCGCCAAGGTGTGAAGCGCCGCTCGGCGTGATCGCCGTCCTTCACCGCGGCTCGCGCGTCGGAGGAATCAGACCGGAGCGGAAGCGGGCGCGATGCCCGCACGCGAGATCTGTGCAGCACCTTGCCAACACATACCAGAGGGGTGCGCCATGAGAAATGTTGTCGTCGGTCTCGCCACTGTCGCGATCGCGCTGTCCGGCGCGATCGGCGCCGCCAGGGCGGATGTGCTCAGGCTGACCTCGCCAGCGATAGAGGACAACGGCACGTTGGCGATAAAAAATGCGTGCAGCGACAAGCAAAGAAGCCCGAATTGCGTGGGCGAGAACATTTCACCACCGCTCGCATGGTCGGGCGTGCCGGAGGGTACGAAGAGCTTCGCGCTGCTGTTGTCTGACCCCGAAGGGCGTGCCCCGGCCGGTGTTTCGCATATGGTGATCTATGGGATTCCGGCTTCGGTGACCAGCTTCGCCGAAGGTGAGCTTAGCCATCCCTCCGACAAGTTTGTCGGCGGCAAGAGCACGATGGGCAAGGCGTTCTATACCGGCCCGGGCACGCCGCCGAACACCGACTGGCACCACTATACCTGGACCTTGGTGGCGACCGACCTTGACCCAAAGGCCCTGCAACCGGACATGACGCGCGAAGAGTTGGCCGCCGCCCTCAAGGACCATGTCAAGGGCTCGGCCGGCCTCGTCACGCGCTTCAAGCACCCCTAGCCCGGATTTCTCACACCGTCACGGGCTGCGACGGCGATTTTTGGCGCCAGGGTAGGAGCCGGGACGCGCGGCGATGCGAGCATCGTAAGCGTCCCGGCGACACTGTTGGCGCGCTGCCGCGTCGCGGCGGGCTTGACGATGCTCACATCGCCTGCGCCCTGGCTCCTAACATCGCGCCAACAGTGTGCAACGCAGCACGCGACGGTGTGAGAAATCCGGGCTAGGCGCGGCCTGCGCGTCATCCGGCGCGGCTGGCCTACGGCAGGCAGCCTATGACGAGGCGGGCTCGGCAGAACCGGCCATGGGAAGCCTCCTCGTCCCGCCGGTGATACGATGCTCGTCCGCTCAGCGCGACCGAAGCGCGGCGGTGCTTTGAAAATAAGCCGGATGATCCGCGGAAAGTCCGCGATGCACCTGGCGGGTGATCTCGTCGGCGAGCACCTGGCCCTCGCCGCGCTCGAGCGCGTCGAGCGTCGTGCGGACGATGTCTTCGGGCGCACTCTTCACCGCATCGACGTTGCGCGTGAGGTCCGTGTCGATGAACCCCGCATGCAGCCCGACGACCTGCGTGCCATGGTCGGCGAGTTCGATACGAAGACCGTTGGTGAGTGCCCACGCCGCCGACTTCGATGCGCCATAGGTCGCCAGCATCGGACCGTTCATCCAGCTTGCGACGGACAGCACGTTGATGATCGCGCCGCCGCCGTTCTTCGCCAGGATCGGCGCGAAGGCGCGCGCCATCCGCAGCGGTCCGATGAAGTTCACCTCGAACTGCTCGCGCGCGGCCTCCACCGCTCCTTCGGCGAGAAAGCCGCCGGGCCTTGCAATGCCGGCGTTGTTGACGAGCAGGGTGACGTCCGCGGCGGTGCGCGCCGCAGCGGCGGCGTCCGCGTCGCTGGTGACGTCCAGTTTCAGCGGCACGACTCCTTTCAGGGTCATCGCCTCCGGATTGCGCGCCCCGGCATAGACCTTCGCGGCCCCCATCGCCAGCAGCGCCTTGGCAAAGGCGAGGCCGAGGCCCCGGTTGGCGCCCGTCACCAGGGCGATTGATCCTGCAACCTTCATCGTCGGCTCCTGTCATATATGATGGTCATCATGCTTGCAACACATGATTGCCATCATATTTAATATCAAGAGAGGCATCGAGGATTCGGAAACAGGAACCGGGGAAGCCGGAAACATGCGCTATCCCGCCAGCGAGACGGCCAAGAAGCATGACAAGATCCTGAAGCAAGCCGCGCGGCTGTTTCGGGAGCGCGGCTTCGACGGGGCCGGCGTCGCCGAAATCATGACGGCCGCCGGGCTGACGCATGGCGCCTTCTATGCCCATTTCCCGTCCAAGGACGTGCTGGAAGCCGAGGCCGTGGACCGCGCCTTCGCGCAATCGGCTCGCCGTGTTTACGCTCTGACGGCGAATGCGGGCGATGCAAAGCAGGCTTTCCTCGACAGCTATTTGAGCGGAGCGCATCGCGATCGTCCCGGAACCGGCTGCGCCATGGCGGCGCTGGGGCCGGAGATCGCCCGCGAGTCTGCGGCGCGCAAGCCCTTCACCCAAGGGGTGAAGCACATGCTCGATGGGATGGTCAGACGGTTTCGGTGGAAGCGCAAGGGCAGCGAGCGCGGCAACGCGATCCATCTCCTGTCGGCGGCCGTTGGCGCGCTGATTTTGGCGCGCGCGGTGGACGATCCCCAGCTTTCCGACGAGATACTGGAAAGCGTTCGCGACGGCCTGACGTCGCTGTGAGGCGAAGTAGCCTGTAGCCGGTCCTCTGTCCGGTAGTCTCCCGAGAGCGGACACAGACGGTGTTGTATTTTTCAGTGGTACGCTGCGGTTCAGCCGTCTCGCAGGAATCAAAAGACGTAGTGGGAAGAGTGTCTCGAATCACTGAACCCCACTTCTATGAGCCAACTTAAAGCGTTTCGCGAGGTGCCTCACACGGGCTAGCCTCGAGACGTAACTGTTCTTGATCAACCGGGGGGCGAACGGTCAGCTCAGTGTTGGCGCCGCGACGCCCTAGACGATGTGGCCGGTACATGGCGTTCGACTTCTCGAAGGACCAAGCCGGCCCCCGCGGCGGGCTATCCCGGTGCCGGGTAGGCCGGAGGGGTAACCGAAAAGTCGAGCCGCAGTCACGTTTCCTCGGCGATCGTTGCCTCGGGTACTTGGAAATGAGAGCATGGCATTCCTGTTCTATCGGGGATCTTGGTCACTGTTATCCGAATGATGGGAGGCGGCCATGTTCGACCTCGACCAATTTATAGCCGAGCTCAGGGCGACACTCGCCGAACGATCTCGACAGGCGATGAAGGAGGTCGTCGCGCGCGTGGTGTCCGATACCGCTTCACTCCTTGGCCGGATCGGAGAACCGGACGCGGCAGGGGTGAAGGTGCTGTACGAAGGACCTGGTTTGACGGTTTTCAATGTGATCTGGGCACCGAAGTTCGTGACCCTTCCGCATGATCACCGCTTGACCGCGGTTATCGGCATGTATGGCGGTCGGGAGGACAACATGTTCTGGCGCCGGGTCCGCGAGGTGTCGAAATTTCAGATCGAACCCGCAGGCGGCCAAGCGCTGGGGCCCGGTGATGTGGCGCTTCTCGGCCGCGACATCATTCATTCGGTCGTCAACCCGCTCGGGAAGCTCAGCGGCGCTATCCACGTATATGACGGTCCTTTTATGACCACACCCCGCAGCATGTGGGACGCGGAGACCCTGGTCGAGCAGCCCTACGACCTCAATACCGTCTCGAAGGGGATGCCCTTACAAGCCGCTCGATAGCGTGTGGGCGCTATCGGTCGTCGAGGCATCATTCACCTCCCAGTAAGGGCGTGCCTCCAACGATCCTCAGCCGCCGTCGATAATGGGGCCATATATCTCGTGATAGGTCTTGTTGGCCTCCGGTGACCACGGCTGCGGTTCTGTTTTGCAGGCTGAAAGGGCAATGGCTGCCAAGAGCGCGGCGAGAGCAAGACCGGCATACCGGCGGTGATGCAAAGTGAGGCGCATGGCTTTTCCTTCCGAGCCGGCCGCATAATAGGAAGCGCCGCGACTGCGGTCATTCAACAAACTGTGAGGCGACCGATTGAGTGCGCAAGGCGTCACGGGGACGGAGGTGCACGTTTCTGCGGCCGGCGACGTCGCAATACCGTGTCGCAATTGCGCGACGCACCTGGTTTTTTGACGTGCCCAGCAATCGGAACTTGTCTCTCAGAGTCCGCTTTAGGCCGCTTAGCGGCTATCAATTACAGTCTGCGATACCTCGGGAATGTGCCAGGAGCCGACATGGGGCATTCCGGAAGGCGATAGGTTCCGCTCAACGCCTTCAGCTGCGTCATTCGTGCCGATGTTGGCTTGCTTCCGCGAACAAGGTGAGGTCGGCGACGAGGCCGTCGTCGCGCTCGATCGCGTACTGGCTCCGCCCGGCCTTGCTCTTCTCCAGGACCCCCAAGACGTCCTCCCTGTCCGTCTCGAAGATCCGCAGGTTGCGTTCGCCCACCTCGACCTCGGCGATTTTCCTCCGGAGCATCGTCCGAGCTTCGATCCGAGGGCTGAGGTCAACGAGGTCCACCAGGCCGGCCGCCGTGATGCCCGCCGCCTCGAGCCGGGCGCGCAAGGCGTCGGTCGCGGCCGTCTTGGACTTCTCGGCCGCCGCAATCTCGGCGGCCATAGCCTCGGCGCGGTGCCGGCTGGCGGCGTGTTCGGTCTCGATCCGCCGCAGGAACGCCGGATCCGCGACGTCGCGCGTCTCGATCCAGACGGCCGCCGAAGTCCAGGCACCGGCGAGCCATTCACGTATTTCCTTGTCCGCGATCCGAGCGAGCCGTGCCGCGCGCAAGTCCGCGGCCCATCGCTTTTCGGCCGGATGGCCGGTCAGCTCGGGCTGGGAAAGCCCGGCCGACCCATGCGCGGTCGGAGTGGTGGGCGCGGACACGGATGCCGCACCCTTCAACAGCTCATATTGGCGTCGGTATTCTGCCTCCCATTCGTCTCCGCCCTCGTCGGGTAGGATGCCGTCACGGTCGAGGAAGAATCGGGTCGTGGCTTCCAGCGCCATATCACGGAGCTCTCTCAGGCCCATCTGCCGCCCTTTCCGAAGGATTCTCCTATGTGATCCCGGCGAAGGCGGACATCAAGCGG
>DATJLU010000220.1:0-44347 GCA_035509275.1 Allostellaceae bacterium | reverse complement strand
CATCCGTCATCTGTCATCCATCTCTAGCCGAGCGATACCCCACCCCATGCAACCCTTCGAGACGATCGAGGTCGACGATACCGTGGTCGCCTGCAATGGCGGCGGCGGTCCGCTCGGCCATCCCCGGGTCTATCTCAATCTCGGCCCGCACCACCGCATCGAATGCCCCTATTGCTCGCGGCTCTATGTCCGCCGCGGCCATGCCGTACCGCATTTGCCGAGGACGCCGGGTGCGCCGGAGCCGCTGCAAAAGCCGTAACGTCGAGATGGAAATGCCGGCGACAGTACGCACGATCAACGCACCCCACCTCACCCTCCCACCGCTGCGCGGCGGGTCCCTCCCTCTCCGCCCCATTGGGGCGGAGAGGGTTGGGGTGAGGTGGGGCGCGCCTCGCAGCCGCGGACAGCGCACGTGAGCACCAAGCCGCGTCACGTCTATCTCGTCGACGGTTCGGGCTACATCTTCCGCGCCTATCACGCGCTGCCGCCGTTGACCCGCGCCGATGGCATGCCGGTGGGCGCGGTGCTCGGCTATTGCAACATCCTGTTCAAGCTGCTGCAGGAGACCGACGCCGACCATCTCGCCGTCGTCTTCGATGCCGCCGGCACCAGCTTCCGCAACCGCCTCTACGGCGATTACAAGGCGCATCGCCCCGAGCCGCCCGACGATCTCGTGCCGCAGTTCAAGCTGGTGCGCGAAGCCACCGATGCGTTCAGTGTGTGCCGCATCGAGCGCGAGGATTACGAGGCCGACGACCTCATCGCCGCCTACGCCAGGAAGGCGAAGGCGGAAGGCGCGACCGTCACCATCGTCTCCTCCGACAAGGATCTGATGCAGCTCGTCGACGACAAGATCGGCATGCTCGATCCGATCAAGCAGCGCCCGATCGGCGCCGCCGAAGTGCGCGAGAAATTCGGCGTCGGCCCCGACAAGGTGGTCGATGTCCAGGCGCTCTGCGGCGACAGCGTCGATAATGTGCCGGGCGTGCCGGGGATCGGCGTCAAGACTGCGGCCGAGCTCATCAACACCTATGGCGATCTCGAGACCTTGCTGGCGCGCGCCGCCGAGATCAAGCAGCCGAAGCGGCGGCAGTCGCTGATCGATTTCGCCGAGCAGGCGCGGCTCTCCAAGCGCCTGGTGCAGCTCGACGCCGACGCGCCGCTCGACGTTCCGCTCGACGCGCTCGAGGTGAAGCGGCCGGACCGCGCCAAGCTCGATGTCTTCCTGCGCGCCAACGGCTTCAAGAATCTGCTGGCGCGGGTCGAGACCAAGCTCGGCAACGGCGCCGGCGCGGCTGCCGCGAGCGGACCCGCCGCGGCGGCGGAAGCGCCGCCGCCCGAGCCGATGGCGCTGCCGCCGGGCGAGGACCTCGCCAAGGTCGAGCGTCGCTACGCCCTGGTACAGGACCTCGCCGATCTCGACGGCTGGATCGCCGCCGCGTCGGCCAAGGGGATCGTCGCCATCGACACCGAGACGACCTCGCCCAACCCCGCCCATGCCGAGCTCATCGGCCTCTCGCTCTCGGTCGAGCCGGGCGAGGCCTGCTACGTGCCGCTGGCGCATCGCGCCAATGGCGCAGGGCAGCTCGATCTGGCGTCGGCGCCGGCGCCGGACCTCAAGCAGATTCCGCTCGCCGAGGCGCTGGCGCGGTTGAAGCCGCTGCTCGAGGATGAGAGCGTGCTCAAGGTCGGGCAGAACATCAAAGACGACGTGGTCGTGCTGAGCGGCTACGGCATCGCTGTCGCGCCGATCGACGACACCATGCTGATCTCCTTCGTGCTCGATGGCGGTTTGCACGAGCATGGTCTCGACGAGCTCGCCGATCTCCTGTTCGGCCATTCCACCATCAAGTACAAGGACGTCGCCGGCAGCGGCAAGAGCCATATCGGCCTCGCCGCCGTGGCGCTGGACAAGGCGCGCGACTACGCGTCCGAGGATGCGGATATCACGCTGCGCCTCCACCGCGTGCTGAAGCCGCGGCTCCTCGCCGAGCATCGCCTCGCCTTCTACGAAACCGTCGAGCGGCCGCTGGTCTCTGTGGTGGCGCAGATGGAGCGCGCCGGCATCCGCGTCGACCGTGCCGAGCTCAACCGCCTGTCGCAGGATTTCGGCGGGCGGATCGCCGCCTTCGAGCGCGAGATCCACAGGCTTGCCGGTCATCCCTTCAACATCGGCTCGCCCAAGCAATTGGGCGAAGTCCTGTTCGACGAGCTCGGCCTGCCCGGCGGCAGGAAGAATAAGACCGGCGCCTACGGCACCGACGCCGCCATTCTGGAGCAGCTCGCGCTGACCCATGATCTGCCGGCGCGGGTCCTCGACTGGCGGCAGCTGTCGAAGCTGAAGAGCACCTATACCGATGCGCTGATCGAGGAGATCAACCCCAAGACCGGCCGCGTCCATACCTGCTTCTCGCTCACCGGCGCCATCACCGGGCGGCTCTCCTCGACCGAGCCCAATCTGCAGAACATCCCGATCCGCACCGAGGAAGGCCGCAAGATCCGCCGCGCTTTCGTCGCCGAGCCCGGCCATGTCCTGATCTCCGCCGATTACAGCCAGATCGAGCTGCGCCTGGCCGCGCATATGGCCGATGTGCCGACACTGAAAGAGGCGTTCCGCGCCGGCGCCGACATCCACGCGCTGACCGCGAGCGAAGTGTTCGGCGTGCCGATGGCGGCGATGACCGCCGAGACGCGGCGCCGCGCCAAGGCGATCAATTTCGGCATCCTCTACGGCATGAGCGCCTTCGGCCTCGCCAGCCGCATCCAGGTGCCGCAGGCCGAGGCGGCGGAGTTCATCAAGGCCTATTTCGCCCGCTTCCCCGGCATCAAGGCCTATATGGAGCGGGCGAAGCAGGAATGCCGCGAGCGCGGCTATGTCGAGACCCTGTTCGGCCGGCGCTGCCATCTCCCCGGCATCAAGGACACCAACCCGGCGCGCCGCGGCTATGCCGAGCGCGAGGCCATCAACGCCCCGCTGCAAGGCACCGCCGCCGACATCATCAAGCGCGCCATGGCCCGCATCCCCGCCGCACTCGCCCAAGCCAACCTCAAAGCGCGCATGCTGCTCCAAGTCCACGACGAACTCGTCTTCGAAGCCCCGGAGCCCGAAGCCGAGGAGACCGCCGCGCTGGTCAAAGAGGTGATGGAGCACGCTCCGTCACCGGCGCTGTCGCTCTCCGTCCCGCTCACGGTCGAGACAGGGATGGCGACGAATTGGGAAGAAGCGCATTAGCGCGGGTTATCAGTTCTCAGTGATCAGTAAGGCTGTCAGCTCTAGGCGAACGCGCGCAGCCGTTCGTCCGCGGCGGCGTCAGCGATTGCGCAGCAATTGCGAGAGCCGCACCGTGCGGACTAGCTTCGTCGCCAGTGGCACCACCTTCGCCAGTCCTGCGCCATCAGCTGAAAATGAAGAAAAAGCCCCTCCCCCCTTGAGGGGGAGGGGCTTTCTTTTTTGTGGCTGACGGCTGTCAGCTGTCAGCTCTACTGACAACTGAAAACTGAGAACTGCCTTTACGCCGCCCGTACGTTCGTCAGGAACTCCTCGACCTCGCCGCTCAGCGCGTTGGAGCGGCTTGAGAGGTCGTTGGCGGCGGCGAGGACGCCGGCGGCGGCGGAGCCGGTTTGATCGGCGGCTTGGAGCACGCCGGAAATCTCGGTCGCCATCTCGGTCGTGCCGGTCGCCGCGCGCTGGATGTTGCGCGAGATCTCCTGCGTCGCCGCGCCTTGCTCGCTCACCGCCGAAGCGATCGAGGTGGCGATCTCGTTCACCTCGCCGATGGTGCCGGCGATGCTTTGGATCGCCGTCACGGCGTCGTGCGTCGCGCCCTGGATCTCGCCGATCTGCGAGGAGATCTCGTCCGTCGCCTTGGCCGTCTGCAGCGCCAGCGCCTTCACTTCGGAGGCGACGACGGCAAAGCCCTTGCCCGAGGCACCGGCGCGCGCCGCCTCGATGGTGGCGTTCAGCGCCAGCAGGTTGGTCTGCGAGGCGATGGTGTTGATCAGCGTGATGACATCGCCGATGCGGGTCGCGGCGGAGGCGAGGGTCTTGACGCGATCATTGATCGCATTGGCATCGTCCACCGCCTTGCGGGCAATGGTCGTCGACTGTGCCGCTTGCCGGCCGATCTCGTCGATCGAGCCGGCCAGCTCCTCCGCCGCGGAGGCGACGGTGTGGATGTTGACCGAGGTCTGCTCGAAAGCGGAGGACATGGTGCTCGATCGGCGCCGCGTCTCCTCCGCCACCCCCGACATCGATTGCGCCGCGGCGCGCAGATCGGCGCCGGCGCTCGAGACCACCTGCACCGTGCCGGTCACGCTGCTCTCGAACCCGTCGGCAAGCCGGTTCATCTCGGCGCGGCGCTGCTCGCCGGCGCGGCGCTCCGCTTCGGCCTGCTCCGCGCGCAGGCGGTCGGCGTCGATCAGGCCGCGCTTGAACACCTCGACGGCGCGCGCCATCGTGCCGATCTCGTCGCGTCGGTCGATGCCGGCCACCTCGGCCCGGCGATCGCCTTGGGCCAGGCGCTGCATCAGCGCCGTCATCCGGTGCAGCGGCTTGGTGATGCCGCGGCCGATGACCCAGGCGAGCACGATGCCGGCGATCAGGCCGAGGGCGACGATGCTGGCGCCGATGATCCACGCCGCCGACAGCGCGGTGCGCATGCTGTCGCCCAGCTTGTGCTCCTCATCCGCCGCGGCTTTGCGCACCGCGGCGACCTGCTCGGTGATATCGGCGCCGCGCTTGTCGAGCACTTCGGCGGTGCGCTGGTCGCGTGCCTTCGCGGCGGCGACCATGGCGTAGAAGCCGGCATGTGCCGCATCCTGCGGGTTCTTGCTGCCTTCGAACAGCGGCAGCAGCTTCAGCACCTCGCCGGCGCTCGCCGCCTCTTCGGGATCGCTGAGCTTCGACAGCAGATCGGTGGTGCTGCGATAGAGATCGGTGACGGCGTGAGTTACCGCGTCGGCGGCGCTCGGGTCTCCGGTATCGAGAAAGCGCACCGTCTGCGCGCGCAAGGTCGACAGGCTTTCCAGCGGCACGCCGCAATAATAGGCGTTCTCGAAATCGCCGGCGGCCGAGCTCGCCTGATTGATCTCGACCAGCTTCGCATGCATTTTCTCGATCGTCGGTATGAGCCGCTCGCGCCAGATGGTATCGCGTGTCCGGGTCAGATCGACGATCTCGTCGAAGCCCTTGTGATAGTCGTTGACCAGGCCGTCGATACGCGCGAAGGCGGCGGCGCTGTCGGCGGAGCCGGCGCCCCGCCCCGCCGCGCCGATATCCTGCTTGATCGTGGCGTAGAGCTTGTCGATATCGTCGCCAAGGCCCTGCCGGCCGGTGGACATGAACTCGCGCACCTTGCGCTGCAGCCCCGCCATTTCGGTGTCGATGCGGCCGGCCAGCTCGACGTCGCCGGTGGTGGCCTCGAACGCCTTGACGTGGCGCCCGAGATCGCCGAAGGCGATGCCCGCCCCGGTGGCCACCAGCCCCAGCAGCAGCAGCATGCAGCCGAAGCCGAGAGCAATGCGCTGCGCGATGCTCAGCGAGAAGGTGAGGTTGCGGTTTCCACCGGGCATCATCGTCGACCCCCGCGGGCGTGGGTTCGCGTTATTGGGCGGAAGCCGCCCTCGTCTGCGACTTGATCGCCCCGATCGGGCTCTGCAGGCCGCGCGCCGCCAGCACGCTGCGTGCGACCTCGTCGGCGAGCGCGTCCGGGCGCAAGGTCTGGGCCGGGACGCGCTTCAGGTCGAAGAGGAAGGCGGTCGCCTCGGCGAGCTGCGCCTTGACCTTGTCGGTGAGCACGTAATCGAAGGTGAGGCGGTCGGCGCTGCCGCCGAGCGCGGCCGGATAGTCGCCATAGAGCGCATTCCACAGCACCTTGCGCGGATAGCCCGTCGCTTCGGCCGCGGCGATGGCGGTGATCTCGTTGGCGTTCTTGGGATCGGCCAGGAACATCTGCGCGTCGAGCTCGGCCTCGAGCCAGGCCTTCTCGACATCGGGACGCGCCGCGGCCAGGTCCTGGCGCATCACCAGGAAACCGGCATCGGTTTCGTTGAAGCTGACGCCGCTGGCCGCGCGGCGCGCCAGGCCATCATCGATGAGCTTGGCCGCGATCGGCTCCCACACCACCGCGGCGTCGAGCTTGGCCGCCTTGAAGTTCTGGGCGATCTGGTCGCCGCTCTGGTTGAAGTACTTGTCGGGTTTGACCGACAGCTTCTGAAACACCTTGCGCGCAAAGCGGTCGGTGCAGCTGCCTTGCGGCGAGGCGACGACTTTGCCGTTGAGCCACTTGATCGCATCCTGCGCCGATTTGAAGTCGGGCGCGTCCTTGCGCACGAGGAAGACGTTGCATTGCTGCTGCGAGGTGCCGAGCACGGCGATGATGCGGATATCGCTGACCTCGGGCCGGGCGCTGGCGATGATCGCCGGCATGTCGCCCATATAGGCGATCTGCTGTTTGCCGGCGATCATCTGACCGACCAGCACGCTGCCCTGCAGCCCCGGCTCGAAGTCGACCTCGGAGCCCGCCGGCAGGTATTTCTTCCAGAAGCCCTTCGCCTTCATCACCAGCGCCGACCAGGCCTCGGTGTAGTAAGGCTGATAGCCGACGGTGAGCATCACTTTCTCGCCCGGCTTGCCAAAATCGGCGGCGTCCTGGGCAAACGCCGCCGACCCCGGCGCGAACGACCATAGGATCAGCGCCGCTGCGGCGCAGGCCATGTGCTTGAGCTTCGGCATGACGAACACCCCCATCGCCATCGGAATTACCTGAATTGACGATTAGCCTGGGAGATTTCTATTAAAAATATATGAATACAACTTGTGGTGTTGATCGCGATTTTCGGGGGCGTCGTGCCGCTTAGAGATGGACCCCCGCTTTCGCGGGGGTGACGAATTCTAAAGCAAAATCAAAGTATTCCGTCATTCCCGCGAAAGCGGGAATCCATGCGATCTCAAAGCGTCACCTTCGTCGCTCTCGATTTCCTCACCCGCGCTTTCGCGGGAATGGGAGCGCAATCACCCCTGGTCGTAGGTCAGCTCGCGCTCGATCTCGATCCAGACCTCGGCACCTTCGCGCCGCGTCGGGTAGCGCAGCAGCTTGCGCTCGGCCATGCCGATCTCGGTTCCGGTTCTCATATCCCACTGCCAGAGATGCTTGGTGCAGGTCAGCACGCCGTCCTCGCACAGGCCGGAGACGTCGAGCGGCTCGGCCATGTGCGGGCAACGGGGCGGGAACGCCACGCACTCCTCCGCGATCCGCGCGGCGACCACCGTGATGCCGTCGACATCGAACCGGCTCAGCCCCTCCTCGTCGAGATCGCTCATGGCGCAGAGCCGCTTCCAAGCCATCGCCGCTTCTCCTCGGATGCTCCGGTCGGCCGTCAGATCGGATAATGCGATCCCTTGTCGAGCCGGCGCGTGTCAAGAAAAACCGTGCGGTCGATGAAGAGGGGACGCGCCGCATCGAGCCGGAAACGGTCATAGTATTTGCCGGCGAGGAACAGCTGCGTCTCGCCGGCATCGAGATGCGCGTTGATCCCGTCCAGCATCGTGCGGTGGCAGAGGAAAGAGCTGACCGCGTTGGCGGCGCTGCCGTCCGCCTCGATCTCGACCGTGTAGACGCTGACATGGCGGCTGAGCTGCCCGTGATCCGTGTTGTGGCGCGGCAGCATCTCGATCATGGTGCGCAAGCCTTTGACGTCGTGCTGCAGCCATGTCATCCGCTTGCGGATCTCCGGGCTGTAGGTTTCGATCCGATAGGTGAAGTCGGGGGCGCAGAGCGCCAGCCAATCGGCGAATTTCTCCGCATCGAGCAGCAGGGTGGCGCGATAGATCAGCGCTTGCACCGCCGCCTTTGCGCTGTCCGGCTCGATCGCCATCGGCGTCACTCGGCGGCGGCCGCTGCGGCCTCGTCCGGGCTCGACGGTGACCGGCCCATTCGCCGCGCCCATTCGCCGTAGAAATGCCGCATGCCGATCTCGTCATGAATGGTGCCGTCCTCGCGCCTTCCGTGCAGGATCCGCCGCGGCTCGGTGCCGGGACGCATCGCCACCCCTTGGCCGGTGATGCCGAGGAGATCCTCGTGCAAATTGCGGCCGAACGGTCCCCAGATGCTGTTGTGATCGGCGATGCGGCGCGCGCGTTCCTCCGGCGTGTCGCGCTTCAAGCCGATGCCGCGGAACTCGATCATGACGCAATCCGGCGCGAGCGGCGTCATGGTGTCGACGCGCAGCGACGAGCCGCGGATGTTGTAGGTGGTGCCCGGAAACAGGTCGACCATCTTCCAGCCATTGCGCGGCATGCCCGGGAAGGACAGCGGCCGGTCGCCGACGCCCTGATAGGCGTCGTATTTCACCTCCATCGAGCCGACGGTGCAGTGGCCGTTCGGGAAGGCGGTGTAGCGCCGATCGAAGTAGCCCTTCTGCATCATGCTCGTGGCGCGGTTAAAGTAATGCATGTAGTCGTGGTAGAATTCGCTGTTGGTGTCGTGCCACAGCTTGTAATTGCTGCGGATGACCGCCTTGTGATAGTGAAAGATGTCGAGCGG
This sequence comes from Allostellaceae bacterium, assembly GCA_035509275.1. Taxonomy (GTDB): domain Bacteria; phylum Pseudomonadota; class Alphaproteobacteria; order ATCC43930; family CGMCC-115725; genus DAHUYF01. The sequence goes on along the minus strand of DATJLU010000220.1, from coordinate 35,804 downwards.
CTCGGTGTCGAGCTCCTCATGCATGATGGCGAAGGCGTCGCCGACGAAATCGGCGAGCGGCATGACGCCCCGGTCGAGCGACACCCAGACGAAGCCGCCGAAGGCCACCCCGCAGGGCAGCTCCGTCAAACGCACATCCTCCTTGCTCAGCCGATCCTGATAGCCCTGCTTCTGCCGCGGGATGTCGACGCAGCGGCCAAAGCCGTCGAATTGCCAGGCGTGAAACATGCAGGTCATGTGACCGGCATTGCCCGACGGTTCGGCGGCGGACAAGTTGCCGGCGGGCTTGCGCACGATCAGATTGCCGCGATGCGGGCAGACATTGAGGAAGGCCCGGACCTTGCCGTCGCCGCCGCGCAGGATGACCACGGGCTCGCGCGCGAGCGTCAGGGTGCGGAAGTCGAGCGGCTCGGGCAGTTCCGATTCGTGCACGGTGGCAAGCCACGTCTTCTTCCAGATCTTCTGCAGCTCTTCTTCGAAGAGCGCGGGATCGCTGTAGATGCGGCTGTCGACGAAAGGCAGCGCTTCGTTGCCGTAGCTGCTGAGATCCGCTGTCATTCGTCCCCCTGTCCGCGTCGCCGGCGCGATGGCGCCGCGCGCGCCGGCTCGAGCGATCGATGCGTCAACCCGGAAGCACCGCCGCGGTTCCCGGTTTGAGGGTGGAAATGGTGCGGGGAGGGCGGGCATTTGTAAAGCGCCTTCACACCATGATTCGCGGCGCCGCCCGAACGGCGTGAGCCGAAGATCGCTGATGCAAGTCACGCGATAATAATCGCGATGCCGGGCGCAAGCCCTCAATCTTCCATGGATAATGGCGCAGCCTCGCTGCTACAGTGTGAGTGCGCGGCCGAAACAGCCGCGCCGGTGTCGTCGCTAGCCTCGGTCCATGGGAGCGGAGATGCAGCGTCGTCAATGGCTTGTCGGGTTGCTGGCGCTCGCTGTGGCGGCGGCGTCCGGTTCGGCCCCCGCGGTGGCGCAGCAGAAATACGGCGCGCCGGGCGCGCCGATAAAGCTGGCTGTGGGATATCAGCCTTACTACACCGAATCCTGGTCAGGGGTCGTCATCAACGGCCTGCAGCTGTGGAAGAAGTACCTGCCTCCGGGCTCCGAGGTGGAGTTCCAGGTTGGGTTGCAAGGCGCCGTCATCGTCGGTCAGATGCTCGCCGACAAGCAGCAGATCGGCTACATGGGCGACATGCCGGCGCTGGTGGCCACCAACCGCAGCGACGTCGCCGATATCCGCCTTGTCGCCGTGCTCGGCATCTCCGAGCAGCAATGCAATATCTTCCTGGTGCGCAGCGACGCGCCGGTGTTCGAGACGCCGGCGGAATTCCTCAAATGGCTCGACGGCAAGGTGGTGGCGTCGCCCCATGGCAGCTGCACCGACCGCTTCGCGCAAGCCGTGTTCCGCAAGAACGGCGTCAAGCCGGCGGAGTATCTGAACCAGAACATCGAGGTCATCAGCACCAACTTCAAAGTGAAGAAGCTCGATGCCGCCGTGGTCTGGGAGCCGACGGCATCGAAGCTGATCGCCGAAGGCACGGCGCGCCGGGTGGCCAGCGGTGTCGATTTCCACGAGGGTGATGCCGGTTTCCTCGGCATGCGGCACGACCTGATGGAGCAGCGCCCGGACGTGGTGCGCGGCTGGCTCGAGGCCGAGCTCGACGCGCAGAGCTTCCTGGCCGATCCCCGGAATGCCGATGCCGTCGCCAAGATGGCCGAGGCGCAGACCACGGGCATGAGCAAGAAGACGCTGTGGATGTCGCTCTATGGCACCTATCCCCGGGATGCCGGCGGCGCCGCGATCAAAGAGAGCCTGCCGTTCATCTTCTCGCCGGCGGCGCTCCAGCTCGCCCAGAACGCGCACCAGTTCCTGTTCGAGATGAAGCGCGTATCGACCGGGCCGATCCGCACCGGGGCGATCGACGACGCGATCGCGCGGCAGGTTTTGGCCGATCGGCACCTGGAAAGCCCGGTCGGTATCGTCAAGGCGTTGCCGGACAGCGATTATCGCGAGTGAGCGGGCGCCCGCGCCGCAGCGCGAGAAGGGGGAGGCTCGGGAATGACGGTGAGCGGCGGCAGAGAGGCTGACCGGAGCCGCGCCTCCGGGCTGAAAGCGCCGCCGCTCGCGCACAGCGGCCGCCTTCGCGGCGCCAAACGCACCTGGCGCAGCCCGCATCCCTATCTGATGGTGCTCGGCATCGTTGCGGCCGTGCTCGCCTATTGGCTCGCGACCGAAGTGCTGCGGCTGCCGCGCTTCGCCAAGATTCCGGGGCCGGTGCGCGTCGTCACCGAATGGCTGAACCCCGACCCGGTCTTCGGCATATCGGTCTACAGCGCCGAGTACTACCAGCACATCCTGTACAGCGTCGAGCGCGTCGGCCTTTCCTTCGGCCTCGCCACGGCGCTCGGCGTGCCGCTCGGGCTGATGACGGGATGGTCGCAGAAGGTGCGCGATTATGCCTTCCCGATCATCGAGCTGTTGCGGCCGATTCCGATCCTCGCTTGGGTCCCGCTCGCGGTGATCATGTTCTCCGGCCGCGAGACGCCGGTCATCTTCCTCGCTTTCCTCGCCTCCTTCTTCGTCACCGTGCTCAACACGCATCTCGGCGTGAAGTCGATCGACGAGGCATATTTCCGCGCCGCCGCCTGCCTCGGCTCATCGCCGGCGCAGATTTTCCGCCATGTCGTCGTGCCCGGCGCCTTGCCCTATATCTTCACCGGCCTGCAGATCAGCATGGGCGTCAACTGGTTTTCGCTCGTCGCGGCCGAGATGGTGTCGGGCGATTTCGGCCTCGGCTATCTCATCCTCAACTCCTATGTGTCGATGACCTATGTCACCATCATCATCGGCATGGCGACGCTCGGCATCGTCGGGGCGCTGAGCTCGGGCCTCGTTCGCTGGCTCGGCAACCGCTTGATGCAGTGGCGCCTGCGCTCGATCGGCATGGGCAGCGGCGGATGAGGGTGCTCGCCGAGCCGCGGACGGCGCCGGACGCGGCATGGCGCGGCGCGCTGGCGATTCGCCGCGTCAGCAAGGTCTACGACCCCAACGGCGCCCGGATCGTCGCGATCGAGGATTGCTCGCTCGACATCGCGCCCGGCGAAATCTCGATGATCGTCGGCCCCTCGGGCTGCGGCAAGACGACATTGCTCAATGCCATCGCCGGCTTTCATTCGATCAGCGCCGGCGAAATCCGGCTCGACGGCGCGCTGCTGTGCGGGCCCGGCAAACCGCAAGCCGCTTCCGGCGCCGACCGCGTGGTGGTGTTCCAGAACGGCGCTCTGTTCCCGTGGAAGACGCTGATCGAGAACGTCGCCTATGGCCCGGTGGTGCAAGGGCGCCTGCGGCGGCGGGAGGCGCTCGACAAGGCCCGCCATCTGATGCAGCGCGCCGGATTGGGCGCTGTCGTCGACAAATACCCCGGCGAGGTTTCGTCGGGCATGGCGCGGCGCGCCGAAATCGTCCGCGCGCTCATCAACGAGCCGCGGCTGCTGCTGCTCGACGAGCCCTACCGCGCCATGGACGCCCTCACCAAATCGGTGATGCACGAGGCGCTGCTGAAGCTTTACGACGAGACGCGGGTGACGATCTTCTTCATCACCCATGATCTCGAAGAGGCGATCTTTCTGGGCTCGCGCATCTATGTCATGACCACGCGCCCCTGCCGCGTGAAAAAGATCGTCGACGTCGCCATCCCGCGTCCGCGCGACTATCGCGCGCTGTCGTCGGAGAGCTTCCGCGCGCTGCTCGCCGAGACCAAGCAGGCGGTGCAGGAGGAAGCGCAAAAGGCCTTCGAGGCCGGCGAGAGGGAGCTGGCATGAGAGCCTTCGCGACCGCGGCGGAGATGCTCCCCGGACGGTCCGGCGCCGGCGCCATCGCGCGCCGGATCGTCGCGGCGTCGACCGAGATGCGCGTGCGGCGCGGCGTTACGGCGCTGCTGCTGTTCCTGCTCTTCTGGTACGTGGCGGTGTCGCTGAAGGGCTGGCTCGGCATCGCCGTGCCCTGGGTCGGCCGGCTGCCCTCGCCGGGCTCCGTCTTCGCCGCGTGGCTCGGCCTGCTCGGCGATCCCGGCTACTGGCAGAGCGCCTATCTCAGCTCCATGCGCGTCATGGTCGGCTTCCTCGCCGCCATGCTGATCGGCATTCCCGTCGGTCTCGCCGCGGCGGTCAACCGCTATTTCTATGACGTGTTCTATCCCAGCTTCGAGATCCTGCGGCCGATTCCGCCGCTCGCCTGGGTTCCGCTGTCGCTGATCTTCTGGCCGACGCAGGAGATGTCGATCGCCTCGGTCACCTTCCTCGGCGCCTTCTTTACCATCGTCATCAACGTCATCAGCGGCGCACGCAGCATCGATCGGCGCCTGATCCGTGCTGCGCAGTCGATGGGGGCCACGCGCTGGCACCTCTTTTCCAAGGTCGTCTTGCCGGCGACCTTGCCCTCCATCGTCACCGGCGCCGCGGTCGGTATGGGGATCACCTGGGAGGTGGTGGTCGCCGCCGAGATGATCTCGACCGGCGGGCATGCCGGCGGCGGCGGGCTCGGCTTCTTCATCTGGAATTCCTATGTCGGGGGCTCCTTGCCGCAGATCGTCGTCGGCATGATCAGCATCGGCATCGCTGGTTATGTCTCGAGCGCGCTCATCCGCCTGCTCGGCCACGCGCTGATGCCGTGGCTCCGGCTGCGCTGACGTGACGGCGGAGAGCGGCATGCATCAACGCGTCGCGCCCCGAGCGGGAGAGGGGCGGGCGCATGTGGTGCTGTCGCGCGTCGCCAAGGGCTTCGGCTCCGATGGCGCGCGCGAGGACGTCGTCGCCGATCTCGATTTCGAGATTCCGCCCGGCGAGTTGACGGCGCTGGTCGGTCCTTCCGGCTGCGGCAAGACCACGATCGCCAATCTTGTGGCCGGCTATGAGACGCCGGACCAGGGCGAGATTCTCCTCGACGGCGCGCCGATTCGCGCCGCCGGCCGCGAGCGCATGCTGGTGTTCCAGGAATCGGCGCTGTTCCCTTGGCTCACCACCTATCGCAACCTGACCTTCGGGCCGCTGCTGCGCCGTAGCAGGCCGGTGGCGGAGATCCACGCCGAGGCCAGGCGGCTGCTGCAGCTGGTCGGGCTCGCCGCCTTCGCCGACAAATATCCGGCGCAGCTTTCCGGCGGCATGCAGCGCCGCGCCGAGCTCGCGCGCGCCATGATGATGGCGCCGCGGCTCATGATCATGGACGAGCCGTTCCGCGGGCTCGACGCCATGACCCGCGAATTGATGCAGCTCTCCTTCCTGCGCCTCTTCGACAGCTTCCGCCGCACCCATCTCTTCATCACCTCGGAGATCGAGGAGGCGATCCTGCTGGCCGATCGTCTGGTGCTGCTGTCGAATCGCCCGGCCCGGGTGCGCGCCGTGATCGCGATCGCGCTGCCGCGCCCGCGCGAGATCGCCATGCTCAGCTCGCGCCAGGCCTTCGAGTACAAGCGCCAGGCGCTCGAAATCCTGCACGAGGAGGCGCTGCGCGGCTTCGGCGATTCCAGCGTCGGCCAGGATTTGATCGCGGCCTTCGCCGAGGGTTCCTGATGTACAATGCGCGATAATTCTCCCCGGCCTTGCGATACAGGGTTGGCGTACACGCGGAACCCGGAGAAAATTTTATGCCGGGGGTGTACACCGGGGGCGTAGGACGCTCCCCGTCTGACGACGGGCAACAGACGACCCTGCGGGAGGGAAGCATGCGCCAGGAGTTCCGGGTCGAAGGCCTGAACCTGCCGGTCAGCCACTACACCGATGCCGTCCGCTGGGGCGATCTGCTGTTCGTTTCCGGCGTGGCGCCGCTCGACGCCGAAGGCCGGCTCGTCGGCGGCGCCGATGTCGTGGCGCAGACGCGCCAGGTCTTCCGCAACATGAAACGGGTGCTCGACGCCGTCGGCGCTGAGTTCGGCGACATCCTCAAGGTCACGGTCTATCTGACCGAAATCGCCGACCGCGCCGCCATCAACCCGGTGCGCCAGGAATTCTTCGGCGCTGCGCGCCCGGCCAGCACCCTGATCGGCGTCACCGCCCTGGTGCTCCCCGGCATGAAAGTCGAGATCGAAGCGGTGGTGGGGCTGCGGAAGTAGTTTTCAGTTGTCAGTCGTCAGTTTTCAGCTCAGCTGCCAGCCGAACTGACAACTGAGAACTGAAAACTGACAACTCCGCTTCTTCACGCCGCCGCGTGGATTCCCGCCGCCTTCACGTCATTGCCGACATAGGGCTCGAACTTCTTGAAGTTCTGCTCGAAGCGCTTGGTCAGCTCGCGCGCGGTCTCGTCATAGGCGCTCTTGTCGGACCAGGTGCTGCGCGCATTCAGCACATCGGCCGGGACCTCGCCGCAGCTTTCCGGCACCAGCAGGCCGAAATAGGGCTCGCGCTTCACCGCCACGTCCTTGAGCGTGCCGGCGAGCGCGGCGCGCACCAGCGCGCGGGTGTGCTGGATCTTCATGCGCTGGCCGACGCCGTAAGCGCCGCCCGACCAGCCGGTATTGACGAGCCAGCATTGCGCCTTGTGCTCGGTGATGCGTTCGCCCAGCATCTTGGCATAGACCGCGGGATGGCGCGGCATGAAGGGTGCGCCGAAGCAGGTCGAGAAGGTCGCCTGCGGCGCGTTGCCGAGGCCCTTCTCGGTGCCGGCGACGCGCGCGGTATAGCCCGAGAGGAAGTGATACATCGCCTGCTCCGGCGTCAGCCGCGCGATCGGCGGCAGCACGCCGAACGCATCCGCGGTCAGCATGATGACATTGTCGGGATGCGGCGCGATGCCGGTCGCGCTGACATTGGGGATGAAGTCGAGGGGATAGCAGGCGCGCGTATTCTCGGTGAGGCTGCCATCGCCGAGATCGGGGGTCCGCGTCGCCGGATCGAGCACGACATTCTCCAGCACCGTGCCGAAGCGGTGGACGGTCGCGTAGATCTCGGGCTCGGCCTCGGGCGAGAGGTTGATCACCTTGGCGTAGCAGCCGCCTTCGAAGTTGAAGAGCCCCTTGCCGCTCCAGCCATGCTCGTCATCGCCGATCAGCATGCGCGAGCCATCGGCCGAGAGCGTCGTCTTGCCGGTGCCGGAAAGCCCGAAGAAGATGGCGCTGTCGCCCTTGGGCCCGACATTGGCCGAGCAATGCATCGGCAGCACGTCGCGCGCCGGCAGCAGGAAGTTCAGGTAGCCGAACACCGACTTCTTGATCTCGCCCGCATATTCCGTGCCGCCGATCAGCACCAGGCGGCGGGCGAAATTGACGAAGATGAAGGTGTCGGAATTGATCCCGTCGAGCTCGTGCGCGGCGAAGAAATGCGGCGCGTGCAGGATGGTGAAGTCGGGCGCGAAATCATGCAGCGCGTCGTGCCGCGGCCGGATGAACATGTTGCGCACGAAGAGGCTGTGCCAGGCACTGTCGGTGACGATGCGCACCTTGAGCCGGTAATCGGGATCGGCGCCGCCGTAGAGATCCTGGACGAAGACGTCGCGGCGCTGGAAATAGGCGACGAGGCGCCGCGCCATGCTCTCGAACTTCTCCTCGCTGACCGGCTTGTTGATCTCGCCCCACCAGATATCGGCTTTGCTCCCGTCCTCCTCGACGATGTACTTGTCCTTGGGCGTGCGGCCGGTGAAGGCGCCGGTGCGGGCGACGAAGGCGCCGCCGGCGGCGACCAGCCCCTCATGGCGGCGGACCGCATACTCGTAGAGCACCGGCACCGACAGGTTCCAATGCGCCGCGGCCAGGTTTCGCAGCCCCAACCCCTCCAAGCCATGGCTGCTTGCCGTCCCGGTTACGGTATGCGCTGCGTCTTGCACGGCGGTCTCCTCCTGGGTCCCTGTTCCTCAGTTTCTTCAACGGCTTAGATGATTGCGGGAAGGACGCGGCCGCGGCGCCCCCGACGTGCCCCCGATACGGCCGGGCGATTGCGGCAGCAGAACGCCGGCCCGCCTTTATTCGTTCCCGCCGCGAGAGGCGGTCACCGCTTTTCCCTCGCCGGTTTGGCGAGCCCGGCGAACGCCTCCCGCACGCCTTCGGCATCGCCGACCAGCGCGCGGAAGTCAAGCTTTGCCACGAAACCGCCACGGCGGAGCGACCCGGACAGGCCGGGCAGCCTCTGGGGCTCGCGCTTACTCCGCCGGTGCTGCTGCGGGTGCCGCGCCGCGGACCTCGCCGGGGAAGAACAAGGCCGCGATCAAGGTGCCGAGCGCGATCGCCGCGAGCACGCCGAAGAGCGGCACGAAGCCCGCACCGGCCTTGGGCTGGAGATAGGCGACCAGCGGAATCGCCGGCAGGCTCGCGCCGAAGGAGACGACATAGCGCAGCGCATAGACGCGCGAGCGCCAGCTCTCCGGCGTGTAGCGCGCCACCATCGCATCGTTGATCGGGATCAGGCCGAAGATCACGAACATCATCGCCACCGCCAGCGCCAGCATCGCCCAGTCGGTGAGGAGGCCCGCCAGGACGAGCAACGGCGCCTGCAGCAGCGCCAAGGTCAGGAACACGCCGCGGAGCGAGCGCCGGTCGATGAGCTGGCCGACGAGAAGCTGGGCCATGGCGGCGATGACATAAACGGCGGAGATCAAGGTGCCGATGCCGGTGGTGGTGTGCACCAGCGCCGTCAGCCGCTCGTCGAAGATCTTGGGCATGGCGTTGGTGACCGCAGCGAAGATCACGCCGCTGCACATCGTCGCCACCGCCAGCACGGCGAAGACGCGCCGCGCCGTGGCGTCGGCCGCTTGCCGGTGCCCGGCCTTGGGCGCCGCCGCGGCCGGCGCCACAGAGGCCGGGATCAGCGCGGCGAAGGCGAGGCCGGCGGCGAAGGTGACGACGCCCGGCGCGATGAAGGCGGCGCGCCAGCTCAGCTGATCGGCGAACCAGCCGGCGATGAGCGCGGCCGAGGCCAGGCCGAGATTGCCCCAGACCCCGTTCCAGCCCAGCGCGCGCCCGACCCGCGCCTGGTCCTTGACCAGCATGGCGATGCCGACGGGGTGATAGATCGAGGCGAAAATGCCGATGAGGGTAAGGCAGAGCACGAGCTGCCAGGGCGATTGGGCGAAGCCGGTGATCATCAGCGCCGTGCCGAGCCCCAAAAAGAACACCACCATCATGTTGCGCCGGCCCCAGCGGTCGCCGAGCCAGCCGGCGGGCAGCGAGCCGCCGCCAAAGGCAATGAAGCCGCCCAGGGACAGCGGCAGCATCGCCTCGTAGGACAGCCCGAACCGCGCCGTCATCACCAGCACGGCGGTGGCGTAGATCAGCATCGCCAGATGGTCGAGGAAATGGCCGAGATTGAGAAAGGCGACGGTGAGGCGGGACTTGTCCATGGCGGCTTCTCCGGCGGCAGCGTCCAGGATCAGAGGATAGCCCTGGCTTCCTTTGCCTGCTCGCGCTAGTCTGCCAATTACTATCGAGAATCGGACATGCGCAGCATCGACCCCGAGGACTACCAGGACGTGCCGCGGCCGATCGCCGCCATGGCCAAGGACTTCCCCGACGGCAATCGGGTGCCGCCGCACCAACACCGCCGCGCCCAGCTGGTCTTCGCGGTGCGCGGCGTCATGGTGGTGTGGACGCCCCAGGGCACCTGGGTGGTGCCGCCCAACCGCGCCGTCTGGATGCCGGCCGAAACCGAGCATTCGATCCGCAGCTGGGGCGATGTCGCCATGCGCACGCTCTATGTCCGCGCCGATGTCGCCGCTTCGCTGCCGCGGCAATGCTGCGTCATCGCCGTCTCGCCGCTGCTGCGCGAGCTGATCCTGCGCGCCGTCGAGCTGCCGCTGCTCTATGACGAGCGCGGGCCGGAGGCGCGGGTGATGAGCCTCATTCTCGACGAGATCCGCGCCCTGCCGGCGCTGCCGCTGCATCTGCCCTGGCCCGCCGATCCGCGCCTCAAGCGGCTCTGCTCGGCGATCCAGGAGGACCCCGCCAGCGAGCGCACGCTCGAGGGTTGGGCGGGCACGGTGGGCGCGTCGAGCCGGACCCTGGCGCGGCTCTTCCGCAAGGAGACCGGGATGAGCTTCGGCGCCTGGCGCCAGCAGGTGCGGCTGGTCGACGCGCTGGGACGCCTTGCCACCGGGCAGAAGGTGACGGCGGTGGCGCTGGATTTGGGCTATCAGAGCCCGAGCGCGTTCACCAGCATGTTCCGCCGCGCCCTGGGCCGGGCGCCGACACGCTATTTCCTGGAAAGCTGAGGCGGCGGCGCGTATAGAGGGTTGGACCACAGCTTTCCACGGCAATGCCGCAATGCCGCCACACCTGCAGGCGACTATCGGCATGCTGAAATCGCGGGAAAGGTAAGCTCTCGTGGCGAACAACATTGCTCTCGTCGATGACGACAAGAATATCCTGACCTCGGTGGCGATCGCGCTCGAGGCGGAGGGCTTCCAGGTGCGGACCTATTCGGACGGCGCCGAGGCGCTGCGCGGCCTGGCGCAGCATCCCGCCGACCTCGCCATCCTCGACATCAAGATGCCGCGCATGGACGGCATGGAGCTGTTGGGCCAGCTGCGCAAGCAGGGTGCGATGCCGGTCATCTTCCTCACCTCGAAGGACGACGAGGTCGACGAGGTGCTCGGGCTGCGCATGGGCGCCGACGATTACATCAAGAAGCCGTTCTCGCAGCGCCTCCTGGTCGAGCGCATCCGCGCGCTGCTGCGCCGCGGCGAGCTGGCGCGCGGCAGCGGCGAAAGCGAGCCCATCATCCAGCGTGGCGAGCTGCTGCTCGATCCATCGCGCCACCAATGCAGCTGGAAGGGCACCAATGTCGACCTCACCGTCACCGAGTTCCTGATCCTGAAGTCGCTGGCGCTGCGTCCCGGCCATGTGAAGAGCCGCGATCAGCTCATGGACGGCGCCTATGGCGAGCACATCTATGTCGATGACCGGACCATCGACAGCCACATCAAGCGCTTGCGCAAGAAGTTCAAATCCGTCGATTCGGGCTTCGCCCAGATCGAGACGCTCTATGGCGTCGGGTATCGCTACCGCGACCGCTGAGCCCGCCGCTCCGGCCGAGCGCAGCGCGGAAGCGCAGGCGGGGCAAGCCAGTGCCGCGCCGCGCCGGCACCGCCGGCGGCGCCTGTCGCCGCTCACCCGCCGCATCCTCGCCGTCAATGTCCTGGCGCTCGGCCTGCTCGGCCTCGGCCTCCTCTATCTCGGCGAATATCAGCAGAGCCTGGTGAGCGCGCAGCTCGATGCGCTCAAGACGCAGGGCCAGGTCTTCGCCGCCGCGCTCGGCGAAGGCGCCGTCATCGACAGCCTCGGCGAAGGCGAGCAGTTGCTGCCCGCGCTCGGCCGCCAGATGATGCAGCGCCTGGTCGAGCCGACGCACACGCGCGCGCGCCTCTTCGACGCCGGCGGCAAGCTGATCGCCGACAGCCAGATGCTGAGCGGCCCCGGCGGCACGGTGACGATCCGCGAGCTGCCGCCGCCGGACGAGGACACCGGGCTGCGGCGGATGATCAATGCCGCTTACGACTGGCTGGTGGAGCGGCTTCCCGGCCAACGGGCCTATCCGAGCTACCGCGAGACGCCGGCGCAGACCGCCGCCGATTACGCCGAGGTGCAGAAGGCGCTCGATGGCGACATCGCCTCGGCGGTGCGCAGCGAGCGGGCGGGCGGCAGCCTGCTGATGCTCAACGTCGCCGTGCCGGTGCAGCGCTACAAGCAGGTGCTGGGCGTGGTGCTGCTGTCGAGCGACAGCACCGAGATCGACCAGGCGGTGCGCGCGGTGCGCTTCGAGATCCTCAAGGTCTTTCTGATCGCGCTCGGCGTCACCGTGCTGCTCTCGATCTATCTCGCCGGCACCATCGGCCGGCCGATCCGCCGTCTCGCCGCCGCTGCCGAGCGCGTGCGCCGCGGCCATGGGCGGCAGGTGATGATTCCCGACTTCACCCGCCGCGGCGACGAGATCGGCGATCTGTCCGGCGCCTTTCGCGAGATGACGGCGGCGCTCTGGGCGCGCATGGACGCGATCGAGCATTTCGCCGCCGATGTCGCGCATGAGATCAAGAACCCGTTGACCTCGCTGCGCAGCGCGGTCGAGACGGCGGCGCGGGTCGACGATCCGCAGAAGCAGCGCAAGCTGCTCACCGTCGTGCTCGAGGATGTGCAGCGTCTCGACCGGCTGATCACCGATATCTCGGATGCGTCGCGTCTCGATGCCGAGCTGTCGCGCGTCGAGCTCGAGCCGGTGATGATCGGCCGCATGCTGGAGACGCTGGTCGATGTGCATCAGCAGACCGCCGATGAGCGCGCGCCGCGCCTGATGCTGTCCTTGCCCGGCCCGGTCGGCACGCCCGCCGGCGACCTCGCCGTGCTCGGCATCGAAGGTCGGCTGGTGCAGGTGTTCCGCAACCTCATCGTCAACGCGCTCTCCTTCAGCCCGCCCGGCGCCGCCATCCACATCGCCGCCGAGCGCCGCGGCGAGTTCGTCGCCATCACCATCGAGGATGAAGGGCCGGGCATTCCCGAGGGCAAGCTCGAGGCGATCTTCGAGCGCTTCTACAGCGAGCGTCCCGCCGGCGAAAAGTTCGGCACGCATTCCGGCCTCGGTCTCTCCATCTCGAAGCAGATCGTCGAAGCGCATCGCGGCACGATCCGCGCCGAGAACCGCCGCGACGTCGATGCCAGCATCATCGGCGCGCGCTTCACCGTGCGGCTGCCCGTCGGAGCGGGCTGAACCGAGAAACCCTGTCTCATTGTGGTTGCAGTGCGGAACGCCCTTACCGCCATATGCGCCGAAAACGGCGGCCGATACGGCAGTAAACCATAACGATCCTACGCCTTGCGTTGTATGCGCCGATCGCTAACCACCGGTTGACACGCGTTCCGGCTGCGTTAATCCGCATATGCTGCGGGCATTGACATTATGCGGGGAGCGGCGCACCTAAACCGGCCATGATCCGCGTCCACGGCACGTCGGTCGCCCTTGGCGGCGAGGGCATTCTGCTGCGAGGCCCCTCCGGCAGCGGCAAATCCGATTTGGCGCTGCGCCTGATCGATGGCGGGGCGCGCCTTGTCGCCGATGACCAGACCGAGCTGCGCCGGGTCAAAGGCGCGCTGATGATGCGCGCGCCGGCGACGATCGCCGGCTGTCTCGAGGTGCGTGGCGTCGGCATTTTGCGCGTGCCCAGCCTGCCCGCGGCACGGCTCCGCCTCGTCGTCGATCTCGTCGCGCCCGATGCGGTCGAGCGCTTGCCCGAGCCCGCGCAGTGCGCGCTGCTCGGCCTCGCCGTGCCGCTGCTGCGCCTGGCGCCCTTCGAGGCTTCGGCGCCGGCGAAGCTGCGCCTGGCGCTCGGCGCTTCCGTCGCCGCCGCGCCTGCCCTCTTCGCGACCGCATCATGAGCGAGCCCGCCGCGCCTGCCGCCGCGCTCGCACCGCCGCGCGCGCCGGCCCGGACGCCGCACGCGCCTTTGCTGGTGGTCACCGGCATGTCCGGCGCCGGCCGCTCGACCGCCCTGAAGGCGCTCGAGGATCTCGGCTACGAGGCGGTGGACAATTTGCCGCTGTCGCTGCTGCCCGATCTGCTGCGCGCGCCGGCGCAGCGTCCGCCGCTGGCCATCGGCGTCGATGTGCGCACCCGCGATTTCGGCGTCGGCGCTTTGCTGGCCGCGCTCGACCGGCTTGCCGGCGAGCATCAGCTCGCGCTCAAGATCGTCTTCCTCGATTGCGAGGACGACAATCTGGTGCGCCGCTATACCGAGACGCGCCGGCGTCATCCGCTGGCCGGCGACCGGCCGGTGACCGACGGGATTGCGCTGGAACGCCGCCGTCTCTCCCCCTTGCGCGACCGCGCCGACCTCGTTATCGATACCACCGCCCTCAGCCCGGGGGATCTGAAACGGCTGCTCCATGGGCATTTCGCGCCCGATGCCGCACCTGGCATCACGATTTTCGTGACCTCCTTCTCCTATCGCCACGGCCTGCCGCGGGATGCGGATCTCGTGCTCGACGTCCGCTTCCTGCGCAATCCGCATTACGTGCCGGCGCTCAAGCCGCTCACCGGCCGCGACGCCGCGGTCGGCGCCTTCATCGAAAGCGACGGCGATTTCGCCCCGTTCTTCGACCGGCTCTGCGCCTGGCTCGCGCCGCTGCTGCCGCGCTACGAGGGCGAGGGCAAGAGCTATCTCACCATTGCCGTCGGCTGCACCGGCGGCCGCCACCGCTCGGTCTATGTCGCCGAGCGGCTGGCGGCCTGGCTCAGTCGTCAAGGCCGGCCCGTCGGCATTGGCCATCGTGACCTCGACCAATCGGCAACGATGGTCGCCGCGGCTCCGGGCGAAGCCGACGGTTCGATAAGGGATATCGCATGATCGGAATGGTTCTCGTCACCCATGGCCGGCTTGCCGCGGAATTCGTCGCGGCGCTGGAGCATGTCGTAGGACCGCAGCGCAACATCGCCGCGGTCTGCATCGGCCCGGATGACGACATGGAGAAGCGACGACAGGACATCCTGCGCTCGGTCGCCGAGGTCGATGCCGGCGATGGCGTGGTCCTGCTTACCGACATGTTCGGCGGCACGCCGTCCAACCTCGCCATCTCGGTCATGGACAAGGCGAAGATCGAGGTCATCGCCGGCATCAACCTGCCGATGCTGATCAAGCTGGCGAGCCTGCGGCAGAGCGAGACGCTCGCCAATGCGGTGCGCGGCGCGCAGGAGGCGGGCCGCAAATACATCAACGTCGCCTCGCAGCTCCTCGCCGACGTTCGCGGATGAGCGACGGGGACGGCATTCCCCAAGGCGACGCCGGCCTCATCCGGCGGACGGTCACCATCTGCAACAAGCGCGGTCTGCATGCGCGCGCGGCGGCCCGTTTCGTCAAGCTCGCCTACACCTTCGATGCCGAAGTGATGGTGGCGAAGAACGGCGCGGCCGTTTCCGGCCGCTCGATCATGGGATTGATGATGCTCGCCGCCGGTCCCGGCACCGCTATCGAGCTGCGCGCCACCGGCCCCGAGGCCGAGCGCGCGGTCACGGCGCTCGCCGAGTTGATCTGCGGCGGCTTCGATGAAGACTGAGCAGGGCGAAGACGAGCGGGTGCTGCACGGGCTCGGCGTCTCGCCCGGCATCGCCATCGGCCCGGCCTTCGTCAGCGACGACGGCGACATCGCCGTGCCGGAATACCGCATCCCCGCCGATCAGGTCGAGCGCGAGCTGCAGCGCTTCGCCGGCGCGCTCAACGCCTCGCTGAAGCAGCTGCGCAAGCTCAAGGGCAAGGCCGCGGCGCTGCCGGATTCGGCGGCCGAGGAGGTCGGCTATCTCCTCGACGCGCATATCGCCATGCTGACCAATTCGCGCCTGGTGCGCGGCGCCGAGCGCCGCATCACCGAAGAGCGGGTCAATGCCGAGCGCGCGGTGCAGATGGAGATCGCCGAGATCGCCGACAGCTTCGCCGCCATCGGCGATGCCTATCTCGCCGCGCGCGGCGAAGATATCCGGGTCGTCGGCGCGCGGCTCATCCGCAACCTGACCAAGACGCCCTATGCGGCGCTGCAGCATGTCGCCGAGGGCACCATCATCATCGCCGAGGAGCTGACCCCGGCGGATACGGCGCTGATGGATCCGCGCCGCATCGCCGGCTTTGCCGCGGTGCTGGGCGGGCCCGAGAGTCACACCGCCATCATGGCGCGCGCGCTGCAGCTTCCCGCCGTGCTCGGCGTTGCCGGGCTGCTGACCGAGATCAAGAACGGAGACGCCGTCGTCATCGATGGCGCCGAGGGCACCGTCATCGTCAATCCGCGGCGCGAAACCGTCGCCCGTTATGAGGCGCGGCAGGAAACGCTGGAGCGCGAAGGGCGCCAGCTGGCCCGCCTGAAGCGCCTGCCGGCGGTGACCCGCGACGGGGTCGAGATCACGCTGCAGGCCAATCTCGAGCTGGCGCGCGAGCTCGATCAGGCAGTCGGCGCCGGTGCCGAGGGGCTCGGGCTGGTGCGCACCGAGTTCCTGTACATGAACCGCGAGGACCTGCCCGGCGAGGAAGAGCAGTACGAGGCCTATCGCGGCCTGGTGCGCGGCATGGCCGGCCGGCCGGTGACCATCCGCACCCTCGATGTCGGCGGCGACAAGCTCGCCGCGCCGCTGACCGAGACGATCGGCGGCGACAGCCCCAACCCGGCGCTCGGGCTGCGCGCGATCCGGCTCTCGCTGAAAGAGCGGCCGCTGCTCGATGCCCAGCTCGGCGCCATGCTGCGCGCCGGCGTCGACGGCCCGGTGCGCATCCTGCTGCCGATGGTCTCGAGCGTCGCCGAGATCCGCAAGGTGCGCGAAGCGCTGACGCAGGTGGCGCGGCGGTTGAAGCGGCGCGGCGTCAAGATCGCCGACCCGCTGCCGCCGATGGGCGTGATGATCGAAATTCCCGGCGCGGCGCTCGCCGCCGACGCGCTCGCCGCGGAAAGCGACTTCTTCGCCATCGGCACCAACGATCTCGTGCAATATACGCTCGCCATCGATCGCGGCGACGAGCAGGTGGCGCATCTCTACAACCCGCTGCACCCGGCGGTGCTGCGCCTCATCCAGTTCGCCGTCGAGGCGGCGCTGCGCGCGCGCATCGGCGTCAGCCTGTGCGGCGAAATGGCCGGCGATCCGCGCTTCACCGCGCTGCTGCTCGGCCTCGGCATCCGCGACCTCTCCATGGCGCCGGGCAAGATCGGCCGCGTCAAGCAGCGCGTGCGCGCGCTCGACATCGTCGCCGCCACGCGCCGCGCCCGCGCCATCATGGACCAGCTCGACGACGCCCGCATCGCCAGCCTGCTCGACGATTTCAATGCGTTGGCGTGAGAAGCAGCTGTCAGCTGTCAGCCGTCAGCTGTAGTTTTCGGTCGTCAGTTAACAATTGTCAGTGACAACACCGGGGCGCGCCGTCCGTCAGGTTAAGCTGATAGCTGAGCCGACGGCTGACAGCTTCTTCCTCCCCTTGCCGCCGCGGCGAGCGCTTTGCTATATGCCGCACGCGATTTTCCTAAGGAGCATCAGGATGGCTGCTGCCGCCGACTACAAGGTCGCCGATATCTCGCTCGCGGGTTGGGGGCGCCGTGAGATCGCCATTGCCGAGACCGAGATGCCGGGGCTGATGGCGCTGCGCAAGGAGTTCGGTGCCAAGAAGCCGCTGAAGGGCGCGCGCATCACCGGCTGCCTGCATATGACCATCCAGACCGCGGTGTTGATCGAGACCTTGATCGAGCTCGGCGCCAGCATCCGCTGGAGCTCCTGCAACATCTTCTCGACGCAGGATCATGCGGCGGCGGCGATCGCGGCGCGCGGCGTTCCCGTCTTCGCCTGGAAGGGCGAGACCGAGGAAGAGTATGAGTGGTGCATCGAGCAGACCTTGCGCGGTCCCGGCGGCTGGACCCCGAACATGGTGCTCGATGACGGCGGCGACGCGACCAAGCTGCTGCACGACAAATATCCCGAGCTGCTGAAGGAGGTGCGCGGCATCTCCGAAGAGACGACGACCGGCGTGCACCGCCTCTACGAGATGATGAAGTCCGGTACGCTCAAGGTACCGGCGATCAACGTCAACGACAGCGTCACCAAGTCGAAATTCGACAATCTCTACGGCGTGCGCGAGAGCCTCGTCGACGGCATCAAGCGCGCCACCGACGTGATGCTCGCCGGCAAGATCGCCGTCGTCGCCGGCTTCGGCGATGTCGGCAAGGGTTCGGCGGCGAGCCTGCGCGGCCAGGGTGCGCGCGTCATGGTCACCGAGATCGATCCGATCTGCGCGCTGCAGGCGGCGATGGAAGGCTATCAGGTGGTGACGATGGAGGAGGCGGCGCCGCAGGGCGACATCTTCGTCACCGCCACCGGCAATATCGACGTCATCACCCTCGACCACATGCGGCAGATGAGGGACCGCGCCATCGTCTGCAACATCGGCCATTTCGACAGCGAGATCCAGATCGCGGCGTTGCGCAACTACAAATGGGAAGAGGTGAAGCCGCAGGTCGACGAGGTCGTCTTCCCCGACGGCAAGCGCCTCATCGTTCTCGCCAAGGGCCGCTTGGTCAATCTCGGCTGCGCCACCGGCCATCCGAGCTTCGTGATGAGCGCGTCCTTCACCAATCAAGTGTTGGCACAGGTCGAGCTTTTCACCAATCAGGGCAAGTACGAGAACAAGGTTTACGTGCTGCCCAAGCATCTCGACGAGAAGGTGGCGGCGCTCCACCTCGAGAAGCTCGGCGTCAAGCTCACCAAACTGACGCCGCAACAGGCCGCCTATATCGGCACCGGCGCCACCGGTCCCTTCAAGCCCGAACACTACCGCTATTAGGGACGCTATTAAGCGTCTGATATTTTTCGCCTGCGAAATCTTCCCGGGCACGGCATAATCGGGCCTTTACGGCGTCGCGAAAGGGCGGCGCCGGTGGGGAAGTGTTTGATAGGTCAAGAGGTTAAGCGGTGCGGCTGATCGCCAGGCTCGGCTTCGCCGGCGCGGCGCTCCTGTTGCCGGCAACCGCCCATGCCGCCGGGGGGGCCGCTGTCGGGGCCCCGCTGCTGGGTCTTGGCGTCATTGTCCTGGTCATTGCCGGCGCGGTCCTCCTGATCGGGCGCGAGCGGCGCCGCGCCGCGGCCCTCGCGGCCGAGCGCGACGGCTTCGCCGCGGCGGCGTCCGAGCTCGACGCGCTGCTCGGCGCCCTGCCGCTGGCCCTCTGCCGCTGGCGCGATGGCGAGTCGGCCGAGCGGTTCCTCGGCGGCGCGCTCGCGCTCGGCGGCCGCACGGCGCCGGGCTTCGCCGATCTCCTGGCGCGCCTCGAGGGCCGGGACCGGGCGGCGCTCGAGGCCGCCATCGACCGGCTGCGTTCGGAAGGGACGAGTTTCCGGCAGAGCCTGCACTTCGGCGATGGCAGCCGCGAGCTCGATGCGGTGGGCTCCCGCATCGGCCGGTCGGCGGTCGTCGCCTTCCTCGACCAGTCGAGCCGGATCGCCGCGGCCGCCGAGCATGCGGCGCTGATGCAGCAGCGCGATCGGGTCCGCGCCATGCTGGATGCATTGCCGCTGCCGGTCTGGCGCCGCGGCGCCGATCTCAAGGTCGTCGATTGCAACCGCGCCTATGCCGCCGCCGTCGACGCGCCGCCGGCGGCAACCTTGGCCGAGGCGCGCGAGATCGCCGCCGGCGTCATCGGCGAAAGCGGCCGCGCCCTCGCCGCCCGCGCGCGCAGCTCGGCCGTGGTGCAATCGGAGAGCCACCACATCGTCATCGCCGGCTCGCGCCGGCTGCTGGAATTCAGCGAAGCGCCGCTCGACAGCGGCTTCGTCGGCTTCGCCCAGGACTTCACCGATCTCGAGAACATCCAGGCGGAGCTGGCGCGCCACATCGCCGCGCATGCCGATGTGCTCGAGAACGTCGCCGTCGCCATCGCCATCTACGGCCCCGACACGCGGCTCACCTTCCACAACACCGCTTTCGCCAATCTGTGGCGGCTCGAGGAGGATTGGCTCTCGACCGAGCCGACGCTCGACGAGGTGCTGGAGCGGCTGCGCGAGCGCCGGCGCATTCCCGAGCATGCCGATTTCCGCGCCTTCAAGCGCCAGCAGCTCGGCATGTTCACCTCGCTGATCGAGCCGCAGGAGGAGCTGCTGCATCTGCCGGACGAGCGTACCTTGCGCCTCGTCGTCTCGCCGCATCCCTTCGGCGGGCTCACCTTCGTCTATGAGGAGGTGACCGACAAGCTGGCGCTCGAGCGCTCCTACAACACCATGATCGAGGTACAGCGCGAGACGCTCGACAATCTCTACGAGGCCGTGGCGGTCTTTGGCAGCGACGGGCGGCTCAAGCTCTCCAACCCCGCCTATGCCCAGATGTGGCAGCTCGATCCCGCCGATCTCCAGGGCGAGCCGCATGTCGCCGAGATCATCGAGAAGCAGCGCGCCTTCTATGATGATGGCGGCGATTGGCCGGCGATGAAGCGGCGCATCATCGCGCGTCTCACCACGCATATGTCCGAGAGCACGCGGCTCGCGCGGCGCGACGGCTCGATCCTGCAGGCGGTGACCGTGCCGCTGCCCGACGGCAATGTGCTGCTGAGCTATCTCGACGTGACGGATTCGACGCGGGTCGAGCACGCGCTCCGCGAGCGCAACGAAGCGCTGGAGACCGCGGGCCGGCTCAAGAGCGAATTCATCGCCAATGTCTCCTACGAGCTGCGTACGCCCTTGAACGCCATCATCGGCTTCGCCGAGATCCTCACCAACCAATATTTCGGCGAGCTGACGCCGCGCCAGCTCGATTACAGCCGCGGCATCCTCGACAGCTCGCACCGGCTCCTGTCGCTGATCAACGACATCCTCGACCTCGCGACGATCGAGGCCGGCTACATGACGCTGGAGACGCAGGAGGTCGACATCCATGCCCTGATGTCGAGCGTGCTGTCGCTGTCGCGCGAGCGCGCGCGCAAGCAGAGCCTGAAGCTGGAATTCGACTGCCCGACCGATATCGGCAATCTCGTCGCCGATGAGCGGCGGTTGAAGCAGGCGCTGTTCAACCTCATCTCCAACGCGCTGAAGTTCACCCCGTCCGGCGGCACGGTGACGCTCGCCGCGCGCCGCACCGCCGACCGCGTCGCGCTCATCGTCGCCGATACCGGCGTCGGCGTGCCGCGCGAGGACCAGGCGCGCATCTTCGAGAAGTTCGAGCGCGGCAGCCCCAATGCGCGCCAGTCCGGTCCCGGCCTCGGTCTGTCGCTGGTGAAGAGCTTCATCGAGCTGCATGGTGGCACGGTGGAGATGGATTCGCGCCCCGGCACCGGCACCACGGTCACCTGCTATCTGAACCTCGCCCCGGCTTCCGCCGCGGCGCTCCCGGCCGAGCCCGCAATCCAGCGCTCGGCCGGGGATTAGGGCTCTCCGATTCAGCTCTGCGCCGCGGCACCGGGCGCTTGATCGAAGAAGCCGGTGATCGCCGATAGCCGGCCTTCGCTCACGACGCCCATATCGGTGCCTTTGACGATCGCGGGCCCGCTGTCAGGACCGAGCTCCCAGCCGAAGCGCACGCGGTCGTGGTGTGAATCGACCTCGCTGGTGCGGCGGAAGCGATTCCCGGGAAAGCGCTCCTGCACGCCGCGCACCATGGCGTCGATGCCGTTGCGGCCTTCGCCTTCCAGCACCGGGTCGAGATAGCGCGCGTCCTCGGTCCAGACGCGGGCGATGAGCTCGCGTCGCCGCGCCTCGTTGGTCTCGTTCCACATCGCGATATAGCGGTCGATGAGATCGGTGAGATTGGTCATGCTGTCGCTCCTGTTGCTGCGGCCTGCCGTGCGGCGCCTGTGCCGCGCGCGCTGCCGGGAGCGATCTTCGGCGCGGCGCAAGCCGCCGGTCCATTACCTCAGGGGTAATTGGATCCGATGCCGCGCCGGCCTATCGTTTGCGCGATGCTCGGCAATGCGCGGCCCGTCGGCGATCTCTTGCGCGAATGGCGCCAGCGCCGGCGCCTCAGCCAGCTCGATCTCGCGCTGGAAGCCGACATCTCGACCAAGCATTTGAGCTTCGTCGAGACCGGCCGCGCGCTGCCGAGCCGCGACATGGTTATCCATCTCGCCGATCGCCTGGAGATACCGCTGCGCGAGCGCAATCGGCTGCTGGTCGCGGCGGGCTACGCGCCGGTGTTTCGCGAGCGAGCGCTCGGCGATCCGGCGCTCGACGCGGTGCGCCGCGCCGTCGATCAGGTGCTGGCCGGCCACGAACCCTATCCCGCGCTCGCGGTCGACCGGCATTGGACGCTGATCGCGGCCAATGCTGCAGTGGCGCCGCTCCTCGCCGGCGTTGCGGCGGCGCTGCTGCAGCCGCCGGTGAATGTGCTGCGCCTCAGCCTCCATCCCGAGGGCCTCGCGCCGCGCATCGCCAATCTTGCGGAATGGCGCGCCCATCTTCTGGCGCGGCTCGACCGCCAGATCGACCTCACCGCCGATCCCGCGCTCTCGGCCTTGCGCGACGAGCTCGCGCGCTATCGCCAGCCGCCGCTGTCGCGACGATTCGCGCCCGAGCGCGCGCCGCCGAGCCCGGTGGTGCCGCTCGAGCTCGTCACCCCCGCGGGCGTGCTCGCCTTTGTCAGCACCGTCACCGTCTTCGGCACGCCGATCGACGTCACCGTATCGGAGCTGGCGGTGGAGGCGCTCTTCCCCGCCGATGCGGCGACCGCCGAAAGGCTGCGCCGCCCGGCAGGGTCAGTCTGAGCTAGCGCTGCTGCTCGAAGATCTCTTTCGCCACCAGCGCCGAAGTCATGGCGTTGGGCCAGCCGGCATAGAAGGCCATGTGGGTGATGAGCTCGACGATCTCGTCCTTGGTGACGCCGTTCTGCAGCGCACGTTCGAGATGGCCGCGCAGCTGCTCGCTGCGATTGAGGGCGACGAGCGCCGCGACGGTGATCAGGCTGCGGTCGCGCTTCTTCAGTCCAGGGCGCTCCCAGACATCGCCGAACAGCACCTTCTCGGTCAGATCGATCAGCTTCGGCGCGACGGTGCGAACTTTATCGCGAGCGGTGGTCGGCTGTTGCGTGGCCATGATGTCGCTTCCTCCTTGCTATCGTCCAGGGACACCTTTCGTCGTCGAATACTCGAAATGCAGCGCTTCGCCGGGATGGACCAGCGGGAAGATCGCTTGCGCCGCCATCGCCGCTTCGGCGAAGCCCGAGAGTATCAGCTTGAGTTTGCCGGGATATGTGGCGATGTCGCCGATGGCGAAGATGCCGGGTGCCGAGGTGCGGCAGGTAGCGGGATCGACGGCGATGTGGTTGCGGTCGAGTTGCAGCCCCCATTCGGCGATCGGGCCGAGATTCATCGACAACCCGAAGAAGGGGAGCAGCGCATCGGCGGCGAGCCGCCGCGTGCCGCCATCGAGATCGGCGACGATCACCGCCTCGATGCGGCCGTGCTTGCCGTCGAGCGCGTGGAGCTGATAGGGGATCACCAGCTCGATCCGGCCTTCTGCCGCGAGCCGCTCGAGCCGCGCCGCCGATTCCGGCGCGGCGCGGAATTTCGGCCGGCGATGCACCACCATGACCTTGGCCGCGACTTCCGCGAGCGAGATCGCCCAGTCGACGGCGCTGTCGCCGCCGCCGGCGATGACGACGCGCTTGCCGCGGAAATCCTCGCGCCGCCGCACCAGGTAGAAGACGCTCTTGCCTTCGAAGGCTTCGATGCCCGGGAGCGGCGGGCGGTTCGGCCCGAACGCGCCGACGCCGGCGGCGATCAGCACCGCGCGCGCTTCGATCGCGGTGCCGAGCGAGGTCTCGAGCCGGAAGCCGCCTTGCGGCAACGGCGCCAGCCGCTCCACCTGCTGCGCCAGGTGGTAATGCGGATGAAACGGCGCCGCCTGCTCGGCAAGCTTGTCGATGAGCATGGCGGCATCGATCACGGGATAGCCGGGAATGTCGTAGATCGGCTTTTCCGGATAGAGCGCAGCGCATTGCCCGCCGAGCATGTCGAGCGCGTCGATGACATGGCAGCCGAGCTTCAGCATGCCGCATTCGAAAACGGCGAACAGCCCCACCGGTCCGGCGCCGATGATCGCCACATCGCCCCGCTGCACTTCCCCCGCCATCATCCCGTCCTGGCTGCCACCGGCGCTACCATGGCGGCGGACGCGACGGGGTGCAAATCGGATCTGCGTGCTATCCTCCCCCTCACCCCGACCCTCTCCCGCAAGGGGAGAGGGAGCGCACCGAGCGCGTTGGAAGTATCCCCTCTCCCCTTGTGGGAGAGGGAGGGGCCCGTCGCGAAGCGACGGGAGGGTGAGGGGGAAGGAAGGATCGCGGATGCTCGACGTCGCCGTCATCGGACTGGGCTGGTGGGGGAGGATCATCACCGGCACTCTGCAGGAGAGCCGCAAGCTGCGCGTCTGCCGTGCCGTCGACGCCGATTCGCGGGCGCTGCGCTGGGCGGCGGAGCGCGGCCTTCCGACCTCGCTCGAGCTTGGCGATGCGCTCGCCGATCCCGCGGTCAAAGGCGTCATCCTGTGCACGCCGCACACCCTCCATACCGAGCAGATCGCGCGCGCCGCCGCGGCGGGAAAGCATGTCTTCTGTGAGAAGCCGCTGGCGCTCAGCCGCGTCGAGGCCGAGGCGTCGGTACGGCGCTGCAACGAGGCCGGCGTCGTTCTCGCCGTCGGTCACGAGCGCCGCTTCGAGCCGCCGATGCAGGAGGTGAAGCGCCTCGCCCAATCGGGCGAGCTCGGTACCTTGTTGCAGATCGAAGCGAGCTTCAGCCAGGACAAGTTCCTGAGCCTGCCGCCGGCAAATTGGCGGCTGAGCGAACGCGAGGCGCCGGCCGGGCCGATGACTGCCACCGGCATCCATCAGCTCGATCTCGCCGTGTCGCTGCTTGGCCCCGCCGATCGGGTCTTCGTCAGCGTGCGCCGCCTCGGCAGCAACCTCGCCAATGGCGACACGCTGGGCGCGCTCGTCACCTTCAAATCCGGCCCCAACCTGCTGCTCTCGGCGATCCTGGCGACGCCCTTTGCCGGGCGCTTCGCGGTCTATGGCAATGAGGGCTGGGTCGAGGTGCGCGACAAGGCGCATCCGGAGGCGCCGGAGGGCTGGGCGCTGACGCGCTGCCGGCGCGGCGGCACGCCGGAGAGCCACGATTACCCTGCCGCGTCGGCCGTGCGCGCCAATCTCGAAGCCTTCGCCGATGCGGCGGAAGGTCGCGCTCCCTATCCCGTCCCGCAGAGCGAAATGATCGCCAATATCGCGGCGCTCGAAGCGATCTTCCGCTCCGCCGCCAGCGGTTGGGTCGAGCCGGTCTGAAGAGTTGCGGGACCTCGCCCGGACGGGATAAAACGGCGGCGGTGAACGAAGCGCGCGCTTGGGTCCTTGATTTGCCGGACGAGTCCGCCACCGCCGGCCTTGCCGCGCGGCTTGCCTTGCATGTGCGGCGGGGCGACGTGATCGGCCTGCAGGGTCCGCTCGGCAGCGGCAAGACCAGCTTCGCCCGTGCCTTCATCCGCGCTTATGGCGGCGGCGCCGAGGAGGTGCCGAGCCCGACCTTCACCCTGGTCGAAATCTATGCCTTCGCCGATCGGCCTGCCGTATGGCATTTCGACCTCTACCGCCTCAACGCGGCCGAAGAGGCCTGGGAGCTCGGCATCGAGGAGGCGTGGAGCGACGGCGTGAGCCTCATCGAATGGCCGGAGCGGCTCGGCCCTTTGCTCCCCGCGGAGCGTCTGCTGCTGGCCTTGGCCGAAGGCGCTACGCCCTCCGCCCGCGTCGCCCGGCTCAGCGCGACGCCGGGCTGGGCGTCTCGTCTCGATGGTGTTTTCTATGGCTGAGCGCGCCGCGCTGATCGCGGCGTTCCTCGCCGCTTCCGGCTGGGGCGATGCGGCGCGGCGCAAGCTTGCCGGCGACGCCTCCTTCCGCCGCTACGACCGGCTCGAGCGGGCGGGCGGGCGCGCCGTGCTGATGGACGCGCCGCCGCCGCAGGAGGATGTGCGCCCGTTTCTCATGATCGCGCGGCTGCTCTCCGGCATCGGCCTCAGCGCACCGGCGATTCTCGCCGAGGACATCGCTGCGGGGCTGCTTCTGCTCGAGGATTTCGGCGACGCCACCTATACGCGCCTCCTCGCGCAGGGCGCGGACGAGGTGGCGCTCTATGCGCTTGCCATCGATCTGCTCGTCGCCCTGCATCGCGCTTTCGATCCCGCCGCCGCGCCGGAGCTGCCGCCCTATGACGATCAGCGGCTGCTGACCGAAGCGGCGCTGCTCGTCGACTGGTACTTGCCGGCGATCACCGGCCGGCCGACGGAAGTGGCGCTGCGCGAGGAATATCTCGCGCTCTGGCGCGCGCTGCTGCCGGTGGCGCGCGCCGTGCCGTCGAGCCTGGTGCTGCGCGACTACCATGTCGACAATCTGATGCTGCTCGAACGCCGCGGCGGGGTTGCGCGCTGCGGCTTGCTCGATTTTCAGGACGCGGTGCTCGGCCCGGTCAGCTACGATCTCGTCTCGCTGCTCGAGGATGCGCGCCGCGACGTGCCGGCGGAGCTCGCGGCGGCGATGCGGGCGCGCTACCTCGCCGAATTTCCGGCGCTCGACCGCGACGCTTTTGCCGCCTCCTACGCCGTGATGGGGGCGCAGCGCAATTGCAAGATCATCGGCATCTTCACCCGCCTCTGCGTGCGCGACGGCAAGCCGCACTATCTGCCGCACATCCCGCGCGTCTGGCGCCTCGTCGAGCAGGATCTGCGCCACCCCGCGCTGGCGCCGGTCGCGGCCTGGCTCGACCGCCACATCCCGGCGGAGCGGCGCCGCATCCCTGCCGGGCTTTCGTCCGCATGACCCCCGCGCCGGAAACCGGCATGGTGCTCGCGGCCGGGCTGGGGCTGCGCATGCGGCCGCTCACCGACCGCCTGCCGAAGCCGCTAATCCCGCTCGCCGGGCGCACGCTGCTCGATCACGCCATCGACCGGCTCGAAGCGGCGGGCTGCGCGCGCATCGTGGTCAACGCGCATTACCTCGCCGACATGGTCGCGCAGCACCTGGCGGCGCGATCCTCACCCGCCATCACCCTGTCGCGCGAGGATGCGCTGCTCGAGACCGGCGGCGGCGTGCTGAACGCGCTGCCGCTGCTCGACGAGTTTTTCTACGTGGTCAATTCCGACATCTTCTGGCTCGACGGCATGGTGCCGGCGCTCCTGCGCCTCGCCCGCGCCTTCGATCCCGCGCGCCACGACGCGGTGCTGTTGCTGCAGCGGACGGTGACGGCGCTCGGCTATGAGGGGCCGGGCGATTTCATCATCGATCCCTTGGGCCGCATCCGCCGCCGGCGCGAGCGCGAAGTGGCGCCGCATCTCTTCGCCGGCGTGCAGCTTTTGTCGAAGCGGCTGTTCGAGGGGACGAGCCCCGGCAAGTTCTCGCTCAACCCGCTCTACGACCGTGCGATCGCCGCCGAGCGGCTCGTCGCCCTCGTCCATGACGGCGAGTGGTACCACATCGGGACCCCCAAAGGCCTCGCCCTCGCCGAAGCCCGCCTCGCAATGCACCGCACGGAGCGGTAGGCAATAGCTGACAGCTGTCAGCTGATAGCTGCCAGCTTGACTGACGACTGACGACTGAGAACTTGATCTCAATGCGCCTCCTCACCATTGCCGCGCATCTCCCCTTTCTCGACGCGCTCGTCGCAGGGCTCCGGGCGGAGAGCGGCGGCGATCCGCTGGCGCTGGCGCGCTACACAATCCTGCTGCCGACGCGGCGCGCGGCGCGGGCGCTGTCGGAAGCGTTTCTGCGGCACAGCGAGGGCAAGGCGCTGTTGCTGCCGCGGCTCGTGCCGGTGGGCGATGTCGATGCCGAGGAGCTGGCGTTTCTCGCCGATGAAGGCGCGGCGCCCGGCAGTGTCGAGCTGCCGCCGGCGATACCGGAGCTGCAGCGGCATCTGCTGCTGACGAAGCTGGTGCTCGCTTGGGGCCGCGCCCGCGGCAGCGGTCCGCTCACCCCCGGCCAGGCGGCGCCGCTGGCACTGGCGCTGGCGCGCTTCCTCGATGAGGTCGAGACCGAAGGCGGCGATTTCGCGCGGCTTGCCGAGCTGGTGCCGGCCCATCACGCGGAACATTGGCAACAGGTGCTCGACTTTCTCGCCATCGTCACCGAGCACTGGCCGCGCATTCTCGCCGCGACCGGCTGCCTCGACCCGGCGGCGCGGCGGAACGCGGTGCTGGCGGCGCAAGCCGAGGCCTGGCGCCGGAACCCGCCGCCGGATCCCGTCATCGCCGCCGGCCTCACCGGCGGCGTCGCCGCCGTCGCCGATCTGCTCGCGGTCGTGGCGCGCTTGCCGCAGGGGAGCGTGGTGCTGCCTGGACTCGACCGCGCGCTCGATGCCGAGAGCTGGCAGCGGATCGCCGCCGATGCCGCGCATCCCCAACATCTCCTGGCGCGGCTGCTGGCGCGGCTCGAAGCCGAGCCGGCGCAGGTGCGGGACTGGCCATCACCGCTGGCGCCGGCCGGGGATCGTCGCGCGCGGCAGCGTCTCGTCGCCGAAGCGCTGCGGCCGGCGACGGAGAGCGAGCGCTGGCGCAAGATTGCCGATATCGATGCCGCGGCACTGGACGGCGTCATGCGGCTTGATTGCGCCGGGCCGCAAGAAGAGGCGGTGGCGATCGCGCTGCTGCTGCGCCAGGCGCTGGAGGATGACGGCCGCACCGCCGCGCTTGTGACGCCGGATCGCGGCTTGGCGCGCCGCGTCGCATCGGAGCTGCGGCGCTGGAATATCGAGATCGACGATTCTGCGGGCGTGCCGCTCGACAAGACGCCGCCGGGCGTGTTCCTGCGCCTGCTCCTCGATCTCGCCGTTGAAGCCTTGGCGCCGCTGCCGCTACTGGCGGCGCTGAAGCATCCGCTCGCTGCCGGCGGCCGCGCACCCGAGGCGTTTCGCGCGCTGGTGCGGCAGCTCGAAATGGCGGCGCTGCGCGGCCCGCGGCCAGCGCCCGGCTTTGCCGGCTTGCGCGCGGTGCTGCCGCAAGAGGGCGCGCTCGAGCGCTTCGTCGCCGGGTTGGAGACGGCGCTCGCGCCGTTGCTTGCGGCAATGGCGGGAGGCGAGCGCAGCGCCGGCGCGTTGGTCGCGGCGCATGTCGCTGCCGCAGAAGCGCTGGCGGCGAGCGATGAGGAAAGCGGCGCGGAGCGGCTCTGGCGCGGCGAAGCGGGCGAGGCCGCTGCCGAGTTTCTCGCCGAGCTGCTGCGCCATGCCGACGCCTTGCCGCCGCTCGACGGGCGCGATTACCGCGCGCTGTTCGACGCGCTGATCGCCGGGCCCGTGGTGCGGCCGCGCTATGGCCGGCATCCGCGTCTTGCCATCTGGGGCTTGCTCGAAGCGCGGCTGCAGCAGGCCGATCTCGTCATTCTCGGCGGGCTCAACGAGGGCGTTTGGCCGCCGGCGGTGGAAAGCGATCCGTGGCTGTCGCGGCCGATGCGCCGCGCCTTCGGCCTGCCGCCACCGGAGCGGCGCATCGGCGTCGCCGCGCATGATTTCGCCCAGGCGCTGGGCGCGAGCGAGGTGGTAATGACGCGCGCGCTGCGCGTCGAAGGCGCGCCCACCGTGCCGTCGCGCTGGCTGCTCCGGCTCGACACGGTGCTGCGCGCCGCGGGATGGGAGGGCCGCCTGGCCGGCAAGGCGGCGCCGCTTGCCTGGCCCGCGCGCCTCGACCGGCCGGCGCGCCGCATTCTCTTGCCGCCGCCGGAGCCGCGCCCGCCGGTCGCGGCGCGGCCGCGCCGCCTCTCGGTGACGCAGATCGAGACCTGGATGCGCGATCCCTACGCCATCTACGCGCAGAAGATCCTGCGCCTCGCCGCGCTCGATCCCCTCGATGCCGATCCCGGTGCGGCCGAACGCGGCGAAGCGATCCACGCCGCACTCGATGCCTTTTTGAAGGCGTTTCCCGACACGCTGCCGCAAGATGCCGAGGCGCACCTCCTCGCCCATGGCATCGCCGCCTTCGGCAGCGCGCTCGAACGGCCGGGCTTGCGTGCCTTCTGGTGGCCGCGCTTCGAGCGCATTGCGCGCTGGTTCATTGCCGAAGAGCAGGAGCGCCGGCGCCATGTCGCGCTGCTCCGCAGCGAGCTGTCGGGCCGGCTGGAGCTGAACGCCCCGGCGGGCGCGTTCACGCTCACCGCCAAGGCCGACCGCATCGACCGCGACGCGGCCGGCGGGCTCGTGCTGGTCGATTACAAAACCGGCGCGGTGCCGCGCCCGGAAGATGTCGAGCTTGGCTTCTCGCCGCAGCTGCCGCTCGAAGCGGCGATTGCCGAGGCCGGCGGCTTCGACGGCATTGCGCCCGCCGCGGTGACCGCGCTCGAATATTGGCGCCTCTCCGGCGGCGACCCGCCGGGCGAGGTGACGGCACCGGGAAATGGCGATGATCCCCGCACGCTCATTGCGGCGGCGCTGGCCGGGCTTAGGGATCTCGTCGCCGGCTTCGACGATCCCGCGACCCCCTATCGCGCGCGGCCGCGGCCGGAGCGCGCGCCGCGCTACTCCGACTATGTCCATCTCGCGCGCGTCAATGAATGGTCGGTGATGGGCGAGAACGGCGAATGAGCGCGCCCGATCCCGGCAAGCGCCAGCAACAGGCCGCCGATGTCGCCGCCTCGGTCTGGGTCGCCGCCTCGGCCGGCACCGGCAAGACCAAGGTGCTCA
Organism: Allostellaceae bacterium; assembly: GCA_035509275.1. GTDB lineage: Bacteria > Pseudomonadota > Alphaproteobacteria > ATCC43930 > CGMCC-115725 > DAHUYF01. Next base: position 5,694 of record DATJLU010000220.1, on the reverse strand, counting down.
CCGATCGCGTGCTGGCGCTGATGCTCGCCGGCAGCGAGCCGACGCGCATCCTTTGCCTCACCTTCACCAAAGCCGCCGCCGCCGAGATGGCGAACCGGCTCAACGAGCGCTTGAGCGGTTGGACGACGCTCGGCGACGGCGCGCTCGCCGAGGAGCTCCGGGCGCTCACTGGCGCGATGCCGGACGAAGCGGCGCTGACCCGAGCGCGCCGGCTCTTCGCCCGCGTACTCGACGCGCCCGGCGGCATGCGGATCGAGACGATTCACGCATTCTGCCAGTCGCTGCTGCGGCGCTTTCCGATCGAGGCCGGCGTCGCGCCGCATTTCGAGGTGATGGACGAACGCAGCGCCGCCGAGGCGCTGGCCGACGCGCGCGAAACCGTCTTGGCTGCGGCGCGCGAGGATGCGGCGGGGCTCGGCGCGGCGCTTGCCGAGGTGACGCGCCATGTTTCCGAGCAGGGCTTCGACGCGCTGATGAGCGCGCTGGCGTTGGAGCGCGCGCGTCTGGCGCGGGCGCTCGAGGACGGCGAAGACGCCTTTGCCGCAGCGCTGGCCGCGGCGCTCGACGTGCCGCCGGGCGCCAGCGAGCACGGCATCATTGCGGCTGCTTGCGTCGCTCCCGAGATCGACGAAGCGGCGCTGCGCACAGCGGCAGCGCTGATGCTGCAAAGTGGCAAGCGCGACCAGGATGCCGGGCGGCGCATCGACGACTGGCTGGCATCGCCGGCGCTGCGCGCGGAGACGTTCGACGATTATCTCCTGGCCTTCTTCACGCAGGAAGGCGGCCGCCGCGCCGAGCTCATGACCAAGAAGCTCGCCGCCAAGGCGCCGGCCTCGGCCGAAGCGCTGGCGGTCGAAGCCGAGCGCCTAGCGGCCGTCAAGGCGGCGCGCGGCGCTGCGGCGCTCGCGGCCGCGACGGCGGCGCTGGCCAAGCTCGGCGGCGCCGTGCTCGCCGCTTACGAGCGGCACAAGGAAGCGCGCGCGCTGCTCGACTATGACGATCTCGTGCTGAAAAGCCGCGGCCTGTTGCTGCGCCCCGGCGTCGCGCCTTGGGTGCTGTTCAAGCTCGATGGCGGGCTCGACCACATCCTCATCGACGAGGCGCAGGACACCAATCCCGATCAGTGGCAAGTCGTGCAGACCCTCGCCGATGAGTTCTTCGCCGGCGAAGGCGCGCGCGTCGACCGCCGCACCGTCTTCGCTGTCGGCGATGCCAAGCAGTCGATCTACAGTTTTCAGCGCGCCGATCCCGCCGCCTTCCTGCGTATGCGCGAGCATTTCGCCGCGCGCGTCGCGGCGGCGGAGCAGCATTGGCGCGTCGTCGATCTCGACATTTCCTTCCGCTCGACCGATGCGGTGCTGACCGCGGTCGATGCCGTCTTCGCCCATGCCGAGGCGCAAGCAGGCGTCGCGCTCGACGGCGCGCGCATCCACCACACGCCGTTCCGCGCCGGCCATGCCGGGCTGGTCGAGCTCTGGCCGCCGGTCGAGCCCGATGCCGCGGCGGAGGCGCAACCCTGGGAGCTGCCGCTCGAGCAGCGCCGGCTGCGCGCGCCGGAGACGCGGCTGGCGCAGGCGATCGCCGGCACCCTGCGCCGCTGGCTGGAGCGCGGCGAAAGGCTGCCGGCGCGCGACCGGCCGGTGCGGCCCGGCGATGTCATGGTGCTGGTGCGCCGGCGCGGGCCTTTCGTCACCGAGCTGGTGCGCGCGATGACGCAGCAGGGCGTCGCGGTAGCCGGCGTCGACCGCTTGCTGCTGACCGATCAGCTCGCGGTGCAGGACATGATCGCGCTGGGCCAGTTCCTGCTGCTGCCTGAGGATGATCTGACCCTTGCGACCGTGCTGAAAGGGCCGCTTTGCGGCCTCGACGAGGAGCAGCTCTTCGCGCTCGCCTATCCGCGTCGGGGCACGCTCTGGAGCGAGCTGCAGCGTCGCGCCGGCGAGCATCTCATCTTCGCCACGGCGGCGCGCCAGTTGAGCGAGCTGCTGGCGCGGGCCGATTTCGCGCCGCCCTACGAGCTGTTCGCCGAGGTGCTGGGGGCGCGCGGCGGCCGGCGCGCGCTGGCGGCGCGGCTGGGCGACGAGGCGCTCGACGCGCTCGACGAGTTTCTGTCGCTGGCGCTCGCTTATGAGCGCATGCATGGGCCGTCGCTGCAGGGCTTTCTGCATTGGTTCGTCACCGGCGAGGCCGAGGTGAAGCGCGACCTCGAGCAGCGCGGCCGCAACGAGGTGCGCGTCTTCACCGTGCACGGCGCCAAGGGGCTGCAGGCGCCGATCGTGTTTCTGCCCGACACGCTGCAAGTGCCGCAGCAGAAATTGCCGCTGCTCTGGACTGAAGCAGGATTGCCGCTTTGGCGCGCGCATCGCGACTGTGTCGCGCCGCTGTCCGGGCGCTTGCTGGACGAAGCGAAAGCGCGGCGCGAGGCGGAATATCGCCGCCTGCTCTATGTCGCCATGACGCGGGCCGAAGACCGGCTTTACATCTGCGGCTGGCGCAACCGGCAGAAGCCCGCCGATCACTGCTGGTACCACCTTGTGGAGCGCGGTCTCGCCACCGCGCCCGGCGCCGAAGCGGTCGAGATCGATCTCGGCGCCGAAGCCTGGCGCGGCAGGGGCTGGCGCCTCGTGACGGAGCAGCGCGCGACACCGGATCGCCGCGAGCGCGTGACCTTGGCTGGCGAGCGTGCCGAGCCGCTGCCGGATTGGGCCTTCGTGCCGCCGAAGCCGGAGCCGAGCCCGCCGCGGCCGCTGGCGCCGTCGCGGCCGGTGACACAGGATCCGGCGGCGCGCTCGCCGCTGGGCGCCGAAGCGGGGGAGGGGCTGCTGCGCGGCCGGCTGGTGCATCGCCTGCTGCAGAGCTTGCCGCAGCTCGCGCCGGAAGCGCGCGCAGCGGCGGCGCGGCGCTTCCTGGCGCTGCCCGCGCATGGACTCGGCGCCGAGCGGCAGGCGGAGCTCGCCGCGGAAACCCTTGCCGTGCTCGATCATGCCGAGTTCGCGCCGCTCTTCGCGCCGGGCTCTGAGGCAGAGGTGCCGGTGGTGGCCCTCATCGCCGGCAAGGCGCTCGCCGGCCAGATCGACCGGCTGGTGGTCACCGAGGATGCGGTGATGATCGTCGACTACAAAACGCTGCGGCCGCCGCCCAAGGATGAATCGGCGGTGCCGGGCGCCTATCTCGAGCAGCTCGCCGCCTATCGCGCCGCCATCGCCGCGATCTATCCCGGCCGCGCCGTGCGCTGCGCCCTGCTGTGGACCGAAGGCCCGCGGCTGATGCCGGTTAGCGCCGCGCTGCTTGACCGCCACGCGCCCTGAGCGCGCGGGGCTGTTCACCGAATCGTTGGTTGCCAAGCCGCGCCGCGCGGCGTCGAATGCGCGGGCCATCAAATTCCGGGGAGGCGGCTCATGGCGACACCGATCATCTACGGCACGGAAATGAGCACCTATGTGCGCACCGCGCGCTTGGCGTTCGAGGAAAAGCCGGCACCCTACGAGCTCGTCGATGTCAGCGTCGTGCGCGGCGAGGTCAAATCGCCGGCACATCTCGCGCGCAATCCCTTCGGCACGGTGCCGAGCTTCGAGCATGACGGGTTCAAGTTCTACGAGACCGGCGCCATCATCCGCTACATCGACCAGGTCTGGCCGGGCGCGACGCTCACGCCCGAGGATGCGCGCGACCGGGCGCGCATGAATCAGATCATCAGCATCATCGATTATTACGGCTATGACGCGATCATCCGCCGCATCGTGCTGCACCGGCTGCTGCCGCAGCTCATCGGCGGCTGTGACCCCGCGGTGATCGCCGCCGCGATTCCCAGGGCGAAGCTTTGCCTCGGCGAGTTCGACCGCATCAAGGGCAGCGGCAAATTCCTCGCCGGCGACCATCTGAGCCTCGCCGATCTCTATTTGGCGCCGGTGCTGTTCTACCTGGCGTTGACACCCGAGGCGCCCTTGCTGGCGGAGCATGCGCGACTCGCGTCGTGGTGGGAGATGATGCAGCAGCGCTCGAGCTACAAAACGACGCAGCCGCGGCTTTCCTGAGAAGCCGCGCCCACCGCCGAGCAGCCTTGCGCCGCCGGCGGGGGGCGCGCCTTGACGCTCATTTCGGCCGTCCCCTAATCTCCTACACCGCCCTGCAGGAGAGGCCCAATGAGCACCACCAAGGTCACCGATTCCTCCTTCGAAGCCGATGTACTGCGCGCGTCAAAGCCGGTGCTCGTCGACTTCTGGGCGGAATGGTGTGGGCCATGCAAAGCGATCGCGCCCGCGCTCGAAGAGATCGCCACGGATCTGCAGGGCAAGCTGACGGTGGCGAAGATCAATATCGACGAGAACCCGCAGACGCCGATGAAATACGGCATCCGCGGCATTCCGACCTTGCTGCTTTTCAAGAACGGCCAAGTGGCGGCGACCAAGATCGGCCAGCTGCCGAAGACCAAGCTGGTCGAATGGGTGCAGTCGAACCTGTAATGACAGTGCCCGCCTAAATCGGCTGCGCGTTTTCGGCCAGCACGCGGCCGGCGAGATAGAGCGATCCGCAGATGAGAATGCGCCCCGCGCCGAAGGCGGCGGCGCGGGCGATGGCGTCGGCAAGGCCGGGGCAAGGCGCGGCGGCGATGCCGACATTGCGCGCCGCTTGCGCCGCTTCCTCGGCGGCGAGCGCGTTGGGCTCGCCCGGAATCGCGATCGCCGAGAGCGATGCGGCGAAGGGCGCCAGCGGCGCCAGAAACGCCTCGGCATCGTGGCTGTTGAGCATGCCGAAGACGAGGTGCAGCGGTCGGTCGCGCCACTCCTGCGCCATGGCGGCCAGCGCCGTGCCGCCACCGGCATTGTGGCCGCCATCGAGCCAGAGCTCGGCGCCTGGCGCCAAGCCTGCGGCCAGCTTTCCTTGCGCCAGGCGCTGCAGCCGCGCCGGCCACTCCACCCGCGCGAGGCCTTGCGCCAGAGCCGCTTCGCCGATTGCGAAACCCTCGAGCCGATCGAGACAAGCGAGCGCCGTGCCGGCATTGACGTATTGATGCGGCCCGAGAAGACCGGGTCGCGGTAGATCGAGTGTTTGCCAGCGCCGCCCTGCATAGCGCAGGCCCATGGGGGTTGCGCTGACGCGCCAATCCGCTTCGGCGGCAAAGAGCGGCGCTGCCAAGGAAGCGGCGCGCGCCGTGAGCACGTCGCCCGCTTCGACCGGTTGCGGCGCCAGCACCGCCGGGCGGCCCGGCTTCAGAATGCCGGCCTTCTCGCCGGCGATCGCCGCCACCGTGTCGCCGAGGAAATGCTGATGGTCGAGCGAGATCGGCGTGATCGCCGTAACCGCCGGGTGTGCGATCACGTTGGTCGCGTCGAACCGCCCGCCGAGCCCGGTTTCGAGCAGCAGGATGTCGGCGGGATGCCGGGCGAAGGCGAGGAACGCCGCGGCGGTGGTAATCTCGAAATAGGTGATCGATGCGCCGGCATTGGCGCGCTCGCATTCCTCGAGCAGCGCCGCCAGCTCCGCCTCGCCGATCAGCGCGCCGGCGACGCGGATGCGCTCGTTGAAGCGCAGCAGATGCGGCTTGGTGAAGGCGTGGACGCGAAAGCCGGCGGCTTCGAGCATGGCGCGCAGGAAGGCGATGGTCGAGCCTTTGCCGTTGGTGCCGGCGACGTGGATCACCGGCGGCAGCCGCTCCTGCGGCTCGCCCAACGCCGCCAGCAGCCGGCGCACGCG